>NZ_JBLTWP010000012.1:0-404 GCF_049889035.1 Sphingomonas eleionomae | reverse complement strand
ACGGTGCTAATAAACGCGCGCGAGCGCATTGGCGGTCACACCGACATACATCCCGCCGCGATAGCGGTTCGCCATGATGTAAAGCCAGCCGCCCTTCTCCACGCGCCGGGTATCGCGCCGACGCAGAAGAAAGAAAAGCCAAGCCCCGTGTCAAGCACGGGGCGACGGTGGAGGGGGGAACCGCTCTCCACCCGGTCCCGGTCATGACCGGAGTTGTTGGAGGAACCCGAAAGCAGCACAACGGCTTTTCCCCGCTCGCGAAAAATTCCTGCCATTCAGCAATCGACCCATTGTTGAAATACCCCTTCATCGTCGCCCCGTGCTTGACACGGGGCTTGGCTATCTCTGGGGCATCCCGGTTGCGAACCACTGATCCCACAGGTCATCCCAATCGGGATTATCCT
>NZ_JBLTWP010000011.1:0-632 GCF_049889035.1 Sphingomonas eleionomae | reverse complement strand
TCGCTTGCGACGCTTTCGGTATCTTCGCGGATGGCGGCGATGGTGGAGGACATGGAATCGGCGGCCAGCGCGGTTTCATCGACGGCGGCGGTGATCGCGGTCACGGTCTGCGCCTGCACTTCCATCGCGCTGCGAATGCGGTCCGCGCTCTGCTGAACCTCGGTCACCGTCGACCGGATCGACACATTGGTTTCCACCGTCGAGCGCGTCGCCGACTGAATCGCCGCAATCTTGGCCGCAATGTCGTCCGTCGCCCGCGCCGTCTGGTTGGCCAGGCTCTTCACCTCCTGTGCCACCACCGCAAAGCCCCGCCCGGCATCGCCCGCCCGCGCCGCCTCGATCGTCGCGTTCAGCGCCAGCAAATTGGTCTGGCTGGCAATGTCGCGGATCAGGCCCAGGATCGATTCGATCGACTTGGCATGGTCGGACAGCATCTCGCTCATCTCCACCGCCTCGCCCGCCTGACCGCTGGCCCGCGTCGCAATGTCCGCCGCCGCCTCAACCTCCGCCCGCGCATCCTCGATCGCCCGGATCAGGCCAGCCGCTGTCTGCGCCGCCTCCCGCATCGCTACCGCAGACTGCTCCGCCGCCGCCGCAACCTCCGATGCCTTGCCCAGCATCCCGCGGGCAGA
>NZ_JBLTWP010000010.1:0-760 GCF_049889035.1 Sphingomonas eleionomae | reverse complement strand
CATCGAGCGCGTCGGTCAGGGTTTTGCCGTGCTGGAGAGCGAACTCGGTTCGCTGAAGACCGGAGCCGGAGAATTCGTGGCAAAGGTTGCCGCATAAAGAGCGGTTGGGGGAGGGGAAATGGCGGCTGCAAAATCCGCAAGGGTCGGGCAATGGGCACGGGACGAGCGATCCGTTGCGGATCGCCTGCGCGCCTATGACTGGGACGGCAGGCTGGTCGCCGGAGCGCGCGAGGTCGGCGAGCTGATCGGCGATCGATCGATCGAGCTTGGCCAGAGTTTCTGGCGCCATTACCTGTCGCTACCCGCAGCCGAGGGCATTCGCGGCTATTATGACGAACAGCGAACGGCCGAAGCCGTAATGGTTTCCGCCCGTTATGCGCTGGTCAAATATGTCAATCCGCTGGGTGACGAATGGGTACAGACGGCACGACGCTATGCCGCCGATTCGCACCGCGCAAAAATGCCGCTTCAGGCCCTGCTTGCCGCGTTGGCCTATGCCCACGGGCTGACGCTGCAGATCATCGAAGAGCAGATCGGCGACGACAAGGCCCGGATGCGGTGGCTGGCGGAGGTCGTGCAGCGCATGGCGCTGATCGAGGCGAACATCATGGCCGGCCATCTGGGCGAGCGCGACGCGACTCAGACCGATGCTGCCCGGCGCGAGGATGCGCGCCGGTTCCGTGACAGCATCGCCGAACTGATCGACGGCACATCCGGACTTGGCAACCGGAGCCGGGCACAGGCCCATTCCGTTTCCGCA
>NZ_JBLTWP010000009.1:0-1067 GCF_049889035.1 Sphingomonas eleionomae | reverse complement strand
CCGATGGAGGTATAGTGGAGGCCTGCTTTTGCGGCTTCGTTTGGTTTGTAGACGTTGCGCAGGTCAACGAGGACGGGCTGGGCAAGGCTGTTCTTGATGCGGGTGAGGTCGAGGGCACGGAACGCGTCCCATTCGGTGATGATGACCAGCGCATCGGCGCCGTCGGCGGCGGCATAGGCGTCGGCGGCATAATCGATGCCGCTGATCACCGCCTTGGATGCCTCGATGCCTTCGGGGTCATAGGCGCGGATATGCGCGCCCGCCTGCTGCAGCGCCTCGATGATCGCGATCGACGGCGCATCGCGCATGTCGTCGGTGTTGGGCTTGAACGTCAGGCCGAGCACCGCGATCGTCCGGCCCGCCACATCGCCGCCGGCCGCCTCGATCACCTTGTCCGCCATCGCCCGCTTGCGCGCATCGTTGACCGCGACCGTCGTCTCGATCAGCCGCACGGGCCGCTCGTAATCCTGCGCCGTCTTGACCAGCGCCAGCGTGTCCTTGGGAAAGCACGAGCCGCCATAGCCGGGCCCTGCGTGCAGGAACTTGCCCCCGATCCGCTTGTCCAGGCCGATGCCGCGCGACACGTCCTGCACGTCCGCACCCACCGCCTCGCACAGGTCCGCAATCTCGTTGATGAAGGTGATCTTCATCGCCAGGAACGCGTTCGCCGCATATTTGATCAGCTCGCTGGTCCGCCGGCGCGTGAACAGCAGCGGCGACTGATTGAGGAACAGCGGGCGATAGACCTCCTCCATCGGGCCGCGCGCTTCCTCCTCCTCAATCCCCACCACGATCCGGTCGGGCCGCTTGAAATCCTCGATCGCCGCGCCCTCGCGCAGAAACTCCGGATTGGATGCAACCGCGAACTTCGCGCCCGGGTTCACCTCGCGGATGATCCGCTCCACCTCGTCGCCCGTGCCGACGGGCACCGTCGACTTGGTCACCACCACGGTAAAATGATCGCCAAGCGCCGCGCCGATCTCTCGCGCCGCGGCATAGACATAGCTCAGATCCGCATGGCCATCGCCCCGCCGCGTCGGCGTGCCGACCCCGATGAACACCACCGA
>NZ_JBLTWP010000008.1:0-1619 GCF_049889035.1 Sphingomonas eleionomae | reverse complement strand
TCACAATTTTTCGGTGAGTTCCGGGACGATTTTGAACAGATCGCCGACCAGGCCGATATCGGCGACCTGGAAGATGGGGGCGTCCTCATCCTTGTTGATGGCGATGATGGTCTTGCTGTCCTTCATCCCGGCCAGGTGCTGGATTGCGCCAGAGATGCCGATGGCCAGATAGACCTGCGGCGCGACGATCTTGCCCGTCTGGCCGACCTGATAATCGTTGGGGACATAGCCTGCATCCACCGCCGCGCGGCTCGCGCCGACCGCTGCGCCCAGCTTGTCGGCCAGCGGCTCGATCAGCGCATGGAACTGCTCGCCCGATCCCAGCGCGCGGCCGCCCGACACGATGATCTTCGCACTGGTCAGCTCGGGCCGCTCGGACTTGGCGATCTCGGCGGAAACAAAGCTGGACAGGCCCGCATCGGCCCCCGCCGACACCGGCTCGACCGGTGCCGATCCGCCGCTCGCCGCCGCTTTTTCAAACGCGGTGCCGCGCACCGTGATCACCTTCTTGGCATCGGCCGACTGCACCGTCGCAATCGCGTTGCCGGCATAGATGGGCCGCGTGAACGTATCGGCGCTTTCCACCGACAGGATGTCGCTGATCTGCATGACGTCGAGCAGCGCGGCGACGCGCGGCGCGATGTTCTTGCCCGTCGTGGTGGCGGGCGCCACAAACGCCTCGAACCCGGCCATCAGCCCGGCGACCAGCGGCGCGACATTTTCGGCCAGACCATGGCCATAGGCGGCATCGTCGGCGACGTGCACCTTTGCCACGCCTGCGATCTGCGCTGCAGCCTGCGCCACGCCAGACACGCCAGCGCCGGCAACCAGCAGATGCACCTCGCCCAGTTTGGCCGCAGCAGTCACCGCGCTCAGCGTCGCGTCCTTGACCGACTGACCGTCATGTTCGACCCAGACCAGAACGCTCATGCCGCAACTCCCATCGCCTTCAGCTTGCCCACCAGTTCATCGACATCGGCAACCTTGATGCCCGCCGTCCGCCTGGCCGGCTCCGCCACCTTCAGCGTGGTCAGGCGCGGCGACACGTCGACGCCGTAATCCGCCGGGGTCTTGGCCGCCAGCGGCTTGGACTTGGCCTTCATGATGTTGGGCAGGCTGGCATAGCGCGGCTCGTTCAGGCGCAGGTCCGTGGTCACGATCGCCGGCAGCGCCAGCCGCACCGTCTCCAGCCCGCCATCGACCTCGCGCGTCACCGCAACAGCGTCGCCGTCCACCTCGACCTTGCTGGCAAACGTTCCCTGCCCGCGCCCGGTCAGCGCAGCCAGCATCTGGCCCGTCTGGTTATTGTCATCGTCAATCGCCTGCTTGCCCAGGATCACCAGGCCCGGCTGCTCTTCCTCGACGATCTTTGCCAGGATCTTGGCTACGCCCAGCGGCTCGACCCGCACATCCGTCTGCACATGGATCGCCCGGTCAGCGCCCATCGCCAGCGCGGTGCGCAGCGTCTCGGCGCATTTCGCCTCGCCGATCGACACCACAACCACCTCGGTCGCAGCACCCTTTTCCTTCAGCCGAACCGCCTCCTCGACCGCAATCTCGCAGAACGGGTTCATGCTCATCTTGACGTTCGACAGGTCCACACCAGACCCGTCCGCCTT
>NZ_JBLTWP010000007.1:0-4151 GCF_049889035.1 Sphingomonas eleionomae | reverse complement strand
TCGAGGAACAGGCCAGGCGCAGGCTTGATCGGCGTTCAGGCGACGGGCTGGCCCGGAATGGTTGCCGGACCCGGATCGCCGCCCGGCATCGGCGATGGCACGTCGATATCGGGTCCGGGCACGTCGATTTCAGGCGGCGGGGCCGCAGGCTGGCCCGGCTGAGGCTGGCCGGGATGTTCCGGCGGCGGCTGAGTGGGCTGTGTCGGCGGGTTCGGCACGGGCGTTTCGGGAATGGGGGGCTCGACGGGCATCGCGTTTCTCCTCTTGCCGGTTGAACGCGCCAGCGGGCAAGTCTATCCGCTGCCGATTGGCACCGCCCGATTGAACGGCTTGCCCAACGGCCCTTGCCTGCTATAGACGCCGCCGACCGGCGGTGTCCCGATGACGGTTTGCGGGCGTGGCGGAACTGGTAGACGCGCTGGATTTAGGTTCCAGTATCGAAAGATGTGGGGGTTCGACTCCCTTCGCCCGCACCAGTCCGTCGCCCGATGGCCAGGGCACTCAATGACCCCGATGGATGAACTGGAAAGCATTGGAATGCAGACTGTCGAGACGTTGAACGAGGGCCTGAAGCGCGCCTATACGCTGACCATCACTGCCAAGGATATCGACGCGCGCGTCGATGCCGAGGTGAAGCGGGTCGCCCCGCAGGTGCGGATGCCCGGCTTCCGTCCTGGCAAGGTGCCCGCCAACCTGGTGCGCAAGATGCACGGCGAGGCGCTGGCCGCCGATGCGCTGAACAATTCGATCCAGGAGGGTATTCAGACCCTGATCGCCGAAAAGAAGCTGCGCCCCGCGATGGCGCCTTCGGTCGAGCTGGACGGCGAATACAAGCCCGGCGGGGATGCCGCGGTGAAGGTTGCGCTGGAAGTGCTGCCCGACGTGCCCGCGCCGTCGATCGACGGGCTGGCGCTGGAGCGGCTGACCGTTCCGGCCGATGATGCGGCGGTCGATGCCCAGCTGAACCAGCTGGCCAGCCAGCAGAAGCGGTTCGAGGATGCGCCGAAGACGCGCAAGGCTGCCGAAGGCGATCTGGTCGTCATGGATTTCGTCGGCACCGTCGACGGCGTCGCCTTTGACGGCGGCACCGGCACGGACATGTCAATCGAAATCGGTTCGGGTCGCCTGATCCCCGGTTTCGAAGAGCAGCTGAAGGGGGTGAAGGTCGGCGAAGAGCGCACCGTCAAGGTGACGTTCCCCGCCGATTACGGCGTCGACACCCTGTCGGGCAAGGATGCCGAGTTCGCCGTCAAGGTGACTGCGGTTCGCGTCGGCGGCGAGACCAAGGTGGATGACGAGTTCGCCAAGTCGCTGGGCCTCGAAAGCCTTGAGCAGCTGCGCGGCCTGATCAAGGGTCAGATCGAGCAGGAGCTGAACGGTCTGACCCGCACGTACATGAAGCGCAAGCTGCTGGATCAGCTCGCCGCCAATCATGATTTCGACGTGCCCCCGTCGATGGTCGAGGCCGAGTTCAACCAGATTTGGCAGCAGCTGGTCCACGAAGCGGGCCATGAGGCGGACAAGGATGCCGCGCTGGCCGAGCTGGAAGTGGAAAAGGACGATTATCGCGCCATCGCGGTGCGCCGCGTCCGTCTGGGCCTGCTCCTGTCCGAAATCGGCCAGGCCAATGGCGTGACCGTGTCCGATCAGGAAATGAACCGCCTGATCGCGCAGGCCGCTCAGCAGTATAACCCGTCGGATCGCGAGCGGTTCGTCCAGTATATCCGGCAGGAGCCGATGGCCGCCGCCCAGCTGCGTGCGCCGCTGTTCGAGGACAAGGTCGTCGACTTCCTGTTCGGCAAGGCCGAGATCACCGACCGCGAAGTGACGCGCGAGGAACTGGAAGCTGCGATCGAGAGCGAAGACGGCGCGGTTCCGCATGTTCATGGCCCGGGCTGCGGTCACGACCACGACCATGACGAAAAGCCCGCCGCCAAGAAGGCTGCACCCGCCAAGAAGGCTCCGGCCAAGAAGGCTGCTGCCAAGGCCGAGCCTGAAGCGGAAACTGTGACGGAAGAGGCGCCGAAGAAGAAGGCGCCGGCCAAGAAGAAGGCGGAACCGGCCGAGGCAGCGCTCGCCGCTGACGCCGACCAGCCCGCAGCGGCCCCGAAGAAGAAGGCTCCGACCAAGAAGAAGACCGAAGCCTGACGAACTGGCCGCTGACCGCGGACATTTGAAATCGGAAAGGCCGGGGCGATGCTCCGGCCTTCTCATTTCTGTCCGGGTTGTCAGTGGCGGGGCAGGGCGCCGATGCTCAGGTGGCGGGAACTCGCGTGCGGATGGCGAGCGCGTGGATTCGGCCGGCGAGGAGGTCGGCAAGTTCGCGATTCACCATCCGTTGCTGTTCGACGCGCGATTTGCCCGCAAAAACAGCGCTTTCGATCGTCACCGTGAAATGCGATTCGCCCGTCCCGTCATCGCCCATATGGCCGGCATGGTGATGGCTGTCGTTCACCACCTTAAGTAGCGAAGGCGCGAAGGCGAGGGTGAGACGAGCAGTGACTTCGGCGGCAACAGGGCCGGTAGCGGGATCGGTCATCCCCCCTATATAGACGATTTGTTTCGAGGAGCCACGTGGCAAGCCGTTCTGATTCCCCGCGCGCCGACCGACCCCGCACGCGCTTTCACGGCCGGGTGGAGGGGACCGGCCAGGTGTGCGCCCATCCCGGATGCAACGAGCCGGGCGAATTTCGCGCGCCGCTGGGTACCGCCGGATCGGGCTTTGACGGCCCGGGTCAGTATCAATGGCTGTGCCTGGACCATGTCCGCGAATTCAACACGCGGTATAATTTCTTCACCGGCATGACGCCGGACGAGATTCACGAGGCGCAGCGCCCGACCGCGGGGTGGGAACGAGAAACCCGTGCCTTCAACGCAACCGGCGGGGCGGACCGGCCACCGCGCTGGGCCGATTTCGCCGATCCGCTGGACGCTATCGGCGCACGGTTCAAGCGTCGGATGGAGGAGGAGCGGCAGCGTCCGGACGGCCGCCCCCTGACGGGCCGCGAGCGTGCCGCACTGAAGGTGTTGGACCTGCCGATCGACGTCGACCGGCGGGCGCTGCGCCAGCGCTATTCGGAACTGGTCCGCAAGTTCCACCCGGATCGGAACGGCGGCGACCGCACCCATGAACGCGCGCTACAGGCAGTGATCGAGGCATATGACACGCTGAAGGGATCGGCCGTGTTTGCGTGAGAGTGGGCTATTTGCGATGCCGGTGCAATCGAACTGCACAGGATCGGGTCTGGTTCACTGCACTCTACGAACATCGCTTGCAATGGCTTGAACCGAGCTAGCAATTCCGGGGCTGTTCAAGTTGCCATTAGCCCGCCTGCTCTAAATGGAGTTGAGTAATTCGCTCCGAGCACACCGAATGCACCACGCGGCCAAGCTCCTCGACCCGTTCGCCGAGCCAGCGAAGCTCCTCCTCGCTGATCCGGTAGTGCTTGGAGTAGCGGGCCTTCACATAGGCTTCCTTGAGCTTCTCCCAGGCGCGCTGCTCGAACCGGCGATCGGCAGGCCAGACATCGACCAGCCGCCGGTCCAGCCGCTCGGCCTGGGTGCGCAGGAACCCGATATTATGAACATGCGGCGTGTAGAAGGTCACGGCCAGCAGCAGGCAGTGGTAAAGCGTTTCGGTCGTCTGATGGAGCAAGAAAGCCGCTTCCTTCGAGAAGCTTTGGGCCATGGCATCCTGCGACAACTTGAACTTGCGCATTCCTGCAGGGAACCACTCCTCGAAGTATTCTGTCGCCATGGCGAGGGCCTGTTCGGGCGTTTTGGGCTTGGGGGTGTGGAGCTCGGTATCGTCGAACTGGTAAAGCGCGATGCCGTCGCGGGCGATGTCCATGAAGAAATAGCGGCCATGGGCAAGCCCGTCATTCACCTCCTGCAGGGTATGGACGATGAAGTTGACCGGGGTGCTCAGCGTCCTGGTGATGCCAAGCTCGCGGTTGAGCCGGTCCTCGAGCTTCAGCCAGTAGGTGACCCGGTCGGTGAGGCGCTTGTCGTTGACAATGACCAGGAGGTCGAAGTCCGACTTGTAGCCCTTGGCGGTATGCGGCTCATCGACCCAGCCGCCCCTGGCATAGCTGCCATAGAGGATGACCTTGAGGATGCGGCCCTTCTTCTTCCACTCATGCTTGGCCAGC
>NZ_JBLTWP010000006.1:0-18409 GCF_049889035.1 Sphingomonas eleionomae | reverse complement strand
GCGGTGTTGATAAACGCGCGCGAGCGCATCGGCGGTCACACCAACATACATCCCGCCGCGATAGCGGTTCGCCATGATGTAAAGCCAGCCGCCCTTCTCCACGCGCCGGCTATCGCGCCGACGCGAGCGGAAGAAAAGCCAAGCCCCGTGTCAAGCACGGGGCGACGGTTGAGGGGGTGACCGCTCTCCACCCAGTCCCGGTCATTCGTCAACTGGCAGAGCCAGCCTGCAAGCTGACGGACGGCAGCCCCCTGCCCTGATCTGCACCCGCCACCTCGCAACCCGCCCGGTTGTCGCCTGATCATTCTCGCCAAAGCTGGCCCCGCCCTTGACCGGCCCCCGCCCGCGCGCAATCCCCTGTCCATGCCGTCTGCCCTGCCATCGGAACTGGTCGCTCGCTTTCATGCCGATGCGCTGGCGCTGCTGCCCCATCCCCCCACAACTGCCGCGCCGCTGGCGCTGGCGGTGTCGGGCGGCGCGGACAGCATGGCGATGCTGGCGCTCGCTCATGCCGCCTTTCCCGATGCAGTCATCGCCGCCACGGTCGATCACGGCCTGCGTGCCGGATCGGCGGATGAGGCGCAGATGGTGGCGGACCATTGCGCCGTCCCGGGCGTGCCCCACGAAATCCTTGCCCTGACCGGCCTTGCCCGCGGCCCGGCGGTTCAGGAACGGGCACGCACCGCACGCTATACCGCGCTTGGCGAATGGGCAGCCCGCCACGGCGCGCTGGCGCTGGCCACCGCGCATCAGGCGGACGATCAGGCGGAAACGCTGCTGATGCGCGCCGCCCGCGGCGTCGGCCTTACCGGCATGCGCGGTATCCCGGCCATCGGCATGGCACAGGGCCTGCCCGTGATCCGCCCGCTGCTCGGCTGGACGCGGGCCGATCTGCGCGCACTCTGCCTTGCTCACGCCATCCCGTTCGCCGACGATCCCGGCAATGCCGACCCCGCCTATGAACGGGTGCGCGTCCGCGCGATGCTGGGGCGGCAGGAGTGGCTCGACCCCCGGATGCTGGCCCGCACCGCCGACCGGCTGGCACAGGCGGATGGTGCACTCGACTGGGTGGCCGAACGGCTATGGACAGAACGCGCCAGCGCCGGGCCGGACGGCGGCGTCACCCTTGCGGCGGGCGATCTGCCGCGCGACCTTGCCCGGCGGCTGGTTCGCCGCGCGATCCATCGGGTGCGCGCCGATGCCGGCATCGATTCGCCCGGCTTTGCCGATACCGCCGATATCGAACCGCTGCTCGATGCGCTGACCGGCGGCGGCGGGGCCAGCCATGGCGGCGTGATGGCGCGCGCAACTGGCGAAAACTGGCAGTTCCGCCCCGCTCCGCCGCGTCGATTACCCTGATCGACACTGTTCCATTGCTATTAAGGGTCGCTGGCCTATCTTGGTGTTGGAAAGGTGTCTGTTTCATGAGCGACAACGAAAAGCCTACCGGTTCCGGCAACAATGGCGGCGGCAACAATCCCTGGATGAAAAGCCTGGCGATCTGGGTGGGCATCCTGGCGGCGCTGGCGCTGTTCGTCACCCTGCTGGACGGCACGCGCAGCGGCCAGGCCGCGGGCGCTGATCTGCCCTATTCGGCATTCCTTGACCGGGTCGAACAGGGACAGGTGAAAACCGTCAACATCTCCGGCGAAGTCATCACGGGCGATCTGGCCGATGGCAATCGCTATCGCACCTATGCGGTGCCGGATCCCAACCTCACCGACACGCTGCGCAAGGCAGGCGTGACCATCAATGGTCAGCCGCAGGAGCGCACGTCGATCTGGCAGGTGCTGCTCATTCAGTCGCTGCCGTTCGTCCTGTTCCTGGGCATCGCGTTCTTCGTGGTGCGCCAGATGCAGAAGAATGCCGGTGGCGGCGGCGCGATGGGCTTTGGCAAATCGCGCGCCAAGATGCTGACGCAAAAGGAAGGTCGCGTGACCTTTGACGATGTCGCCGGCATCGACGAAGCGCGTGAGGAGCTTCAGGAAATCGTCGAGTTCCTGAAGGATCCGACCAAGTTTGCCCGGCTGGGCGGCAAGATTCCGAAGGGCGCGCTGCTCGTCGGTTCGCCCGGCACCGGCAAGACGCTGCTCGCCCGCGCCATTGCGGGTGAGGCGGGCGTGCCGTTCTTCACCATCTCCGGTTCGGATTTTGTCGAAATGTTCGTCGGCGTCGGCGCATCCCGCGTCCGCGACATGTTCGAACAGGCAAAGAAGTCGGCGCCTTGCATCGTCTTCATCGACGAAATCGACGCGGTCGGCCGCCATCGCGGTGCCGGCCTTGGCAACGGCAATGACGAGCGCGAACAGACGCTCAACCAGCTGCTCGTCGAGATGGACGGGTTCGAGGCGAATGAAGGCATCATCATCATCGCCGCGACCAACCGTCCGGACGTGCTGGATCCCGCGCTGCTCCGTCCCGGCCGCTTCGACCGTCAGGTTGTCGTGCCGCGCCCGGATATCGAAGGCCGCGTAAAGATCCTTCAGGTCCATATGAAAAAGGTGCCGCTGGCCCCCGATGTCGATGCGCGCACCATCGCGCGCGGCACGCCGGGCTTCTCCGGTGCCGATCTCGCCAACCTGGTGAACGAGGCCGCGCTGACCGCCGCACGCAAGGGCAAGCGTCTGGTTGCGATGCAGGAGTTCGAGGAGGCGAAGGACAAGGTGATGATGGGTGCGGAACGCCGCTCCATGGTCATGACCGACGATGAAAAGCGGATGACCGCCTATCACGAGGCGGGCCATGCCATCGTCTCCGTCCACGAACCGGCCTCGGATCCGATCCACAAGGCGACGATCATCCCGCGCGGCCGTGCGCTGGGCATGGTGATGCGCCTGCCGGAACGCGACAGCTACAGCTACCACCGCGACAAGATGTACGCGAACCTCTCCGTAGCCATGGGCGGCCGCGTCGCTGAGGAGATCATCTTCGGCTATGACAAGGTGTCGTCCGGCGCATCCGGCGACATTCAGTATGCCACGGGCTTGGCCCGCGACATGGTGACCCGCTGGGGCATGTCGGACAAGGTCGGCCCGGTCGAATATGCACAACCAGAGGGCGAGAGCTTCCTTGGCTATTCGTCCAGCCAGCCAGTGCGGATGTCTAACCAGACGCAGCAGCTGATCGACGCGGAAATCAAGTCGATCGTCGAGGGCGGCCTGGATCGTGCCAAGCACATCCTGACCACGCATATCGACCAGCTGCACAAGCTGGCTGAGGCGCTGCTCGAATTCGAAACCCTGTCCGGGGACGAGATCAAGCAGCTGCTCGACGGCGGCACGATCGACAAGGGCGGCGTTGCGGTGTCCGGCACCAGCTCGGTTCCCGCGGGCGGCAGCGCGATCCCGAAGATCCGGCGGCCAAAGGGGCCGTTCGGCACCCCCTCGCCCCAGGGCGCGTGACCATCCGGTCATCGGCCGCAAGGCATTGAGCGATTTGGCCCGTCAGACCCGGTTCTGGCGGGCCTTTTCGTGGATCAGCACCAGCGCGGGACGCTGGCGCCCGGCCGACGGGCCAACCCCTCCTCGATCAGCACGGCCCCGATCGAAACGCCCTGCCGCATCACGATATGGCGCTCGGCTCCCCGCTTACCCTTGCCCAGCGACTGCGGGGAAATGACGAACGGCCCATCATTCAACAGCGACGCCAATCGCGCCAGCGAACGCGCGCCGATGATCGCTTCTTCCTGACACGCCGGCAGGCGCGGATTGGGCACTTCTGCATCGGCCAGTTCCACGATGCGGTTGTTCCAGCGGAATTGCGCGCCGTCGATCACGCACTGCGTCACCCCGGACGAGCATCGCCGAAATCCCGAAACGCCCCGCGCGGCACCCTGTTGCGGCGCAATGCCACCGCGCGCCTCGCTCGCGGCTACCCGTTCAACGGCCGCATCCCAGCGCGGCGTGGCAACAGCCGCCGCCGCGTCCTGGCGCTGCTCCGTCCGCCGGCCAGTCTCTCGCTCCTTCGGGCCGAGCATGCCGCCGGTCCGGGGGCGCTTCGTCCCTTGGCCTGCATCCGTCAAACCCTTGCCTGCGCCCGGACCGGTCGGGGGCGCACCAAGCATCCGGCCGCGCCCGTCATCCCGGGCAAAGGCATCGGTGCTGGCCCCGACCACCTGTCGTTCCGCCGGCCATGCTATCCACACCAGACCGGCGATCAATCCCATGCCGCCGACCGACAGCATGATCCACTGGCGGATCTTCTGCGCCTGTTCCTCCTGCTTGCGGGCAAGCAGCTGCGGCGAGCCGTCGTCGTCGGAACGAAAGGCGTAAAGCGGGTCCTGAAATTGACGCTGCCTGGCCATCATGACCGGAAACGCTAGCCGGAACCGGCTAATTTCCCGTTAACCGCGTCCGCCCATGCTCATCCGACGCGGTTGGCGACCAGATCGTCGACCACCGCCGGATCGGCCAGGGTTGATGTATCGCCCAGCGACGACACATCGCCCTCCGCAATCTTGCGCAGGATGCGGCGCATGATCTTGCCACTGCGCGTCTTGGGCAGGCCGGGGGCAAACTGGATCGCGTCGGGCGTGGCAATCGGCCCGATTTCGCTGCGCACCCATTTGATCAGATCGCTGCGCAGCGTATCGTCCGCCTCGACCCGCGCGTTCAGCGTGACATAGGCATAGATGCCTTGACCCTTCACCTCGTGGGGGAAGCCGACAACAGCCGCCTCCGCCACCTTCGGGTGCAGGACCAGCGCGCTCTCGACTTCCGCCGTCCCTATGCGGTGGCCGGACACGTTGATCACGTCATCCACCCGGCCGGTGATCCAGTAATAGCCATCTTCGTCCCGGCGGCACCCGTCGCCTGTGAAATATTTGCCGGGATAGGTGGTGAAATAGGTCTGGAAAAACCGGTCATGGTCGCCCCACACGGTGCGCATCTGCCCCGGCCAGCTGCGCGCGATGATCAGATTGCCCTCGGTCGCGCCGTCCAGTACCCGGCCCTCGGCATCGACCAGCTGCGGCTCCACCCCCGGCAATGGCCGGGTGGCAGAACCGGGCTTCAGGTCGGTTGCCCCCGGCAGCGGCGCGATCATCGCCCCGCCCGTTTCGGTCTGCCACCAGGTGTCGATGATCGGGCACCGCCCCTCGCCCGCGACATCGTGATACCATCGCCATGCCTCGGGATTGATCGGCTCGCCCACCGTGCCCAGCAGGCGAAGTGAGGCGCGGCTCGTCGCCTTCACATACTCATCGCCATCCTTCATCAGCGCGCGCAGCGCCGTCGGTGCGGTGAACAGCGTCTGCACCTGATGCCGGTCGACCACCTGCCAGATGCGGCTGGCATCGGGCCAGTTCGGCACGCCCTCGAACATCACGGTCGTCGCGCCATTGGCAAGCGGGCCATACAGGATATAGCTGTGCCCGGTAACCCATCCGATGTCGGCGGCGCACCAGAACACCTCGCCCGGCCGGTAATCGAAACACAGCTCATGCGTCAGGCTGGCCCACAGCAGATATCCGCCCGAACTGTGCAGCACGCCCTTGGGCTTGCCCGTCGATCCGCTGGTGTAGAGGATGAACAGCGGGTCTTCCGCGCCCATCGGCTCAGGTTTGCATTCGGCGGGAACGCCCGCCGCGGCCTCATGGTACCAGACATCGCGGCCCTTGGTCATCGCAACCTCGCCGCCGGTTGCGCGGATCACGATCACACGTTCCAGCACCGGCGCGCGCGATGCGGCGGCATCGACATTGGCCTTCAGCGGTACGCGCTTGCCGCCCCGGCATCCCTGATCGGCGGTGATGACGACGCGGCTGTCGCAATCGGTGATGCGTCCGGCCAGCGCATCGGGCGAAAAGCCGCCGAACACCACCGAATGAATCGCCCCGATGCGCGCACACGCCAGCACCGCGAACGCCGCCTCCGGGATCATCGGCAGGTAAATGGTGACGCGGTCGCCCTTCTGGACGCCCTCGGCCTTCAGCACATTGGCAAAGCGGCACACCTCTGCGTGCAGTTCGCGATAGGTGATGCGGCGCGGCGCTGCGGCCGGATCGTCCGGTTCCCAGATGATCGCCACGCTGTCGCCGCGCGTCGCCAGATGCCGGTCGATGCAATTCGCCGCGACGTTCAGTTTGCCGTCGGCGAACCACTGGATGTGGAAATCGGCCTCGTCGAACGACCAGTCCCCAGCAATTTCCGGCCGCTTGATCCAGTCCAGCCGCCGCGCCTGTTCCAGCCAGAAACTGCCCGGATCGGCCAGTGCCCGACCATAAAGCCGCTCATATCCTGCCGCATCGACGCGCGCCTTGCGACGCCATTCGTCTGGCACGGGATAGAGTGCGGCATCGGCCATTCTTGCTCTCCTTGATCCGGTCGGGCGCTGTTTCCCCGCTGGCGATGGTCTTTGCAAGCACCTTCGGCACCGAAAGGCGGTATTGCGTGACAGCATCGCCGGTTCGATGGATGCTGCGATCCGAAACGGTCGCGATACATTTTGCGACACAAATGCCTTGGACTTGGGTGTCGGCTCGCTCGTATGCGCTTGGGGGATGTTGGTGAGACGATTCCTGTTCACGCTGGCCGTCGCCGCGCCGCTGGGCGCCTGTTCGGTCGGTCCGCAATACCGCCCGGCCACCGGGGCCGCGCTCGGGCTGCCGGATGGCTATTCGGTCGGCACGGCGCCAGCGGCCACGCCGGTCGATCTGACGCAATGGTGGACGCAGTTTGACGATCCGTTGCTGACCGAACTGGTCGGCAGCGCGGCCACCACCAATCTGGACGTGGCCCAGTCGCTGACCCGCCTGCGTCAGGCGCGCGAACAGCTTGTCACCTCGCGCGCCGCATTGTTGCCCAGCGTTTCCGCATCCGGCAGCGGATCGCGCAACGAACCGCTGGTCGGCGGCACGCGCACCACCACGCTGCCCGATGGCACGATCATCGAATCGGGCGGCGGCAGCACCAATTTCTCGGTCGGCGGCGATGCGCGCTATCAGATCGACCTGTTCGGCGGCAACGCGGCCAATGTCCGGGCAACGCTCGCCCAATATCAGGCGTCGGGCTATGACCTGGCCGGCGTGCTGATCGCGGTGCAGGGCGAAATCGCCCGCAATTACGTGCAGGCACGGCTGGCTCAGCTGCAACTGGCCAATGCCCGCGAATCGCTGGGCATCCAGGACGAAAATCTGGAGATTGCGGGCTTTCGGGTCCAGGCGGGCCTCGTCTCGTCGCTGGATGTCGAACAGGCGCGGATTTCGCGTGCCCAGACCGCGGCCTCCATCCCGCAGATCGAGGCGTCGTACAACGCCGCCGTCAGCCGGCTTGGCGTGCTGACCGGCCAGGCGCCCGGTGCGCTGAAAAGCCGGATGGAGGCGGTTCGCCCGATCCCCACCGGCCCGGCCCGGATCGCGGCCGGCATCCCCGCCGATACGCTTCGCCAACGGCCCGATGTCCGTTCGGCCGAACGCAACCTTGCCGCCGCAACGGCCCAGATCGGCGTGGCGCGGGCTCAGCTGTTCCCCGCACTGTCGATCGGCGGAACCATCGACAGCAACGCCAATGCGATCGGATCGCTGTTCAATGTGGTCAACGGCCGCCTGTTCAGCAGCATCGCCCAGACGATCTTTGACGGCGGCCGCCTGCGCGCACAGGCGCGGTCGGCAGAGGCGGCAGCAGACGGCGCATTCCTCGCCTATAAATCCAGCGTGCTGGTCGCGCTGGAGGATATCGAGAACGCGATTGTTGCGCTTGATTCGGCCAACCGGCGCGAGGCGGAGTTTCAGCAGGCGCTGACCGCATCGACCAATGCCGCCATCCTCGCCCGCAGCCAGTATCGCGCGGGCCTTACCGATTTCACCACGCTGAACCAGACCGAAAACAGCCTGCTCAGCGCCGCGAACAGCCTGGCCCAGGCGCGCGCGGACAAGGCAACCGCCCTTGTCCAGCTGTACGGCGCGCTCGGCGGCGGCTGGAACCCCGACACCCCGGTACAGGCGATCGACACCGCGACGCCTGCCGCCCAAACCCGGAACGACTGATGGCAAATCCGACCACGCCCGATCTCGACAGCTTTCTCGGTGCCGATCGCAAGCCCGGCTGGCGCCGCGTGCTGGACAAGCCGTGGATCAAATGGCCGCTGATCGTCATTGGCGTCATCCTGCTGGGCATCGCCGGGACTAAGGCGATGCAGGGGGATCAGGGCCCGCAATACACCACCGCCGATGTGCGGCAGGGCGATTTTCAGGTGACGGTATCGGCCACCGGCAAACTGGCCCCGACCAATCAGGTGACGGTCGGATCGCAGCTGTCGGGTCTGGTCACTGAAGTCGTCGTGGACGTGAACGACCGGGTGACGGCGGGCCAGGCGCTGGCGCTGATCGACCCGGAACAGCTGGATGACCAGATCAAGCAGGGTCAGGCACAGCTTGCCGCCAACCAGGCACAGGTTGCGCAGGCGCGCGCCACGCTGACCGAAAGCCAGGCGACGCTCGCCCGGTTCGAGGAAGTGAGCCGTCTGTCCCAAGGTCGCGTGCCGGCCAAGACCGAACTGGATACCGCGCGCGCTGCCGTGGCCCGCGCCGCTGCCGCGCTACGCGTGGCAGAGGCCAATGTCGTCGCCGCCCGCGCCCAGCTGTCCAGCAGCCAGACCCAGCGCGAGCGCGCCGTCATCCGCAGCCCCGTCAACGGCGTCGTTCTGGCGCGTCAGGTCGATCCGGGTCAGACGGTCGCCGCATCGTTCAACACGCCCACCCTGTTCGTCATCGCCGAAGATCTCAGCGCCATGAAGCTGGAGGTCGCCATTGACGAGGCGGATGTGGGCGAGGTGAAGGAAGGGCAGCGCGCAACCTTTGCCGTCGATGCCTTCCCCGGCGAACGCTTCCCGGCAACGATCACGCGCGTCGATGTCGGCTCCAACCTGTCCGCACAGGAAGCGGCCAGCGGCAGCACGACCAGCACAACGGCGACCGCCAATCAGGTCGTCTCCTATGCCGCCGTGCTTACCGTCGCCAATGCCAAGCAGCGGCTGCGCCCGGGCATGACCGCAACCGCCGAAATCGTGACGAACGAGGCATCGAACGTCCTGCTCGTTCCCAATGCCGCGCTCCGCTTCACGCCGCAGGCGGCCGATGCCCAGGCGGCGGGTCAGGCGGGCGGCGGTGTTGCCGGTGCGCTGGTGCCGCGCGGGCGGCGCTTTGGCGGCAATACCGCCGAAAAAAGCGCGACGATCGGTCGCGGCTCGCAACAGACGGTCTATGTGCTTGGCCAGGACGGCAAACCGCAGGCGATCCAGATCACGACCGGCGACACCAATGGTCAGGTGACCCAGGTGACCGGCGGCGGCCTTCGCCCCGGCATGAAGGTGATCGTCGGACAGCTGGCCAGCGGGCAGCAATCGGCCGCATCCGGCGGCAGCGGCCAGCGTCAGGGCGGCGGGGCCGGCGGCGCGGGCGGCGGTCAGCGTCAGGGCGGCGGGGGCCAGCGTGGCCAGTAACCCCCCTGCGCCGATGGACGATCCCATCATCCGCCTGCGCGGCGTGACCAAGACCTATGGTGCCGGGCCGACCGCGTTTCAGGCGCTAAAGGGCGTCGATCTCGACATCGCGCAGGGCGATTTCGTCGCCGTCATGGGGCCGTCGGGATCGGGCAAATCGACGACGATGAACATGCTCGGCTGCCTCGACGTGCCGTCCAGCGGCGAGTTTTTGTTCAAGGGCGTGCATGTCGAACAGCTCGACCGGGATCAGCGGGCACTGCTGCGCCGCAAATATCTGGGCTTCGTGTTTCAGGGCTTCAATCTGCTCGCCCGCACCAGCGCGCTCGAAAATGTCGAGCTTCCCCTGCTGTATCGCGGCGATGACCGCAAAAGCCGCCGCGACGCCGGCATGGCCGCGCTGGAACAGGTCGGCCTCACCAACTGGTGGAAGAACACCCCGGCCGAACTTTCCGGCGGTCAGCAACAGCGCGTCGCCATCGCCCGCGCGATCGTGACCAATCCCGACGTGCTGCTGGCCGACGAGCCGACCGGCAATCTCGACAGCGAACGCTCGGTCGAAATCATGGAACTGCTCAGCCGGCTGAACCGCGAACGCGGTATCACCGTCCTGATGGTGACGCACGAACCCGACATGGCCGCCTTTGCCCGCACCATCGTTCACTTCAAGGACGGCCTGGTGGAACGCATCGAAACCGGCCGCATGGCGGGGGCAGAGGTCGCGCACTGATGCTGGGCACCACCTTCATCCTCGCCGTCCGCTCGATCCTGCGGCACAAGCTGCGCTCGTTCCTGACGACGCTCGGCATCATCATCGGTGTCGCCGCCGTCGTCACCATGGTGACGCTGGGCAAGGCGACGACCGTTGCCGTGCAGCAGCAGATCGCCTCGCTCGGCACCAACATCCTTCAGGTGCGGCCCGGCCAAGGTTTTGGCCGGGGCGGCGGCGGCCCCCGCCCGCCGGAGTTCGAGGATCAGGACGTCGATGCCATCCGCGATCAGGTGGCGGGGGTTGCCGCCATCGCGCCCACGGCACAGACCAGCGCCACCGCCATCTACAACGGCGCCAACTGGTCGACGCAGATCAACGGCACGACCAACGCCTTTTTCAGCATCCAGCCATGGAAACTGGCCGATGGCCGCCTGTTCAGCCCGGCGGAGGAACAGGCGGGCAAGGCGGTGTGCATCATCGGCAACACCGTCGTGACCAACCTGTTTCGCGGCGGCGGTGCGGTGGGCAGCCGCATCCGGCTGGGCAATGTCTCGTGCGACGTGATCGCGACGCTACAGGCACGCGGTCAGGCCGGGTTCGGCGGCGATCAGGACAATGTCGTCATCATGCCGATCAAGACGGTGCAGCGCCGCTTCACCGGCAACCGGGACATTGCGGCGATCCTGGTCGGCACCGACGCCAATTACCAGACCGCGACCGTCCAGTCGGCGCTCAGCGACCTGCTGCGCGAACGTCGGCGGATCCAGCCGGGTCAGGACGATAATTTCTTCATCTTCGACAGCCGCCAGTTCACCGATACCTTCACTCAGACGACGCAGCTGCTGACCACCATCGTCACGGCGGTGGCGGCGATCAGTCTGGTTGTCGGCGGCATCGGCATCATGAACATCATGCTGGTCAGCGTGACGGAACGGACGCGCGAAATCGGCATCCGCCTCGCCATCGGCGCGGTCGGGCGAGAGGTGCTGACCCAGTTTCTGGTGGAGGCGATCGTGCTGTCGATGCTGGGCGGGATCATGGGCCTGGTGCTGGCACAGGTGGCCATCGGCATCATCGCGCCGCTTGCGAAACTCCCCTGGCTGTTCGATCCGGCGATCAACTTCGGCGCCTTTGCGATCTCGGCGATCATCGGCGTGGTGTTCGGCTATTTCCCCGCACGGCGGGCTGCATCGCTGAACCCCATCGACGCGCTTCGCCACGAATAGCGGTCAAGGCCCGGACAGCCGGGCCAGCGCCTCTGGCGTGTCCACATCGACCAATGTGGCGGGCGGTGCGGTCACCAGCGCCGCATCGGCCAGCAATGCCCGCCCGCCGCGATCGCCGGACAGCCGGGTCAGGGCCGCGAAATGCGGACGGGTGAACAGGGCGGGCGGCATCGGCCCGCCCGGCCCCGCCATGGCGGCCATCCCGCGTTCGTCCAGCACGTTGAACAGCGCCTCGACCTGCCCCGCCGTCACGCGCGGCATATCGGCCAGCGCGATGACCACCGCCTCTGCCCCCATTGCATCGGCTTCTGCGACGCCGATCGCCAGCGACCGCCCCTGCCCCGCCTCCGGCTCGGGATTGGGAACGCATCGCCATCCGGGCAGTACGGGCACCGGGTGCCCCGTCACCGCGATCCGCCAGCCAAAGGGCATGGCGCCCAGCCGGTCAGCGGCGTGCCGTATCAGCGGCCTGCCCTCCAGCATCGCGGTCAGCTTGTCCGCCGCGCCGAACCGCTGCGACGATCCCGCCGCCAACAGGATCAGCGCGCTGTGCGCGATGCGGGGATCAGGCACCGGCACGCCAGGCACGCACCATGCCTGCTGCGACCGACAGTGCGATTTCGGAAGGCCCGATGGCCCCGATATCCAGCCCCGCCGGCCCCTGAATCCGGGCCAGCTGCGCCGCATCCAGCCCCGCCGCCGCCAGCCGCTCCAGCCGCGCTGCATGGCTCCTTCGCGATCCCAGCGCCGCGACATAGCCGGTTTCCGCCCGCAGCGCCGCGATCAGCGCCGGGTCGTCGATCTTGGGATCATGGCTCAGCGTCACGACCGCGCTGGCCGCATCCGGGCTCAGTTCGGCCAGCGCCTCGTCCGGCCAGCGATCGTCCAGCACGACGCCGGGAAACCGCTCCGCCGTCAGGAACCGGCCGCGCGGATCGATGATCCGCACCGCCACATCCAGTTCCCGCGCAATGCCGGTCAGCGCTTGGGCGATCTGCACCGCGCCGATGACGAACAACCGGCGTGGCGGATCATAGCGATTGGCAAAGTCGCCCGGTTCGGCCGCCGCTTCCTCCCGGCTGACGCCGGATTCAAGGTCGGTGACAATCGTGATCGATCGCCCGCGCGCGCGCGCGGCCTGGATTCGCGGGAACAGGTCGGGCGGAAACCCGCTGTCCGATACCGGCTGCACCAGCACCTCGATCTCTCCGCCACAGGGCAGGCCCACTTCCCATGCCGCAGCATCGGCGACGCCATACCGGCGCAGCTGCGCCCGCCCGGTCTCCATCACCTCGCCCGCCAGCGTCAGGATATCGGCCTCTACACAACCGCCCGAAACCGATCCAGCAAACCGGCCATCGGCGTGGACGATCAAGTGGCTGCCCCGCGGTCGCGGCGCCGATCCCCAGGTGGAGATGACCGTGGCCAGCGCACAGGGCTGGCCCACCCAGCCAAGGGCCGCCTCGATCACGCGGTCATGATCGGCCATGGTCGCTCCATCCTGTCATAATTGACGGCTATCCGCTGGGCGGCTCGACGAGAAGGGGGAAGATTTGACGATGCGCACCGCCATGATCCTGTTCGCCCTGCTGGCATCGGCCTGTGCGATGGGACAGGATGCCGCCATGTCGAGCACTGCGCCCCTCAACGCATCCAGCCCCGCCGCCGCCCGCCCCATCGTCATCGCGCACCGCGGCGCCAGCGGGGACCGGCCCGAACACACGCTCGCCGCCTATGATCTGGCCATTGATCAGGGCGCGGATTTTATCGAACCCGATCTGGTGCCGACCCGGGACGGACATCTGGTTGCGCGGCACGAAAACAACATCACTGACACCACCGATGTTGCCGCGCATCCCGAATTTGCCGCGCGAAAAACGACAAAGACCATCGACGGAGAGCCGCAGACCGGCTGGTTTACCGAGGATTTCACGCTGGCCGAGCTCAGGACGCTGCGCGCGAAGGAGCGCCTGCCGCAACTGCGCCCGGCCAACACCCGCTATGACGGGCAGTTTGCCGTTCCGACGATCGAGGAAGTGATCGCGCTGGCCAAACGGCGTTCGGCCGAAACGGGGCGCACCATCGGCATTTATCCCGAAACCAAGCACCCCAGCTATTTCCGCGCCATCGGCCTGCCGCTTGAGGAAAAACTGGTCGCCGCGCTTCAGGCGGCGGGCTGGAACCGCGCCGATGCGCCGGTTTTCATCCAGTCGTTCGAGGTCGATAATCTGAAGCGGCTGCGCACGCTCACCCCTGTTCCGCTCATTCAGCTGATGGCGTCAGCCGCTGGCCCGGCCGATGGCGCGGCGGCCAGCTATGCCGCGATGGCGACGCCCGATGGCCTGCGGGCCATTGCCGCCTATGCCGCCGGGATCGGCCCGGAAAAGGCGATGATCCAGCCCGGAGACGGTCCCGCGACGACGCTGGTCGCCGATGCGCACGCCGCCGGGCTGAAACTCCATCCCTGGACCTTCCGTGCCGAAAGCTATTTCCTGCCCCCCTCGCTCAAGGTCGGCGGTCCGGCCGATCGCGGGCATCTGGACCGGGAAGTGCGCCGTTTTCTGGACCTTGGCGTGGACGGTGTTTTCAGCGATCATCCCGGCATCGCCGTCGCCGCCCGCGACCGCCCGTCGGAGTAATCGCCATGCGGCTTGCCGCCAGTCTCGCCCCCCTGCTCGTCCTGCCGCTGGTGACCGGCTGCATCGTCAAGACCGCCGCCGATATCGTCACCGCACCGGTGCGTGCCGGCGCTCAGGTCGTCGACTGGACCACGACCAGCCAGGACGAGGCCGACCGCAATTACGGCCGCGAAATGCGCAAGCGCGAAGCGCGGGAGGGCAAGGAACGCCGCGCCTGGGAAAAGGCGTGCCGGAAACGGCCCGACGAATGCCGCCCCTATGACGGCTATGTCGCCAGCCAGCCGGACTGATCCCGGCTAAGCGGCGGGTTCAGACCAGCGCCTCGGCCACCGCGCGCAGCACCGCGGCGCGGCACTGGACCAGCAAATGGCTGGATCGCACCTCGACCGCGCGGCAATTCGGATCATCGGCGGTCACGCAGTTCGTCCCCTGAACGAAACCGTCACTGCGGCTCCAGATCGCCGTGGACGGCACCGGCAACGGCCGCGCCGCCTCGGCCAGCCGGTCGCGCACCTGCGGATCGTCGATCTTTTCCCCGGCCAGCAGTTCATAGACGCGCCAGACATTCGTCGCCCGCCCCGGCCCGGCAAAGGGCGAACTGATCGTCACAACGCGGGACACCAGATCGGGCCGCCGATGCGCGACCAGCCGCGACAGGATGCCGCCCAGGCTGGTGCCGACCAGCGCGACCTTCTGCCCGTCCGCCGCCGCCGACATCGCCTCAACCCGGCCGATCAGCCGGCCCAGATCGGCGCCCACCGTCGGCACGCCGCGATTGACGCCCAGCCCCCACCCCTCGGCCCGATAGCCCAGCCGCAGCAGATAGCGTTTCAGGATGGTGCTCGACGCGTCATTGTTCGCCAGGCCGGGCAACAGCATGACGGGGCGACCACGCCCCACTCGCTCCATGGGCAGGGAGCGCCAGCGCACCGCCAGTTCGGTCAGGCCGATCAGCGCGCGGGCCGGCTCGACGGCGAACAACAGCGCGGGGGGCGGCGTGTCGATGCTCATGGCAACTGCGCTACCACGGTCCAGGTGAACGGCGTCCAACGGCCCACCCTGACGCCCGCCGCGCGCAGCGCCTCCCCCACCCAGGCGTTACAGGTATGGACCGCCGAATAACGGCCGCGCCCGTCAAAGAAACTGTCCGACCGGAAATGCCCCGGCCGCCCCGCCCCGCCCGGCTGCGCCCAGCCGGCACGGATGAACATGGCCAGCCGCCGATATTCCTCGGGACGCAGCGTGACGGCGCGCACCGACGGGCCGGGGACCGGGCGGGGCAGGTGCTGGACATGGATGACGGTCGCATCGCTGCCGATGGCGGCGTTCAGGATGGTGCCAATGCGCACATCGGCCCAGGTCGGCGTATCCTGATAAAAACCGCGCTCGCCCCATCCGATGGCCAACCAGCCATGGCCGGCCATGCGCGGATCGCGCAGCGCCGCCGCCGGGGCCAGTGGCCGCCAGTCGACGCCTGCCGCAACCTTGGGCACCACGATCCCGGCATGAACGCCATTATCCTCGATATAGATGGTGATGCCGTCGTCCGGCGGCTGCCAGCCGGCATTGGCCGGGATCATGCCGCCGATCGTCCCGGCGATGACATACAGCACGACCAGCGCGGGAATCGCGGCAATGGCCAGGATCAGTCGGCGGATGCGGGCACGGTTTCGGGTCATCCGCTGGCTATGCTATAGCAACGTCATGGCTGATGAAACGCACGTTCTAGATCGTCCGCCGGCCGGGGCAAATCCCGACTGGACGATCCCGCAGGATTGGGAATCCTTCACCTCCGCGGAACATGCGGTGTGGGATACGCTGTATGAGCGGCAGATGAAGCTGCTGCCCGGCCGGGCCAGTGCCGCATTCCTGCGCGGGCTGGACGCGCTGCGCCTGTCCGAACGCGGCATTCCGAATTTCGAGGAATTGTCGGACCGGCTGGAGGCGCTGACCGGATGGCGGGTCGTCGCCGTGCCGGGGCTGGTGCCCGACGACGTGTTCTTCGATCACATGGCGAATCGCCGGTTCGTCGCCGGTAATTTCATCCGCCGCCCGGATCAGCTCGATTATCTTCAGGAACCGGACGTGTTCCACGACGTGTTCGGCCATGTGCCGATGCTCGCCGATCCGGTGTTTGCCGATTATCTTGCCGCCTATGGCCGGGGCGGGCTGCGCGCGCTCAAGCTTGGCGCACTCAAGCAGCTGGCGCGGCTTTACTGGTACACGGTCGAATTCGGCCTGATCGAGGAAGCGGACGGCCTTCGCATCTATGGCTCGGGCATCGTGTCCAGCTCGGCCGAAAGCGTGTTCGCGCTGGACAGCGACAGTCCCAACCGCATCCGGTTCGACATGAAGCGGGTGATGCGCACCGATTACCGGATCGACGATTTCCAGCAGAGCTATTTCGTTATCCCCAGTTTCGAGGAACTGCTGCGCCAGACCGTCGAAACCGATTTCGCCCCGCTTTATGATGAAATCCTGCCCCTGCCATCGCATCCGGTGGACGCAATCGTTGCCGGCGACGATGTCCTCACCCGCGGGACACAGGCATACGCGCTCAGCAAAGCGTAACCGGCCGGATCACCAGCTTCCGAAACCGGGCGCCGGGCTTGGCACCCTTGGCCCCGGACGGGTGGTCCGGTCCGCCCCGAACCGGTGGCGGCGGACAAGGCGCAGCGTCGGCCACTGCCCCCGGTCGATCCGTCCGGCCAGCCGCATCCCCTGCCGCCGATAGGCGCGGATCACCGCCTCTGCCTGCGTATCCAGCAGCCCCGCCAGGATCAGGGTCCCGCCCGGCGCAACCGCCGCGCACAGCGTTGGGGCCAGGTCGATCAGCGGCCCGGCCAGGATGTTGGCAATCGCCAGGTCATAGGGCGCACGCGCGATCAGCATGGGGTGCTCCAGCCCCGGCGCGACGGCCAGCGCCAGCCCGCCCTTGCCCTGGCCCAGCGCCACGCCATTGGCCAGCGCATTGTCGCGCGTCACCTCGATCGACATGGGGTCGATGTCCGATGCGGTCGCCTGCGCCGTCGGCCACAGGTGCATCGCGGCAAAGGCGAGCAGGCCGGTGCCCGTTCCCACATCCACCAGATGCCGGAACCGCGCGCCCGCCCGCTTCAGATCGTCCAGCATCATCAAGCAGCCACTGGTCGTCTCGTGCGTGCCCGTGCCGAACGCAAGGCCCGCCGGGATCATGAACGGCACAGCGCCCGCCGGCACATCGCCCTTGTTGGTGTCGGTGTGGACATAGAAGCGGCCGGCCTGCACCGGTTCGATGCCAGACTGGCTCATCGTTACCCAGTCGGCATCGTCCAGCCGCTCCAGCACCGGCTTTGCGTCGGCCGCGCTGGGGGCCATCGCCCGGACGGCGGCAATCGCCGCCTTGTCGGGCTTGCCCTCGAAATACGCCTCGATCCGCCAGCTGTCGGGATCGTCCTCAACCGATTCGCTGGTCATCAGCACCGGTGTCGGCTCCAGCATCGCCAGCGCGCCCAGATCGGCGTCGATCGCCTCTGCCTCGGCACGGGTACAGGGCAGCGTCAGCTTCCAGCTTTCAGCGGACATAGCTGGCCCCGTTCACGTCCAACACCGCGCCGGTCATGCTGGCGGGCGCTTCCAGCGCGCAGAACCGCGCCATCGTCGCCACCTCGTCCGGCATCGCCACCCGGCCCAGCGGAATGTCGGCCAACAGCTTGTCGCCGCCCCGACTGGCCAGATACTCCTCGGCCATCCCCGTCATCGTAAATCCGGGGCAGATGGAAAAGGCCAGGATGCCCTGTGCGGCATAGGCGCGGGCGATCGTCTTGGTCATCGCGACCATCCCCGCCTTTGACGCGGCATAATGCCAGTGCGCGGGGCTGTCGCCGCGATGGGCGGCGCGGCTGGCGATGTTGACGATGCGCCCGCCGCTTTCCCGGCCCTGCCAGTGCAGCACGGCCAGACGGGACAGTTCGGCCGCTGCGGTCAGGTTGATCCGCATGGTCCGCTCCCACCCCGCCAGCCATTCTGCATCGGGGCTGTCGATCGGCGTCGCCTCGAACACCCCGGCATTGTTGATCAGGACATCGATCCGTCCGTCCAGCGCATCCAGCGCCCGCTGCCACAGCGATGGTGCCGCGCCGGGCTGGTTGAAATCGGTGGCAAGCGGCCCCGTCGTCGCCTGTGTGGCAAGCCGGATACCCGGTGCATCAAGGGTCGCGGCAATCGCCGCGCCGATACCCCTGCTGGCACCGGTTAAGAGGATATGGACAGTCATGCCCGTCCGATACCGGCTGGACGGCGCGCGCGAAAGCCCGGTTCAGCGGTTGACGCTGTCGGAAAACCGCTCCGCCGCTTCCTTCAGGTCGACCAGCCGGTCGTCGACATGGCCGAAATCGCGTTCCAGCTGGTCCATC
>NZ_JBLTWP010000005.1:0-172515 GCF_049889035.1 Sphingomonas eleionomae | reverse complement strand
GGAACAATCCCGATTGGGGTGACCTGTGGGATCAGTGGTTCGCAACCGGGATGCCCCTGAGATAGCCAAGCCCCGTGTCAAGCACGGGGCGACGATGAAAGGGCATGTCCACAACGGGTCGCTTACTGAACGACGGCTATTCGCGGTGTCGCTTAATTAATGCCCTTTGAGTTTCATCCACTCGATTGCTTGCTGCGATCTCGTTCGCTTTGGCGATGAAAAAGCTGCTGCTTCCCCCACGCTCAATGCAGTTTCAGTTTCGGCCGGACGATCTGGTTCACATGGCCGATGACGATCAGGGCGATGCCGCGCCACCAGCCATGGATGGCGATGAGGTGCATCCGGTAGAGCGACATATAGACGGTGCGGGCGATCCACCCCTCCACAAACATCCGCCCGCCGACCAGATTGCCCATCAGGCTGCCCACGGTGGAAAAGCGGCTGAGCGAGACGAGCGAGCCGTGGTCATTGTAGACGAAGTCCTTGAGCGGCCTGCCTTCCTGGGCGCGGATCAGGTTGGCGAAGACGAGGCTGGCCATCTGATGCGCGGATTGCGCGCGGGGCGGCACCGGGCGCTCGCGTCCCGGCAACAGGCAGGAGGCGCAGTCGCCCAGCGCATAGACGCGGTCATCGACGCTGGATTGCAGGGTTGGGCGAACGACGATCTGGTTCGACCGGGTCAGTTCCAGATCGCCAAGCGTGCGCAGTTCGTCCGCGCCCTTGACCCCGGCGGCCCAGACGATGAGGTCGGCGTCGATCCGCTCGCCCGCCCGCGTCAGGACGGCATTCGCCTCCAGCGCCGTCACCTGCGTATTGTCGAGGACGCGCACGCCCAGATTGACCAGTTCCTGTTTCGCGGTGGCGGCCAGCGGTTCGTCCAGCGCGGGCAGGATGCGGGGACCCGCCTCGACCAGCGTGACCTCCAGCTTGGATTCGTCGAACACCTCCAGCCCGTAATGGCGCAGCGCCTTTGCCGCATTGTACAGCTCTGCCGCCAGTTCGACGCCGGTCGCGCCGCCGCCGACAATGGCGACGCGCACCCGCGCATCGGGATTGCCGGTCTGATGCGCGTGATTGGTGCGCAGGCAGGCGTTGAGCAACCGCTGACGAAACCGGTCCGCCTGGGGCCGATCCTCCAGGAACATGGCGTGTTCGCGCACACCCGGCACGCCGAAATCGTTGGAAATGCCGCCCATCGCGAGGACCAGATAGTCATAGCGGATGGTGTGGCGGCCGATCACCTCCTGCCCCTGTTCATCCATCAGGGGCGCGGTGGTCAGCGTGCGCGCGGCGCGATCGACGCTTTCGATGCTGCCATGAAAGAAACGATAGCCCCAGCGGACGGCATGGCCGCCATAGCCGACCTCGTCCAGATTGGCGTCGAGCGAACCGGCCGCAACCTCGTGCAGCAGCGGTTTCCAGATATGGGTGAGGTTGCGGTCGATGAGGATGATGTCGTGCCGCTTGCGCCCGTACCGCGCGCCCAGCCGACGAACCAGTTCCAGCCCCCCGGCCCCGCCGCCCACGACCACGATCTGCGTCTTGCGTTCGGCCATTCATGCCTCCCCCGGTCGGCGCGCGAGCGGCGCTCTGGCATGATGCCAGACCGGGCGGGCAAAACCAAGAAAGGGTTGGCAGCGGGATCCGGCGGCGGATTTACGCCGTCAGCTGCACTTCGCGGCGGCCTTGCCCCGGTCGACGACGGCCTGCTGATCCAGCGAGAGCTTGCCGGGATAGTCGAGTTCCAGCGCCTTGTAGACCTTGCACTGTTCGGCGGGCGCGGCCTTCAGCTTTTGCAGCGCCTGGGACAGGTAGAACAGGCTGTCGGCGGCGCGTTCGCCATCGGGCAGCTTGATATAGCTGTCGTAGAACGCCTTGGCGGCCTCGGCATTCTTGCCCTCGTCCAGCCAGGCGCGGCCGAGCAGGTTCTGGGCAAAGCTGGCGCGGCGATGCTTGGGATATTTGGCGACCACTTCGGCGAGCGGCGAGCGGGCCTCCGGATAGAGCTTGGCCTGCCACAGGCGGAAGCCATAGACATAAAGGTCCTCGGCCGCATCGCCGCTGGCCGGGCGTTCGATGGCTGCGAGCTGTTCGGCGCGGGCGCCGCTGACCGGGGCGGGGCGCGTGGCGGGCGCAGCGGCGGCGGCTGCCGGGCCCGAGGGGCGCGACTGGCCGAGCACGCCATTGCCGGCACCGGGACCGCGGGCGGGCGTTGCCGCCGCGCTGGCGGCAGGCGCGGGGGTGGTGCGGGTGACGGGCGGGAGCGCGGCTGTGCCGGGGTCGGTGCCCAGCGGCGCGCCGGTTGAGGTTGCCGCATCCTCCAGCACCTTGAGCCGGGCATTGGTCGACAGCTTGTAGGCGTTGAACGCCTCTTCCATCTGACGCAGCTTGTACTGGGTCTGCTCGACCTGGCCGGTCAGGGTCTGAACCTGTCCCTCAAGCGCGTTCACCCGCTGTTCGATGATGGCGACGGGACTGCCCAGCGGGGTGCCGGGCGCGCCCTGTTCGACGACAGGGGCGGTAATCTGTGGTTGAAGCGCGCCGCCGGGGGTGACGGGCAGGCCAAGCTTGTTCTGGACGGTGCGCATGTCGCGCTCCAGCCGTTCGACGCGGACCTCGACCGTCTGGCCTTGCGCGGTGGCCGTCATCACCAGCATGGAGGTGCCCAGCATCGCCAAGCGAACCGCAAAACGCATTCCTGTCATCCCCTATCGGTTCCTGTCGCCCGGACGGGCGTCGCCATTCCCTGTCCCCCGATGGTCTAGGCGGAGGATCGGCCCGCTGCAATGGCGCAGCGGCGGCATGACGTCACTCGCCGCCGGGCACGGGCTCGACAGCGTCGGTCGCGGCAGGCGGCGGCGATGCCGGGGCGGGGGTGGCGCTGGCGGCCGGGGCCGGGCGGGTGGTCCGGCTGGTCGTGCGCGGCTGACCCGGCGTGGCGGGGCCGGGCGTGGCGGCGGGCGTTCCGGCGGCGCGGGCGAGCAGCGCGGCGCCGCTGATTTCCACATCCTTGATCGCGCGCTCCGCCGTGCCGAGGGCAGGAACAGGCCGTCCGCCGACCGTGACGTCGAGCAGGTCCGGCCGGCCGGTGTTGATCATCGGGCGATTGGCGTTGGCCGGCACCTCGAACCGCTCACCCGCCTGAAAGGTGCGCAGTACGAGCGTCTGGTTGGCGGCGTCATAGACGCGCAGCCATACCTCGCCCCTTGCCGTCAGGACGACGGGGCCGTCCGTGGCCGGCGGGGCAGCCGCAGGGGCGGCGGCGGGGACGGGGACGCTTGTGGCGGGCTTGACGCCGAGTTCGTCGGCGACGCTGGTCGTTTCGGCGGTATCGCCGCCGCGCAGCATCGCCCCGCCATAATAAAGGCCCGCCGCGATGATCAGGACGAGGAAACCGATGATCAGGCCGATGGTCATTGCCGGGCTGGGCAGACGGCTTGGTTCCTCGATCTCGCCCATGCTGATCGTCGGTTCGCGGGCCGGCGCACCGGACAGGGTGCTGCGAAGGGTGCGGGCCAGCCCCACCTCGTCAAGCCCGACCGACCGGGCATAGGCCTTGACGAAGCCATAGGCGTAGGTGGGGGAGGGCAGGGCAGAGAAATCCGATTGTTCGATCGCCTCCAGATGCCGCTGCGGAATGCGGGTGCGGGCGGCAATTTCGGCAAGATCGAGGCCCGCGGCCTCCCGCGCTGTGCGCAGCCGATCGCCGACGGTGGCCGGTTCGGCCTTATTCTGTGGGGTGCCGGCTGGGGTTTCGGCCATGTCCTGCTTCTCTCTTTCGCGCCGGTCGTGCGTCCCGTTTATTGCCGCCGCTTAGCGTTGGGTTTTGGCGACCATGGCCGTGCTGTCAACGCCGGTTCAGGCAAATACAAGCCCGGTCACGCCAGTTCGACGCCATTTTCGCGCGCCCAGTCGAGCAACGGCTCCCTGAGGCTGCGCGGCGGGTTGACCAGCAGCGTTTCCAGATGCGCGGCAAGCGCCGTCCGGTCGAGCGAACGGACCATCGCCTTGATGGGGCCGACCGCGGCGGGGGTGATGGACAGCCGGTCGATGCCGAGGCCGATCAGCATCATCGCCTCCAGCGTGCGGCCGCCCATTTCGCCGCACACGGCCAGCGGCTTGCCGGTGCCGTGCAGCGTGCGCTGCACCCGGCGCAGGAAACGGGCGATGGCGGGGCTCATCCAGTCATAGCGCACGGCCAGTTTGGGGTGCGCGCGATCGGCGGCGAACAGGAATTGCGTGAGGTCGTTGGTGCCGATCGACAGAAAGTCGAGCCGGGGCATCAGCATGTCGAGCACATCGGCCAGCGCCGGCACCTCCAGCATCGCGCCGTAGCGGATGTCGACGGGCAGTTTCTTGCCGCGCGCGACCAGCCATTCGCGCTGCGCCTCGAACAGGGTCCGCGCCTCTTCAAACTCCCAGGGTTCGGAAACCATCGGGAACATGATATTGAGCTGACGCCCGGCCGCCGCCTCCAGGAGGGCGCGGGCCTGCGCCTTCATCAGCCCTTCACGCTCCAGCGCAAGCCGCAGCGCGCGCCAGCCCATGGCGGGATTTTCCTCATCCCCATCCTCGTCATGGTTGAGATAGGGCAGCGCCTTGTCCCCGCCGATATCGACGGTGCGGAACACGACCGGGCGGTCGCCCGCCGCATCGAGCACATCGCGGTAGAGCCGTTGCTGCCGCTCACGCTGGGGCAGGGTGGCGGACACCAGAAACTGGAACTCGGTGCGGAACAGACCGATGCCGTCCGCGCCGGTCAGGTCGAGCGCGGCGATGTCGTCGCGCAGGCCCGCATTGATGTTGACATGGATGCGGGTGCCGCAGCGGGTGACGGGTTCGACATGGCGAAGCGAGGCAAAGACGGCGCGCCGCTGCTGCGTCCGGGCAAGGCGCGTGTCGAACGCCTCCTCCATCGCCGCCGAGGGCCGGATGATCACCTGTTCCGTCGCGGTGTCGAGGAGCAGCCGGTCGCCCTCTGCGATCAGGCGGCGCACGTCGCGCACGCGGCCCAGCATGGGTACGCCCATCGCGCGGGCGACGATGGTGACGTGCGCGGTCAGCGATCCTTCCTCAAGGATCACGCCCTTCAGCCGCCGCCGGTCATATTCAAGCAGTTCGGCCGGACCCAGATTGCGCGCGATCAGGATGGAATCGTGCCGCAGGCCAAGCTGCGCCGCCGTGCCGAGCTGACCCGACACGATGCGGATGAGGCGGTTGGACAGGTCCTCAAGATCGTGCATCCGGTCGCGCAGCAGGGGATCGTCGATCTGGCGCATCCGCTGGCGCGTGCGCTGCTGCACCCGTTCGATCGCCGCCTCTGCCGTCAGGCCGCTGTCGATCGCCTCGTTGATCCGGCGGGACCAGCCTTCGTCATAGGCGAACATCTTGTACGTCTCGAGCACCTCCTGATGCTCGCCATCGACGCCGAATTCGGCCTGGCTGGCCATGCGGTCGATCTGTTCGCGCATCTTGTCGAACGCAGCATAGACGCGATGACGCTCCGCCTCGGTATCCTCTGCCACCGTATGTTCGATGACGATGCGTGGCTGATGGAACACGGCGACGCCGGCCGCCATCCCCTCAACCAGCTTGAAGCCCGGCACCCGGTCCGCCGCCGTCGATTGCGGGCGGCTGGTATCGCTGCTGGCATTGTCGATCAGCCCGGCATTGGCGATGAGTTCGGACAAGACCATGCCGACGGTCTGCAGCGCCTCGATCTCCACATCGTCATAGCGGCGGCTATCGACATGCTGCACGGCCAGCACGCCGACCGCGCGTTCGCGGCGGATGATCGGCACGCCGGCAAAGCTGTGGAACTTTTCCTCGCCCGTTTCAGGGCGATAGGCGAAATCGGGATGGATCGCCGCCTCATCCAGGTTCAGCGTTTCGACGTTGCGCGCGATGCTGCCGACCAGCCCCTCGCCCAGCGCGAGCTTGGTAACGTGCACCGCCTCTTGCGCCAGGCCGCGGGTGGCGAAGAGTTCCAGCACCCCCTCGCGCAGCAGATAGATGGAGCAAACCTCGCTATCCAGCGCCTCTCCGATGATGCCGACCACCGAATTGAGCTTGGCCTGTGCCGCGCTGCGCGAGGCCATGACATCGTGCAGGCGGGTCAGGATTTCGCGGGCGGAGGCGACGGCGGAAAGCGGCATGACAGGATGCTAGCAGATGCGCGGGCGCGGGGCCAATGGCGGTGTCGGATCGGAGTTTGCAAAACCAGCCGCCCCGCCCCGCCCCGGCCCCTGCGCCGAAGGGCGCGGCTGATGCTTAAAGCGCCCGAACCAGCCGTTTGGCGCAGGCGATCCAGGGGGGATCGGTGACCACCTGTTGCCGGCCGGCGGCGCCGTGGGGCAAGAGTTGCAGCTTGCCCGGCTGATCGGCGCGTGCGCCCTCTCGCCCGATCAGCCGGGCAAAGATGAAGCGGCCGGCGGGGCGGGGGACAAGCACGTCGCGGTTGAGCGCGCGGCCGAACTGATCCGGGTCGAGCCGGTCGCACCAGATTTCGTCGCCCGCCCGGTAATCGCCGACGCCGACCGCGACGGTGACGGCGACCATGCCGGGTGCGCCATGCGGCGGCACGACCGAAGCGGCGCGGCGCGGCGCACTGGCCCCGCCCGCCTCCAGCACCGCCACGACGGGCATGTCGGCGCGGGCGGGCAGGTGGACCAGATCGGCGGCATCCACCTCAAGCGCGGCGGCGATGCGGTTGAGCCAGTTGACCGAAACGGTGCGGGTGCCAGTTTCCAGACGCCCGATGGTCTGGGCCGTGGTCGGCGGGTTGCAGCGTCGGGCGACATCTTCAAGGGTCAGCCCCTTTGCCCGGCGAACCTCCCGGATAGCGGTAATCATGCGTGTTTCGCCCCCTCAAGCGAACCAATGCGGTTTGGCGACTGTCCTACAGCCCCGTCGTCATGGCAAGCCGATTCGGGCAGCAGCAACGGAGGCCGGGATGAGCCGAATGATCGTCGAACGCAGTTTTTCCGATGACCGCATCGGATCTGCCCCGCCGCAGCGCGGGCAACGCGGGGTGCAGGTGAACCTGGGCGAATCGGCGCTGTCGTGGCTGTTTGCGCGCGGGCACCTGAACCCCCGGCAGAACGAGGCGGGCGAGCGGCTGCGCGCCGATTACGAGCGGGCGGCGCTGGCCCCCGGCGTGACGATGCGCTGGACCGCCGCGCCCGCATCCGGCGGACGGCGCGGGCCGCCCGCGGGGGTGGATGCGAGCATGGTGCAGATCGACGCCAAGCGCCGGTTCGATGCGGCAATGGCGGCGACGGGGCCGGGGCTGTCCGACATCCTGTGGCGCGTGGTGTGCGCCGACGAGCGGCTGGCGGGCGCGGAACAGGCGATGGGATGGCCGGCGCGGTCAGGCAAGCTGGTGCTGGGCATCGCGCTCGACCGGCTGGCGGATCACTATGGGCTGGGGTGAGGGGTCAGCGGGTGGCGGTTGCCGCCGCCGTGCACTGATCGGACGGCTTGTCGCCATGGCCGATCTGGCTGACCAGCAGGAAGCCGCCGATGACCAGCACGACAAAGGCGATCGAGAGCAGGCCCAGATATTTTTCGATAAACTGCTTGGCCCAGGCACCGAACAGCCGGAACAGCACGCCGACCAGCACGAACTGAAACCCGCGCGACAGCACGCTGGCCCACAGGAAGGTGAACAGGTTCATCTGAATGAAGCCTGCGGTGATCGTGACCAGTTTGAACGGGATCGGCGTCGCGCCCTTGATGATGATCAGCTGTGCCCCGTATTCGCGCAGGTAACAGGCGGCGACCGGAAACTTGTCGGCCAGGCCGAGCGCGGCCAGCAGCTGATCGCCAAAGGCGTCATAGGCGAAATAGCCGATGCCATAGCCAAGCAGCCCGCCCAGCACCGAGGCGATGGTGCACACGACACCGAAACGGACGGCGCGTTTCGGATCGGCAAGACACATCAGCCCGAGCAGCGGATGCGGCGGGATGGGGAAAAAGCTCGATTCAATGAACGAGAACAGGAACAGCCAGCGTTCGGCGTGCGGGTGCGCGGCCTTGGCCAGCATCCAGTTGTAAAGCGAGCGGAGCATCGCGGCGGGTGTTAGCGGGCAGGAGCGCCGGGCGGAAGCGGCCACGCCCGCCCGGCGCAAAAATAGTTGCGGCACCCGCGGCGCGCGCGCATGGGGCGGCCATGCGGATCGCGTTCATCAAATGCCAGGGATCGGGCAACGACTTCCCGCTGGTCGACGGGCGGGCGCTGGCGCTGGACGATGGCGAATGGGCCGCCATCGCGCGGGCGCTGGCCGACCGGGCCGGGCCGGTGGGGGGCGACGGGTTGCTGATCCTGACCGGTGCCACCGACGGGCAGCCGTTCGGGATGCGGATGCTGAACCCCGATGGCAGCGAGGCGGAAACGTGCCTGAACGGCCTGCGCTGTACGGCGCGGCTGGGGTTCGAGGTGACAGGGCTGACCGCTGCCGAGGTGCGGCTGAAGACCAGCGTGGCGGGCGCGGCGAGCGAGCCGGACATGGCGGCAGGCGTGGTGACGGTGCGGACCGAGGCGGTACCCGCGGGTGTCGGCGCGGCGGCCATCGGGCTGAAGGTCGGGATGGACGGGCCGGTCGATCAGCCGGTGCCGGGTGTGCCGAGCGCGCGCGCCTTTACCGCCGTGGCGATGCCCAACCCGCATCTGGTCGCGTTCGTCGATGCGATCGACGAGGACGAGCTGGTCGCGCTGGGCGATTGGGCAGAGGCGGCGCCCGACATCCTGCCGGCACGCTGCAACGTCAGTTTCGTGCGGGTCGATGGCGCGGACGCGATCTATGTGCGCACCTATGAACGGGGCGTCGGCCTGACCGACAGTTGCGGCAGCGCGATGGCGGCGTCGGTGCTGGCCGCGGTGCTGACCGGCAGCGTCGCGGCGGGCGCGTGGATCCGGGTCGCCAATCGCGGCGGATTTGTCCGCGCACAGGCCGACCGGGCAGCGGCGGATGCGACGATCACCATCGCGGGCAATGCGACGTTCGAATGGGAGGGCGTGGCCGAAATCGACCTGGCCGCCGCGCGGGTGACGGCGATGACGCGCACCGCCGAGCGGCCGCAGGAGGCCGATGCCTGGGACGCCGTGCTGGCCGGTCTGGACTGACCGGCGGTGCCCCCCGCGACCGTTGCCCTGATGCTGGTGATCAACCTGTTTTGGGCGGGCAATATCATTATTTCGAAGTTCATCGTGGCGACGCTGGGCGTGCCGCCATTCTGGGCGGCGGGCATCCGGGGGTTCATCATCGCCGCCGCGCTGTCGCCATGGCTGTTCCCGCTGCCCCGGCCGTTCGGGCGAGTGATCCTGATCGCGCTGTCGATGAGCGGGGGCAGTTTCGGGCTGTCGATGGTCGGCCTGATGACCGCAGCGCCGTCGGCGGTCGCCATCGTCAGCCTGCTGGCCGCGCCGCTGACCGTGCTGCTGGCGATCGTGATGCTGGACGAGCAGGTGGGGTGGCGGCGCGCGCTGGGCATTGCGCTGGCCTTTGCCGGTGTGGTGACAGCGCTGGCCGAGCCGCAGACGCTGAGCGCATCGACCGGGCTGTTGTTCGTGCTGGCCGGTGCGGTCGTCGGCGCGCTGGGATCGGTGATGATGAAGCGGGTCGAGGTCGGCGCGGTCAAGCTGCAGGCATGGGCGGGGGTTTCGACGGGCATCGGACTGACCCTGGCCAGCATGGTGTTCGAACAGGGACAGGCAGCGGCGGGCGCGGCGGCGGGATGGCGGTTCTGGGCGGCGATCGCGACATCGGCGCTGCTGGTGTCGGTGGTGGCGCACACTGCCTATTTCTGGGTGCTGCGGCGGCATGATGCGAACCTGGTCGCGCCGCTGACCCTGTTGACGCCGGTATTCGCGGTGATGATGGGCGCGTGGATCACCAACGACCCGGTCAGCCTGCAGATGGTGATCGGCGGCCTGATCGCGATGGCGGGCGTGGCCGTGATCCTGATCCGGCCCAGCAAGCGGTTCTGGAAGGGGTGGATGGTCCGCGAGGGGTAAGGCGGTTCGTCGCAAGCCGGTGGCGGCACCGCGCGCGAGCGGATAGCGTGGCGGCAGTTCAGTCGAAAGGCGAGGCGATGTTGCGTATCCGTCCGATCCTGTTCCCCGTCCTGTCCGTCGCGGCGATTGCCGCGCCTGTCGCGGCGCAGACCGCGCCCGATCCCGCCACCGCCGCAAAGGTCGATGCCGACAATGCGCGCTATGCCGAGCGCAGCATGGCGGAGCGCGGGTTCGTGCCGATGGCGGAGATGCGATTTGCCGGGCGCGACGTGCGCCGCGTGCTGCCCAGCGATCCTTATGGCATTATGCCCATCCCCGGCGTGGAGATGGAGCGGCACCGAGACGGGCGCATGACGATCCGCGTCGTGCACCATCGCTGGACGGATGAAGCGAGGCCGATGACGCAGGCCGAATGGGATGCGATCGCCGCGCTGGAGCCGGCAGCCTTTGCCCCGTTTCGTGACCCCGATCTGGTCCGGCGGCCGAATGTCGTCACCCATTGCTGGAGCGGGATGATCGCGGCCAGCCCCGGTGCCCATGCGACCTGGGGCTGTTCGACGCGTGAGCCGCCCGCCGCCACTTATTCCGCCGCCGTGCTGGAACTGGCGATGGCGAAGCAGGGGTGCGCGGCAAGCGACAGGGACGTCTGGTCGCGCTTTTCCGATTGTTTCAAGGATGGCGGCGTCCCCGGCGATCCGGGTGTGGCCGAAAAGCTGGCGGCGGCGAAAGCGCGTTGGCAGGCGCTGCGGGTCGATGGCCCGGACCTGCTGATGCCCGCGCGCCGGGCGCTGAACGACGCGCGGCAGCAGCCGGTGCCGGAACGGATTGCGGCGGCGCGTGCGGCCATATTGGCGTTCGGCGCGCGGCAACGGGCGCTGCGCGATGGGGTGATCCAGGGGTTTCGGGACATGCCCCCGCCGCACCGGATGAGCATGCGCGATGCCGCCATCGTCAACCAGACCCGCGATCAATGGCTGTCCGACATCGCCGCGCAGACCGGCAATTATACCGGGATGCTGGAGGAACTGGCGGGAATCGGCAACTGAGCCTGCCAGCCGGGCCGGGCGCCGACGCCCGACGGCGACTTGTGCGCCGCCATGGACCCGCTATCGTCTGCGCCGGGGATCGAGCCGGACCGGGGGTGGCCATGAGGGACGCGTTGCCAAGTGTCGCCACCAGCGAGGTGACGCCGATACGCGATGATGCCGCGTCGCGCTGTGGCCTGGCCGACCCGGCGCTTGCCTATGATTATTTCAAGAGCATGGTGTCGGTCAGCGTGGCGACGCTGGGCGGCATCCTGACCCTGGGCGAAACCGTGTTCGGGGCGCGGATCGAGCCGTGGCAGATGGCGGCAGGCGCGTTGCCCGTCGCCCTGTCCGGCCTGTTGGCGTTGCAGGCCAAGACCGACATCACGCAGATGTGTCAGGGGATCAAACCGCAGCGGAACAGCGTGCGCCTGGCGCTGCGCGTCGTGCCGGGCCTGTACGGACTGGGGCTGGGCGTGTTCCTGGCGTTTCTGACCCTGTCCTATCTGAACCCATAGGGTGCCCGAAAGGGCGCCGTTCCCGCATGATTCCGATTGCATCCGGCACGGGCCGGCATAGGATTATCCCAACGCTGTCAACGGGAAAGCGTGGAGGGGTCAGGTTCGCCTGAGGGGGCATTCATGGTTGCAAGGATCGGTGCGGCGGGCGTGATCGCCATGGCGATGGGCGTGTGTGCGCCCGCTTATGCAGGGGTGTCGGAGGATTTCGCCGATTGCGACGGCCTGCGCAAACCCAAGAACAGCGATGACGGGATGCGCGGGCAGGCGACCATTTCCGCCTTTCGCTTTCGCGCTGCGGACAGTTCGGCACAGGTGATCGCGGCGTGCACCCGCGCGCTGGAGAGCAAGAACCTGTTGCCCAAGCAGACGCTGCGCCGGGCGCATCTGTTGCGGGCGCGGGCGGCAGCGCGGCTGGAGGCGGGCGATGCCGAAGCGGCGCTGATCGACCTGAACGCAGCCGAGGCGGCGGCCGCACCGCACAAGGGCGATTTTTTCTATGACCGCAGCATGGGCCTGTCGATCGACCTGCTCCGTGCCATCGCGATGAACGAGAAGGGCGACCGGGCAGCGGCGCTGGCCCTGGCCGAAGGCGTGGCGGCCAAGCGGCCCTATGCCCTGCCGATCCAGCAGGCCGCCGCGCTGATCCGCACCGCCACGGCGGAAAAACGCGACGGCGCGATCTGGGCAAACCTGTCCAGGATCGACCCGAATGTGCGCGACCTGACCGGCAAGCTGTCCGGCCAGCCGGCTGACCTGGCCAGCGTTGCGGCGGCGGCGGGGGTGCCCAAGGTGACGATCCCCACCGAAATCCCGATGCAGTTGGTGCTGAACGGCAAGATGGATGCAGGCCGGATGCTGGCGGAATGGGGCGCCCCGGTGAACGAGGCGATGACCACCGCCTATGCGCTGGCCGCGACGGGCAAGCCGGATGCGGCGCGGGCATGGGTCGCGGCGGCACGCAGCGCGCTGGATGCGGCAAGCCCGCCAAAGCCCGCCGCCAAACCGGACGCCGCGCTGACGCCGGTTGCCGCCACGGCCGGGGCGCCTGCGGCGGACGAGGCGAAGAAGCCCGCGGCCAATCCGCTGGTCGCGCTGCTGACCAATGCGGTGCGCACCAATCAGCTGGAGCCGGCCGCGCTGCTGGTCGAGGCGCGGATTGCAGTGGCCGAAGGGCGGCTGACCGATGCGGCGCGCGCGCTGGAGGGCAAGGGCTGGCGATCGACGCCGATGACCGAGGAGCTGTTCGCAGCCTATCGCACCGCGCGGGAGAAGAACCCGGCGGGGGCACCGGAGCTGACCGCGCTGGTCCCCGCAGAGCAGCGGAGTACGGTGAAGCTGACCGGCATGGCGCGCGAGTTGCTGATCAGCCCGGAAACCAGCCGCAACCTGATCGATTACGAAAAGTCGCGGCCCAACATCCTGGGCGCGGCAGTGGGGGCGGCGCTGTCGTTCGGCACCACCCTGCTGGGCGGGATCGACCGCACCGCCGGGTTCCGATCGACCCCCAATCCCGATGGCACGATCAATGTGACGTTCAACGGCAACACCACATCCGGGCCGATGGTGCAGGAAATGGTGCTGCTGCGCGCGGCAGAAGTGACGCGGGAGGCGGGCAAGAACCGGTTCCACATAAAGGCGCGCAGGGATTATCAGCGGTACATGGCGCAGACCCAGTACGGCATCGAACAGAACCGGACGCTGGTGGGATACAAGACCGAGCTGGACATCCGGCCGCTGGATGACGGCGCGCAGCAGACCGATGCGATCGATGCCGTGGCGGTGATCGATGCGCTGGGCCCCGTCTATTACGAGGGCAAGACAAAATAACCGTAGGGGTTATTTTATGCTGTCCTACAGCGTGACGATCAGGCTAATCCTTTTGACAGGATGACGAATCGCGTCCGGGCGGGGCGGGGTTTGCAAGGGGGGGTGACGGGCCGGGGCGCGGGGGGCGCTTTCCGGCCCGTTTCGCTGTTGGCGACGGGACAGGAGGCTGGCATGGGGGATCGGATCGTCGGGACCAACCGGCAGGGGCGGGTGCAACAGCGGCGGCCAAGCGGCCGGGCGTTCAGCGCGGCGCGGCGCAAGCAGTTCCTGACGCACCTGGCCGAGACCGCCAACGTCACCGCCGCCGCCGGCCAGTCCGGCGTTTCAAGTTCAACGGTCTATCGCGCGCGATATCGCGAGCCGGCGTTTGCCGCCGAATGGGATCGGGCGCTGGCGATCGGTTACGACCGGCTGGAGGCGGCGATGCTGGCCGCTGCAATGAACGCGGTGCGGGCGGTTGAGGATCGGGTGCCGGTGCCCGAGGGCGAAGCCGTGATCGTGTCATTCGACCAGGCCCAGCGCCTGTTGAACCATCATCGCAGCCTGGCCCGTGAGGGGCGGTGGCGGGGCCATCCCGATCGCGATTATGCCGCATCCGCCGAGCGGACCGACGCGGCGATCCTGAAATTGCTGAAGAAGTTGCCGACGAGGCGCGCCGATCCGCCGGTGGAGACAGACGGATGAACGAGGCGATCGACGCTCTGACCGCCCGTTCGCCGGATGAACAGGCCGCGCTGCTGGCCAGAATGACGGCAGGGGACCGACAGGAGCTGCTGCATCGCTGGTCGCTATGGGCCCATGCCGGGCAACTGGCGCCGCCGGGCGACTGGCGGGTGTGGGTGATCCGGGCCGGGCGCGGGTTCGGCAAGACGCGCGCCGGGGCGGAATGGGTGAGCGAGGTGGCGCGGACCGACCGGGATGCACGGATCGCGCTGGTCGCGGCGAGCCTGCACGATGCGCGGCAGGTGATGGTGGAGGGGCCGAGCGGCATCCTGGCGCTGGCGCGGCCGGGGGAGAAGCATCGCTGGCGACCGGCGCTGGGGCAGCTGACCTTTGCATCGGGCGCGGTGGCGCAATGCTATTCGGCGGCGGCCGGCGAGACGCTGCGCGGGCCGGAGCATGGCGCGGCATGGTGCGACGAGCTGGCCAAATGGCCGCGGGGAAGCACGGCGTGGGACAATCTGATGATGGGACTGCGCATCGGCGATCATCCGCGCGCGGTGGTGACGACGACGCCGCGGCCGATCCCGCTGCTGAAACGCATCCTGAGCGCGCGGGATACGGTGGAGACGCGGGGGGCGACGCGGGATAATCCGCACCTGCCGGACGGGTTCGTCGCGGCGATGATGGCGGATTATGGCGGGACCGCGCTGGGGCGGCAGGAGCTGGACGGCGAGATCATCGACGACCTGGCCGGGGCGCTGTGGCACCGGGCGGAGATCGAGCGGGCGCGGATCGCGGCGGACGCGGTGCCGGAGATGGTCCGCGTCGTCGTCGGCGTCGATCCGCCCGCCACGGCCGATGGCGATGCGTGCGGGATCGTGGCCGTCGGCCTTGGCGAGGATGGCATGGGCCATGTGCTGGCCGATGCAAGCGTTGCCGGCCGGTCGCCCGAAGGCTGGGCCAGCGCCGTGGCGGACTGTGCCGCGCGGTGGAATGCCGAGTGCGTGGTGGCCGAGGTGAACATGGGCGGCGACATGGTGAAGGCGGTGCTGGCCGGGGCTGGCGTGACGCTGAACGTCAAACAGGTGCGCGCCAGCCGGGGCAAGGTGGCACGGGCCGAGCCGGTCGCTGCGCTGTACGCCGCCGGGCGGGTGCGCCATGCGGGCGCGTTCCCCGCGCTGGAGGACGAATTGTGCGGCCTGTTCCCCGCCGGGGACTATCGCGGGCCGGGACGGTCGCCCGACCGGGCGGATGCGCTGGTATGGGCGATGAGCGAATTGATGCTGAACGGCCGGGGACAGGCGGCGCTGCGGGTGCTGGCGTGAGGGGGCAGGGCGCGCTAGGGGCGGGGCATGATCCCGCGCGAGCATCTGGATACGGCCGAGGTGCCGGGGGGCGAGCCGCTGCGGCTGGTGCGGCGGGGCGCGGATTTCATGATCGTGCTGGACCGCAACGAGCTGATGAACAGCCGGATGAGCGGATCCGAGGCGGCGCTGGCGACGATGACGGTGGAACGGTTGAAGGCGCGGGCGCCCCGGCTGCTGATCGGCGGCTATGGCATGGGGTTCACGCTGCGCGCGGCGCTGGCCGTGCTGCCCGGTGATGCGCAGGTGGTGGTGGCGGAGCTGGTGCCCAAGATCATCGACTGGGCGCGGGGGCCGATGGCGGAACTGACCGCCGGGTGCCTGGACGATCCGCGCGTCACGGTGCGCATCGGCGATGTCGGTGCGGCGATTCGTGAAGGAAGGGGCCCCGAGGGACGCGGCGCATATGACGCGATCCTGCTGGACGTGGACAACGGGCCGGACGGGCTGACCCGGCCGGGCAATGACGGGCTGTATTCGGCAGGCGGGCTGGCGGCGAGCGTCGCGGCGCTGCGGCCCGGCGGGGTGCTGGCCGTTTGGTCAGCCGCGCCTGATGCTGCGTTCCGCCGGCGGATGGGCGAGGCGGGGCTGGCCGTCGAGGAAGTGGCCGTGCGGGCGCGCGCGAACGGCAAGGGGCCGCGTCACGTGATCTGGTTCGGGCGGCGAAGGGGGTAGGGCGGTGGCTTGTCGCTACTTCGCTCGACACCCACGGCCCGATAATATGCTACCGAACCGGACGGGTTATTCACCCGCCCGGCCGGTATCAAATGAGCGACGTTGCAAACCGAATGAAATAGTCGCGCCGGGCTTCCTGCCGTGAGGCAAACAGTCCGGCAGACCGCGCAATCGGTCGGCACTGTGCATCCAAATGATACCACGCCCACAAGGACTGACCTTCATGGGCAACAGGGACCGGAGCGAACATCGCTCTTCTCCTTCTGTGTATGGTTTCATAAGAATGTACTCGTCTCAAGGCTCGCTTTCGGTGTCCTGAATATCACGTATCATTTGCTTTAACTCCGCAACCGCTTGGTTGTTTGGCAGATTATCTGCTCTTGTCCGGACCGCAAAGGGTTTGTCTACGTACGATATCCCCGATTACAGGCGAGATATGAGGGGCATTCCCGATCAAGGTGAGTCCATCGCTTGCTCCTTCCCCAGCGCGGAATTGCGCTGACAACGTAGGTTGGAACAAAGGCGATACAAAGGCAATCCTTTCGGACGTGCCCAACCTGGGTTCGGATCGCCACCCAGCTTCAACTAGGCGGCTGAGCCGCCAAGTCTGCGCAACCCTCTCCCACAAGGGGAGAGGGAGATCGTCCCTTGCCCTCTGAACGAGGAAAGGGGTTAGAAGGAGCATCAGGTATGAAGATCTTCGGGCGCAAGGCTGCGGCCGGGCGGGGTAATGCGCGGCCGTTTCTGGTGCAGGGCGGCGCGCGCGGCGTCATCGGGGAATGGCCCGCATCCTATGAGGCGCAGGTGCGCGATGCGTTTCTGGCCAATCCCATTGCCCAGCGATCCGTGCGGATGATCGCATCAAGCGCGGCGAGCGCACCGATGGCGGCTGATCCGCCTGAACTGCTGGCGCTGATCATGGCGCGGTCCGCTGCGCAGGACCTGATCGAGGCGGCGGCGTCCCACCTGTTGATGCACGGAAATGCGTTCATTCAGGTGATGACCGACGAGGGCGGCATGGCGCGCGAGCTGTATGCGCTGCGCCCCGAACGGGTGAGCGTGGAGGCGGATGCACAGGGGTGGCCCGCCGCCTATTGCTATACCGTCAACGGCCGCAGCCAGCGGCTGAGCGCAGGCGACGGGGGCGGGCGGCCGCAGGTCATCCACCTGAAGCAGTTCAGCCCGCTGGACGATCATCTGGGGCTGGGGTGCCTGGGCGCGGCGGCAGGCGCGGTGGCGATCCATAATGCGGCGACGCGGTGGAACAAGGCGCTGCTGGACAATGCCGCCCGGCCATCCGGTGCGCTGGTGTACGATCCCGGCGACGGGGCGACGATGACGGCGGTGCAGTTCGACCGGCTCGCTGACCTTTGAAGTGATCGCCGATCCGGGGCCGGTGACGACGGGCGGGGTGCTGGCCGCGATGTCCGACCGGCTGGGGGCGGAAGGTGCCGGTTCGGCGCTGGGCGGCCTGGCGGTCGAGGGCGCGAGCGTTGCCGAGGCGGCGGGCGATATTGCGGCGATCACCGGTGGCTGGTGGCGCGAGGGGGACGGCAGGCTGATCCTGTGTGCCGGCAAGGGCGATGGCGGGGAGCGGATGCTGACCGACCATGGCTGGCGCGCGGCGGGGGCGGGATCGCCGGGCCGGCGGAGCATGACGCCCGCCGACCGGATGCCGGGTGCGGTGACCATCGCCCATTATGATCCGGCGCGCGATTATCAGACAGGGGTGCAGCGGGCAGCGCGGCCGGGCGCTGGCAAATCGGAACGTCGCATCGCCATGCCCGCCGCCATCGGCGCGGACGCCGCGCTGGCGCTGGCCGAGGCGGCGATGGACCGGGCGATGGCCGAGCGCGAGCGGCGATGGATCGGAGCTGCCGCCGATGCATTGACGATGAACCCCGGTGACCGGGTGCGCCTGTCGGGCGAGGCCGGGCTGTGGCGGGCAGCGGCGGTGACGATCGAGCGGAGTGGGCGGCGCATCGAACTGGTCCGGATTGCCGATGCTGCGGCGGTGCCTCTGCCCCTCGCCGATCCCGGACGGGTGCATCCCGATGACGACCAGGTCCATGGGCCGACCGTGATCGCGGCGTTCGAACTGCCGCTGGATCAGGGCAGCGGCCCCGGCGTGCCAAGGCTGGCCATCGCAACGTCGGGGACGGAGGCGGGGTGGCGATCCGCGGCGCTGATGACTGCGGCGCCGGGCGGGGCGTGGCAGCCAGTCGGCGGCAGCGCAAGGGCCGCCGTGATCGGGCGGGCGATCGTGCCGCCGGGGCCTGCGTGCCCGCTGTTGATCGATTGGCGGAGCGCGGTGATCGTCGCCCTGACCCGCCCCGGTGACATGATGCGCGATGCAGACATGGCGGCGGTGGACCGGGGGGAGAACCTGGCCCTGATCGGGGATGAGCTGATCCAGTTCATGCGCGCCGATCCGCTGGGTGAGGGGCGGTGGCGGCTCACCGGCCTGTTGCGTGGACGGCGCAGCACGGAATGGGCGATGGCGTACCATGCGCCGGATGAACCCTTTTGCCTGATCGAAGCCGATGCGCTGGCGATCGTCGACCTGACGCCCGGTGCGATCGGCAGCGACATCGATGTTGCAGCGCAGGGCGTGGGCGATCCCGACCTGGTGCGGGAAAAGGTGTCGATCGACGGCCGGTCCGTGCGGCCACCGTCGCCGGTGCGCGCGATCGTCAGCACCGGCGCGGACGGCGACATCGTGATTCGCTGGACCAGGCGCAGCCGGACGGGGTGGAACTGGATCGACGCGATCGATGCGCCGCTTGGCGAATCGGCAGAGCGGTACCGCGTGACCATCCGCGATTCGGATGGCGCGACCCGTGTTCACGACACGGGGGTGCCGGAAATGAGGCTGGGTATCGACGGCCGGCCCCGGCCCTGGCACATCGAGATCCGCCAGATCGGCGACCTGGCGGCATCGACGCCGCTGTCCCTTGCCCTTTCATGACCGGCGGCAGGATCGACACGATGGGAGACGAAGGATGAGCGACGACCAAACCCCCCGCTGGGCCATGCCGATGATCCACCCCGGTCAGGCGCAGAAGGAGATGACGCATAATGAGGCGCTGATCATTGCCGATTTCCTGATCGCCGGCATGGTCGAGGGCAGTGCAGGTGCACCGCCGACTGAGGATCCAGCGCCCGGAGCGGGGTGGATCGTTGCTGCATCTGCGAACGGGGACTGGGCCGGGCAGGCCGGGCGGATCGCCTTCTGGAGCGGGGGCGCATGGCGGTTCGTCGACCCGGTGCCCGGCATGGCATTATGGGATCGCGCAGCCGCGCAGGTCATCCGGCTCGGCGCAGCGGGATGGGAGGCCGGACAATGGCGCGGTCACGTGATCGACGGTGCAGGATACCGCGTGACGGGCGATCGCCAACCGGCCATTTCGAACCCGGTCGGTGGCACAGTGATCGATAATGAAGCGCGCGCCGCGATCGCCAGTTTGCTGACCGCGGCACGCACATACGGCATGATTGGTTCCTCGGAATAATGTGTCTTTCGCGCAACACACCGCATATTTGTTCGCTTGCACGGAAACTTACTGCGGAGTAGAGGGTTTGCGCTGTCCGTAGGACAACCATGAAAGGGGATTACAATGCGGAAGCTTGCCGTCACATTGGCGCTTGCATCAACCGCGCTGGCCACTCCCGCCCTTGCACGCGACAAAGCGTGGTATGTGGGCGTGGAAGGCGGCGCGATGATCGTCGAAGACATCGACTATGACATCGCAACCGGCAACGGCGCCACCGGCACCGTTGACAGCGACTATGGTTACGACGCTGGTGCCACGGTCGGTTACGACTTCGGTCCGGTCCGTCTGGAAACCGAAGTAAGCTATCGCAGCGCGACTGCCGACCAGTTCACCTCGTCGACCACCACTCCGGTGTTCAACACGGCGGGTGCGGTGTTGAACGCGCCGGCCGGCAGCTACAGCCTGGGCGGCCGCACGAGCGCGCTGAGCTTCATGGCCAATGCGCTGCTGGACTTCGGTGCCGATGATGCCGTTCAGGGCTTTATCGGCGGTGGTGCCGGTGTTGCCCGCGTCAAGGCGAGCGACAATCGCCTGAACGAGAACGGTGCGTTCCTCGACAATTCCGACACGGTGTTCGCATGGCAGGCCCTGGCCGGTGTGCGCGCCCCGCTCAGCGATAATGTCGATGTGTCGCTGAAGTATCGTTTCTTCAACGCCGACAACGTGTCCTATTCGGACATTCAGGGTCGCCAGTTCGAAGGCCGGTTCCGCTCGCACTCGCTGCTGGGTGGCCTGACCTTCAACTTCGGTGCGCCGACGCCTCCGCCGCCGCCGCCGCCTCCCCCGCCGCCTCCCCCGCCGCCTCCGCCGCCCCCGCCGCCGCCTCCGCCGCCTCCGCCGGCAGTGGTCTGCACCCCGGGGCCGTACATCGTGTTCTTCGACTGGGATAAGTCGGATATCACGCCGGAAGCCGCGAGCATCCTGGACAACGCGATCACCAACTATCAGTCGTGCGGCAACGCGCAGGTGATGCTGGCTGGTCACGCCGACAAGTCGGGTTCGGCCAAGTACAATGTGGGTCTGTCGCAGCGTCGTGCCGACGCGGTGAAGGCTTACCTGTCGGGCCGTGGCATCGGTGAAGGCGCGATTTCGACGGAAGCGTTCGGTGAAAGCCGTCCGCGCGTCGACACCGCCGACGGTGTCCGCGAACTGCAGAACCGCCGGGTGGAAGTCACCTACGGTCCGGGTTCGGGCAACTGATCGACCGGTAACGGACGAACAAGGATCGGGGGTCGGGAAACCGGCCCCCTTTTCTTTTGCGCGGATGGCGCGCGAATGCCGCAGCACCCGCCGGCCGATGTAGCGTCAGGGATATGCCAGCCGCTGGCAGGCCGGGGAACGCGGACTCGCTGCGTTCCCGACCACGACATCCGAACATACCGGAAGCGTTGCAGGGCAGAGGCGGCATCCGTACCGCCCCGTTTCCCCCTCGGGACCAGGCGGGCCTGCTGGCTGGCGTTGCGGATGATGGACAGCATCGCATCGGGGCATCGGCGGCCTGAACTGACCCAAGGTCATGGCGCAGGGCGCTTTACCCCCGGCCCACCGAAGGTTCAGGTCGAGGGCCTGTCCCGTTCCCGGACGCAGGCTCGCGCTTTTGCATGGAGCGCAATGCTCAACGGCACGTTAACATGTGTCATGAGCATTCACCGCATCGAGCCCGCCGTACCCAACGGTTTTCGTCGCCAGCTGAACCTGCCCAAGCCCAAGATCACGAATCCCGATGATAGCGACATCAAGCTGTTCGCGCTGAGCTTCACAGCGTTCTTCGTCTGCTTTTACACGCTGTTCCTGTAGCGGACGGCGTCAGCAGGCGGCGGCATCTTCCATCTGGCAAACCCGGTGCAGGCGATAAGCCAGCCATGCCGAGATGAGGCACATGCCGGCCACGACCAGCAGCATATCTTCCGATGAGATGCCAAGCCCGGTCAGTCCCATCACGAACAGCGCACCCACGGTCATTGCGCCGGCATTGACGACGTTGTTCGCCGCGACCGTGCGCGCCGTCTGATCCTTGGTCACGGTGGTGGTCAGGAAGGCATAGAGGGGCACGACGAACATCCCACCGAACACGGCGATCGCCAGCAGCGTCGCCATGATCATCCATCCCTGTCCCTGGGTCGCGAATTGGGCGACCGAATAAAGCGTCCCGGCTGGTGCCGGCACCCACATCCGCACCTCTACCGAGAAGAGCACGATGATGACGGCCATCACGATGACCGAGATCGGCGAATAACGGGCCGAGACATGGCCCTTGAGAAGCGCGTTGATGATGACCGATCCCACCGCGACGCCGATCGAAAAGACCGCAATGGTGAGGCTGGCCACCTGTTCATCGCTGGTCAGGACATTCTTCACCAGCGGCGTGAAGATGATGATGAGCACCGAGCCGATCGTCCAGAAAAAGCTGATCGCGCAGATGGCGAGGAACAGGCGGGGAATGTGCATCGTCGCCGAGATCAGCCGCCAGGATGCGGTGACAGGGTTGTAGTTCAGCTTCAGCTTTGGTCCCACGCGGGGGGCCGGCGGCACCATGCGACCGGTGAACCAGCCGATCAACGCGACGATCAGGACAAGGCCGGCGGCCAGTTCGATATGCTTGGCAACGAAACCCGCGGTTACCGTGCCCATCAGGATGGACAAATAGGTCGCCGCTTCCACCAGGCCGGTGCCGCCCAAAACCTCATCATCCTCAAGATGCTGCGGCAGGATCGCGTATTTGATCGGCCCGAAAAAGGTCGAGTGAACGCCCAGGCCGAGGACGGCGGCCAGCATCATGACGATGCCCGCACTGTGATACCCGGCATTGGCGATCAGCATGCCCGCTCCACCGAACAGCATCAGCCCGATTTCGGCGGTTTTCACGATGCGGATGATCCGCGCCTTGTCCGTCGTGTCGGCCAGCTGACCGGCCAGCGCGGACAGCAGGAAAAAGGGGAGGATGCCAAAGCCGGTCGCCAGCGCGTTGAATTGAAACTCCACCTCGGGATTGTTGAAAATCTGATAGGTGGCGAACAGCACCATCGCCGTCTTGAACAGATTGTCGTTGTAGGCGCCGAGAAACTGCGTGACGAACAGCGGAAGAAAGCGGCGCTGGCGCAGCAGGCCAAAGGCATTGGTCATGGGCAGATGCGATCCAGCCGGGGTTAAGCAACAGGGGTGGGGCATAGCCCCGATTGCGTCGCACCATCAATCCCGGATCGCGGTTGTCGATCCGTTGCGCTGGACCGTTGCCCTGTCGCCGGGCACGCCGTAGGGAAAGCATCCATGTTGACGCTGCCCAACATCCTGACGCTGTCCCGCATCCTGGGTGTGCCGTTGCTGGTGGCGCTGCTGTGGTGGCCGGGCTGGGAAGCGGGCTATGTCGCCGCGTTCCTGTTATACTGTGTGATCGGGGCGACGGATTATCTGGACGGATATCTGGCGCGGGCACAGGGCACGGTATCGAAACTGGGCATTTTCCTGGATCCGATCGCCGACAAGATCATGGTGGCCGCCGTGCTGCTGATGCTGTGTGCCAAGGGGGTCATCGACGGGGTGCACATCATCCCCGCGCTGATCATCCTGGTGCGCGAGATTACCGTTTCGGGCCTGCGCGAATTTCTGGGCGGGTTGCAGGTATCGGTGCCGGTTTCCAAATTGGCCAAGTGGAAAACGGCGCTGCAGCTGATCGCGCTGGGTGCGCTGATCCTCAGCGATATCGTGTGGCTGGCCGACTGGATCGGTCTGCCGACCCTGTGGATTGCGGCGTTGCTGACGCTGGTGACGGGGTGGGATTATCTGCGCGTCGGATTGACGCACATGGATAGCTGAACGGCATGACCCGCACGGTTACCCTGCTGTATTTCGCCTGGGTGCGCGAGGCGATCGGCAGGGGTGAGGAGGCGGTGACCCTCCCCGATGACATTGTCACCGTAGAGGCGCTGGCGGCATGGCTTGCCGGGCGCAGCGCAGGACACCGCACCGCCTTTGCCGAGCCCACGCGACTGCGCGCGGCGATCGATCAGCAGTTCGTGCCGTTCGACGCGGCGATCGGTGCGGCGCGGGAAATCGCGTTCTTTCCCCCGGTGACCGGCGGATGATCGAGGCGCGGATCGAGCAGACGCCCATCGATCTGGCCGCGATGCTGAACCGCGCGGCGGCGCTGGAAGGGGTTGGCGCCGTGGCCACGTTCACCGGGCTGGTCCGTGCCGATGACGGCGTGACCGAGCTGATGCTGGAACATTATCCCGGCATGACCGAGCGGGCGTTGCATGGACTGTGCGTGGATGCGGCGGCCCGCTGGCGGCTGACCGGCGCGCTGCTGGTCCATCGTGTGGGCGCGATGTACCCGGGCGATGCGGTGGTCATGGTGGTGACGGCTGCCCCGCATCGGGCCGATGCGCTTGCCGCCTGTGCGTTTCTGATCGACCGGTTGAAGACGGATGCCCCGTTCTGGAAACGGGAGACGCGCGGCGAAGACGTCCGCTGGGTCGCGGCGCGGGACAGCGACCACGAAGCGGCGGACCGCTGGCGTTGGGGACCGGCGCACAAAGCCGAGCCGACACCCCGTCCGGTTGGCGCCAACCAGAAATAGCAACGGCCGACGCACGAGGCGCCGGCCGCAGCCATTCAGTCAAGGTCGGATCAGCGGGTTGCGCCGTCCTGAGCCGGGGCGGTGGCGTCCGCCGCCTCGGTCGACGGCTGAGCCGCCGGGGCCTGTGCCGCCTGCGCTTCCTGCTTCGGGATCAGCACGCCGTTGACGACATGGACGACGCCATTGGCCTGCTTCACGTCATACTGGGTGACGTAGCTTTTGTTGCCGTTCGCATCCGTCAGGATGATGGCGTTGTTTTCGAGCGTCGCGGTCAGCGGCTGGCCGGCAACGGTGGTCAGCGTGACGCTGCCGTTATTGGCCTTCAGCTGCTCGACCAGCTTGGCCGAATCGAGTTCACCAGCGACAACGTGATAGGTCAGCAGACCGGACAGTGTTGCCTTGTTCTCCGGCTTCAGCAGCGTGTCGACCGTGCCGGGGGCAAGGCGGCCAAAGGCTTCGTTGGTCGGCGCGAACACCGTGAACGGGCCAGGGCCCTTCAGCGTATCGGCCAGACCGGCGGCTTGCACTGCCGTTACCAGCGTGCTCAGCGTCGGCGTGGCGACAGCCGCATCGACGATCGTACCGCCGGGCGCCGCAGCGTCCGCCGTGGCCGGAGCCGCGGGCTGGGCCGTCTGCGTCGTCGTGTCGGCCGGAGCCGTGGTGGTGGTGGCCGGATCGGCCGTGGTGGTGGGGGCAGGTGCCTCGGTCTGGGCAGGGGCCTGCGGTTCGGCCTGCTGCGCATTGGCAGCGGCGGCGGTCAGGGCAAAGGCGCTGACGGCAGCCAGCTTGGCGATGACAGAAAGACTACGCATGGAACTCTCCAAATCGGTTGTCCGAAATTCTGGGCGCATCGCTGCGCCGGATAACATTACGCTTGAGCATCCAATCGGGTTCCAAGTCACCATCGGACGATCATTTGGCGCAGTTCGGGGGACTCATTGCAGGATCAGCGTTGGGCGTCGCTCAAAACCTTGGCAAGCAACCGGAAATCGCGTTCACGCGGGCTCGCCTTTCTCCAGACCAATGCGACGTTCCGTACTGCTTTGTCGGTGAGCAGAGGGCGCGCGACAATGCGCGTATGCGTCAATATCCCGGCATCAATGGCCATTTCCGGCAGCATGGTGACGCCAAGCCCGTTGTCCACCATCTGGACGATGGTGTGGAGTGAGGTGCCAAGCATCGTCGCTTGGCCGCGCAATTCGGGATTGTTGCACGCCGACAGGGCATGATCCTTAAGGCAGTGCCCGTCCTCCAGCAGCAGCAGCCGGGTTTCGTCGATATCGTCGGACAGCACCGGGCCGGGCGGCGGCGCATGATCATCGCCGGGATAGGCAACGAACAGCCGGTCATCGAACAGGGGTTCGATTTCGACATCGCCGCAGGCATAGGGCAGGGCGAGCAGCACGCAATCGGTGCGCCCGTGATGCAGCCCCTCGCACGCGGCCGCGCTCGGCTCCTCGCGGAGATAGAGTTTGAGGTCGGGATAATCGGTGCGCAGCCGGGGCAGGATGCGCGGCAGCATGAATGGCGCGATGGTGGGAATGACGCTCATCCGCATTTCGCCCGACAGCGGCTGACCGGCGGCCCGCGCCATGTCGGCCAGCTCGTCCGCCTCACGCAGCACAACGCGCGCCTTTGCCACGATCCCTTCGCCCAGCGGGGTGAAGCGAACGACGCGCCGCGTCCGTTCCACCAGCACCACGCCGATCAGCGTTTCAAGCTCGCGGATGCCGGCCGAAAGCGTGGATTGCGTGACGAAACAGCTTTCCGCGGCCCGCCCGAAATGGCCGGTATCGCGAAGGGCGACGAGATATTGCAGTTGTTTCAGTGTCGGCAGATAGGTCGCGGCCATTGATCGTCCCAACCGATGATTTTGGACGATATAAGTGAGCAAGGCGATAATTAAACCCCTTCCCGGCCCGGCCAGGAAGGGGTTTTCAAAATCGTTGCGGATCCGTCGTTCCGGATCAGGCCGCCTGAGCCTCTATGACCTCTGCGGGCAGGCGGATCAGATAGTCGAACGCGGCGAGACCCGCGGTCGATCCGGCGCCCACGGCAACCACGATCTGCTTGTACGGCACCGTCGTGCAGTCGCCTGCGGCAAAGATGCCCGGCTGGCTGGTTGCGCCGTGCGCGTCGATCTCGATCTCGCCGCGCGGGGTCAGCGCCACACTGTCCTTCAGCCATTCGGTATTGGGCACCAGGCCGATCTGGACGAAGATCCCTTCCAGCTCGATATCATGCTCCTCGCCCGAATTGCGATCCTTGTAGGTCAGACCTGTGACTTTGTCGGTGCCATTGACGCGGGTCGTCATCGCCGAGGTGATGACCTTGACGTTCGACAGGCTGCCCAGCTTGCGCTGAAGCACCGCGTCGGCGCGGAGCTGGCTGTCATATTCGATCAGCGTGACATGAGCGACGATGCCGGCCAGGTCGATTGCAGCCTCGACGCCCGAATTGCCGCCGCCGATGACCGCCACGCGCTTGCCCTTGAACAGCGGGCCGTCGCAGTGCGGGCAATAGGCCACGCCCTTGTTCTTGAACTCTTCCTCGCCCGGAACGCCCATCTGGCGCCAGCGTGCGCCGGTGGACAGGATCACCGTCTTTGCGCGCAGGCGGCCGCCATTGGCCAGCACGACCTCGTGCAGGCCGCCTTCGCGTGCTGCGGGGATCAGCTTGTCCGCGCGCTGAAGGTTCACCACGTCCACGTCGTTTTCGCGGACCTGTGCCTCCATCTGCGCGGCGAGCTTCGGGCCCTCGGTATAGGAAACCGAGATGAAATTCTCGATCCCCATGGTGTCGAGCACCTGACCGCCGAACCGTTCGGCTGCAACGCCGACCCGCAGCCCCTTGCGCGCGGTATAGATGGCCGATGCCGCGCCCGCAGGACCGCCGCCGACGATCAGCACGTCGAACGCGTCCTTGGCATTCAGCTTTTCCGCCGCCTTGGCCTCTGCGCCGGTGTCGAGCTTGGCAACGATCTGCTCCAGCTCCATCCGGCCGGATCCGAACTGCTGACCGTTCAGGAACACCATCGGCACCGCCAGCACCTGACGCGCATCGACCTCTTCCTTGAACAGCGCGCCGTCGATGGCGACATGGCTGATCCGGGGGTTGAGCACTGCCATCAGATTGAGCGCCTGCACTACATCAGGGCAATTCTGGCAGGACAGCGAGAAATAGGTTTCGAAGTGAAGCTCGCCCTCCAGGCCCTTCACCGCTTCGATCACGTCCTGCGCCGCCTTTGACGGGTGGCCGCCGACCTGAAGCAGCGCCAGCACCAGCGAGGTGAACTCATGCCCCATCGGGATGCCGGCAAAGCGGACGCCGATGTCGGTGCCGACGCGCCGGATCATGAAGCTGGGCTTGCGCTTGTCGTCATCCTTGCGGACGACAGAGATCTTGCCGGACAGGCCGGCGATTTCGTTCAGCAGCCCTTCCAGCTCAAGCGATTTCGCATCCTCGCCAAGGCTGGCGACGAGTTCGATCGGTTCGCGGATATGGACCAGATAGCCTTCAAGCTGCTGTTTCAGATGCGCGTCGAGCATGAAACACTCCTGTTGATCAAAAAACGAACGGCCCGGAGCGAAGGGAGAGGAGGATCGCTCCGGGCCGCGTTACGCCCGCCAGGGGGAGGGGGGAGATGGCGGGCGCTATTCAAACATGGCCCTGAATTCGGCCTTAGATCTTGCCGACCAGGTCCAGCGACGGAGCCAGGGTCTTTTCACCCTCTTCCCACTTGGCCGGGCAGACTTCGCCGGGGTGCGCCGCAACATACTGCGCCGCCTTGATCTTGCGCAGCAGCTCCTGCGCATTGCGGCCGACGCCTTCGCTGGTGATTTCAACGAGCTGGATCACGCCTTCCGGATCGACGACGAAGGTGCCGCGATCGGCAAGGCCGCTGTCGCGCAGCACGTCGAAATTCTTGGCCAGCACATGGTTCTGGTCGCCCAGCATGTAATAGGTGATCTTGCTGATCGCCGGCGAGGTTTCATGCCATGCCTTGTGGCTGAAATGCGTGTCGGTCGACACCGAATACACCTCGACGCCCATCTTCTGCAGCGTCGGATAAACGTCCGCCAGATCTTCCAGTTCGGTCGGGCAGACGAAGGTGAAGTCGGCCGGATAGAAGAAGAAAACGGCCCACTTGCCGCGGACATCGGCGTCGGTCACATCGACGAACTTGCCTTCCTTGAACGCGGTGGCGGTGAACGGCTTCAGCTGGCTGCCAATAAGGGCCATGGAAATCCTCCTGTTGATGAACGGGTGTTGCATTGCGGCATATAGGTATTGTGCAGTGCCGTTCAAACCGGAATGATCGTTCCCCCTGATCGCCTGTATCGATCAAAGCGGCCGCCCACAATCGAACGGCTTCATGTCATTGCCGTACCGACTTTGCCGGTTCGCACACTGACCGGTGCGGGGATTCAGGTCACCGCGCGATAGATGCTGTAGGCGCTGGTCAGGGTCAGGACGGTGCCGACCAGGCCGAGCAGCAGGCGCGGCTGGATCCGCTTGACCAGCAATGCACCGAACGGCGCAGCGACGACGCCGCCGATCAGCAGGCCGATGGTCGCCTGGGTAAACGCCTCGAACCCCAGATGAGCGATGAAGGTGATCGACACGGCCGTCGTCAGGAAAAACTCGGCGCTGTTGACGGTGCCGATGGTCATGCGCGGATTGCTGCCCTGAATCAGCAGGTTCGAGGTTACGACCGGCCCCCAGCCGCCGCCACCCGCCGCATCAAGGAACCCGCCGATCAGACCCAGCGGCGCGATCAGCTTGGGCTCTTTCGACTTGGGCGGGATGCCGAAGGCGCGGAAGATCAGGTAAATACCGATCACCGAGAGATAGGCCATCACGAACGGCCGGGCGCCTTCCCCCATCTCAGACAACAGATACGCGCCAGCGACCCCGCCGATGACACCGGGGATGACCAGCCGGGCGAACAGTTTCCAGTCGATGTTGCGGTGAAAGAAATGGCTGATGCCGGACGCTGCCGTCGTGAACATTTCCACCAGATGCACGCCGGCAGAGGCGCGCGCGGGCGCCACGCCCATCACGCTGACCATCAGCGTCGATGAAATGACGCCAAACGCCATGCCCAGTGCGCCATCGATGATCTGCGCTGCAAAGCCGATCGCGATGAACGGCAGCACCCCAGCAAGATCGAACCCGAAAATCTCCACGCGCGGACCTTATGCTGCCCCAGACTTTGGCCCGTACAATGACGGCTTTTTCATATTCGACAAGAATGATCGGGTTTCCATCGGCAAGGCTGAACTATCCCCCCGCCGGTGCAGCGTCGCCGTCCCACTGGAAATTGCGGGGTTTTCCCCCTAAATAGCTGGCTTGCAACAAGGGGACGGGCCGATGATCCGGCGCCTGGGACAATATCTGGATTCGATCAAGGCGCGCGATCCGGCTCCGCGGTCGCGGGCAGAGATCCTGCTGTACCCCGGCGTCTGGGCGCTGGGGTTCCACCGGATTGCGCATCGCCTGTTCCGGATGCGCCTGTTTTTCCTGGCCCGGGCCGTCAATCACGTGTCCCGGTTCCTGACCGCGATCGATATTCATCCCGGCGCGACGATCGGCCATCACTTCTTCATCGACCATGGCTTTACCGTGATCGGCGAAACAGCGGTGATTGGCGACAATGTAACCATCTATCAGTGCGTGACGCTGGGCGGGACCAGCCCGGACAATGGCGTTGCCGGCAAACGGCATCCGACGTTGCTGGACGGTGCGATCATCGGTTCCGGTGCGCAGGTGCTGGGGCCGATCACGGTCGGGCGCGGTGCGCGCATCGGGGCCAATGCCGTGGTGACCAAGGATGTGCCGGACGGGGCGACGATGGTCGGTATTCCCGCCAAGCCCGTGCTGATGGATGCATCCAGTTACCAGTCGGGGCAGGGGTTCATGCCCTATGGCACGCCGTGCCGCGAGATGTTCGATCCCCAGACGCAGAAGCTGGAAATCCTGCGCTGCGAGCTTGAGGCGATGCGTCGGCGCGTGGACGAACTGATGGCCGAACGCGATGCCGTGGAGCGCCGCGACCGCGCCTGATGGGAACCGTCACGCCGTTTCCCGCCCTTGGCGGGCCGCGCCCCGGACAAGTGGGCTTTGACCGGGCGGAACTGGGCCGGATCCTCGACCTGTATGGTCGGATGGTCGCCGCGGGCCACTGGCGCGATTATGCCATCCGGCTGGAAAGGGACGTGGCGATGTTCGCCGCGTTTCGCCGGACGGCGGAAAACCCCGAATTGCGGATCGAAAAGCGTCCGGCACTGCGCAACCGGCAGGGTATGTGGGCGCTGATCGGGGAACAGGGCGTCGTGCTGAAGCGCGGGCACGAACTGGCGCTGGTCTTGGCCCCGGTCGAACGCCGCCTGATGAAGCTGGTCGAGAATTAGGCGGGTCGGCGGCTTCAGCCGAGCTGGCTGAAGATCAGCCCGGCCTGCTCGCCGCCCGACTGGGGCACGATTTCGCCCGTGCGGTCGGTGATCGTCGCCCAATGTTCTGCCACGCCCTCTGGCGACAGAGCATCGCCGGTCAGGTGGACGCCGCGGGTCAGCGTGACATAGCTGGCCTGGAATACGCCCGCGCCCGCCCCGACGATCGCGTTGGTCGGCGCATCCTCGCTGACCAGATAGAGCGCGGCCGGCACCACGGCCTCTGGCGCAAAGGCGTGAAAGGCGGCTTCGGGAAAAATGTCCTCTGTCATCCGCGTGCCGGCGACGGGGGCCAGCGTATTGACGCGGACATTGTATTTCGCGCCCTCCAGATACAGCGTCTTGGTCAGCCCCGCGAGGCCCAGCTTGGCCGCGCCGTAATTGGCCTGGCCGAAATTGCCGAACAGACCGGTCGAGCTGGCGGTCATCAGGATGCGGCCATATCCCTGATCGCGCATCCGGTCCCACACCGCCTTGGTCGCATTGGCCGACCCGATCAGGTGGACGCGCACCACGAACTCGAAATCCTCCGGGCTCATCTTGGCAAAGCTGCGGTCGCGCAGCACGCCGGCGTTGTTGATCAGAATGTGGACGCCGCCCCAGCGATCTGCGGCGCGGGCGACCATCGCCTCCATCTGGGCGAAATCGGTGACGTTGCCGCCATCGGCCATCGCCTCGCCGCCCAGCGCCTCGATCTCCGCCACTACGCGATCGGCGGCATCGGATCGTCCGGTGCCGTCGCGCGCGCCGCCCAGATCGTTGACCACGACCCGCGCCCCGCGACGGGCCAGTTCCAGCGCATAGGCGCGGCCAAGCCCGCCGCCAGCGCCAGTGACGATCGCCACGCGCCCATCGAACCGGATCGCCATTTCATCCACTCCCGAATAACCTTGGACGGACTGGTGCAGGCTCAACCGGCCAGCGTCAACGGTGGCACGCGGGCGCTGCGATCAGTTCCCCGAATCCAGCGCATAACCGGCGGAGCGGACCGTGCGGATGATGTCCGGCCGGTCGCCCTGATTGATTGCTTTGCGCAGGCGGCGGATATGGACGTCGACGGTGCGGCTTTCGATGTCGCTGTCATGGCCCCAGACCGCATCGAGCAGCCGTTCGCGGCTGAACACCCAGCCGGGATGTTCCAGGAAATGCTTGAGCAGGCGGAACTCCGTGGGACCCAGCGGCACCACTTCGCCGCCCCGCCGCACCTTGTGGCCGACCGTATCCATTTCGATATCGGCATAGACCAGCTGTTCGCCGGCCAGCGCCGGGCGCACGCGGCGCAGCACCGCGCCGACCCGCGCAACCAGCTCGCGCGGGGAAAAGGGCTTGGTGACGTAATCGTCCGCCCCGGTTTCCAGGCCGCGCACCCGATCCTCTTCTTCGCCGCGCGCGGTCAGCATGATGATCGGGACATTGGCCGTCTCGCTCATCCGGCGCAGGCGGCGGCACACCTCGATCCCCGACAGCCCCTCGACCATCCAGTCGAGCAGCACGATGTCGGGCGATGCCTCCTTGGCCAGCAACAGCGCCTCTTCGCCGTCGGGTGTGTGCTTGACCTCGAAATCCTCGCGCTTGAAATGATAGATGAGCAGTTCGGCCAGTGCCGGATCGTCCTCGACCAGCAGCATCGTTGCGCGTGACATGGGTTCAGCTCCCGATGACGGGAACAGGGTCGCCCTGATCCCGGTCGCTCATGTGGTGGCCGGTCGCGGTGTAATAGACCATTTCCGCGACATTGGTGGCATGATCGCCCACCCGCTCCAGATTCTTGGCGATGAACAGAAGGTGCGCGGCCTGACCGATGATCGACGGGTTTTCGACCATGAAGGTGACCAGCGTGCGAAAGATCGAATTGTAGAAATCGTCGACCGCATTGTCGCGTTCGCACACCCGGACCGCCGTTTCGGGGTCGCGCGCGGCAAAGGCGTCGAGCACGTCATGCAGCATGTCCGTCGCCATGGTCGCCATGGCGGGCAGCAGCGACAGCGGCGCCATGTCGCCGCCATCCTTGATGACGGCCACGCGCTTCGCGATGTTCTTGGCATAATCGCCGACGCGCTCCAGCACGCTGGCGATCTTGAGCGCGCTGACCACTTCGCGCAGGTCGTCCGCCATCGGCGCGCGCAGGGCGATCAGCCGGACGGCCAGCCGCTCGATCTCGAACTCCAGCGCGTCGATCGCCTTGTCGCCCTCGATGATCTCGGCCGCCGCCTTCAGGTCGTGCCGCTTCAGCGCGGTCATCGCCGCCTCGATCGCGCTTTCGGCCATCCCGCCCATCTGCGCGATCAGGCCGCGCAGTTCGCCGATGTCCTCATCGAACGCCTTGACCGTATGTTCGCTCATGCCGCCTGAAACTCCCGAACTCAGCCGTAGCGGCCGGTGATGTAATCCTTGGTCCGCTCCTGGCGGGGATTGGTGAAGATGTCCGACGTCACGCCATATTCGACCAGGTTGCCCAGATGGAAAAAGGCCGTGCGCTGCGACACGCGGGCCGCCTGCTGCATGTTGTGGGTGACGATCACGATGGCGTAACGGCCGCGCAGTTCGTGGATCAGCTCCTCGATCTTGGCGGTTGCGATGGGGTCCAGAGCCGAACACGGCTCGTCCATCAGGATGACTTCCGGGTCGACGGCGATGGCGCGCGCAATGCACAGCCGCTGCTGCTGGCCGCCGGACATGGCAGTGCCGCTGTCGTTCAGTCGGTCCTTCACCTCATCCCACAGGCCCGCGCGACGCAGCGACTGTTCGACGATGTCGGCAAGGTCGGACTTGCTGGTCGCCAGCCCGTGGATCTTCGGCCCATAGGCGACATTTTCAAAGATCGATTTGGGGAAGGGATTGGGTTTCTGAAACACCATGCCCACCCGCGCGCGCAGCTGAACCACGTCCATCGACGAGGCATAGATATCCTCTCCGTCCAGCGTGATGTCGCCGGTGACGCGGGCATTGGCGACGGTGTCGTTCATCCGGTTCAGCGTGCGCAGGAACGTGGACTTGCCACAGCCCGACGGGCCGATGAACGCGGTCACATTGTCCATGTCGATGTCGATCGACACGCCCTTGATCGCGTGCGTCGTCCCGTAATGCACATGGACGTCGCGCGCCGCCATCTTGATCGGCGCAGTGGCCGGCGCGATCGCCGGGTTGATGAGGGTGTCGGTCATTACCAGCGGGTCTCGAACCTGTTGCGAAGATAGATGGCAAGCGCGTTCATGGCGAGCAGGAACACCAGCAGCACGATGATCGCCGCGCTCGTCTTTTCAATAAAGCCGCGGCTGACCTGATCGGACCACAGAAAGATCTGGACCGGCAATACGGTGGCCGGATCGGCCATCCCCTCCGGCGCGCTGACGATGAACGCGCGCATCCCGATCATCAGCAGCGGGGCGGTTTCGCCCAGGGCGCGGGCCATGCCGATGATCGTCCCGGTCAGGATGCCGGGCAGTGCCAGCGGGATGACGTGGTGGAACACCACCTGCACGCGCGATGCGCCGATGCCGAGCGCGGCGTCGCGGATCGACGGGGGCACCGCCTTGATCGCGTTGCGGCCCGCAATGACGATGACCGGCATGATCATCAGCGCCAGCGTCAGGCCGCCGACGATCGGCGCGGATCGCGGCAGGTTCAGCGTGTTCAGGAACACCGCCAGCCCCAGCAGGCCAAAGATGATCGATGGCACCGCCGCCAGATTGTTGATCGACACCTCGATCAGGTCGGTCCAGCGATTGCGGGGGGCATATTCCTCAAGATACACGGCCGAGAACACGCCGATGGGAAAGGCGAGCGCCAGCGTCACCAGCATCGTCAGGAACGATCCCTTGAGCGCGCCCCAGATGCCGACCGCGCTGGGATCGGTGGAATCCGATGCGGTCAGGAACTGCCAGTTGAAGCCGGAATTGAGCGCGCCGGCCGCATTCAGGCGCTGAACGATCGCCTCTGCCTCCGGCGTGCCGTCGCCCTTGACCGCTTCCTCGATTTCGCTGGAGACCGGCACGTCGATTTTAGCCGACCGGTTGATCAGCGCCGGATCGGCCTTGATCGCGTCACGCACGGCCAGCCAGCTATATTCGGACACCACCGGCACGGGGGTTTCCCCGAATGCCGCAAGCGCCGCCGCCTCCACGGTATCGGCCAGCCCGGCACTGGCCAGCGCCAGATCGGCACCTGGCGAATTGAGCTGTTCCGGCGTCACTTCCAGCGCCGCCGCCTTCAGATTGAGCGGCAGCGCCACTTCGGTCCGGTTGAAGCCGCCAAGGCCGCTGGACAGCATGGAAAAGAGCAGGAAGGCAAGGAACCCGGCCGACACCGCAACCGCGCCCAGACCGAGCAGGCGGAACCGCCGTTCGGCGCGATAGCGCGCACCGATGCGGCGGCGCATCGCATCGGAGCGCCAGTCGGTCTGCGACCGTTCCATGGACGCGGGCTTATTCATAAGCTTCCCGATATTTCTTCACCACGCGCAGCGCGACGATGTTGAGAAGGAAGGTGACAAGGAACAGCGTCAGGCCAAGGGCAAAGGCGGCCAGCGTCTTGGGGCTGTCAAACTCCGCCTCGCCCGTCAGCAGGTCGACGATCTGCTTGGTCACCGTGGTGGCGCTGTCGAACGGGTTCAGCGTGATGTTGGCCGCGCCGCTGGCCGCCATCACCACGATCATCGTCTCGCCGATCGCGCGGCTGACGGCGAGCAGCATGCCGGCAACGACGCCGGGCAGCGCGGCGGGCAGCAGCACGCGGCGGATCGTCTCGCTGGTCGTCGCACCCATTGCCAGCGATCCGTCGCGCATGGCGCGCGGTACGGCGGCAATGCTGTCATCCGCCATGGACGACACGAACGGGATGATCATGATCCCCATCACCAGGCCCGCTGCCAGCGCGCTTTCGCTGCTGGCATAGGTGAAGCCCAGCGTGACGGCCAGGTCGCGGATCGCCGGGCCGACGGTCAATGCCGCGAAATAGCCGTAAACCACCGTCGGCACGCCGGCCAGGATTTCCAGGATCGGCTTCATCCACTTGCGGACGGCAGGCGCGGCATATTGGGTGAGGTAGATCGCGCTCATCAGGCCGAACGGGATGGCGACGATCATCGCGATCACCGCACCGATGAAAAAGGTGCCCCAGAACAGCGGCACCGCGCCCAACGTCTCGCCGGGGTTGGTCGCGCTGATCACCTGCGGGTTCCAGCGGGTGCCGAACAGGAAATCGGTGACCGGCACGATCGCAAAGAAGCGCGCGCTTTCGAACAGAAGCGACAGGAAGATGCCAAGCGTGGTCAGGATCGCGATCAGCGACGCGATCAGCAGCACCATCATCACCACCCGTTCGACCATGGTGCGTGCACGCAGGTCCGCCCGGATGCGGGTATAGGCATAGGCGCCGCCGGCAAAGGCGAGCAGCAGCGCGATGGCCGTGCCGATCCAGCCATAGCGGTCGGCGGCGGCGGCATAGATGGGGGCCAGCGTTTCGGCCAGCGGGTTGAACGCGCCATAGGCATTGCCGGTCGCCAGCGCGCGCGCCTCTGCCAGGATGGAGGCGCGTTCGAACCCTTGCGTCGGCAGCGCGGCGGCGGCGGGATGCGCGGTGACCGTATCGGCGACCAGCGCGGGCATGATCGCGGCCCAGATCCCCAGAAAGGCGAGGGCGGGCAGCGCGACCCAGATCGCGACATACCAGCCATGCTGAGCCGGAAGCGAATGGGGGCGACGGCCATTTGCGCCCTCCAGCCCGGCGGCGCGGGCACGCGCGACCAGCCAGCCGATCAGCGCCAGGCCAAGGACCAGAAAGAACAGGACGACAGGGTTCACTTCAGCCCCTCCGGCGTCAGGACCGTCTGTTCGGCGACGGCGCGGGCGGCGGCGGCACGCACCGGGGCGGGCGACGCAATCATCCCCTTTCGCACCAGCGGGCCATCGGCTTCCCACGACTGGACATAGGTGGCCAGGAATTCGGCCATGCCGGGAACGGCGCGCATATGCTGTTTCTTCACATAGATGAACAAGGGCCGCGCCCCCGGATATTTGGCGTTGGCGACCGTTTCATAGGTCGGAACGATGCCGTCGATCGGCACGCCGCGCACCCGCGTCAGGTTTGCCTCCAGAAAGCTGTAGCCGAAAATGCCGATGGCGTTGGGATCGGCGGCCAGTTTCTGGACGATGAGGTTATCGTTTTCGCCCGAATCGATATAGGCGCCATCGTCGCGGATGCGGACACAGGCGTTCTTGAACGCATCCTTGTCCGGGCTTTTCTTGAGCTTTTCCATGTCGGGAAAGGCAGCGACGCAGCCCGGCTCCATCATCAGCTCGTTGAACGAATCGCGCGTGCCGCTGGTCGTCGGCGGGCCGAGCACCTTGATCGGAATGCGCGGCAGGGAAGGATCGACGTCCGACCAGAACCGGTGCGGGTTGGGCTTGCCGCCGATCTTTGCGGCGAGCGCCGAATAAAGCTGGCCGCGGGTCAGCGTCATGCGCGGGCCATTGACCGATTCGGCGATGGCCAGGCCGTCCGCGCCGACCTGAACCTCGATCATGTCGCGCACGCCGTTGCCGACGCACTGCTCGAACTCGCTTTTCTTGATCCGGCGCGATGCGTTCTGGATGTCGGGATATTGCGATCCGACGCCGGCGCAGAACAGGTTGAAGCCGGCACCCGTGCCCGTCGATTCGATCACCGGCGCACGGCGGCCGGGATCGGCGTTGACGAATCGCTCCGCAACGGCCGTCGTGAACGGATAGACGGTGGACGAACCCACCACCTTGATCTGTTCGCGCGCACTCGGCCCGCCACAGGCGGTCGTCATCAACGCGAGGATCGCAACCAGCACCGGCCGGCCGAGCATAGAAATCTCCATCAGCGGTGCGGAATTGGCCCCCTGTCCCGGCCCCGCTAGCACCTTACCCGGCTGCCTGTGTTGCAATCCTGTTACGGATTGATGACATCGCCCCCGATCGGCAGCAGGATCGTGACCGTGGTGCCGACGCCGACCTGGCTGGCGATGTCCATCCGGCCACGGTGCCGCTCGACGATATGCTTGACGATGGCGAGGCCGAGGCCCGTGCCGCCCATGGCCCGGCTGCGGCCGGAATCCACGCGATAGAAGCGTTCGGTCAGCCGCGGCAGATGTTCCGGCGCCACCCCTTCGCCCCGGTCGCGCACCGACAGTTCGGCCATCGTCCCGCTGCTTTTCAGGGTCAGCAGGACCGGGGTTTCGGGCCGGCCATATTTCATCGCATTGCCGACGATGTTGTACAGAACCTGGCTCAACTGGGCGCGGTCGCCGCGCACGGGCGGGACATCGGCCAGCTGAAGCTGAATGTCCGCGGCGCGGGGATCGTGAGTCGAACGGATCGATGCCACCACCTCGCCCGCCAGTTCGGCCAGATCGACCTGCTGGTCCGGCTCGCGATATTTTTCCGCCTCGATCCGGCTGAGGCTCATCAGATCGTCGATCAGCCGCTGCATCCGCACCGCTTCGGTGTGCATCACCTTCAAAAACCGCGCGCGCGTTTCGGGATCGTCGCCCGCCTCGTCGCCCAGCGTTTCGATAAAGCCCAGGATCGATGCCAGCGGCGTGCGCAGTTCGTGGCTGGCATTGGCGACGAAATCGACGCGCACCCGTTCCGTCGCATAGCTGCTGGTCCGGTCGATCAGGTGGACGATGCGCTGGCCCGATGACAGCATCCGCGTGCGCAATTCCCATCGCTGGTCGCGGGTGCCAAGGCCGACCAGATGCACGGGCGCGCCGCCCGCGGGGTCGCTGCGCGCCAGCAATCGTTCGGCGGCGGCGGGATGCCGGATGGCGATACGGGCATCCTGCCCCAGGATATGCGTGCCGAGCAGCGCGCGGGCGGCGCTGTTGGCATGGACCACCCGGTTGTCGGCGATCAGCAGGATGGGTTCGGCAATCGCTTCCGACAATTCGCCCATGCCGGTCGTCTGCGGCGCGGATTTCAGCGCCTCTGCCTTGGCCCGGCGTTTCAGGCCGTCGCCCATGCCGTGCGCGATCAGCACGGCGGCGATGCCGGAAATGGCGGAAATGACCAGGATGTTGATGTCCGCCCCAAGCGCGGCAATGCCCAGCGCGCCGATCAGGATCAGCACAATGGCGACGGCGAGGCGGGAGGCGAGGGCGGCGCTCATCACCCACGCCCTATCGCGCGGCGCTGGCCCCGACAATGGCCCGCAACAGGACATTTCGGTCCGCGCGGGCCGGGATTTACCCTCTTTTACCATTGCACAACCCGCTGTGTGGCAGGACAAGCGCATGATGGATCATGCCGACCTGCCCGAAGCCCAGCCGCCCGCGACCCCGGGCAAGGATGGCGCGCGCACCAGCCGCCGGGCATTGATGCTGGGCGCGGTCGGCGCATCGGCGGTGGTTTCCATCCGGCCTGCGCTGGCGCAGACCACGGCTTCCATCTCGACGTGCGAGATTCCAGTGCCCGATCCCGGCCGCGCGGGCCAGTATATCGCGGCGGATGGCAAGGTTGTCCCGCCCGGCACCCAGGGCGCGTTCGCCCCGCCGGGCCGCGCGTTCAAGGGCGAGGAAGTGAAGCGCGCACTGAACGGCAGCACGCTGCCGGGCACCAGCTATGAGCAGAGCCGCGCCTACACCAACTATATCCGGCGCCTGCAACAGGGGACGAGCGGCTTTACCTGCTACGCCTCTTTACAGATGCCGCGCGGCTGATCGCTTAATTCCCCCCTAACCGCTTTGACGGTAGGGCAATGGCGTGACCCGATATCGTGCCGCCCCCCCTGAAACGCTGCTGACCGTGCCGCTGGATGCGCTGACCGCGATCCATGACCGTCGATCCGGGCAGACGCATCTGGTGGCGGCGCCGGTTCCCGAACTGCTTGAGGCGCTGGGCGATGGCGCGCTGGATGCGGCCGCATTGCTGGCCCGGCTGGCCGAGCAGTTCGACCTGGTCGACGGCGATGCGGCGGCGCTGGCCGAGCGGCTGGAGGAGCTGACTGCGACGGGGCTGGTGGAGCGGCTGTGAGGCACGTCTTTCACGTCCGTGTCGGCCCGGTCGGCTTTCGCGTCGGTTCCGACTGGCGGCTGCCCGTGGCGCAGCTGGCGGAATGTTATCGCGACTATCCCCGGCCCGAAAACGGCATCCCGGATTTCACGGTCCGGCTGTTCGCCGCGCGGCCGTGGCGGCGGGTGTTCCGTCCATCGGTGATGATCGGCGGCGATTACACCATTCCCGATGCTGCGCCCTTGCCGCTGTCGCTGGGGTTGCTGGCGGCCGAAATGGGCATGAACCTGCAAATGGCGCTGGCGCAGCGGCGTTATCTGTTGCTCCACGCCTCGACCGTGGAGCGGGACGGGCGCTGCGTAATGATGACCGGGGTGTCGGGATCGGGCAAGTCCACGCTGTCGGCGCTGCTGATGGCGCGCGGATGGCGACTGATGGGGGATGAGTTCGCGCTGCTCGACCCCGAAACCGGCATGGTCCACGCCTTTCCCCGCCTGATCAGCCTGAAGAACCAGTCCGTGGCGGTGATGCAGGCCGCGCTGCCCGATGGCCGGTTCGGCCCGCCCCAGCCCGCCACGCCAAAGGGCGATATCCGCCACCTGATCCCCGATGCCGCTGCCATCGCGGCGATGGACCGGCCGGCGCGACCCGCGCTGATCCTGTTTCCCACCTTTGGCCATGCTGCCGACGAGCGGCCGGTCGAGCCGAGCGAGGTGTTCGTCCGGCTGACCCAGGCGTCGACCAATTATGTCGCGCTTGGCGAACGGGGTTTTGCCGCGCTGACCCGTCTGGTGCGCACGGTGCCCGCCCGCGCGATCGATTATCCCGACACGGACACCGCGATGGCGATGGTCGAACGATTGTTCGGAGCGGCGGCGTGAGCGCCCGGCTGCTGATCCATGCGCTGCGCGATCCGGCCAGCACGGCATCGCTGGATGCAGCGGGCTGGACCGGCCTGATCGCGGCGGCGCGCGCGGAACAGATCGTCGGGACGCTGGCCCACCGCCTGAACGGCCTGTCCATGCCCGATGCCGCTGCGCGCATCCTGGCCGATGCCCGCGCCTCTGCCGAGCAGGGGCGGACGGCCGCGCTGTGGGAGGCGGAGATGGCGCGCCGCGTGCTCGCCCCGCTGGGCGTGCCGGTCGTGCTGCTGAAAGGGACGGCGTTCGTTGCCGCAGGGCTGTCCGCCGGGCTGGGGCGGTCGATCGGCGACCTGGATATCCTGGTTCCCCGGGACGCGCTGGATGCGGTGGAGGCGGCGCTGCTGGGGCCGGGCGGCTGGGAATGGGTCAAGCCCGATCCCTATGACGATGCCTATTATCGCCGCTGGATGCACGAATTGCCGCCGCTGATCCATCGGGAGCGAGACCGGATGATCGACGTCCACCACACCATCCTGCCGCTGACTGCGCGGGTGCAGCCCGATGCAGCGGCGCTGATCGCGGACCGCGTGGACCTGGGCGGCGGGCTGGCGGTGCTGAACCATGCCGACATGCTGTGCCATGCCGCCGCGCATCTGATCGCCGATGGCGACATGGCGGGGGGTGTGCGCAACCTGTGGGACATTCACTGCCTGTTGAGCGACGGGGGGCATGACGGCCTGCCCGATCGGGCGCGGCTGCATGGCCTGACCGGCGCGATGGCGCGGGCCTGCCGCCTGTCGGCGCGATTGTTCGGAACCGACATTCCGGCCGAATGGTCGGGCAGGCGATGGAGTGACGCCTGGTTCCACCGCCGGCTGACGGGCCGCGATGGCTGGGGAAGGCAGCAGCACAAGGGGACCGAGTTCGCCTTTTACCTGCGCGGTCATGCCTTGCGGATGCCGCCTGCCATGCTGGCCCGGCATCTGTGGACCAAGTGGCGGACGGGTTATCGCCCCGCCTGATCCGCCAGCGCGGCCGGCAGGTCGGCAAAATCACCGATCACCGCGTCCGCACCCAGATCGGCGGCAGGGACTGATGAAAATCCGAAATCGACCGCAATGACCGGAATGCCGGCCGCGCGCGCCGCGCCGACATCGAACTGCGAATCGCCGACAAAGGCCGCCGGGCCGCCGCCCAGCCGGTCGATCATCGCCAGAACGGGTGCCGGATCCGGCTTTGCCCGGCCTGGCCCCATGGTGTCGCCGCCGATCACCACCCTGAAATGGCGGGTCAGGCCAAGCTGATCGAGCAGGGCAACGGCCAGCGCCTCCGGCTTGTTGGTCACCACCGCCAGCTGCGTATCCCCTGCCGCCAATTCGGTCAGCACCGCCTCGACGCCGGGATAGGGGCGGGTATGGACGCTGAGATGCGCGCCATAATGGGCAAGCATCACCGCCCGCAGCGCCGGAAAATCGACGCCGTCCGCGCCTCCCGTCGCTACCAGCGCCTGTTCCAGCAGGCGCGTGACGCCCCCGCCGATCATCCGGGTGACGGCATCCAGCGTCAGCGCAGGCCGCCCGATCCCCGCCAGCGCGGCGTTGACGGCGATGGCGATATCCGTCCGGCTGTCGACCAATGTGCCGTCCAGATCAAAGCCGATAATCGAAAATGGATGCTTCATGGCCCGGCAAATGGCGGTCGCCTATGGTCATGGCAAGCCGGGCATGGCAGGGACGCGGCCGACAGCTGGAGGCCGCATGACGCAACCCATCGCCGCGATCATCCTTGCCGCGGGCAAGGGCACCCGCATGAAATCCGACACGCACAAGGTGCTGCACCCCGTCGCCGGGCGGCCGATGCTGCTGCATCTGCTGGCCAGCGTCGATGCGCTGTCGCCCGAACGCCGCGTGGTCGTGGTCGGGGCAGGGCGCGAGCAGGTGGAAACGGCCGTCGCGCCGCTGGGCGTGGGCATCGCGGTCCAGTCGGAACAGCTGGGCACTGGCCACGCCGTGGCGCAGGCCGAGCATGCGCTGGCCGGGTTCGATGGCACCGTCCTGATCCTTTATGGCGACGTGCCGCTGGTTTCTGCCGATACGATGCGCCGCATGGTCGACCGGCTGGGCGCGGCCGATGCGCCCGCGTGCGTCGTGCTGGGCTTTCGCCCCGTCGATCCGGCCGCTTATGGCCGGATCCTCGCCGATGGCGACCGCATCACGCGCATGGTGGAATATAAGGACGCCAGCGAAGCGGAGCGCGCCGTCACCCTGTGCAATTCCGGCCTGATAGCGGTGCGTTCAGCCGATCTGTTCGCGCTGCTGGCGCGGGTGGGCAATGATAATGCAGCCGGGGAATATTATCTGCCTGACATCGTCATGCTGGCCGCCGCCGACGGCCGGGCAAGCGCCGTCATCGAAACGGGCGAAGCAGAGGTGGCGGGCGTCAACAGCCGCGCCGAACTGGCCGGGGTCGAACTGGCGTGGCAGCAGCGCCGCCGGGCACAGGCGATGGCGGATGGGGCGACACTGATCGCGCCGGAGACCGTCTGGTTCGCCCATGACACGGTGCTTGGCCGCGATGTCGTGGTCGAGCCGAACGTGGTGTTCGGGCCCGGCGTCAGCGTGGGCGACCGCGTGACGATCCATGCCTTCAGCCATCTGGAGGGGGCAGTGCTGGAAGCGGGCGTGTCGATCGGCCCCTATGCCCGGCTGCGGCCCGGCGCGGTGCTGCGCGAAGGGGCCAGGATCGGCAATTTCGTTGAGGTAAAGGCCGCCGAAATCGGTGCGGGCGCAAAGGCCAATCACCTCAGCTATATCGGCGATGCCAGTGTCGGCGACGGCGCGAATATCGGTGCGGGCACGATCACCTGCAATTATGACGGGTATTTCAAATACCGGACCGTGATCGGCCCGCGCGCCTTTATCGGTTCGAACAGCGCGCTGATCGCGCCGGTCACCATCGGCGCGGATGCCATCGTCGGCGCCGGCAGTGCAGTGACCCGCGACGTGGCCGATGGCGAATTGCGGATCGTTCGCGCCGAACAGCTGGTGAAACCCGGCTGGGCCGACCGCTTTCACGATGCGATGAAGCGGAAAAAGGCCGACCGCGCAAAGGGATGATTTCTCCACCACCGCCGGTTAAAGGCGGTGCGATCCACCTATCCTGCCGGTGCAACCGATACCGGCAACCCAGTCACGAAGGCCAGTTGAACCATGTGCGGCATTGTTGGAATCGTCAGCAACACCGATGTTACCGACCGTCTGGTCGACGGGCTGAAGCGGCTGGAATATCGCGGCTATGACAGCGCCGGGGTTGCCACCATCCATGACGGCGCGATCGAACGCCGCCGGGCGGAGGGCAAGCTGGCCAATCTGGTGCGCGAGGTGCGCGACGAGCCGCTGCCCGGCACCATCGGCATCGCCCACACCCGATGGGCCACCCATGGCGCGCCGACCACGGCCAATGCCCATCCCCATTCGACGGGCGAAGTGGCGCTGGTCCACAACGGCATCATCGAAAATTACAAGCCGCTCCGCGATGAGCTGGTGGCCGCCGGGCGTCATTTCGACAGCCAGACCGACAGCGAAGTCGTCGCCCATCTGATCAGCGCGCAGGTGGAACAGGGCGTGGCCCCGCGCGATGCGGTGGCCGCGGTGCTGCCTCGCCTGCACGGCGCCTTCGCCCTGGCCATTCTGTTTCGCCAGCATCCCGATCTGCTGATCGGGGCGCGGCTCGGCTCGCCCCTGGTCGTCGGCTACGGCGATGGCGAGACGTTTCTGGGCTCCGACGCGCTGGCGCTCGCACCGCTGACCCAGCGGATCAGCTATCTTGAGGAGGGCGACTGGGTCGTCATCACCCGGGACGGCGCGGAAATCTTTGACCGCGACAACCGGCCGGTCGAGCGCGCCATCACGCTTTCCGGCGTGTCGGCGGCACAGGTGGAAAAGGGCAATCATCGCCACTTCATGCTCAAGGAAATCCATGAGCAGCCGATCGTGGTTGCCCAGACGCTGAAATCCTATCTGCGCCGGGAACAGGACCAGGTGTCGCTGCCGATCCCCGAGTTCGACCTCGGTGCCATCCGCCGCGTGACCATCGTTGCCTGCGGGACCAGCTTCTATGCCGGGATGGTCGCCAAATACTGGTTCGAACAATTCGCTCGCGTGCCCGTGGACCTCGATGTCGCGTCCGAGTTCCGCTACCGCGAGCCGGTGATGGAAGGGGGCGGCCTTGCCCTGTTCATCAGCCAGTCGGGCGAGACGGCCGACACGCTGGCTGCGCTGCGCCACGCCCGCGAGGAAGGGCAGAAGATCGCCGTTGTGGTCAATGTTCCGACCAGCACCATGGCGCGCGAGGCGGATCTGTTGCTGCCCACCCATGCCGGCCCGGAAATCGGCGTTGCCTCGACCAAGGCGTTTACGTGCCAGCTTGCAGTGCTTGCAGCGCTTGCTGCAAACCTTGCCCGTGCCAAGGGGCGGCTGGACCCGGATGCGGAGAAGGAGATCGTCCGTCATCTGGCCGAGGCGCCCGCGGCGCTGAACGCGGCACTGGCGCATGACGAGGCGATCCAGGGGATGGCGCATCTGATCGCCGGCGCGCGCGATGTCCTGTATCTGGGTCGCGGCACGGATTATCCGCTGGCTCTTGAGGGTGCGCTCAAGCTCAAGGAAATCAGCTATATCCATGCCGAGGGCTATGCTGCCGGCGAGATGAAGCATGGCCCGATCGCGCTGATCGACGATGCCGTTCCGGTCATCGTCATCGCGCCGTCCGGCCCGCTGTTCGAAAAGACCGTCAGCAATATGCAGGAGGTGCAGGCGCGGGGCGGCAAGGTTGTGCTGATTTCGGACGAGGCAGGGGTGGCCGCCGCTGGCGAGGGTTGCCTGGCCACGATCGCCATGCCGCGCGTGCATCCGTTGATCGCGCCGCTGGTCTATGCCGTGCCCGTGCAGCTGCTCGCCTATCATGTCGCCGTGGCAAAGGGCACCGACGTGGATCAGCCCCGCAACCTGGCGAAATCGGTGACCGTGGAATAACCGCCGTCCCGATTCGGGACTTGGCACATGTTCGGGCGGAAATGGCGCGCGTCGGCGTGTTCCGCGCTTATGCCCATGCGCCTGAAGTCAGCACAGGGCTGAACTACTGGGCGATACGCCAAAAAGCCCAGCATTTCAGCCAGGCCATTGATTTCAGGCTTGAAACGCTCGCGCTCGTGTTTGCCGAAACGTCCGGGCTGGCTGATTTCCGAAGACTTCACCCAGCCCGGAAGCGTCCGTTACCAAGGGCGAAGGTCGTCGCCGTAGGAATCACGAAACAGCAGAGCGAACATCAGGATTCTCCTGTTTTGGCGCAATGTGCGCGTCGTGATTATTAACTGATTTTTAAGCATTTTGCAATTCGGACTTGCGTCGCTTTCGGGACAGCGTCCACCGGAATTAACCCTTCTTTCAACCCTTGACAGATAGGGGTGATGCAATGTCCGGCACCGCGCCCTTGCGTCCTCTGCCCAGACGAACGGCGATGCGCGCGCCGGTCGCGCCCATGGCCATGCCCATTGCCAGCGCCGCCAATGCCGAGCCGCTTTCGACCGGTCGCCTTGCCGACAACAACCATGTCCAGATGTTGCTGGTGCGACTGACCAATTTTGACGTGCTGCGCCGCCATGCGGGCGTTCATGCTGCGAACGAAATCATCGACCGGATCGCAGCGCGCGTTGCGCTGGCCCTGCCGCTGGCCGAAGTGGTGGCAAGCGGACGTCGGACGATGGAAGTGACCCTGGCCATCCGAAGTCCCGGTGACGCCGACACCAATATCGCGCTGGTTCGCGATGCCATGACCGCACTGATCGATCTGGACGGCCAGCTGCACCGCATGTTCGTGACCATTGGCTCTGCGGTCGCTGGCAACCGCCATGATCCGATCCGCCTGGTCGAACTTGCCGAAGCGGCGCTGCGCCAGGCCCAATCCGATGAGCGGGATGTCGTCCGGGTGCTTGGCGAAACCGGTGACGGGCTGGATCCGGTGGCGTTGATGCGCGAATTGCCCAGTGCGATCGCGGCGGGGCAGATGGTGCTGCATTACCAGCCCAAGGTGCATGTCCGGCGTCAGGAAGTTTCCAGCGTCGAGGCGCTTGTCCGCTGGCGCCATCCGGTTCACGGCCTGATTCCGCCCGGCGATTTCATCACGCTGGCCGAGCAGGCCGGACAGATCGGGGCGTTGACGCTCTGGACTCTGGGAGAGGCGGTGCGCGGACAGGCCCGCCTGGCCGAATCCGGGCATGATATTCCGGTTTACGTGAACATTTCGGGCCTGTTGCTGGCCGACCGCGATTTCGTGCAACAGGTGTCGCTGATGGTGCGCGACACCACGGGTCGGATCGGGTTCGAGATCACGGAGACGTCGGTGATCCGCGATCCGGAGGTCGCAATCCGCCATCTGAAACTGTTTGCCGATGCAGGCATTCCGATCGCCATCGACGATTACGGTGCGGGCCTGTCCTCGCTCGCCTATTTGAAACAGCTGCCGGCGACCGAACTGAAGATCGACAAGCTGTTCGTTACCCAGCTGACCAGCAGCAACCGAGATCCGCTGATCGTGCGGTCCACCATCGATCTGGCCCATGCGCTCGATATGGAAGTGGTGGCGGAAGGCGTCGAAACGCCGGCGGCGATGGCCCTGCTCAGCGTCATGGGCTGTGACATGATCCAAGGATATCTGGTCAGCCGCCCGGTCGAACTGGATGCGCTGATCCCGTATCTGGCGCAGCATCGCCACAAACAGGCGCTGACCCGCCCGACCATCTCGTTCCAGGCGGGCAATCGTTTCTGGAATCGCGTGTAACCCCTTTAGCGCGACGTTAACGCCCGCCGGATAGTCAGGACGGGTGAATGGTTGCGCACGCCTCTTCCTGTTCCTGACCGGTGCCATGATCGGCATGATGCCGGTCGTGCAGCAACCCGCCCAGGCAGCGCCAGCCGGTCCAGCCGCAACGCAGTCGTCACCGGCAACCACCGCACAACTGGTCGAACGGGCGCGATCCGTCATGGCATCCGATCCCGAGCAGGCGCGGACGATCGCTGTTCAGGCGGCAGGCAAGGCAAGGGCAGCACGCTCGGCCGAATGGCTGGTCGCTGCGCTTGGCCTGCAGGCCGAAGCGGCACTGCGCATGCGCCATATCGACCAGGCGTCAAAGCTGATTGAAGAAGCCGTGCAGCTGACCCGGACGAACCGGGTATCCGACAAGACTGCCGGCGACCTCAAGCTGACAAGTGGCGGCGTGCGGACGGCATTGGGCGACGTTGCCGGAGCACTGGCCGATTACCAGGGGGCGCATCGTGCCTTTGTCACCGCCAATGAAGCGCGCAGCCAGGCGATTGCACTGGTCGCCATCGGGTCGCTCTATCGTGAGGCGGCGGATTATGAAGCGGCTCTGAAATATTACCGTCAGGCGCTGGAGGCGTATGACGAGGAAGCCCAGCTGTCCGTCTTTGTCCTGAATAACCGCGGCAATGTGCTGCGGGAGATGGGGCGGTCGAAAGAGGCTGTCGAACAACTTCTGATCGCTCGTCAGCGTGCGCAGACGCTGGATAACCCGACGGTTCTTGCCCGTGTCTTGGGCAATCTTGCCCGTGCCCAGCGGGTGGCGGGCCAACTGGAGGAAGCGCAGCGGTCGGTGGACGCCGGCCTTGCCCTGCTGCCTGGCGACAATGCTGCGATTGCCCGGCGCGAGCTGCTGAATGTCGCGGCGCGGGTCGCGCTAGACCAGGGGCGGGTTCAGCGGGCGATCGCCCTGTCCGAGCAGAGCCTGGCAGGCATCGATCCGGAGACATCGGCCCTGTCGTTCCGCGACGCGCATCTCAGCGCCTATCTCGCCTATAGCGCGGCGGGCGACAGCACGGCAGCTCTGGTTCATCTGAAGGCGCTCAACCGGCTGGACGAACAGGCCACCAAGCTGGCGATTTCGACCAAGACGGCGCTGATGGGCGCTCAATTCGATTTCCAGAACCAGGAACTGCAGATCGCCCGGCTCAAGGCCGAGGAGCTGCGCCGCAATGTCGAATTTGAACGCGCCCGCCGGCAATTCCAGCTGACGCTGTTCATCGGCATTGCCATTGCCGTTGCGGTCCTGATCGGACTGCTCAGCTTTGGCGTCGTGACGCTGCGCCGCAGCCGCAATCAGGTGCGCGCGACCAACGTCGAACTGGGCCGGACCAACAGCGCGCTGGAAAAGGCGTTGGCGGCCAAGACCGAGTTTCTGGCGACGACCAGCCACGAGATTCGCACGCCCCTGAACGGTATTCTGGGCATGACTCAGGTCATGCTGGCCGACCAGCGACTCGACAGTCAGGTGCGCGACCGCATCAACGTGGTTCATGGTGCCGGCGTCACGATGCGCGCGCTGGTCGACGATATTCTGGACGTGGCCAAGATGGAGACGGGCAACCTGACCATCGAACAGGCGCCGATGGACCTGCCCGCAACGCTGACCGATGTCAGCCGGTTGTGGCAGGAGCAGGCGCGGGCCAAGGGGCTGGGATTCGATCTGACCATCGATCCCGCGCTCGGCTGGATCGAAAGCGATCCCGCCCGGCTGCGTCAGATGGTATTCAACCTGTTGTCCAACGCCATCAAGTTCACGGAAACAGGCTCCGTCGCCCTTGCCGCGCGCGCGACTGGCGACCGGCTGGTGCTGACCGTTCGCGATACGGGCATCGGCATTGCACAGGACAAGCTTGGCGAGGTGTTCGAATCGTTCAAGCAGGCCGATTCCGGCACGACCCGCAAGTTCGGCGGAACCGGGCTTGGGCTTTCCATCTGCCGCAACCTTGCCCGCGCGCTTGGCGGTGACGTGGTGGTGGACAGTGTTGTCGGTGAGGGTTCGGTCTTTACCGTCGATCTTCCGCTTGTCGCGATTGCTGCACCGAAGGCTGCTGAGCCTGCGGTTCAGGTCGATGGCGGAACCGGCGGCATCATGATCGTCGAGCGCAACCCCGTGGCCCGGTCGATGCTGAAGACGTTGATGGCGCCGCGGTTCGGTGCGCCAGGCTTTGCGACCACGGTGGACGAGGCGGTTGCCACCCTTGGCGCCCAGGCATTCCGCGCCGTGCTGGCGGACGAGACCACGCTGACCGCTGACGGAACGGCCATCGAGATCGCACTGGAGCGTATCCTTGCCGCAGGCGGCGGCACGCCGGTGCTGCTGCTTGCCCAGCCCATGGCTGCCGATCGCCGCGCGGCGCTTTGCGGCATGGGGCAGGTCGTGGTAATGGAACGACCAGTGGCTGGCGCTGCGGTTGTTACCAGCTTGCAACGATTAGGGGGTTACGAAAACAATGCCCCACCTCTTGTTTCGCAAGCCGCCTAGCGCGATAGTGATATAGTCATGCAAAACACAATAACCCGTCGACAATGCGGGACAGGTCGCAAATGAAAGTTTTATTCATCGAGGATGACGCGATGAACCGGCGCGTGGTCAGCGATATGCTGGACGTTGCCGGGGTATCGATGGTCGAAGCGCCGCTGGCCGAGGATGGCCTGCGGCTGATCGAAAGTGACGAGTTCGACGTGGTCCTGGTGGACCTGCGGATGCCGGGGATGGACGGGATGGAGGCGATGCGCCGAATCCGCGCCCGGCCGGATCACAAGGCGGAACTGCCCCTGATCGTGGTCACGGCGGACACCGCCGTCGATCTGCGCGAACGGTGCATCGCTGCGGGTGCGGACGAGGTTCTGTTCAAGCCGGTGGCGATGGATGCCCTGTTCGAAGCGATGGGCCGGGTGATGGCCAGCCGAAGCGGGGACCTGCTTCTTTAGGGCAGGTCCGGCAACGGCCCTCAATCCTCAAGGATGCGGCTGGCCCGTTTCGTATCCGGCATCAGCAGATAGGTGATCAGCGACACGCCGATCATCGCGGTGACATAGAGGTAAAAGCCGCGTTCCCACCCCGCGTCCTTCAGCCATAGCGCCACATATTCGGCGGTCCCGCCGAACACGGCATTGGCTATGGCATAGGGCAGGGCGACGCCGAGCGTGCGGATGGCGGCGGGATACATTTCCGCCTTCACCACGCCGCTGATTGCCGAATAGCCGGAGACGATGGCAAGCGCCCCCATGACGATCCAGAAGGCGGTGACGGGATCGCGTACCCCCTCCAGCGTGGTGAAAATCGGCCAGGTGAAGACAACGCCCAGCACGCCAAACCCGACCATCAGCGGCTTTCGCCCGATCCGGTCGGATAGAGCCCCCATCACCGGTTGCAACAGCATGAATCCGAACAGGCTGGCCGCGCTGATCGTCGATGCGGCCTCCCGGCTGAACCCGCTCGTGTTCACCAGGAACTTCTGCATGTAGATGGAATAGGCATAGAAGGCGAGCGTGCCCCCGGCGGTCAGCGCGATGACGGTCGCCGTCTCTCGCGGGTGATCGCGGATGAGCGCGACAAAGCCCGATTGCCGCCGCGCCGCCGGGTCGGCATTGTGAAAGCTCTCCGTTTCCACCAGCCCGCGCCGCAGCCAGAAGACGCTGATCGCCAGCACGCCGCCGATCAGGAAGGGGATGCGCCAGCCCCAGGCATCCAGCGCCTCCCGCGGCAGGAATTGTTGCAGCAGCAGCAACAGTCCCAGCGCCGACAGCTGCCCGCCGATCAGCGTCACATATTGAAAGCTGGCAAAGAAGCCGCGCCGGTCGCGACCCGCAATTTCGGACAGATAGGTGGCGCTCGCCCCATATTCCCCGCCCACCGACAGCCCCTGCATCAGCCGGGCGAGCAGCAGCATGGCCGGTGCCGCAACGCCGATGCTTTCATAAGTCGGGGTGACGGCGATCAGCAGCGATCCGGCGCACATCAGCGTCACCGACAGGGTGAGGCCCGCCTTTCGCCCGTGCCGGTCGGAATAGACGCCCATCAGCCAGCCACCGATGGGCCGCATCAGAAACCCGAGCGCGAAGACCGCCGCCGCCTGCAGCAATTCCACCGTCGGATCGCCGGACGGGAAAAAGTGCGGCGCGAAATACAGGGTGAAGGCGGCATAGGCATACCAGTCATACCATTCGACCAGATTTCCCGCCGATCCGCCGATGATCGACCGGATCCGCGCTGCCATGCCCGGCGCGCCAGTCGATGCCGTGGCGGTCAAGCGTGTTCCCCGTCCAGTCGCCCATCCAGCGCCGCCGCCAGTCGATCGCGGTCCAGCTGGCCCTCCCACCGGGCGACGACGATCGTGGCGACCGCGTTGCCGATGAAATTGGTCAGCGCGCGGCATTCCGACATGAACCGGTCGACCCCCAGGATCAGGGCCATGCCCGCCACCGGCACGGCGGGTACGATCGACAGCGTCGCAGCCAGCGTGACAAACCCGGCGCCGGTCACGCCCGCCGCGCCCTTTGACGAAATCATGGCAACGCCAAGCAGCGCAATTTCCTGGCCAAGGGTCAGGTCGACGCCCACGGCCTGTGCGATGAACAGGGCGGCCAGCGTCATGTAGATGTTGGTGCCGTCCAGGTTGAAGGAATAGCCGGTCGGAATGACCAGCCCCACTACCGCCTTGGCACAGCCCGCCCGCTCCAGCTTGTCCATCACCGCGGGCAGCGCCGCTTCGGACGAGGAGGTGCCGAGCACAAGCAGCAGTTCCGCACGCAGGTAGCGGATCAGCTTGAAGATCGAAAAGCCGGCGGCAAGGCCGACCAGCCCCAGCACGCCAAGCACGAAGATGAGCGAGGTGGCGTAAAAGGTCGCCACCAGCTTGCCCAGATTTGCCAGGCTGGCGATGCCGAATTCGCCGACAGTGAACGCCATCGCCCCGAACGCGCCGATCGGGGCCAGCCACATCAACAGGCCGACGATGCGGAACACTACCTTGCCCACCCGCTCCAGAATGTCGAGCACCGGACGGGCAGGCTCGCCCACCAGGACAAAGGCGGTGCCGAACAGGATCGAGACGAGCAGCACCTGAAGGATGTTGTCGCCGACAAACGGGCTGACCAGCGTGGTCGGGATGATGCCGAGCAGAAATTTGATCAGCGATGTTTCATGCGCCTTTTCGGCAAAGCCCGACACGGCGCTGGCATCCAGTGTGGCCGGATCGATGTTCAGCCCCGCGCCCGGCTGAACCAGATTGCCGATGATCAGGCCGACGACCAGCGCAAGCGAGGAAAAGAACAGGAAATAGCCAAACGCCTTCAACGCGACGCGGCCGACCTCTGCCATGTCGCGGATGCCGGCGATTCCGGTGACCAATGTCAGGAAGATGACCGGCGCGATGATCATCTTGACCAGTTTGATAAAGGCATCGCCCAGCGGTTTCAGCGCGGATCCCGTTTCCGGTGCGGCAAAGCCGACGGCGATGCCCGCGGCGATCCCGATCAGGACCCAGCTGTACAGATGCGTCCACCAGCGTCCACGCGATGCCGTCGGTGCGGCTGCCGTGCCCTCGCCGATGGAGATTGCCATGCACCCACTCCCGCCCGAAAAAAGCAAAGCCTATCGCGGTGCACCATGCTCCGCCAGTCCGCAAAACGCTTGAACCGCGCGGGAATCGCTGATAGGGGCACCGGCAACGACCGGGAATGCGTTCCCGGCGAACCCTAATCTATTGTTTGATCGGAGCAACGACGGCCTTATGCAAATCATCGTTCGCGACAATAATGTCGACCAGGCGCTGCGCGCCCTCAAGAAGAAGCTGCAGCGCGAGGGCGTCTATCGCGAGATGAAACTGCGCCGTCATTACGAAAAGCCGTCGGAAAAGCGTGCGCGCGAGCGTGCCGCTGCCGTTCGCCGCGCCCGCAAGATGGAGCGCAAGCGGATGGAGCGCGACGGCGTCAAGTAAGCCGTCCGTCATCGCCGGGACACGATACCGGCGATGGCAATTTTCTGCTTTCGTCCGTTTCGATCACGGTCGGGCGTGGACTGTTCCGGCACGACCGGTTAGGGGGCGGCACGAGTGTCGCCCCTTTTGTCATGTTTGCAAGGATTGCCGTTCATGTCCGCCACCGCCGTGCCGATTCCGCCCGTCAAGCGCAGCTATGTCGCGTGGATCTGGATTGGCGTGGTTGCTGCCATCGCGCTGGCGATCCTGCTCGCGCGGTTCGGCGCCACCGATCCGGTGACCCGGTATCTGTCATCCAACGCATCGCGTTCGGGCGTCGTCACCACGGCATCCGGCCTGCAATATGAAGTGCTGTCGCCCGGTCAGGGGGATGCGCGCCCGTCCGAGGCGGATGTTGCGCTGATCAACTATGTCGGCACCTTTACCGACGGCAAGGAATTCGACCGCAGCCAGCAGCCGGTGCCGTTCCCGGTCGCCCCGGGCGCGTCGATCCCCGGTTTTTCCGAGGCGCTGAAGCTGATGCCGCGCGGCTCCAAATATCGCATCTGGATCAAGCCTGAACTCGGCTATGGCGCGCCCGACATCGTCGCCAAGCTTCAGCCCGGATCGCCCCAGGCGGATCTGGCCAAGAAGGTTCTGGTGTTCGAAGTCGACATGCTGGAATTCATGCCGGAACAGATGTTCCGCCAGATGCAGATGCAGATGATGGGCCCGGGTGGTCCCGGCGGCCCCGGCGCTGGCGGTCCGCCCCCCGGCGCGGGTCAGTAATCCGCGGCACGGGCCGGTCCTTTACGGGCCGGCCCGCCGTAGCTGCGGTCAGATGAGGCCGCGTCCTTCCAGCCGCACGACCGGCACGATGCCGCCCTTTGACGGGGCGCGGGGCAGGGTCAGCACCAGGGCATCGGCCTGCCGGTCGAACCCGACCTTTTGACCCGATGCCATCCGGGCGGCAGCGATCTGCGCATCGGGCAGGCGGCCGGTGCCCAGCGACGGCACGCGAACCGGCCCGTCCGGCCATTTCAGGAACAGGATGTTCAGCCCGCCATCCTTGGCGGTGAACCGGACGTCCTGCGCCGAAAATGCCTTCATCTGATCCTCCGTATGCATCCCGGCTTTCAGGACGGTCGGCCCTTCGCCATAGATGCGCCAGGGGCGTGAGCCGTAAATGGCCTTTTCGCCGTTCACGCGCATCCAGTCGCGGATGCCATCCAGGATTTTCTCTTCTTCCGCATCGATGCTGCCATCGCCGCGCACCGGGACGGACAGCAGCAGATTGCCGTTTTTCGACACGATGTCGGCCAGCCGCTGGATGACCTGTTCGGCGGGCACATAGCTGCGCTCCAGAAAGCGGCTGCGATTGTAATGCCAGTCGCCGATGCAGGTACAGGTTTGCCACGGTTCGTCGCGCAGCCGGTCCGAAAATCCGCGCTCGATATCCTCGACCAGTGCCTGACGCTGATAGGCGGACAGGTTCTTTGCCGTCAGCACCACGTCGATCGCGCCGCGCCGTTCCATGCTGCGGCTGTAATAATGGGCCAGCGCCTCCAGTCCCGTGCTGCCGAACGGCAGGCCGTAATCGTCCAGATAGACGAGATCGGGATCATGCTGTTCCACCAGGTCCATCTGGCGGGCCAGCCATTTGGCAACGAAATGGGGATTCTGCGGCGGCGAATGCTGCATCCAGCGGCCGGTATTGGCATCGTGCCAGTCGCGCATCGCCTGATTGTCGGTAATGCCGTCCGGCGGCACCATGGCGGGGCCGGTGTAGAGCTGTTGCGGGTCAAGCCCGTCCCACCATTTGCCCTTGCCGTCCGCCTTGGTCAGGCGGAATGCGTCATAACGCTGTCCGGCGCGGGGTCCTTCGGCATCATAGCCATAGGCGGTCTGCCACCAGTGCCAGGCATGGCTGATATGGTTCGACACGCCAAAGCGCAGCCCCTCTGCCCGAACGATGTTCGCCCAGGTGCCGACAATGTCCCGTTTTGGCCCGACGCGAACCGAGTTCCATTCGTGATGGCGGCTGTTCCAGCAATCGAAATTGTCGTGGTGCGCCGCCAGCGCCATGAAATAGCGGGCGCCCACTTCCTTGTACCGCCGGACCAGATAGGCGGGATCCCATGCCTCGGCCTTCCAGCGGTTTTCCATTTCCATGAAGCCGGTGTCGGCCGGGTGGCCATAGGTGCGCAGATGATGATCGTACCGGTAATCGCCCGGCACATACATCAGGCGGCCATACCAGTCCCCCGCCTCTGGCACGCATTGCGCCGACCAGTGCGCCCAGATGCCGAACTTGGCGTCGCGGAACCAGTCGGGCGTGCGATAGGCCGCGGTCAGCGCCGACCAGTTGGGCGCGACCGACTGGCCCATGCCCTGTGCCCCTGCCGCCGCTGCACCGAACAGCGCCCCGGACGCGCCCAGAAAGCCGCGCCGCTTCATGCCGCCACCTTGCCTGGTGCGCTGACCTGGGTTCGGCAATGGGCGTCGATGAAGGCCTGATGCGTCGGCATGGCGGCGACGCCGCGTTCGATCACGGCGCGCATCTGATCCAGTTTCGCCTGCATAGTCGCGGCGGGCAGGGTGTCGGCAACCGGGTCATGCCCGCCGGGCATCATCCCCTGACCCATCATCACGGCCACCCAGCTGGTGGGCGTGAACAGCTCGCCCGCATCGGTGAACACTCGCCCGGCATCGGCAAACAGCGATAGCCGGTGCTGCAGGCTGTCAGGCACGGTCATCTCCCGCATTTCGGTCCAGAACGTGGAATCGGCGCGACGATTGAGGTGGTAGTGCAGGATGATGAAATCCCGCACGCTTTCAAATTCGCGTTGCATGAACCGGTTATACTGATCGACCGTCGCCGGATCGAAGCGTTTGTCCGGAAACAGCGACATCAGCGTAACGACACCCTGCTGGATCAGGTGGATGCTGGTCGATTCAAGCGGTTCGATGAACCCCGATGCCAGGCCCAGCGAGACGACATTGGCATTCCATGCCTTGCGCCGCCGTCCGGTCTTGAACCGCAGAAAGCGGGGATCGGCCAGCGGCTGTCCCTCGACCGACGCGACCAGATCGGCCGCGGCCTCATCGTCCGACACATGGCTGCTGCAATAGACATGGCCGTTGCCGGTTCGGTGCTGCAACGGAATGCGCCAGTGCCATCCGGCCTTGCGCGCGGTGGCGCGGGTATAGGGCGGGGGCGTCCCGCTGCTGGTGGTGGGCATCGCCACGGCCCGGTCCATCGGCAGCCAGTCGGCCCAGCTTTCATAGCCGGTGTTCAGCGCCCCTTCGATCAGCAACCCGCGAAAGCCGGTGCAATCGATGAACAGGTCGCCCGGCAATTCCCGCCCGTCGGTCAGGGTCAGCGCGCTGACATGGCCGCGGTCATCCATGCGGACATCGGCAATCGTGCCGGTCAGATGGCTGACCCCGCGCGCCACCGACAGGTCGCGCAGATAGGCGGCGTACAATCCCGCATCGAAATGCAGTGCATAGGCCATGCGCGAATGGACGTGGCGGGGATCGTCAACGGGCCGGGTGAAGCGGTGCTGCCGCGCGGCCATGGTGGGCAGCGAATATTCGGCCAAATCGCCGCGACCCAGGCGCAGCCAGTGATGGTGGAAATCGACGCCCTGCGTATCGGCGCCATAGGTCCCGAACGGGTGGAAATAGCTTTCGCCCCGGTTCCCCCAATCCTTGAACTCGATGCCCAGCTTGAACGTGGCGGCGGTGCGACGGACCAGTTCGTCCTCGTCCAGCCCGAGCAGCCGGTTCAGCGTCAGGATCGGCGGGATGGTCGCTTCGCCCACGCCGACCGGTCCGATTTCCGGCGATTCGACCAGGGCGATCTCCATCCGGCTGTCGGCAAAGGTCTTGGACAGCACGGCTGCGGCCATCCATCCTGCCGTCCCGCCGCCCGCGATGACCACGCGGCTGATCGGTTCTCTTGTCACCCGACCTCTCCCTCGAACGAAATCTTGATAGCCCTATCCGATGCTACTTGTCGGATTAAATATGATCTGTATAGACGGTTGATAATAATATGATCTTTAAGCTCGTGGCTACACGACATCGGAGGGGACTGATCATGGCGTTCGGCAATCGCAAATTTCATCATCTCATGCTGCGCGCGTCGCTGACAGCGCTGACAGTCGCCTGTGCCACGCCCGCGCTGGCGCAGGACAATGCCGATCCAGCGGCGGAGCAGGCGCCGGCCGACGACGAGATCGTCGTCACCGGCCTGCGCGCGTCGCTGCAGAGCGCCCAGAACATCAAGCGCAATTCCGAACAGTTCGTTGATTCGATCACGGCCCAGGATATCGGCCGTCTGCCCGACGTGAATGTCGCCGAATCGCTCCAGCGCATTTCCGGCGTCCAGATCACCCGCAACCGCGGCGAGGGCAGCGGCATTGCCGTGCGCGGCCTGACCCAGGTTCGGACCGAGCTGAATGGCCGCGACATCTTTCAGGCCAGCGGCGGACGCGGCCTTTCTTGGGAAGAGGTCGGATCGGAGCTGCTGGCCGGTATTGATGTGTACAAGAACCCGTCGGCCGAACTGATCGAGGGCGGCCTGTCGGGCACGGTGAACCTGCGCACGCGCAAGCCGTTCGATTCGTCGGGCCGCATCATCGCGCTGAACGCAGGGGCCACCTATTTCGACCTGATCGAGAAAAGCGGCCAGCAGCTGGCGGGGCTTTACAGCAATCGCTGGGACACCGGCATCGGTGAAATCGGCCTGCTGCTCAATGTCGGCTATCAGACCACGGCGTTCCGTGAGGACAAGGTGGTGGTGGAGCCTTTCTGGCGGCACGGGCCGAACCCCACCAACATCTCAAGCATCAAACAGGCCTATCCGGGGTTCGAGAACCAGACGCTGCTTGCCCCGCATGGCGGCGGCTTTGCGGTCAGCTATGGCGACCGCGAGCGGCTGAGCGGCACGGCCGTGCTGCAGTGGAAGCCGACGGACCGGCTGGAATTGTACGCCCAGTATTTCCGTGCCGATTACAGCTTCGACGAAGCCGGCGTGTCCTTCTTTGCCTATGGCGAGGATATGCCGATCGCGACCGGGCCGAACCGCCCGTTCACCGTCGATGACGAGGGCGTTGTCCGCAGCGGCTATTTCAGCAATCCGGGCGTCGATTCGGTCAATTACGGCACGCTGCGCGACACATCGACCAGCGAATATTCCGGTGGCCTGATCTGGCAGGCGACGGACCGGCTGAAGCTGAGCGTCGATTATCAGCATATCGATTCCGACGTGCAGCAGCAGACGCTGAACCTGACGGCCAGCGCGCTCAACCCGCGCACCAGCGTTGCCGGGCTTGGCAAGGCATATGACTTCTTCTTCGATATCAGCGGCGATGTGCCGGTGCTGCTGGCCACCGATCCCAGCTATTATGGCGACATCCGCAATTACGGCATGACGGCGATCCTGCCCTATGCCGAGGATAATGAAGCGGCGGCCGATGCGATCCGCGCGGACCTCAGCTGGGATTTCGACGACGGCAGCTTCATTCAGCAGATCCGCGTCGGCGGCCGATATACCGACAAGAGCGCGATCAACCGCAACACCACCTATGGCACCTGGACGGCGATCGGTTCGACCTGCGCCAACTGGTCGTCGGTCGATGGCTGCACGCTTTTGTCCGAATTCCCGCAATATGCCGAACCCAACCGTTTCCAGTCCAACCTGCTGCGCGGCCGGGCCAGCGATACGGTGTTCGGTCCGGTGTGGCAGTTCAGCGATGCGCTGATCAACGACAGCGCCGCTGCCTTTGCCGCAGTGAAAGCGATTTCGGGTCAGGACATCGCGTTCCGCCCGTTCGACGCGCCCAATGCGTTCAGCGGCACGATCGATGAAAAGACCTATGCCGGCTATGTCCGCGTGGCTTTCGGCGCGGACCTTGGCGGCATCCGGTTTGATGGCAATGCAGGTCTGCGCGCGGTGCGGACGGAAACTGCGGCCAACGGCCTGTCGGTGCTGACTTATCGCGATCCCGCCAGCGGCGGCACGACGCCGACGACGGTCACGGTGACAGAGCCCTATTCGGGCGGTCGCGATTACGACAAATATCTGCCCAGCCTGAACCTGCGCGTCTTCCTGACCGACGAACTGATCCTGCGTGCGGCGGCGTCGAAGAATTTCTCGCGGCCCGCCTTCACCTCGCTCAACCCCAGCTTCACGCTCAGCCCGAACTACACCGATGTCGGGGAAAACCGGGCACTGACGCCGGACAGGGTGAACAACAACCTGCCCTATGATCCCGTCACCAATCCCTATGCGGGCAATGGGACGGCACAGGGCAATCCCGACCTTTTGCCCGAAGAAGTCACCCAGGCCGATCTGGCTCTGGAATGGTATTTCGAGCCGGTCGGCTATCTCTATGCGACCGGGTTCTACAAAAAGATCAAGAACCTGATCACGACCGAGGCAGCGACGTTCGTTCGTGAAATCCCCGGTGTCGGCAATGTCCAGTTCGGCGTCACCAACCTGGTCAATGTCGAGGAAGGCTTTGTCCGCGGCTTTGAAGTGGGGGGTCAGAAATTCTTCAACTTCCTGCCCGCGCCGTTCGACGGGCTGGGGGTTCAGGCGAACTATACCTATGTTGAAAGCGATGCCGGCCAGCAGGCCGCTGGTGCAATCGGCAGCCCCGAACTGATCCGCGTGCCGATCACCAACCTGTCCAAGCACAGTTTCAACCTGGTCGGTCTGTACGACAAGGATGGCCTGAACATCCGCGTCGCCTATAACTGGCGCGACGATTATCTGCAGGGCACGGCGAATACCGGAACGCAGAACCTGCCGATTTACGGCGAGGCGTTCGGGGTGCTTGATGCGTCGGTGAGCTATGACGTGACGCCGCAATTCTCGATCATCGTCGATGGCCAGAACCTGCTGGATACGGCGTTCAAGACCTATCAGATCGTGGGCAGCCGCCCGCGCGACTATGTGATCAACGATCGCCGCTTCTCGATCCGGACACGCGTCCGGTTCTGATGGTTCCACCTCCTGAACGGGGGGCGGCTTCGGTCGCCCCCGCCTTTTTCAGGGGCAGAACGGTTGGCATCATCGCGGGGCGGTGGCATTCATTCATCAAACAGATTGAGGGGCGGATGTTCGGACGGATTTTTCTTGCGCTGACAGCGTTGACATTGACCGCGCCCCTGGTCGCCCAGTCGCCGACCAGCGTTCCGCGCCTGTCAAGCGACGGCGGCCGACACGCGCTGATCGTCGATGGCAAACCCTTTCTGGTCCTGGGCATTCAGGCGCATAACAGCAGCAACTATCCCGCGATGCTGGAAACGGTGTGGCCGGTGATGGACCGGCTGCACGCCAACACCCTGGAAATCCCCGTCGCCTGGGAACAGCTGGAGCCGGAAGAGGGCCGGTTCGATTTCAGCTATGTCGACACGCTGCTTGAACAGGCGCACGCGCATGACAAGCGGCTGGTGCTGCTGTGGTTCGCCACGTGGAAGAATACCAGCCCGAATTATGCGCCCGCCTGGGTGAAACTGGATAATCAGCGGTTTCCCCGGATGCGGACGGCCGATGGCAAGGCGCATTACGCGCTGTCGCCCCATCACCGCGCCACGCTGGAGGCGGATAAAAAGGCGTTCGTCCGCCTGATGCAGCATCTGAAGGCGCGCGATCCGCAGAATACGGTCATTCTGGTGCAGCCGGAAAACGAAGTCGGCGTCTATGGCCAGAAACGGGATTTCGCACCCGCGGCCAACCGGCTGTTCGCGGGGCCCGTGCCCGATGCGCTTGCCCGCAAGATGCGCCGCAAGGGCACATGGACCGAGGTGTTCGGCAAGGATGCCGATAGCGCGTTCAACGCCTGGTACACCGCCAGCTATATCGACGAGATCGCCGCCGCCGGAAAGGCGGTGAAGCCCATTCCGATGTACACCAATGCCGCGCTCAGCGACGCCTATGCCAAGCCGGGCGAGGGGGGCGGTGCATCGGGTGGTCCCGACTGGACGATGATCGATGTCTGGAAGGCCGCGGCGCCGCACATCGATTTCGTGGCCCCCGACATCTATTCGGGCGAACCGCGCCAGTTCCTGAAGCATCTCGATCATTATGCGCGGGCGGACAATGCCCTGATGGTGCCCGAATATGGCAATGACGCGAAATTCGCGCGCTTCTTCTGGGCAATTCTGGGCAAGGGCGGGATCGGCATGGCGCCGTTCGGCATGGATGCCAGCGGCTATTCCAATTACCCGCTGGGTGCCAAGGAACTGGACGACGCGACGCTGGATGCCTTTGCGCGGCCCTATCGCCTGTTCGCGCCTGCCGCGCGCGCATGGGCGGCGATCGCCGCCGACCGCCCGACCTGGGGCACGACCAAGCGTGAGGATACGCTGCGCGACGAAACCGTGATGGGCGCGTGGAAGATCAGCGCGCATTACGAGGAGTGGCAGTTCGGCGACCGGGACAGCCCGTGGCTGAAATCCGATCCACATCCGACGGCGGGCAAGCCGGTCGGCGGCGCAGTGGTCGCCCAGCTGTCCGAAAACGAATTTCTGGCCGCGGGCAGCCATGTCCGCCTCAAGTTCGGCGCGGAAAAGCTGCCCGCCGGGCGGCAGGGGATCATGCTGCGGGTCGAGGAAGGCAGCTTTGATGCCGACGGCAAATGGCTGATGCGCCGTGTCTGGAATGGCGATCAGACCGACCACGGCCTGAATTTCGGTGCCGATCCGGTGTTTCTCAAAATCACGATGGGCAGTTTCAAGGAATGACCATGCGCGCATTGAACAGGGGTGGGGCGGCGCTTGCGCTGCTGATGGCTGGCGTTTCGGCGGTGCCGGCATGGGCCGCCGAGGTGGAAAAGGTCCCGGGCGGCGTGGTCGTCACGCCCGACCGCGGCCCGGCCAAGAAGGTTCGCGTGCTGGTTTATGGTGCGGATCGTTTCCGCGTCTCTGCGACGCCGACGACGGAGTTCAACCGCCCCGACAGCATCATGGTCGTCGCAAAGCCCGACGGTGCGTTTACGATCAGCGAGGCGCGCGGGACCGTGACGGTCAAGGCCGAACGGGGCAGTGCGACGATCCGGTTGTCCGACGGGCAGGTCAGCTTTGCCAACGCGGCCGGCACGACCATCCTGACCGAGGCGGCGCGCGGCGCGTTCCAGCCGGTGACAGTCGAGGGCGAACAGTTCGTGGCGGTGAACCAGCAGTTCAATCGCGGCACGGACGAGGGCTTTTTTGGCCTGGGCCAGCACCAGAACGGGCAGATGAATTACAATGGCGAGGATGTTGAGCTGGCCCAGCACAACATGTCGATCGCCATCCCCTTTGTCGTGTCGACCAACAATTACGGCGTGCTGTGGGACAATGAAAGCATCACCCGCTTTGGCGATCCGGTGCCCTATGCCCATGTCGGATCTCGGGACGATGCGGGCCTGACTGTCACGAGCGGCGGCAAGCCGGGATGGAAGGCCGAATATTTCCTGGACGACAAGCCCGCCGTCACCCGTCAGGAATCGACGATCAACTACGAATATATCCGCGACCAGAAGAATTGGCCTGAAGCGGCCAAGGCTCAGACGGTTGCGGCGACGACCGGGCAGAACACGGCTGGCAATGCTGTGCAGCAGCAGCGCGTGGTGTGGACCGGCACGCTGAACGCCAAGGCCAGCGGCACGCACAAGTTCAAGCTCTACAGCTCGCATTACGTCAAGGTGTTCGCCGACGGCAAGGAAGTGCTGTCGCGCTGGCGCCAGAACTGGAACCCCTGGTACCATAATTTCGAACTGCCGATGACGGCGGGCAAGACGGTCGATCTGCGGATCGAATGGTCGCCCAATGCCGGATATATCGCGCTGTATCACAACGATCCGATGCCCGCGCAGGACCGCAAGTCGCTGTGGCTGTCGTCGGAACTGGCCAAGAACCTCGATTACTATGTCGTCACCGGCGACAATCTGGATCAGGTGGTTGCGGGCTATCGCTCGTTGACCGGCCAGGCGTCGATGATGCCGAAATGGGCCTATGGTTTCTGGCAGTCGCGCCAGCGGTACAACACGCAGGACGAATTGCTGGGCGTGGTGCGCGAATATCGCAAGCGCGAGTTCCCGATCGACAACATCGTGCAGGACTGGTTCTACTGGCCCGAAAACGCGTGGGGCAGCCACGAATTCGAGAAGGCGCGGTTCCCCGATCCCAAGGGGATGGTGGACGAGGTGCACGCCCTGAACGCGCGCATCATGATCTCGGTCTGGCCGAAATTCTATCCGACCACCGACAATGCCAAGGAACTGGACGCCAAGGGCTGGCTCTATCGCCGTCCGCTGGAGGCTGGACAGCTCGACTGGGTGGGCAAGGGGTATCCCAACACCTTCTACAACCCCTACACCAAGGGCGCGCGCGAGCTGTACTACAAGCAGATCGAGGACAAGCTGGTCGGGCTTGGCTTCGATGCATGGTGGATGGATGCGACCGAACCCGATTGGCATTCCAACCTGTCGGTCGAGGAGCGCAAGTTCCAGATGAGCCATCGCGACAGCGGCGTCGGCGCGGCCCGGTTCAACAGCTATCCGCTGATCCACGCCGACGGGATGGCCGATGGCCTGCGCGGCAGCCACCCGGATCAGCGGCCCTTCATCCTGACGCGGTCGGGCTATGCCGGGGTGCAGCGTGCATCGAGCGCGCTGTGGTCGGGCGATGTCGCCGCGCGCTGGGACGATCTGCGCGATCAGATTTCGGCCGGCGTCAACCTGTCGATGGCGGGTGTGCCCAACTGGACGCACGACATTGGCGGCTTTGCAGTCGAGGATCGCTACACCAAACAGGATCCGGCGCACGTCGCCGAATGGCGTGAACTGAACCTGCGCTGGTTCCAGTTCGGCACGTTCAGCCCGCTGTTCCGCAGCCATGGCGAGTTTCCGCTGCGCGAGGTCTATTCCCTGGCCGGGGATGATCAGGCCGCATACCAGTCGATGCTGGATTATACCCGCCTGCGTTATCGCCTGTTGCCCTATATCTACACGCTGGCGGCGGACACGCACTTCAAGTCCGGGACGATCATGCGCGGCCTGGCAATGGATTTCCCCGCCGACCGCAAGGGCTGGGACGTGGACGACCAATATCTGTTCGGTCCCGCGTTCCTGGTCGCGCCGGTCACCGAATTCAAGGCGACGAGCCGTACCGTCTGGTTGCCCGCCGGCGCCGACTGGTACGATTTCGCCACCGGCCGGCATTTCAAGGGCGGGCAGACGATTACCGCCGATGCCCCGCGGGAACGGATGCCGCTGTTCGTCCGTGCAGGGTCGATCGTGCCGACCGGCCCGGCGGTGCAGTACACGTCGGAACAGCCAGATGGACCGCTGGTCCTGCACGTCTTTGCCGGGGCCGACGCCAGTTTCGACCTGTACGAAGATGACGGCACGTCGATGGGCTTTGATCGTGGCGAGTTTGCCCGCACCCCGATTCGCTGGGATGACAAGGCGGGTACGCTGACCATCGGTGCGCGTCAGGGCAGCTATCCCGGCATGGCGGGCAAGCGCGGCATTTCCGTCCGCGTCTATCGGCCGGGCGGGACAACCGCGCCCAGCTTCGAGGCGGGATCGGTGCAGGTCGTCTATGATGGCAAGGCGGTGACCTTGGGGCGGGATCGGCTGAAATGAGCTGGCGCTGGAGCCGCCGGCGGACGCTGTCGGCGCTTGGCGCGCTGATCGGCACGGTTGCCGCCCCTGTGGTGCGGGCTGCATCCGCCGCCACCGGCGGCACGCGGGCGATCGACCTTGATCTTCGCCGCGCCGGCAAGCCGATGGACCGGTTTTTCGATTACATGGTCGGATCGGATTATCCCGGCACGTTGATCCGCGACGACAGCATGGCGCAGCTCAAGACCACAGTCGATGAACTGGGGTTCCGCACGATCCGCTTTCACGCCCTGTTCCACGACGTCCTGAAAACGGTGCAGGTCAGGGACGGGCGGATCATTTACGACTGGTCGGGCATCGACCGGCTGTACGACGGCCTGATTGCGCGGAACATCCGGCCCTTTGTCGAACTGGGTTTCACGCCAGAGGCGATGAAGACATCGGATCAGCAGATCTTCTGGTGGAAGGGGAATACCAGCCATCCTCAGGATGGGCCATGGGCCGCGCTGGTCGATGCGTTCGTTCGGCACTGCCGCGAACGGTACGGCGTGGCAGAGGTTCGCCGCTGGCATTTCGAATTCTGGAACGAACCCAATCTGGACGGCTTTTTCGAGCGCGCGGATCAGGCCGCCTATTTCCGCCTCTATGCCCTGACCGCGCGGACCATCAAGGCGATCGACCCTGCGCTGCCGGTTGGCGGGCCGGCCACGGCGGGCGCTGCCTGGGTGCCGGAATTCCTTGCCTATTGCCATGCCAACAAGGTGCCGGTCGATTTCGTGACCACCCATACTTATGGCGTGGAGGGCGGCTTTCTGGACGAAGAGGGCAAGCAGGATACCAAGCTGTCCCCATCGCCGGATGCCGTCATCGGCGATATCCGCAAGGTGCGGGCAGAGATCGAGGCATCGGCCTATCCCGGCCTGCCGCTCTATTTCACCGAATGGTCGACCAGTTACACCCCGCGCGACTTCGTCCACGACAGCTATGTCAGCGGGGCCTATGTCCTCACCAAGCTGAAACAGGCCGAGGGGCTGCTTCAGGGCATGAGCTACTGGGCCTATACCGACCTGTTCGAGGAACCGGGTCCGCCGCCGACGCCCTTTCATGGCGGCTTTGGCCTGATGAACCGCGAATCCATCCGAAAGCCGGTCTGGTTCGCCTATAAATATCTGAACGCCGTGCGCGGGCGCGTGCTGCCCAGCACGGACGAACAGGTCTGGGCCGCGACGGACAATGGCCGGGTCGCCGCACTGGTCTGGGCATTTCGCCAGCCGGATCAGAAGTTCAGCAACAAGCCGTTTTTCAGCCGGATTGTTCAGGCATTGCCCGACCGGACGGTCGTGCTGCGCGTCGCCGGGATGCGGCCGGGCCGATATCGGATGCGGCTGCACCGAACCGGCTTTCGCGCCAATGACGCCTTTTCGGCCTATATCGACCTTGGTTTGCCGGACAGCCTGTCGGCGGACCAGATCGCGCGGATGCAGGCGCTGACCGCCGACAAGCCTGAGCGGCAGGTGATGGTCACCATCGGCATGGACGGCACATGGATGGGCAGCATCCCGATGCGCAGCAACGACATGGTGCTGGCGGTGCTGGAACCGGTCAGCTGACCCCTGCGGCCTGATCCTCGCAGACCGCGTCGATCCCCTGCCAGATTGCGGCAAGATCGGCGTCGTCGATGCAATAGGGCGGCATGACATAGATGGTGTTGCCAAGCGGCCGGATCAGCAGGTTACGGGCGCGGAATGCGGCCAGCAGGCGCGGGGCGATATCCGCCAGATAACCATCGCCGCTCTGGCCGAATTCGAACGCAGCAATGGTGCCGATGCTGCGCGCATTGTGCGCCCATGGCCGTGCGGCAATCCGGTCCAGCCAGCCCCGTTGCCGCCGCCCAAGATCGGTCACGCGGTCCAGCACCGGTTCCTCTTGCCAGACGGCCAGATTGGCGGCGGCGGCTGCGCAGGCGATGGGATTGGCGGTGTAACTGGATGAATGAAAGAACATCCGCCCCCGGTCGGTCGACAGATGCGCCTCATAGATCCGCTCGCTCGCCATGGTGACGGCCAGCGGCACGGCCCCGCCCGTCAGCCCCTTGGACAGGCACAAAATGTCCGGCACCACGCCCGCCTGTTCACAGGCCAGCAGCGTGCCGGTGCGGCCCCAGGCGGTCATCACCTCGTCCGCGATGAACAGCACGTCGTGCGCGGCGCAGATGCGTGCCATTTCGGCGAGAATGGCGGGCGGATAGGTCAGCATCCCCCCCGCACCCAGCAGCAGCGGCTCGACGATCAGGGCGGCCGGACGATCGTGGCACGCCGCCTCCAGCGCATCCAGCGTTGCCTGTTCGCGTCCCGCTGCGGGAAAGGGCAGGGTGTCGACATCGAACAGCAACGGTTGATAGGCGCGGTTGAACACACCGCGCGCGCCCACCGACATCGCCCCGATGGTATCGCCATGATAGCTGTGTTCCAGCACCAGGATGCGGTCGCGCGGCTGACCGATGTTCAACCAGTATCCCAGCGCCATTTTCAGCGCGACCTCGACCGCCGTCGATCCGCTGTCCGAAAAGAAGGTGCGGGTCAGGCTGTCCGGTATCATGGCGTGCAGGCCCGTCGCCACCGCCTCTGCATGGGGATGCGTCCATCCGGCAAAGATGATCTGGTCCATCTGTCCCGCCGCCTCGGCAATAGCGGCCATGATGCGGGGATGGCTGTGACCATGGGTGGTGACCCACCAGCTGGAAATGCCGTCGATGATGCGGCGGCCATCGCGTGTGAACAATGCCGCACCCTCGGTCCGCACGATTTCGGGAATCGGCTCGTTCAGGCCATGCTGGGTAAAGGGGTGCCAGATGTGGCTCATGCGAAATCGTCCAGCCGGAAATGCTGCGCAAATGCTGCGGCAAGCGTCTGGGGTGTGAGCGGGTCCAGCCGGGGCAGGCGGCCTAGCCGGCGGACGCCGCCGATTGCCGCAATGGTTGCCTCGCTATCCTCGTTCGCATCGCCGTTGAACGCCACGCCCAGGATGGGAATGTTGCGCGCCCGCAGCGCCTCGATGCTCAGCAGGCTGTGGTTGATCGTGCCCAGCGACGTGCGGGCGACCAGCACCACGGGCGCGCTCCACCGCGCGAACAGGTCGGCATAAAGCAGATCGCGCGTGACGGGGACCAGCACGCCGCCCGCACCCTCCACCACCAGCGGGCGCTGATGCCGGGGCAGGGTCAGCCGGTCGGGGTCGATCACCACGCCGTCCAGCTCCGCGGCGCGATGCGGCGACAATGGCTCGGTCAGGCGATAGGCTTCGGGCAGGATGCGTTCGCGCGCCAGACCGGACAGGCGGTGGACGGTATCGGCATCGCAGCCATCAGCGATGCCGGACTGCACCGGTTTCCAGTACAGGCCGCCCAGCGCGCCGGCCAGGGCGGCGGCAAAGATCGTCTTGCCCGCATCGGTATCGGTGCCGGTGACGATGATGGTCGGACCCGTGCTCATGCCATTGCCTCGTTCAGCGCGCCTGTCAGCGCATCGATATCGGTCATCGTGACGTTGAGCGTCAGGGACAGACGCAGCCGGGCGGTCCCGGCGGGTACCGTCGGCGGACGGATACCGCGCACGTCGAACCCGGCCGCCTGTATCTGTGCCGCGACGGCCATGGCGCGGGCATCTTCGCCCAGGATCACCGGCACGATCTGACTGCCCGTCGGCGCGATGCCCAGCCGGGCCAATCCTGTGCCCGCAGCGGCGATCAACCCGTGCAGGGCGGCCCGCCGCTCCGGCTCGTCCGACAGGATGCGAAGCGATTCGCGCACCATCGCAGCGATCAGCGGCGAAGGCGCGGTGGAATAGATGAAGCCGCGCCCGCGATTGACGATGAAATCGCGCATCACGTGGGGCAGGGTGACCAGCGCCCCTTCGACGCCCATCGCCTTGCCACAGGTGTGAATGGCGATGCGGCGCGGGCCGGGCAGGGACAGCCCCTGTCCACTGTTGCCGAACACGCCGGTGGCGTGCGCCTCGTCCACGATCAGCACCGCATCCTCGGCTTCGGCCAGCGCCGTCAGCTCGGCCAGCGGCGCGCGGTCGCCATCCATGCTGTACAGGCTCTCCACCGCAATCCAGGGCGTGCCCATCCCGCCGCTTCGCCGCCAGTCGCGGATCGCGTCGGCAAATCCCTGCACGTCATTGTGCGGCACCTCGCGGGCAGGCGCGCGGGCCAGCCGCATCCCCTCATGCGCGCTGGCATGGATCAGGGCATCGTGCAGGATCAGGTCGCCGCGCTGCGGCAGCGTCGACAGGATCGTCGCATTGGCCGCAAAGCCGCTGGAAAAGAACAGCGCGGCCTCCGATCCGAAAAACGCGGCGGCCTCTGTCTCCAGCAGCTCATGCTCCGCATCGTTGCCCCGCAACAGGCGGGATCCGCCGGACCCGGTCGGCACGCCACGCGCCAGCGCCGCCTGTGCCGCAGTGGCAAGGCGGGGGGAACGGGCAAGCGCCAGATAATCGTTGGACGAAAAATCGATGCCGGTGCGCGGCGACAGCGACCGCAGCCGGTCACGTGCCGCCAGGCCGGCCAGGTCAGACCTCAATGCGTCAATCGCTTGCATGGCTCGCTGTTAGGATCGCTGCGCCATCAAGGGAAGCGGCCCGCGCCAGAGACCCGGGCTATGCCCGGCCAGCGGGATCAGCCCTCCAGCTGGCGCATCAGCACGGTGACGGCCGAATCGATTTCCTGATCCACCGCGCGCAGTTCCTCGATCCGGCGAACGGCATGGATAACGGTCGAATGGTCACGATTGCCGAACTTGCGACCGATTTCCGGCAGGGACCGGGTGGTCAGCCGCTTGGCCAGATACATGGCGATCTGTCGCGGCCGGGCGATCGAAACCGCCCGCCGGGCAGAAATCAGGTCGATCTGCCGGACATGGTAATGCGCCGATACCGCCCGCTGAATCTCGTCGATGGTAATGCGACGCTGCGCCCCCTTCAGCACCTCGCCAAGCGTGGCGACGGCAAAATCCATCGTCACCGACTGGCCGGTCAGCTGGGCATAGGCGACCAGCCGGTTGAGCGCGCCTTCCATTTCCCGCACCGAATGGCACAGCCGCTGGGACAACAGGTCCAGCACCTCTGCCGGGATCGCAGCGCCGGGCATGTCCGCCAGCTTCGCCTTCAGGATCGCCTGACGCAGCGACAATTCGGGCGGGCGGATGTCGGCAACCAGACCCGAGCCCAGCCGCGTCATCAGCCGCGTCTCGATGCCGTCCAGCTGCTGCGGCGGGCGATCGGCGGCGACGACCAGCCGCTTGCCCGCGCCCATGAACTCGTTGACGGTGTGAAAGAATTCTTCCTGCGTCGATTCCTTGCCGGCGATGAACTGAAGATCGTCGATCATCAACAGGTCAACGCCGCGCAGCCGCGCCTTGAACGCAAAGGTATCGCGGGCACGCACCGCCTGCACGAATTCGTACATGAAGCGTTCGGCCGGCATGTAGATCGCGGTCGCATCCGGCTGGGCACCCAGAAAGGCGTGGCCGATGGCGTGCATCAGATGGGTTTTGCCCAGCCCGGTCGCGCTGTGCAGATAAAGCGGGCTGAACCGCGGACGACCCGGCTCGGCCAGCGCCTTTGCCGCATTGGTTGCCACGCGGTTCGAATCGTCGGCCAGGAACCGGTCAAAGGTCAGGCGCGAATCGAACGGCTGGGTGTCGCGCGGCTGCATTGCCGCAGGCTCGGCCCGCGGCGTTGCCGGCATGGGCGCCGGCTGGTCATTGGCGATGGTCCGCACCGGGGTCTGTACAGGCTTTTCGGGCGCCTCGACCGGACGCAGGTCGACATTGGCGGGCAGGGTTTCGATCGACACCTTGCGAATCGACGGCAGGATCGCCCGGAACTCGTAAAAGATGCGGTCCGCATAGTGATTGCGCACCCAGCTGGCCATGAAGGCAGAGGGCAGGCCAAGGCGGACATGACGATCGCCGTCGCCGGGCATCACCTGGATCGGCTTCAGCCACTGGTCGAACAGACGGGCCCCGGCCGACGCCCGCAGATTATCGCGGACCCGGTTCCATGCGGCAGTAACTGCTCCATTCGGTTCGATGGCTTCGTTCACTTCCTGTCCCGCAAGGCCTGCCACGCGCACAACCTTTCCCTTGGCGCGGACAGGATCGCCCGCGCGCTACATGCCAACAGTCAACACTTCCCCCCAGCCGGAACATGCCCCCCGACTGTACAGAATGCAGCTACGCTTGAACCCGACCTCGTCCGCGGCCGGGACAGTCGTTTTAGGAAGGGTTTCTTGAGTCGATCAAGTCCGCTTTCGTAAAGAAAGTGAAATAATGACCATTGACTCGACTTTGCCGCAGTTTTGCGTGAGACGCCCGGTTTTCTGCGGTCTTTCAGGTGGTTAACAAATGCTTGCGGGCTTTCCCCGTTCGAATCGTATGATTCGGAGCAGGGTATTTCCCTGCCATCCTGGATCATTTCCATATGACAAAAGCCCCCGCCGCAGATGCAGCAGAGGCTTTGGTCTCAGATCGTGCAGGCAATGCCTGCCGACAGGATCAGGCGAGGGCGGAAACCGCCTTGGTCAGGCGCGAGAACTTCCGCGATGCGGTGTTCTTGTGCAGCACGCCGCGTGCCACGCCGCGCGCCAGTTCCGGCTGAACCGCCGTCAGCGCCTCGGCAGCGGCGGTCTTGTCGCCAGCAGCCAGGGCCAGTTCGACCTTCTTCACGAAGGTGCGGATGCGGCTGACGCGCGCACCGTTGATTTCCGCGCGGCGCTGGTTGCGCCGGATACGCTTCTTTGCCTGAGGCGTATTCGCCATGCCGTCCTCGAATCCTTAAAATCGTCAAGAAAAGGGCCGGCACACAAAGGGCGCCTGTCCCCGGAAGGACGCGCCCTTACGCGCTCCGGCTCGCCCGGTCAACTGTTCAGCGGCATCGAAGCGACGGCCAATCATCGCTGACAGGCGCGGCACCAGAAGGTGGACCGGCCGGAATCGACCATGCGCTCGACCGTGCCGCCGCACCGGCATGGCTCGCCTTCGCGGCCGTAAACCAGCCATTGCTTGGAAAAATAGCCCAGTTGTCCGTCAGGCCGCGCATAATCGCGCAACGTCGATCCCCCGGCCAGGATGGCGGAGGACAGGACGTCGCGAATCGCCGTCACCAGCGAATCGAGCCGTTTGCGCGAAATCGTGCCGGCGGCCCGGCGCGGGTGGATGCCGGCCATGAACAGCGCCTCGCACACATAGATGTTGCCAAGGCCCGCGACGATTCGCTGATCCAGCAACAGCGCCTTGACCGGCGCGGACCGGTCATTGAACCGGTCGGCCAGATAGGCCGCGGTCAATTCCGGTCCCAGCGGTTCCGGCCCCATCGCGGCAAAGGCGGGATAGGCGGCAAGCCCCGATGCCCCGGCCAACAGGTCGACAAAGCCGAATCGGCGCGGATCGTTCAGCGCCAGCCGCCGCCCGGCCGCGGTTTCGATCACCAGATGGTCGTGGGTCAGCACATCGGTGGGATCAACCCGCCAGCGCCCCGACATGCCAAGATGGAATAGCAGAATATCGTCGCGATCGGTGTTGATCAGGCCATATTTGGCCCGCCGTCCCAGCGTGGTGACCGTCGCACCGGTCAGCCGCTGGCGCAGATCCGGTGGAAACGGAAAGCGAAGGTCCGGCCGCCGCGTTTCGATCCGCGCGATCCGCTGGCCCTCCAGCACGGGCGCAAGGCCGCGAACGGTAGTTTCGACTTCGGGCAGTTCTGGCATCGGGATCGGCTCTCGGGTCCGGCACGCTGAACGGTGCCGCCTGCCCGGTAGCTAGGCAGTGTTTGCGGTGCGCTCAACCCTTGGCTAGAGGCGGTGGAGACGCGGTGCCTGTCCCTCGACTTCGCTCGGGACGAACGGAGTTGGCTATGACGAACGAACGCTCGGTGTCCTTTGGCTATGAACAGGTGGCACCAGAGGAAAAGACCCGCCGGGTGGGCGGCGTGTTTTCCAGCGTCGCGGCCCGATATGATGTGATGAACGATGCCATGTCCGGCGGCCTGCACCGGCTGTGGAAGGATTCGTTCGTGCGCAAGGTCAATCCGCGCGCCGGGGAATCGATCCTCGACATGGCGGGCGGCACCGGCGACATCGCGTTCCGCCTGGCCCGGTCGGGCGCATCGGTGACCGTGGCGGACATCAATCCCGACATGCTGGCCGTCGGCATGGAACGCGCGTCGAAGCGGCGCATCGACGGCCTGGTCTGGCAGGAACAGAATGCCGAGACGCTGAGTTTCGACGACCGCGCCTTCGATGCCTATACCATCGCGTTCGGCATCCGGAACGTGACCGATATTCCGGCCGCCCTGCGCGAGGCGCATCGGGTGCTGAAACGCGGCGGGCGGTTTTTCTGCCTTGAGTTTTCAACGACGCAATGGCCCGGCTTTGCCGATGTCTACGATGCCTATTCGCATCATCTGGTCCCGCGGCTGGGCAAGCTGCTGGCCAATGATTCGGACAGCTATCGCTATCTGGTCGAATCGATCCGCCGGTTCCCGCCGATGCCCGCGTTCAAGGCGATGATCGAAGAGGCGGGCTTTGCCCAGGTGCGGGCGGAACCGATCCTGGGCGGGCTGGTGGCCATCCATAGCGGGTGGAAGCTTTGATGATTGTCCCGCCCGCGTCGCCGCCGGTCGGCATCGTTCATCCATGACCGCACCTGTCGTTCATCTGTGGCGCCTGCTGAAATGGGGCCGCACGCTTGCCCGGCACGGCGCGCTGCGCGGGATCGAGCGGGATCCCAATGCGCCCGTGGCGGTCAAGCGGGTGGCGCGGATCGCCCGGTTTGGCGCGCGCGTGCCGGCCGAACCGGCCTATGCTGATGCGTTCGAGGCGATCGGCCCCGCAGCGATCAAGCTGGGCCAGACGCTGGCGACCCGCCCCGATCTGGTCGGAGAGGCGGCGGCGCACGACCTGATGCGCCTACAGGACCGGCTACCCCCGTTGCCGTTCGAGCCGATCCGTGCCGCCATGGAAAAGGGGTTTGGTCGGCCGCTTGAGGATCTGTTCGCCAGCATCGATCCGGTGCCGGTGGGGGCAGCGTCGATTGCACAGGTCCATCGCGCCGTGACGACCGATGGCCGCCAGGTGGCAGTCAAGGTGCTGCGTCCCGGCGTCGAAACCGAATTCCTGTCCGCCATCGATACCTATGAATGGGCCGCCGCGCAGGTAGAGGCGATGGGCGGCGAGGCGCAGCGGCTGCGCCCCCGGCTGGTCATCGACACGTTCAAACGCTGGACGCTGCGTGAGCTGGACCTGCGGCGCGAAGCCGCATCCGCCAGCGAACTGGCCGAAACGATGCGCGCCGAACCCGATTTCGTGGTGCCGAAAATCGACTGGCAGCGCAGCACCGGAAAGGTGATGACCCTGGAATGGATCGACGGCATCAAGCTGTCGAACCGAGAGGCGCTGATCGCGGCGGGGCACGATCTGCCGGGACTGGCGGTCAAGCTGGTCCGCGCGTTCTTGCGGCAGGCGATTTCCGAAGGGTTCTTTCACGCCGACATGCATCAGGGCAATCTGTTCGCCCTGCCCGACGGCCGCATCGCCGCCATCGATTTCGGCATCATGGGGCGCATCGACCGGCGTGCCCGCGTCTGGCTGGCCGAAATCCTCTATGGCCTGATCACCGGCAATTATCGCCGCGTGGCCGAAATCCATTTCGAAGCGGGCTATGTGCCGCCGCATCACAATGTCGAGGAGTTCGCCACGGCCCTGCGCGCGGTGGGCGAACCGATGCGCGGCCTGCCGGTCAAGGAAATGTCGATCGGCATGATGCTGGACAGCCTGTTCAACATCACCCGCGATTTCGACATGCAGACGCAGCCGCACCTGTTGCTGCTGCAAAAGACGATGGTGATGGTGGAAGGGGTGGCGACCAGCCTGGATCCCGACGTCAATCTGTGGGAATCGGCGGCACCGTTCGTGCGCGAATGGATCCGGACGGAACTTGGCCCTGAAACCTATGTCGCCGACCGGTTGATCGAGGATCTGCGCACCCTGGCGCGGCTGCCGCAGCTGGTCCGCAATATCGAGCTGCATTTTCCCGCCCCCGGCGGGGCGCCGCCGTCGCCGCCGCTGCGCGAGATTCAGCTGGTCCGTGTGGGCGGCGGGTGGCGCTATGCCGTCATCGCCCTGGCCGGCGGGGCGCTGGGCGCGCTGGCCATGTTCGCGGTGCAATGACCGGCTTCTGGCTTGCCGGAAACCGGCGGCTGGCCGGGATCGATCGGCGCGGCGCGATGATTGCCGCTGCGCTGCTGGCACTGGTGCTGGCGCTGTCGTTTACTGCGCTGCTGGTGCCCGCACCGCCGCCCGCCGCCCGCGACGCCAGCGGCCGGGTGGAGGCGCAGGCGGATGTCGTCCTTTATGAAACCATTGTCGCGGGGCTGCGCGGCGGGGATGACTATTACCCGGTGGCGGCGCGTGCGCTGCGCGCGGGCAATTATCCGCTGCGGCCGTTCATCACCTTTCGCCTGCCGACGCTGGCGCGGTTGCAGGCAGCAGTGCCCGACTGGCTGGTCTGGGGCGTTCAGCTCAGCCTGGTCGCAGGCGTGCTTGCCGCCTGGGCGGCGCGGCTGTGGCCCGCGCTGACCCGGATGGCGCCGCGGATTGCCCTGATCGTGCTTATGTTCGGCGGGCTGATGGCGTTCGTTCAGCTCGACCTTGCGCCGTTCCACGAAATCTGGGCCGGGCTGCTGATCGCGCTGGCGCTGGCGATGTACCGCCCCGACCGGGTGCTCCTGACGGTGTCCATCACGCTGATGGCCATGCTGATCCGCGAAACCAGCGCCCTGTTCGCTCTGGTCATGTTCCTGACCGCGATTGCCGAGCGGCGCTGGCGAGAGGCTGCGGCATGGGTGGGTGCGGTTGCCGTGCTGGGCGCTGCCGTCGCGGCTCATGCCCATGCAGTGTCGATGGTTGTCACACCGCTGGACCCGGTGTCGCCTGGATGGTCGGGCATGCTGGGGCCTGGCCATTTTTTCCGGACGATGGGCATCTCGACCGCCTTGACCCTGGCACCCGTTTGGCTGGCGGCGCCCGTCGTTGCCCTTGCCCTGTTCGGCTGGGCAATCTGGCGCAGCGCCATGGCGGTGCGGACGCTGGGCACGCTGGCCGCCTATGGCCTGTTGCTGGCGCTGTTCGGGCGGCTCGATACCTTTTACTGGGGCCTGCTGGTCGCGCCGCTGGTCCTGCCCGGTCTGATCTTCGTGCCCGATGCGCTGCGGGACCTGACGCTTGCGCTGCTCGACAGACAGGCCCCGCGCGTGCAGAAGTCGGCGGCATGAAGCGCATCCTGCTGATCGTTGGCGGCGGCATTGCGGCCTATAAGGCGTGCGAGCTGATCCGCCTGATCCGCGGCGCGGGCATGGCTGTCCGCTGCGTCCTGACGGATGGCGGCGCGCAGTTCGTGACGCCGATGACGCTGGCCGCGCTGTCCGAACAGCCCGTCCATACCAGCTTGTGGGACCTGAAGGACGAGGCGGAGATGGGCCATATCCAGCTCAGCCGTCAGGCCGATCTGGTCGTGGTCGCGCCCGCCACCGCCGATCTGATCGCGCGCATGGCCGGCGGGCTGGCCAATGACCTTGCCACCACGCTGTTGCTGGCGACGGACAAGCCGGTGCTGGCGGTCCCCGCCATGAACGTGCGGATGTGGCAGCACGCCGCCACGCGCCGGAATGTCGCCCAGCTGCGGGCGGACGGCGTGACCGTGATGGAACCCGACGAAGGGCCGATGGCGTGCGGCGAACATGGCCCGGGCCGGTTGCCGGAGCCCGCCGCGATCCTTGCCGCGATCCAGACCGCGCTGGGGGGCGAGGGGCAGGCCGCCGGGCGATTGTCCGGGCGGCACCTGCTGATTACGGCCGGTCCCACGCATGAACCCATCGATCCGGTACGGTACATTGCCAACCGCTCGTCCGGCAAACAGGGCTTTGCCATCGCGGCGGCAGCGGCGCGCGCCGGTGCGCGGGTGACGCTGATCGCCGGTCCGGTACAGCTTGCGACGCCGCCCGGCGTTGACCGGGTGGATGTCGAAACGGCAGCCGAAATGGCCGCTGCCGTCGATGCCGCACTGCCCGCCGACGCGGCGATCATGGTCGCCGCCGTCGCCGACTGGCGCGTGGCCGCGGCTGGTCAGAAGATCAAGAAACAGAGCGGCGATCCGCCGCGGCTGACGCTGAACGAAAATCCGGATATACTGGCGACCGTCGCGGGGGGAGATCGGCGGCCGGCGCTGGTCATCGGATTTGCCGCGGAAACCGAACGGGTGATCGACCATGCGGTCGCCAAGCGGCTGCGCAAGGGGGCGGACTGGATCATTGCCAATGACGTATCGGGCGATGTGATGGGCGGCGGTCACAATCTGGTCCATCTCGTCCGCGATACGGGGGTCGAGACGTGGGAACGGATGACAAAGGAGGCCGTGGCCGAGCGGCTGGTGGAACGGATTGCGGATGCGATTTGACCGAATGACACGATGGCTGGCCGGCGCGGTGCCGATGGCGGCGCTGCTCGTCCTGGCCGGATGCGCTGCCAGCCTGCCGCCGATGGACGGTCCGCAGGGCATGACGCTGTATCAGCAGCTGATCGGTCCAAAGCGCAGCCGCTCCGTCGAGACGCTGTTCATCATGCTGAACGGCGATGGCCCGCCCGCCAATCGCGGGGATGAGGATGGCTTTATCCGGAAACTGGGCGCGTCCGTTCCGAAAAGCGCGGTCGTGCATCTGCTGCGTCCGGGATATGGCGATGCCAGCGGCCATCGCAGCCCCGGCGACGTCCCGGCGGAAAATGGCGATCAGGCATCGACCGAGGCGATGATGGCGGTCGCCGACACCATTGGCGCGATCCGCAGCCGGTATCCCAATGCCGAAACCGTGCTGATCGGTTCGGGCGGCGGCGCGGCGATCATCGCCAACCTGGCCGGGACCCGCCCGCAATTGCTGGACGGCATGGTACTGGTCAGCTGTCCGTGCACCCTGCCCGAATGGCGCAAGCTGCGCGCGCGCCAGTCGCCGGGCAAGGGGTGGGACAAGCCCGTCGAGGCGCTCGATCCCCTGCTGACCGCAGGCGGCGTACCGCCGGACATGATGGCCGCCATCGTGACCGGCGCCGATGACAAGGAATTGCCGCCGCGCTTTTCCCGTTCCTATGCCGAGGCGCTGGCGCTTCGGGGGATCAACACGGACCTGCGCATCCTGCCGGGACGCACCGGTTCGCTGATCGATGATCCGCAGGTGCTGGAAGCGACGCAGCGCATGGCCGCGCGGCTGCCGAGGGATGCAAAGTGACGAGCGGCGTCATTCGCATTGCGCTGATGCGCCTGCCGCACGGCCACGGCCTGCCGCTGCCCGCCTATGCGACGGCAGGCGCGGCGGGCATGGACATCGTGTCGGCCGAGGACGTGATGCTGGCCCCGGGCGCGCGCCATGCCGTGGCGACCGGACTTGCCATCGCCATTCCGGATGGGTTCGAGGTTCAGGTGCGTCCCCGTTCGGGCCTGGCGTTGAAGCATGGCGTTACCTGCCTCAACACCCCGGGTACGATCGACAGCGACTATCGGGGCGAGGTGAAGGTGATCCTTGCCAATCTTGGCGATCAACCCTTTGCCATTGCCCGCGGCGACCGGATTGCTCAGCTGGTGGCCGCCCCGGTTCAGCGCGCAGCGTTCGACGAAGTCGCCAGCCTTGACGACACGGCGCGCGGCACCGGCGGCTTTGGATCGACGGGGGTGCGGGGATGATCCGTCTGCTGTCCGTCGCGGCCCTTGCCGCACAGGCCCAGGGGCTGACCCTGCCGATCGACTGGGATGCGCTGCCGCCGCTGCCCTATCGCACCGTGCCGCCGGTCACCCCGGATATGACCAGTTATGTCGCGGGCGAGATTCAGTCCGGGCGCTGTCCGCAAGCCCCTGTTCTTGCCGGTCGCCGGATGGTGCGCGCCGATGTCGCCGTGCTGCTGGATGACGAGGGTAATGTCCGCGCCACCATTCCGCGCGCGATCAAATGCGCGACGGTCGAACAATATGCCGCGGGCGTCGTTGCCAGCGCCGCGCGTAACAACCTGTTGCCGCGGGCCCAGGGCGCGCCCGGCTGGTACCGGGCCAGCATCACCTTTGACTGGGCGGCATGAGCCTGTCCGATGCCGAGCTTCAGCGTTATGCCCGCCATCTGATCCTTCGCGAGATTGGCGGGGCGGGGCAGGCCGCGCTGAAGTCGGCGCGGGTCATGGTGATCGGCGCGGGCGGGATCGGATCGCCGGTGATCCAGTATCTGGCAGCGGCGGGCGTCGGGCACATCGTCATTGTGGATGACGACCGGGTCGATCTGTCCAACCTGCAACGCCAGACGATCTTTGCCACCATCGATATCGGCCAGCCAAAGGCAGAGGCCGCGCGGGATCGAGCATTGGCGATCAATCCCGAAATCGCGGTGGAGGCGATGGTGCGCCGCATGGATGCGGCCAGCATCGATGCGGTTGAGGGCATGACGGTCGTCATCGACGGGACCGACAGTTTTGCCACGCGCCTGCTGGTCGCCGATGCGTGTCTGCGCCACCATGTCCCGCTGGTGTCCGCCGCTGTGGGCCAGTTCGATGGCCAGCTGGCCGTGTTCCGGGGATGGGAGGGGGACAAGCCCTGTTACCGGTGCTGGGTGGGCGGCGATCCCGACCGGCCGGACGTCAGCTGTGCCGATCAGGGCGTGCTGGGCGCGATGACCGGCGTGATGGGCAGCATGGCGGCGATCGAGGCGGTGCGGCAGATCGCGCCGTTCGGCACCGATCCGGCAGGAAAGCTGCTGATCGCCGATGCGCTGGATTTCCGCTTTCGCACGCTGTCGCTGCCCAAGGATCCGGGGTGCCCGTCATGCGGCGCGGCCTGACCCTGATCGTTGCGGGTGATGACCCCCAGCGATTCGACGCTGCGGTGGCGGTTGCAGCGGCAGAAGCGGCCATTGGCGGGACCGTACGGTTATACGCCCATCGGATGGCCGTGATGCGGCTGTCCGATCCCATGCTGGTCGATGCGATGGACGGCGGGGTCGCGGTCATCGCCTGTCAGACCGGCCTGGCCGAGGCGGGCATCGATCTGTCCACGCTGGATCCCCGGATCGAGGGCGGAGGCATGGTCGGGCTGTTGCTCGCCCTGGGCGACGATCGGCTGGTCCTTGTCTGACCGGCATTGCGCCATATGTCGGGTCCGGCCTATGGCGCGGGCATGGCATTCGCATTCCTCTCCGCGCTGATCGCGCTCGTTTCCCCCAGCAAGGATAAGCCCGTGTCCGATACCGCACCCATTCAGGCCGGTGAGGCCACCCAGATCATCGAATCCGAAATCGGCACCGGGGCGGAGGCGCAGCCGGGGCGCATGGTTCGCGTGCATTATACCGGATGGCTGCTGACCGAAGGCACACGCGGCAAGAAGTTCGACAGCTCGCTGGACCGCGGCGAGCCCATTGCCTTTCCGCTGGGCACCGGCCGCGTGATCCGGGGTTGGGACCTGGGCATCAACGGCATGAAGGTGGGCGGCAAGCGCACGCTGGTGATCCCGGCCGTCGATGGCTATGGCGCGCGCGGCGCGGGCGGGGTCATCCCGCCGGGCGCTGACCTGATCTTTGACGTCGAACTGGTCGGCGTCGACTGATCCGGCGGGGCTTAGCGGGCATTTAACCTTGTGCCGCTAATCCCGCGGGCCATGACCCAGCCCAAAATCCTCGTCATCTTTGGCACCCGTCCGGAAGCCATCAAGATGTTTCCGGTCGTCCATGCGCTGCGCGCGCAGGGCGGGATGGACGTGCGCACGTGCATCACGGCGCAGCATCGCGGCTTGCTGGATCAGGTGATGGCGATTGCCGGGCTGGTGCCCGACATCGACCTTGACCTGATGGAGCCGGGCCAGACGCTGGACCGGCTGACCGCGCGGCTGCTGACCGGCCTAAGCGAGGTGATGGACGCCGAGCGGCCCGACCGGGTGGTGGTGCAGGGCGATACCGCAACGGCAATGGTCGGCGCGCTTGCCGCCTATTACCGAAAGGTGCCGGTGGCCCATGTCGAGGCTGGCCTGCGGTCGGGCGATATCTGGCAACCCTGGCCAGAGGAGGTGAACCGCCGCATCGTCGCGCCGATCGCCGACCTGCATTTCGCGCCCACCGAAACGGCGGCGGCGGCGCTGCGCCGGGAAAATATCGATCCCGCGACGATCCATGTCACCGGCAACACGGTGATCGACGCGCTGCACGCGACGCGCGACCGGATTGCCGCCGATCCCGGCCTGGCCGCCGGACTGGATGGGATCGAGACGCGCTTTGCCGACAAGCGGCTGGTGCTGGTGACGACCCATCGGCGCGAAAACTTTGGCGACGGCATGGCTCAGATTGCCGCCGCCATCGGCCGCATCGCCGACCGGCCCGATACGGCCGTGCTGTTTCCCGTCCATCCCAACCCCAATGTCGTCAGCGTGATGGACGCGATGCTGGGCGAGCGGCCCAATGTCGCGCGCATCGATCCGCTGGATTACCCGCATTTCATCCGGGCACTGGGGATGGCGCACATCGTCCTGACCGACAGCGGCGGCGTTCAGGAAGAAGCGCCCGCGCTGGGCAAGCCCGTGCTGGTGATGCGCGAGACGACCGAGCGGCCGGAAGGGGTGGAGGCGGGCACCGCGAAGCTGGTCGGCCCCAACGCCGACCGGATCGTTTCCGAAATCTCAACCCTTCTGGACGATAGCCATGCGTATCAGGCCATGGCGCGCGCCCACAATCCGTTTGGCGACGGCCATGCCTCGGCACGGATTGCGGAGACGATTGCCCATGGGTTCGGACAATGACCTGAACGTCTGCGTTCTGGGGCTGGGGTATATCGGCCTGCCCACCGCAGCGGTGATCGCCCGGTCCGGGGCCCGCGTCCTGGGCGTGGACGTGCATCAGTCGGTCGTCGACACCGTCAATTCGGGCAAGGTGCATATCGAGGAAATTGACCTGGACGGCCTGGTATCGGGCGTCGTTGCGCGGGGCCTGCTTCGCGCCTCGATGCAGGTGGAGCCGTCCGACGTGTTCGTCATCGCGGTCCCGACACCGTTCAATCAGGATCACGCCCCCGATATCGGCTACGTCCTGCAGGCCGCGACCAATGTCGCCGCGGCGCTGAAAACCGGCGACACGGTGATCCTGGAATCCACATCGCCCGTGGGCACGACGGAAGAGGTGGCAAAGCTGCTTGCCGGGCTGCGCCCCGACCTGAAGGTGCCGGGGCATTGCATGGGCACGCCGGATGTTGCCATCGCCTATTGCCCCGAACGGGTGCTGCCCGGCCGCATCCTGGTTGAACTGATCGACAATGACCGGGTGATCGGCGGCATCACGCCCCGCTGCGCGCGCAAGGCGCTGCAATTCTATCGCCGGTTTGTGCGCGGCGCATGCGTAACGACGACCGCGCGGGCGGCAGAGATGACCAAGCTGACCGAAAACGCGTTCCGCGACGTCAACATCGCGTTTGCCAACGAATTGTCGCTGATCACGGACAAGCTGGGCATCGATGTGTGGGAGGTGATCCGGCTGGCCAACCGCCATCCGCGGGTCAACATCCTGTCGCCCGGCCCGGGGGTGGGCGGCCATTGCATCGCGGTGGATCCGTGGTTCATCGTCCATTCGGACCCCGAAAATGCGCGGATGATCCGCACCGCGCGGCAGGTGAACGATGGCAAGACGGAATACACCATTGCACAGGCGAACGATCTGATCGCGTCCCTGCCCGGTGCGCCGGTCGCCTGTCTGGGCCTGGCGTTCAAGGCGAATATCGACGATTTCCGGGAAAGCCCGGCGCTAAAGGTCGCGGCCGAACTGGCCCGCCACCATGGCAGCCGCGTGCGCATCGTCGAGCCTTATGCGACCGAACTGCCCCGCGCATTCGATGGCACAGGCGCGACCCTGATCGATGTGGACGAGGCGATCGAAAGCTGTCCGATCTTTATCGTGCTGGTCGATCACGACGTGTTCAAATCCGTCCCGCTGGACGAACGGCGCGGCAAGATCGTGTATGACACGCGCGGCATCTGGCCCGATCAGCCGCGGCCGGTGACAGACCCGGTTCCGCTGAAGCTGGCGGTTTGACCGAAAGGGTGTTCGCCCCCCTTCGCCACCCGATGCTAGACCTGAAGACCCATCGCGTCCTGCGCCTCGCGCAGGGTGGGCGCGGCAAGCGCATTGGCGCGGGCGGCGCCCTCTGCCAGCGCAGCACCGATCGCTGCCCGGTCTGACAGCAGCGCGGTCATCCGGTCGCGGATCGGACCAAGCGTCGCGATCATCAGATCAGCCAGCGCGGGTTTGAACTGGCCAAATCCCTGACCGGCAAATTCGCCCAGCACATCGGCCGGCGCGCGCCCGGCCAGCGCGGCATAGATGGTGACCAGGTTCTTTGCCTCTGCCCTGCCTTCAAGCCCCGCCATCTCGCCCGGCAGCGGCTCGGCATCGGTGCGTGCCTTGCGGCATTTCTGGGCGATCACGTCGTCGCTGTCGATCAGGTTGACGCGCGAGGCATCGGAGGGATCGGATTTCGACATCTTGGCGCTGCCGTCGCGCAGGGACATCACGCGGGGTGCCGCCGATCCGATCATCGGTTCGGGCAGGGGGAACAGCTCGACCCCGAAATCGGTGTTGAATTTGGTGGCGATGTTGCGGGCCAGTTCCAGATGCTGTTTCTGATCCTCGCCCACCGGCACATGGGTCGCCTTGTACACCAGCACGTCCGCAGCCTGAAGCACCGGATAGGTGAACAGGCCGACGCTTGCGCCCTCGCTGTTCTTGCCCGCCTTGTCCTTCCACTGCGTCATCTTGTTCAGCCAGCCCATGCGCGCGGTGCCGCCCAACAGCCAGCAAAGCTCGCTGTGCGCGGGAACGCGCGCCTGGTTGAACAGGATCGATTTGGCCGGATCGATGCCGGCCGCCATCAGCGCCGCTGCCATCTCGATCGTCGCATTGGCCAGCGCCGCCGGTTCCTGATGCACGGTCAGGGCGTGCAGGTCGGCAAGGAAGAACAGCGATTGCCCGCCGCCGGACGCCACCTGATCCTGCATCGCCACCCATTGCTTGATGGCGCCCAGATAGTTGCCGAGGTGGAGATTGCCGGTGGGCTGGATGCCGGAAACGACGCGCATGGTTTGAAAATCAATCCTCTGTCGGTTTGGTGACGCGCCCCCGGCGCGCGAGCAGGGCACGAATCGCTGTCGGGCTGAAGGCACCCGTGACGATGCTGGCGATGCCATAAACCACGCATCCGGCCGCGACCAGCGCCGCCATGCCCACGATGCGGACCCACAATTCGCCGGTCGTCCAGGGCGTCACCAGCCGGTCGAGCCAGAACAGTGCGCCGCCCATCAGCAGCGCCGCCAGCGCCAGCCGGGGCAGGCGGCGGCGCAACTGGGCATCCACCTCGAAATCGCCGCGCTTGCGCAGGGTGCGATACAGCAGGGTGACATTGACCAGTGCGGCCAGCGTGGTGGCCAGCGGCGGCCCGATATGGCCGATCGTCGGAATCAGGGCGAGGTTGCCGACAATGTTCACGCCGATCGAGATTGTCGCATAGCGCATCGGCGTGCGCGTATCCTGACGCGCGTGATAGGCCGGCGTCAGCAGCTTAATCAGGACATAGGCGGGCAGACCGAGAGAGAATGCGCCCAGCGCCAGCGCGGTGGCGCGCGTGTCGTCGGATCCGAACACGCCATGCTGGAACAGCGCCCGGACAATCGGTTCGCCGGCAACGACCAGCGCGACGGCGGCGGGCAGGGTGAGCAGCAGGGCAAGCTCGATCGCCCGGTTCTGCGTCGCCATCGCTTCTGCATGGTCCCCGCCGCTCAACTGACGCGACAAGGTGGGCAGCAGGATGGTGCCCAGCCCGATGCCGATGATGCCGAGCGGCAGATCGGACAGGCGGTTGGCATAATAGATATGGCTGATCGAGCCGGCGTCGAGCAGGCTGCCGGCCAGCGCGGTCGAGATCACCAGGTTGATCTGCACCGCGCCCGCCCCGACCGCTGCGGGCAGGATCAGACGGCCGAGTTCGCGCATCTGCGGCGTGATGGTCGGCAGGCGCAGGCGAAGCGACACGCCAGAGGCGCGGCATACCCAGATCAGCCAGCCCAGTTGCAGCACGCCCCCGGCCGTGACCGCCAGTGCCTGCACGCGTGCGGTTTCAAACGGGTCCGCGCCATGGAAGAAGACCAGGGCAGATACCATCGACAGGTTCAGCAGGATCGGCGCGGCGGCATTGGCCCCGTAACGGTCGATCGAATTGAGGATGCCGCCCAGCAGCGAGGTGAGCGAGATCAGCATCAGATAGGGAATGGTGATCCGCGACAGCTCGACCGCGTAGGCGAACTGCGCCGGGCTGGGGTCATCGAACCCGCCGGACAGCACCCAGGTGAGCGGCCAGGCGGCGATCAGCATCACCGCCGTCATGGCCAACAGGATGGGAAACAGCAGCGCCAGCGCCTGTTCGGCGAACAGCAATCCGGCGGGCCGGCCGCCGCCCTCCGCCACCTGCCGGTTGAACATGGGGACAAAAGCGGCCGAAAATGCGCCCTCGGCGAACAGGGCGCGAAACATGTTTGGCAACCGGAACGCGACCAGAAAGGCGTCCGAGGCAAAGCCCGCGCCCATGAAAGCCGCCTGAAGCGTATCCCGGCCAAGCGCCAGGACCCGGCTGGCCAGCGTCAGGCCACCGACCGATCCCAGCGATTTGGCGAGGCCCATCGGGCGGCTCTCCGGGCGGGCCGGTCAGGCCTGGCCGCTGGTCGGGAACTCGCCGCCAATCTCTCCGCCCTGACCGCCCTGGGCCGCTGCCTGCTGCAGGTACAGCGCGCCAAAGTCGATCGGTTCCAGCAGCAGCGGCGGGAAGCCGCCGTCGCGCACCTGATCGGCCAGCACGCGGCGGGCGAACGGGAACAGGATGCGGGGTGCCTCACCCAGCAGGAACGGCTGAAGATGCTCGTCGGGGATGTTGCGCAGGGCGAACAGGCCGGCAAAGGACAGGTCGACCAGATACATCACGCGGCCATCGACTTCGGCCCGCGCCTCGATCTTCAACACGACCTCGTGCACGCCCTCGCCCAGCTGGCCGGCGCCGATGTTGAACTGGACATCCAGCTTAGGCTGGCCGTCCTGAACCTGGTAAATGGCGGGCGCGTTCGGATTTTCGAAGGAAAGATCCTTCACATATTGTGAAATGACGCTTGCCGACGGAGCGGTGTCTGCACCGTTCGCCACGGGCTCGCCAGCCACGCCATTGTCCTCAATTTCCATCGAACTTTTCCTTGTCGTCCCTGAAAAGGCCGTCCGGCGATCCCGCTCCCCCGGCCAAGAGCGCCGCGACTAGCAGGGGCGGCGGCCGAGTTCAACGGTCGCGGGAACCGGATCGGCGCAAGGTTCATTTGAAACCCGCGGCGCTTCTGCCTATGTTGGACGCATCATGACCGGTGGACCCATCCTTTTCATTGTGCTGCTCGCCATGGTTGCGGGCTTCCTGGCGCTGCGCCTGTATTCGGTTCTGGGCAAGCGGACGGGGCACGAACAACCTCTGCCCAAGCCTGCGGAAGAGCGCGTTGCCATGCCACAGCCGCAGCGGCCGGTGGATCAGCCCGCCGATCCGCGCGAGCCGGCGCAGCGGTTGATGGAGCCTGCGGCCGAGCGCGGCGTACGGGCGATCATCGACGCGGACGCGCGGTTCGATGCCGCGCAGTTCCTGACCGGTGCGCGCTCCGCATATTCCATGATCCTGGACGCCTATTGGAAGGGCGACCGGGAAACGCTGACCTGGCTGGTCGAGGATGATGTTCGCGAAGGGTTCGATGCAGCGATCGCGGATCGTGAGGCAGCCGGCCATGTGCTCGACAATCGCGTTGTGGCCATCGAAAACGCGGTCATCACCGATGCGCGGGTTGAATCGGGCGTTGCCGAGATCACCGTCCGCTTCGATGCCGATATCGCCGCGGTGACGCGCGACAAGGAAGGGAATGTGGTGGCCGGTTCGCTGTCCGACGCCGTGCAGACCCACGATATCTGGACGTTCAGCCGCCGCCTGCGGAGCGACGATCCGAACTGGAAACTCAGCGAAACCGACGAAGCCTGAACCGGCAGGAGTGTAGCGTGCCATGACGAACGGGGGACGGGCGTCGCTGGCGGCCATGGCGATGATGGCCGCGATGCTGACGCTGCCCGGCTGTGCGTCGACATTGGTTCCCCGCGCCGACACCCCGTCGTCAGCAGCCCGCCCGCCCGCCGCGACACGGCCGGCCACCCGCCGGCAAGTCCCCGGCCAGCCCGCCGCGCGCCAGCCGGTTGCGGCGACGCCGATCGCCCCCGCAATCGCGCCCGCGGTCGATGCCAGCATTACCACCGCGGCTGCGGCCACCCTGACGCCCGGCCCCGCGATCGACAGCCTGCCGATCAGTGAGAGCGTTGCGGCCCGCGCGCTGGCCGCGTTTCGCATTTCCTGCCCGTCGCTGATCCGGCGGACCGATGCGTCCGGCCTGACCCGCGGCGCGGACTGGCAACCGGCCTGTTCGGCCGCGGCCGGGACCAGCGACGCCCGCCGGTTCTTTGCCGAGCGGTTCGAGACAGTTCAGGTGGCGGATGGCAAGGCGTTTGCCACCGGATATTACGAGCCGGAAATTGCCGGATCGCGGCGGCAGGAGGGGCCGTACCAGACCCCGGTCTATGCCCGCCCGACCGATCTGGTCGATGTTGCGCTGGGCGAATTCAGCGATGACCTGAAGGGCAAGACGATCCGGGGCCGGGTGCAGGGCACCAGCCTGGTCCCCTATCACGACCGGACCGCGATCGAGGAAGGCGCGCTGGCCGGGCGCGGGCTGGAAATCGGCTGGGCCGCGGATCCGATCGAGCTGTTCTTTCTGCAAATCCAGGGATCGGGCCGGTTGCGGCTACCCGATGGCGGCGTCCTGCGCATCGGCTATGCCGGGCAGAACGGCCGGACCTATACCGGCATCGGCGCACTGATGCGGGATCGCGGCCTGTTGGCCCCCGGTCAGGCATCGATGCAGGGCATCATGCAATGGCTGCGCGATCATCCGGAGGAAGGCCGCGCGCTGATGCGCGAGAACAAGAGCTATGTCTTTTTCCGCGAGCTGACCGGGCCGGGTCCGCTGGGCGCGCTTGGCCTGCCGGTGACCGGACAGGCGAGCGTCGCTGCCGATCCCAAATTCGTGCCGCTGGGCGCGCCCGTGTTCCTGTCGATGGACCGGACGGATGCCACCGGACTGTGGGTTGCACAGGATACCGGCGGCGCAATTCGCGGGCCGAACCGCTTCGATACATTCTGGGGCGCGGGCGACGATGCGCGAGCGATTGCGGGCGGCATGTCGGCACGCGGCACCGCCTTTATCCTGGTGCCGCGCGGCACGATTGCGCGGGTCCGGGGCGGCAATGCGGCGCCTTGACCCCGCAGAGGCCGCGCTTTGGGCAAAGGTGATGGCGAGCGTGCGGCCGTTGCGTGCTGCACGGATCGCCGTCGTCCCCCCGCCGCCGCCGCCATTGCCGCCCGTTGCCGATTTCGCCCCCGCCAGCCATCGCCCGCCAAAGGGGCGGGTGCAGCTGCCCCGCCCGGTTACCCCGCCCGCGCCAGCACCGCGCAGTATCGACGGATCGCTGGACGGCGGATGGGAACGCAGGATTGCGCGGGGACAGTTGCTGCCCGACAGCAGCATCGACCTGCACGGCCACAGCCTTGCAGAGGCGCACCGGGTGCTGGACGACGGACTGGCCCGCGCCATCGCGCGCGGCGACCGGGTGCTGCTGCTGATCACCGGCCGTCCGCCGCGCCCCGAATCCGAACGGCCCCATGCGCGCGGCGCCATCCGTGCCGCCGTCCGCGACTGGCTGGCCATGTCGCGCCATGCCGATGCGATTGCGGCAGTGCGCGGTGCCCATCCCCGGCACGGCGGGGCCGGGGCGCTGTATATCGTTCTGCGGCGCGGGCAGGCGCACCGGCCGGGTTGAACGGCAATCATATCGTCATCGAAATGAAAATCCGGCTGCAAGTCGCGCTTTTTTAACTCTTTCCGATGATATTTCCGCACTGGTCGGGGGCCGTTTGGGCGCTCCGCTGCTGGGATAGCCATCGATAACGATGAAAGGCCATTCGCTCAGAGTTCGCGCGATTGCATTCGCGCTGGGCGCTGGCGCGCTGGTTTTCATCCTCGCGCTGGTGGCGACGGGTGCCGGAATCACGCCGGATGGCGCGGGGCGTGCGCTGATTGCGGCGATCATCTGTGGCGCGATGTGCTGGGCCTTTGCCGAACATACGCTGGCCGGGACCGCCACCGCGCTTGACACCGCGATCCAGCGATTGCGCCAGGCGGCCGCTGGCGACCTGACCGCGCCGGTACCCGAACAGATCGACCGCGCCGTGCCGGGACTGGCCCAGACGATGCGCGAACTGTTCGATCAGGTGGGCAGCAACCTGAACAGTGCCGAACGGCTTGCGCTGTTCGATGCGGTGACCGGCCTGCCCAACCGGCTGCATTTCCGCCGGACGTGCGACCGGTTGCTGGAAACGTTGCCCCGCGACGGGTCGTCGGCGCTGTTTTTCATCGACCTTGACCGGTTCAAGGTCGTCAATGACACGCTGGGCCATGCGTGTGGCGACATCCTGCTGAGTTTGGTGGCACAGCGGCTGCGCGACGTGGCGAGCCGGTTTGCCGGGATGGCGGACGACGGAAGTGCGGTGCAGCCGCTGATCGGCCGACTGGCCGGCGATGAGTTCACCCTGTTCTTTCCGGTCGTCAGCGATGCGGCCGATGCCCTGCAGATCGGCCATGGCATCCATGCCGAACTGATCCAGCCATTCGATGTCGAGGGGCAGGATGTGCGGATCGGCGCATCGGTTGGCGTCGCCCTGCGTCCGCGTCATGGCCAGATGCTGACCGAATTGATGCGGGCCGCCGATATGGCGATGTACCGGGCAAAGGGCGATGGCCGCGGCCGGGTGGCGCTGTATACCGACGAAATGGCGCTGGCCGCCGAAACGCGGATGCAGCTGGAACGGGACCTGCGCGACGCCGTCGAACAGGATGCGTTCAGCCTGTATTTCCAGCCGCAGATCGCGGCAAAGGATGGCCGCGTTGTCGGGGCAGAGGCCCTGCTGCGCTGGCGCCATGCCGATGGCGTCCGCCTGCCGACTGAGTTCATCGCCTGTGCCGAGGAAACCGGCCTGATCGTCGAAATCGGCAACCGGGTGGTGGATCAGGTGGCGGACACCATTGCCCGCTGGGCCCGGATCGGCATCGAGCAGCGCATGGCCGTCAACATCAGCCCGCGCCAGATCGACCATGCGACCTTTTTCCGCCGGTTGCGAAGCGCGCTGAGGGCGGCGGGGGCCCCGGCCGGCCTGCTGGAACTGGAAATCAGCGAAACGCTGGCCATGACCTGCAGCGGCGAGGTGATCAGTGCGATCCGGGCGCTGCGCGAGGACGGCGCGACCATCGCCATCGACGATTTCGGCACCGGCTATTCCAATCTGGCCCGTCTGCGCGAGTTGCCGGTGGACCGGGTCAAGCTGGATACCAGCATCGTGGAGCATGTCGCGATTCGCACCGAGGCGCGGGCCATCGCGCAGGCGGTCATCGGCCTGATCCACGGGCTGGGCTGTACGGCGGTGGCAGAGGGGATCGAGGACGAGGCACAGCGCGACGTCCTGCGCGTCATCGGGTGCGAGGTGCTGCAGGGCTATGCCATCGCCCCGCCGATGGACGAGGTGACGTTCATGCGCTGGGTCGCGGCCCAGCCGTCGATCAGGATGCCGCGGCCAGCGCTTCGCGCGTGATATCGGCGTAGATCGCCGTCAGTGCGGTCAGATCCTGAAGCGCCACTGCCTCGTCCAGCTTGTGCATGGTGGCGTTGAGCAGCCCGAACTCGATGGTCGGCGCGATCCGCGACAGGAACCGGGCATCGGACGTGCCGCCGGTCGTCGACAGTTCCGGCCGGATGCCCTGGTGTCGCTCGATCACATCGGCGACCAGCGTGGACAGCGCGCCCGGCGGGGTCAGGAACGCCTCACCCGACACGACAGGCCGCACGATCGCCTCTGGCGCATGGGCATGGACGACGGACCGGATCCGCTCGCCCAGCCCGTCGCCGGTGTGCAGATCGTTGAACCGGATCGACAGGCGCGCCGACGCCGCAGCCGGGATCACATTGGTGGCCGGGTTGCCGACGGTGATGTCCGTCACCTCGATATTCGACGGCTGAAACCAGTCGGTCCCGGCGTCCAGCACGATCGCGTCGATTGCCGACAGTGCGGCGATCAGGCGCGGGATCGGATTGTCGGCCAGATGCGGATAGGCGACATGACCCTGCCGCCCCGGCACGTCGATCCAGATGTTAACGGAGCCGCGCCGCCCGATCTTTACCATGTCGCCCAGCCGGGCGACGCTGGTCGGCTCGCCCACCAGGATGGCGTCGGGGACCAGGCTGCGCTCGCCCATCCGGTCGATCAGTGCGCGCGTGCCGAACACCGCCGGTCCTTCCTCGTCACCCGTGATGATCAGGCTGACCGTGCCTGCATCGGCCGGCACCTGTCCTGCGGCGGCGACAAAGGCGGCGATTGCGCCCTTCATGTCCACCGCACCGCGCCCGTGCAACAGGTCGCCGCGCACTTGCGGGTCGAACGGATCGCTGGCCCATCCCTGGCCGGGCGGCACCACGTCCAGATGTCCGGCAAAGGCGAAATGCCGCCCGCCGGTGCCGCGCACGGCCAGCAGGTTTTCCACCGGGCCATCAGGCGCCTGACCGTTGACGAACCGTTCCACGGCAAATCCAAGCGGCAGCAGCGCCGCCTCCAGCACATCGAACACCGTGCCGGTGGCCGGGGTGATGCTTGGCGCGGCGATCAGCGCCTTGGTCAATTCGATGGGATCGGGCAGCATGGCCGCACCGTTAGCGCAGGATACGCCGATGCCCAAGCTGGACCTTGATGCCGTGCCGCAAACCAATGCGACGGGCTATCCGCCGCCATTCGATACTGCGGTCGAGGGGCGATGGTATCGCCGCCTGGCGCCTGCTGCGGGCCTGGTCCATATCGCGGCCAGCCATGTCGTCCTGAAACCCGGGGCATGGTCGTCGCAGCGCCACTGGCATCGGGGGGAGGACGAGCTGGTCGTGATGCTGGCCGGCGAAGCGGTGCTGATCGACGATCACGGCGAAACCGTGATGCGGCCCGGCGATATTGCGGCGTTTCCGGCGGGGGAGGCGAACGGGCATCACCTGATCAACCGCAGCGATGCCGATTGCGTGTTCATTGCCATCGGCGCGGGCGACCGGACGGCGGGCGGCAGTTATTCCGACATCGACATGCAGTTCACGGCCGACGGCTATCAGCGGCAAGACGGTACGCCCTATCCAGACCCGCGCCTGCGATAGGTCAGCCCTGAACCGCGCCTTCGAACTTTTCGATCACCCAGTCCTCGGCCTGGGCGCACGCGATCCAGTCCTGCATCCACGGATAGGTCAGGACGGCGTGCATATAGCCGGGGGCAAAGCGCGCGACGGGCAGCGAATAGGTGACGAGCCGCGTTACCACCGGCGCGAACATCGCGTCCGCTGCGCTGAAATCGCCGAACAGAAATTCGCCATCGCCGCCGAACCGGGCGCGGGCCTGTGCCCATAGCTCCATGATGCGCTGAATATCCTGAAGCACATCGTCATCGGGCTTTTGCGGGGGATAGACCTGGCGGACATTCATGCTGTGCTTGCGGCGCAGCGCCGAAAAGCCGGAATGCATTTCCGCCGCCATCGACCGTGCCATGGCGCGTGCTGCGGGATCGGCGGGCCAGAACCGGCCATTGCCCGATTTTTCGTTCAGATATTCGACGATCGCCAGGCTGTCCCACACGACGACATCGCCGTCCCACAGGATCGGCACCTTGCCCGATGATGGCGCGAACTCGTCCCCTTCGCGCCGCTGGTCCCATTCGGCGTCGTACAGTGGCACCACCACCTCCTCGAACGGCAGGCCGGACAGCTTGCAGGCAAGCCAGCCGCGCATGGACCAGGAGGAATAGGCCTTGTTGCCGATATAAAGCTTGAGCATGGCACGGGCTTAGCCGGGCGGGGGACGGGGGGCAACCGCCGCGCGCTGACGGGCAGGCAGCGGGGCCGGGGGCGCGATACCGCCCGGCCAGGGGTGTTCAGACGGTCACAGCCTCGATCACCGCGGCGCGCAATGCGGGGATTCCCATGCCCTTTTCGGACGAGGTGGGGATGATTTCCGGATGCGCGGCGGGACGCTTGCGGGCCTCCGCCTCGGTGCGGGCGAGGACGGCGGCAAGGTCAGTCGCCTTTACCTTGTCCGCCTTGGTCAGGACGATGCGATAGCTGACCGCTGCCTTGTCCAGCATGTCCAGCATCTCGGTATCCACATCCTTGATGCCGTGCCGCGAATCGATCAGCACCAGCGCGCGTTTCAAGACCGGGCGACCGCGCAGGAAATCGTTCACCAGATAGCGCCAGCGGCGGACCATGTCCTTCGGCGCCTTGGCAAAGCCATAGCCGGGCATGTCGACCAGCCGGAAGAACAGCGGATTGCCGACGTCGAAATAATTCAGCTCCTGCGTCCGCCCCGGGGTCACCGATGTGCGGGCAAGCGAGGTCCGACCGGTCAGCGCGTTGAGCAGCGACGATTTGCCGACATTCGACCGGCCGGCAAAGGCGATTTCCGGCACCGTCGCATCGGGCAGGAATTCAAGCGCGGGCGCCGATTTCAGGAACGTGATCGGCCCGGCAAAGATGCGCCGTGCTTCCTCGATCGCCGCTGCCCGCGCCGCTTCCTCTTCCGCCGTCATGCCGGTTTCTGCTTGAGCGCCGGATGCCGGGAATACAGCCATTGCTGCTGTGCGATGGTCAGCAGGTTCGACGTGATCCAGTAGATCTGAAGGCCCACGGCGAACGGTGCCATCATGAACATCAGCATCCATGGCATGATCGCGAACACCTGTTTCTGCACCTCGTCCATCGGCGCGGGGTTCAGTCGGAACTGCGCCCACATCGAAATGCCGAGCAGGATCGGGATCACCCCGATGGCCAGGAAGCCGGGCGGCGTGAAATCGAGCAGGCCAAACAAGTTGACCGGCGTCAGCGGATCGGGCGCGGACAGATCCTTGATCCACAGGGCGAACGGCTGATGCCGCATTTCGATGGCCAGGATCAGCACCTTGTACAGCGCAAACAGGATCGGGATCTGGATCAAGGTCGGCAGGCATCCGGCCAGCGGATTGACCTTTTCCGTCTTGTACAGCTCCATCATCTTTTGCTGAAGCTGCGCCTTGTCGTCCTTGTACCGTTCCTGCAGCGCCTTCATCTTGGGCTGCACGGCGCGCATCGCCGCCATGCCGGCAAATTGCTTCTGCGCGATCGGGAACAGCAGCAGGCGAATGGTCAGCGTCAGCAGGATGATTGCCACGCCGAAATTGTGCACGTTGGTGAAAATCCAGTGCAGGAAGTGGAAGATCGGCTTTTCCAGAATCTCGAACCAGCCCCAGTCGATGGCGCGGCCGAAATGCGGGATGCCGCCCTGTTCCTCATACCGGTCCAGGATGTTCACTTCCTTGGCACCGGCGAACAGTCGGCTCGTCTGGGTCAATTGCTGCCCCGGGGCGAGCCGGGCTGCGCTGGCGGGTTCGGTATCCACCTGGAACGACCGCTCGCCCGCCGAAATCAGGCGCAGCTCCGATGCCACCTTGGGATCGGGAATGACGGCAGTCAGCCAGTAATGATCGGTGAACCCGGCATAGCCGCCGCGCGTCTCGAACCGCGTCGCCGTGGGCGTCACCTCGTCATAATTGATGTAATTCGCCTTTTCGGTGGTCGCGGCGATGGCGCCGACATGGGCCGTCCACTGATCGACATCGGCGGATTTTTCGGCGCGGCTCAAATAGCTGAACGGCACGACCTGAACCGGCTGGCCGCCGGTATTGCCCACCGTCTGCGTTGCGGTGAACATATAGGCGTCATCGACCGCCAGCTGGATGCGATAGACCTGAGCCCCCACGCGCGCGCTCAGCGTGACGGGCTGACCCGGCTTCAGCGTCGGCGCGCTCGCCTGCCACACGGTGTTCGCGTCCGGCGCGGCAAGGCCGGTTCCGCGCCAGCCAAACCCGGCGAAATACGCCTTTTCGGTGCCGGAGGGCGAAAACAGCCGGATGGGCGGGCTGTTCTTGTCGACCGTCTGATCATAGCGGGTCAGCACAAGGTCGTCGATCCGCGCGCCCTTCAGGTTGATCGATCCCTTCAGCGTCGGCGTGTCGATGGCAACGCGGGGCGTTTCGGCCAGCACGGCATTGCGATCACGGATCGCGCCCGGGGTGTTGGCGGCAGGATCGGCAGACGGATCGGGCTTGGCCACGCGCTCGCCGCCCGCGATCACCTCGGTCGGCCGGGTGACGGCGCTGGGATAGACGAAGCGGACGATCGGTTCCCAGGCAAACAGGATCAGCGCCGCGATCACGGCAAAGATCAGGAAATTCTTCTGTTCTTGTTTCACCAGTCAGTCCCTGCTTGGCGCTTATGGCACCGGATCATGGCCATGGCCGCCCCATGGATGGCATCGCGCAATGCGTCGCATCGCCAGCCATCCACCCTTCAGCGCCCCATAGCGGGCAAGCGCCTCGATTGCATAGGCCGAACAGGAGGGCGAATAGCGACAGCTGGGCGGCAGGATGACCGACGGGCCAAGCTGCCACAGCCGGGCCAGCCCCATCAGCGCCTGTGCGGGCAGGGAAGGGCGGCTCACGCAGCGGGCGGCCCGGGCCGGGCGCGGGCCAGCGCCTTTTGCAGGTCGGCGACCAGATCGGCATAGGGATGTTCGATCCCCGACTGGCGGCCGATCAGGACGTGGTCGGCACCGGCGATGCCGTGCGTTGCCAGCACCTCGCGCGCCAATGCGCGAAAACGCCGCTTCATGCGATTGCGCACGACGGCGTTTCCCACTTTCTTCGATACGGTATAGCCGATCCGCATGGCCGGATCGCCGTCACCCCGGTCGCGCACCAGCAGGAGGAAGCCCCGGGTCGGTGCGCGCCTGCCCTGATTCGCGGCGAGGAAATCCGCCCGCCGCGTAAGGACGGTCAGGCCGACAGCTTGTTGCGGCCGCGCGCGCGGCGCGCACGGATCACGTTGCGGCCGCCCGGAGTCGCCATGCGTGCCCGGAAACCGTGACGGCGCGCCCGCACCAGATTGCTCGGCTGAAAAGTCCGCTTCATTGTGCATTCCCGGTAAATCAGAACGAAAAAGGGCCGCCACTCGGACGGCCGTGTTGGGCGCGGCCTTATGCCAGCCTGCCGATAAAGTCAACGCAGAGGGCGAAGTCGCCATGCCGGCATAGTTGGGCGCTGTGTGTTGCTGGTGCAATACGCCTGCCCCGTTTTTTTCCCGTACGGCCCTCTGGCCAGAACCGCCAAACCGGCTAAGCTTCTGCAAAACCGGGGCAGGGGGATTGGCCATTGGTCGCGATCGTATCGACAGTGGCCTATCTGGGGCTGGAGGCGCGCAGCGTCGAGGTTCAGGTATCGCTGGCCCCCGGCCTGCCCAATTTCGTCGTTGTCGGCCTGGCAGACAAGGCGGTGGCCGAAAGCCGCGAACGGGTGCGCGCCGCGATCGCCGCCATCGGCCTGTCGCTGCCGCCCAAGCGCATCACCGTCAATCTGTCGCCCGCCGACCTGCCCAAGGAAGGATCGCATTACGACCTGCCCATCGCCATGGCGCTGCTCGCCGCGATGGGCGTGGCGGATGCCGAGACGCTGGGGGAGTATGTGATCGTTGGCGAGCTGGGGCTGGACGGGCGGGTGGCCCCGTCGCCCGGCGTGCTGCTAGCCGCGCTTCATGCAGCGGCGGAGGGCAAGGCGCTGATCTGTCCGGCGGCGCAGGGTGCGGAGGCCGCCTGGGCGGGATCGGCGGGCGTCGTGCCGGCGGTCGACCTGCTGGGACTGCTCAACCATCTGAACGGGCTGCAACTGCTGTCGCCGCCGGAGCCGGGGATGGCGGTTGCGCATGGCGGCGGGCCGGACCTCAATCAGGTCAAGGGACAGGAAACGGCCAAGCGCGCGCTGGAGATCGCGGCGGCGGGCGGCCACAATCTGTTGATGGTCGGGCCGCCGGGTGCGGGCAAATCGCTGATGGCGGCGTGCCTGCCCGGCATCCTGCCACCGCTCGATTCGGGCGAGGCGCTGGAGGTTTCCATGGTCGCCAGCGTCGCGGGCACGCTGGAGGGCGGGCGGATGACGCGGGTGCGCCCGTTTCGCAGCCCGCATCACAGCGCGTCGATGGCGGCGCTGGTCGGCGGCGGGCTGAAGGCGCGGCCGGGCGAGGTCAGCATGGCGCATCTGGGCGTCCTGTTCCTAGACGAACTGCCCGAGTTTCAGCGGGCGGTACTCGATTCGCTGCGTCAGCCGCTGGAAACCGGCACGGTCAGCATCGCACGGGCCAATGCGCACCTGACCTATCCGGCGCGGGTGCAGCTGGTGGCGGCGATGAACCCGTGCCGTTGCGGTCATCTGGGCGATCCGGCGCTGGCGTGCAGCCGCGCGCCCCGCTGCGCCGCCGATTATCAGGCCAAGGTATCCGGTCCGCTGCTCGACCGGATCGACCTGCACGTCGAGGTGCAGCCGGTGACTGCCGCCGACCTGATCCTGCCCCCGCCGGTCGAGGGATCGGCAGAGGTCGGTGCCCGCGTCGCGGCGGCGCGCGCCATCCAGCAGCGGCGTTATACCGCCAATCCCGCGCGCACCAATGCGGAGGCGGATGGCGATATCCTGACCGATCATGCAACGCCCGACGATGCGGGCCGCGACCTGCTGGCCAAGGCGGCGGCGGCGATGCGCCTGTCCGCGCGCGGTTATACCCGCGTCCTGCGCGTGGCCCGCACCATTGCCGATCTGGCCGGATCGGAAACCGTCGGCCGGGTCCATGTGGCCGAGGCGCTGAGTTACCGGCGACAGGCACCGCGCGCCTGATGTGATCCGCTTGCAGCGGGAGCCGGTCTGCGCCACGTTTGCCTTGCCGCGCCGGGGGGCCGGTATTTCGGGGAGAGTGGGAATGGAATGGATGCTGATGCCGCTGAAGCGATATGCGGATTTTCAGGGACGGTCGCGCCGCAAGGAATATTGGATGTTCTTTCTCGGCTATCTGATCGTCACGATCCTGCTGGCCGTATTTGGCGGCATCTTCGGATCGACGGGCGATGGCGCGTCAGGGCTGTTCCTGATCCTGTTCGGGATTTTCGTGCTGGCGATCTTCATCCCGGCACTGGCCGTGCAGGTGCGCCGGTTTCATGACCAGGACAGGAGCGGATGGTTCGTCCTGTTGAACTTCATCCCCTATGTGGGCGGGCTGATCGTCCTTGTCTTCATGGTGCTTGAAGGAACGCGGGGGCCGAACCGGTTCGGGCCGGATCCCAAGGATCCTTATGCCGAGGACGATGTCGTCGAAACCTTTGGCTGACGCCGATGGCTTGCGGGGCGCGGCGCAATCGGTTAGCGCCTGCGTCCCGCGACAGGCCCCTGTGGTGAAATTGGTAGACGCGCTCGACTCAAAATCGAGTTCCGAAAGGAGTGCTGGTTCAAGTCCGGCCAGGGGCACCATTCGCGGCGGGTCGCCGGTTTAGCTCAGATGGTAGAGCAGCGGTTTTGTAAACCGAAGGTCGCGGGTTCGATCCCTGCAACCGGCACCATATAAATCAACGATTTAGCGCGCCATTTTGCCTAAGCATAATCTGCTGCCATCGTTGGATAAGCTCCGGCTAATCACCGACAAGGCTGACCCAGAGTGGACAGGCAGGCAGAGCGGCTCCGTGCCGTTAGTGCCAGTAGCGCCGATAGGTTCGTAACTCGATGTAGTATCATCCGACATAGGAAGGCGAATTGAGCATGCCGCTCTAGGCGTGCGACGGAGAAAAGGAATATCTCTCGTACGCCGCTTGACGCCTCGCTTGGCGCTCAGCTGGCGGACAAGATTCGCCTTCGAAACAAAACAATCGCCTGCAGAGCTAGGTCGGTATAAGCATTGGCTTATGCAAGAACGCCGACCCGCACCGCTTGCCAGGCCGCTCGGGAGGCTGTCGATATGGATGCTGGCGGCCCTTATCGTGCTCATAACGGTGGCGGCGATCATCGCGGCGCCATTCGTGCTGATGGCTTGGCAGACGCGTGCGATCGACGTCATCGCGCTCCCTGTCTGGCTGGCGCTGGCCGCACTTGCCGGGCCGATCGCACGCGGGAGAATGGATGGCCGGATGTTCCTCCTACTGGCGATGGCTGGGCTGGTGGCGCGGGTCTGGCCGATGATCCTGACCCAGGGGCTAAGCCCAGCGGGTGATGCCCAAATCTATCCGGCGCTTGCCGGGACGCTGCTCAATGACGGCACGCTACATATCGTAGACCGAGACAGCGGTATCGATATGTGGGCCTTTTATCCGCCAATGTTCCCGCTCATGCTGTCAGTCTGGTCCTTGCTGTTCGGGCTTTCGACGGTATCCATCTTTCTCTTGAACCTCATCATTGATGTGGCAACAGCGGCCGCCATTATCGCTCTGGGGCGGCGGTTGGTCGGTAAACGGGCAGAATGGGTTGCAGCTTGGTGGTATCTGATCTGGCCATCCACACTGATGTCCGTCCCCTTTGCTCAGAAAGAAGGGCTGGCGGTGCTCCTCACCCTGCTGATCGCGATCGGCTGGCTGGATCTCGCCCGCCACGCGCATTTCAGCGTCTGGCGCGCGCTCGGCATTGGAGGACTGGCAGCGGTGCTAGCGCTGCTTCAGCCGTTGCTTGCCCCGATCGTGCTGTGGTTCGCATTGGCGTTGGTGCCCTGGGCGCAGGGGCGCAGGCTGATCGGCTGGATGATCATCGTTGGCGGATCGACAGCGCTGCTCATGGTGCCTTGGTGGCTCCGCAACTGGGCGGTACTCGGCGCGTTCGTGCCACTGACCAGTGCCGGCCCTGTCAGCCTGTGGGTGGGCAATAACCCCGCCGCCACCGGATACTGGATGCCGACGCCCCGCGCCCGGCCCGGTATGAACGAGTTGGATTATGGCCGCTATCTGGGTGCCACGGCGATGGACTGGATCAACGCACATAAGCGGGACTTTGTGATGCTTACCGCGCGCAAGGCGATCTATGGCCTGTCGCTTGGCCATTACGGCGTCGGCAGACTGTCTGCGGCTGCACTTGCGCCGCCTTGGCTCGGTCATCTGGCGATCATCGGCAGTGTGGCGCATATCGCAGTTCTGGGTGGAACCGCGACAGCGTTGGCTCGCTGCTGGCGGTCCATCCCGTCGCAACTGATTTGGCTGCTCGCCGTTGGCTTCGCCCATCTGCTGCTGTTCGGCCTGTGGTTCGAATTTGGCGAGCGACATCGGGATTTCCTGATGCCGATCCTGTTCCTGATCGCGGCCAGCCTGTTCAGCCAGGCCCGGCCCGGTGAAGCAGTGCCCAAAGCTGGTGAGGATCGAACACCGTCCGCCGCCGACAGACCTTGCAATCGACCGTGATCGAGCGATGCCACAGGGCGCACTCAAACACCCGCGTCGGCATTTTGTAAACCGAAGGTCGCGGGTTCGATCCCTGCAACCGGCACCATATCCGGCATCACGCCCTATTTCTGAACGGGGACGCAGGGGCTGACGCGGGCGCATCCTGCCTTTGCGTCCGCCTGACTGGCAAAGGGGCCGACGATCAGCCGGGTCAGATTGCCTGCGCGGACGAAACTTGGCTGGCGGCCCGGAAAGCGGCCCTGAACCTGTGTCCATAGTCGCCGGGCATTGCCCGGATCGCCGAATGCGCCAAGTTGAACCCGCCAGCCGCCGTCGCGGATCGCGGGCGCTGCAGCGCGGGCGGGCTTTGGCGCGGGCGGGGTTGCGGGGGTGGGGCGGTCAACCACCATCGGCTTTGGCTCGAAGCGCGGCTGGGGCGGCAGGTCCGCGGGCGTGGCTGCCGCTGTCACCAGCGCATCCGGCGTCGGCGCGCGGCCGGCGATGATCGGCACGGCGGCTGTCGACGCGGGCGCTGCCGCTGCCTGCCGTTCATAGTCGCTGGCCAGCTGCGCGCCGCGTTGCCGGTCGGGCAGCGCGATATACCGGTCGATCTGTTCAAGAGTCTGGGTCGCCTGCGTGATCCCCTGAGACGAGGCGCGGGTGAGCAGGGCAAAGGCGCGGGCATGATCGCGCGCGGTCACGTCGCCGTTGAAGTACAACGTGCCCAGGACATATTGCGCGCGCGGCTCGCCCCGGGCGGCCGACGCCTCCAGCCAGCGGACGGCATCGCGCTTCTTGCCGTTCTGAAACAGCGCCAGTCCGTAAAAGTCGCTTGCCTGCACATGGTTCTGAAGCGCGGCGCGGCGATACCATTCCTCGGCCTGAACCAGGTCCTGCGGCACGCCCCGGCCGAGGCGATAGGCCTGACCCAGATTGAACTGCGCATCGGCATCGCCGCGTTCGGCATCGGCCCGCCATTCGCCGACGGCGGCGGCATAATCGCCGCGTGCCCACGCCTCCAGCCCCGCCTTGACGTCAGCACGCGCCGGGCTGCCGATTCCCGCCGTCAGCAGCGTGGCTGCCATCAAAAACTTCGCGTTCATGCGCCCATTCCGCCCGTTTCCAGTCAAAGGATAATGCGGCTTAACTATGAATGGCAAAGCAATCCTAAACGCCGGGGGCGTGGCATCCATCGTCGCCGACAAGGCCGTTTACCAATTCTTATCATCCCGCATGGCATCTGGAACGCTGTAGCAGCGGGAATTCAGGGGATTTCATGCGCGTTCTGGCGATGGCATCGCAAAAGGGAGGATCGGGCAAGACCACCTTGTCCGGTCATCTGGCCGTGCAGGCACAGCTTGCAGGGGCCGGGCCCGTTGTTCTGATCGACATCGATCCGCAAGGGTCGCTGGCGGATTGGTGGAACGAACGCGAGGCGGAGTTTCCCGCCTTTGCGCAGACCACCGTGGCGCGGCTGGCCGCCGATCTGGAGGTTCTGCGCCAGCAGGGCTTCAAGCTGGCCGTCATCGACACGCCGCCCGCTATCACCATGGCGATCCAGAGCGTGATCCAGGTCGCCGAACTGATCGTCATCCCGACCCGCCCCAGCCCGCACGACCTGCGCGCCGTGGGTGCGACTGTTGACCTGTGCGACCGCGCGGGCAAGCCGCTGATCTTCGTCGTCAACGCCGCCACGCCAAAGGCGCGGATCACCAGCGAAGCGGCCGTCGCGCTGTCCCAGCACGGCACCGTCGCGCCGATCACGCTTCACCATCGCACCGATTTCGCGTCGTCGATGATCGACGGCCGCACGGTGATGGAAATGGACCCGCACGGCAAATCGTCCTCGGAAGTGCAGGCTTTGTGGAGCTATATCCATGACCGGCTGGAAAAGAATTTCCGCCGCACCGTCTTTGCCGCACCGACCGCCGGTCATGCGTTCAACGCGGCCCGCCAGGGCGGCTTTGGCCGCCGGGTCGTGAGCTGAGGCGATGGCGATGTTCGGAACCGTCAAGCCCGCCGCCTCGCTTTCCTCCGGCCTGCTGGCGCGAAAGGGTCAGGCAAAGCCTGCCATGCGGCCGCAGGGCTATGTCGGCGGATATCCCGCCGCCGAAGCGCCGATCGAGGATCTGGGCTGGAACGACATGGGCGAGGGCGTTCAGCCCCGCGCCGTGACCGCCGCCGTGCCGGAAGTGGTCCGCCAGCGAGAGGCGCTGGCCGCCGAACTGGCACAGCCGGTCCCGGTCGATATCGTTGCCGAAGCGCCCGCCGAGCCGTCGGCGCCGGCAGAGGCGGCGCCGCTGCGCCCGGTTTCGGTGAAAACCGCCGAACGGCTGCGCCGGGAAACCCGGCACAAGGGCCGCAAGGCCGCGTTCACGCTGCGGCTGGACGAGGAGCGGCACCTGAAGCTGCGCCTGGCCAGTGCGCTGCACCGGGCATCGGCGCAGCAGCTGGTGACCGAGGCACTGGATCAATTTCTGAACGCCATTCCCGAGGTGGAGACGCTGGTTGCCCAGCTTCCCGCGGGCAAGGGCCGCTGAAGATGGGGGGAATCATGAACGGCCGGACCTTTGCCACGCTGAGCGCGTCGGTGCTGATCCTGGGCACGGCGATGGTCGGTTGTTCGACCCAGCCGATGGGCATTGCGACCGCCAGCTCGGTCGCCCTGTCCCCCGACGCCAAAAAGGCCGTGCGGATTGCCGCCAACGCCGAGCGGGCGTTGCTGGCGCGCAAGCACGGCGCGGCGATCGCGCAGGCGGAACATGCAGTGGCGTTGGTCCCCGACAATGCCGCCTATCGTTCGCTGCTTGCCCGCGCCTATCTGGCGGCGGGCCGGTTCGATTCGGCGGCACAGGCATTTTCGGATGCGCTGGTGCTGGATCCCGCCAATGGCCGGTCCGCGCTGAACCTGGCGCTGGCGCAGACGGCGCTTGGCCAGTGGGCCGAAGCGCGCGACACGCTGAAAACCTATGAAGCGCAGATCGGAGCGACCGATCGCGGCCTGGCGCTGGCGCTGGCCGGGGATCCCGACGGCGGCGTTGCGGTGCTGGCGGTTGCCGCGCGCGAGCCGACGGCGGATGCCGTGACGCGGCAGAACTTTGCCCTGGTGCTTGCCCTGTCGGGCCGCTGGCGCGAGGCACAGGCGGTCGCAGCGGTCGACCTGGCCCCGGCCGAGGTTGAAAAGCGGCTGATCGAATGGGCTGCCTTTGCCCGTCCGGCCACCGCCTCTGATCAGGTTGCCGCGCTGCTCGGCGTGGTGCCGATTGAAGATCCGGGTCAGCCGGTCCATCTGGCGCTGAACGCCGCGCCATCGGTGGCCGATGCGACTGCCGAAACGCCGCCGCCCGCACCCGAAGCCCCGGCTGTCGAAACGCCCGCCCCGGCCGCCGAACCCGCGGCGGTGGTGGCGGAACCGCCGGTTGCCGTTGCGCCTGTCGCCGACCTCAGCATGACGCAGGGTGTCGGCCCGTCGATCAGTTTTGCACCGCGCGCAGAAATCGTGCAGCCGCTGCCGGTCCGCACCGTCGCGGCCAAGAGGCCGAGCTTCATGCGGATGGATCGTCCGGCCCCGGTCGCGGGCAAGGCCAAGCCCTATGCAGCGCCCGCGCGCGGCGAGTTTTTCGTTCAGCTTGGCGCGTTCGAAAACGATGCCGTTGCCAAGGATTCATGGAATCGGCTGACCAGGCGGATCGGCGCGCTGAAAGGCATGACCCCATCCGGCATGACCGCGACGGTCAACGGGGTCAGCTATTATCGGCTGTCCATCGGAGGCTTTGCACGGCCTGACGCCGATCGCTTGTGCCGTGACGTGAAGCGTTCAGGCGGCACTTGTTTTGTGCGTTCGGGCGCTGGCGACAAGCTGGCGACATGGTTTCGAAGCGGCGTGCGCGCTGCTTCAAAGTAATTCCGGTTCATCCGGGATAACAGAGCGAACTCAGGCGGCGTCGATCCATGCGATCGGCGCCGCTCCTTTTATGGATCGGCCAGGACGCCGCCCTTCATCACGCCAAGCACGCGGCCCTGAACCGGCAGGCCGTCGAACGGGGTATTGCCCGCCTTTGCCCGCATGGTGTCCGCGCTGATCTGCCACGGCGCGCCTTCGTCCACCAGGATCAGGTCGGCCGGTGCGCCGATGGCCAGCGTGCCCGTGTCCAGCCCCAGGATGCGGGCGGGGTTGCGTGCCAGCATCGCGAACAGGCGGGGCAGGTCGATCACGCCATCGCGAACAAGGCCAAGCCCCAGCGCCAGCAGCGTTTCCGCCCCCGCCGAACCGGGTGCCGAATCGGCAAAGGGCAGGCGCTTTGCCTCTGGCCCGCGGGGGTCATGGCCGCTGGTCAGCACGTCGATGGTGCCGTCGCGCACCGCCTCGATCGCTGCGCGGCGGTCCGATTCGGCGCGAAGCGGCGGGGACAGATGGGCAAAGGTGCGGTAATCCGACAGCGCAATGTCGGACAGGAACAGGTGCGCAGGCGTGATGCCGCAGGTGACGCGCACGCCCCGCGCCTTTGCTGCACGGATCAGGTCGAATGCCCGCGTGGTCGTCACTTGCCGGAAGTGCAGGCGCGCGCCCGTATCCTCGGCGAGCATCAGGTCGCGGGCAACGGCCAGCGCCTCGGCACAGGCGGGTGCGGCAGGCAGGCCAAGGCGCGTTGCCGTTTCGCCCGCCGTTGCCACCGCATCGCCGGTCAGGCCGCCATCCTCCGCATGGGCGATGACCGTCAGGCCAAGGTCGGCGGCATAGGCCAGCACCTTTCGCATGACGCCCGCATCCGCGATCCAGTGCCGCCCGGTGGCGACGGCGCGCGCGCCCGCTTCGGCCAGGATCGCCATTTCGGACAGGTCGCGGCCTGCCAGACCCTGGGTCGCGGCGGCGATGGGGTGAACCCACAATTCCGGCTTGCCCATCGCAGCCGCGCGCTGAACGATGCCGGGATCGTCCAGCACCGGCGACTGATCGGGCATCAATGCAACGCGCACGATGCCGCCGGCGCGAAACGCCGCCTTGTCGATGGCGAATGCGCCAAGATCGACGATGGCGGGGGCAAGCAGCTTGCCCGTCGCATCGATCTGCGTTTCGGCCGGACCCTGCCGGGCGATCAGATCGCCGCCGACATACAGGTTGCCGGTTGAAACCCCGCTATCGGGGCAGACCAGCGTCGCGCCGGTAAAGACGGTGCTCATGCCCAGCCCTCCACGCCGCGCTGGCGCCGGGTCAGCACGTCGAGACAGGCCATGCGCACCGCCACCCCCATCTCCACCTGTTCGGTAATGGCCGACCGCGCCTTGTCATCGGCGACCACGCTGTCGATTTCGACCCCCCGGTTCATCGGGCCGGGGTGCATCACCAGCGCATCGGGCGCGGCCAGCGCCAGCCGCTGCGGCGTCAGGCCATAGCGATGGTGAAATTCGCGCGTGGACGGAATGAACCCGCCGTTCATCCGCTCGTTCTGAAGGCGCAGCATCATCACGACGTCGGCACCGGCCAGCGCCGCATCGAAATCGCTGAAGGGCGTGACGCCCATGCGTTCGATCCCGTCGGGCATCAGCGTGGCGGGGGCGACGACCCGCACCTCGGCGGCCAGCGCGGTCAGCAGCAGGATGTTCGACCGCGCGACCCGGCTGTGGCGGATATCGCCGCAGATGACGACGCGCTGATGGGCGATGCTGCCCCGGCGGCGGCGGATGGTCAGCGCGTCGAGCAGCGCCTGGGTCGGATGTTCGTGCCAGCCATCGCCGGCATTGAGCACGGGGCAGTCCACCTTGTCCGCGATCAGTTGCACCGCACCCGAACTGCCATGACGGATGACGATGACATCGGCTCGCATCGCGTTCAGCGTCATCGCCGTATCGATCAGCGTTTCGCCCTTTTTCACGCTGGATTGGGCGGCGTGCATGTTGACCACATCGGCGCCCAGCCGCTTTCCGGCGATTTCAAAGGACAGGAGCGTGCGCGTCGAGTTTTCGAAAAACGCGTTGATCTGGGTAATCCCCTCCAGCCGCCGGTCGGATGGCGCGCGCGTCCGGTTCGCCTCCACCCATTGTTCCGCCTCGTCCAGCAGGAACAGGATTTCGTGCGGTTGCAACCCGTCGATGCCGGTCAGGTGCCGGTGCGGAAAGGCGAGCCGCCCGGGCAGCTGCGCGGCGGGGCTGTGATCGATGGCTGGCATTGAAGCGATCGCCTAAACCGGGTGTGGCGGGGGTGCAAGCCGCTGCGGCCTTCGCCTTCAGGAAAACGCCCAGCGAAGCGTGCGGGCAATGCCGGTCGTGCCCGCGCGCACCAGCGGCCGCGCAAGCATCGGGGTGTTCAGCCCGTGCATCCGTTGCGCCCAGCCGGGCAACAAATCGATCCCGGCCTGCATCGTCAGCGCCTGCACCGGCTGAGCCGCCGCGGACGGCGCACGCTGTGCCATCAGCAGGCGGAGCACTTCGCGGGTTCGGTCGTCCACCCGCAACTCGGGGCGATAGCTGGCGATCAGCCGTTCGGCCTCCGCGCGGCTTTCCGGCACGGGATCGGCACCCAGCGCCCGGCCCATCCGCGCCATTTCGGCGAAATACCGGTCCTGATCCGCGCGCCGCATTCCGGGTTCGCCATAGCGGATCCAGCCATCGAGAAAGCTGGTCGTTTCCGTGACATGGACCCAGGCGAGCAGATGCGGATCGTCCGCGCGATAGGGCGTCCCGTCGGGCAGGGTGCCGCCAACCGCCGCATGGATCCGGCGGACCCGGTCGATCACTGCCTCTGCCGCGCCGCGATCGCCATAGGTGGTCTGCGCGATGAAGCGGGCGGTGCGCCGCAGGCGGCCGTGCATGTCGGTGCGGAAATTGGAATGATCCCACACGCCCGCCAGCACGCGGGGGTGCAGCATCTGCATCATCAGCGATGCGACGCCGCCCGCCAGCATCGACACGACATCGCCATGCACCCGCCATGTCACGTCATCGGGCATGAACAGGGCATTGTCGCTGCGCTGAACCGGTGCCTCGCCCCGGGCGGTGTCGTTGAACATCGCCCGTACCTCGCGGATGATCGCCCGGCGAACGGGGGTGGCAAGGGAGGGTGCGGCCATGGCCCGAAGATAGGGTGCGCGCTGCTATCCCGCCAGCGCCAGTGCGTCGATCGCCCCTTGCAGGATCAGGGCGGCCGCATGGTTGTCGATGCGTTCGGCGCGCTTGGCCCGGCTGAGGTCCTGTTCGATCATCGCGCGCTCTGCCGCCACCGTGGACCAGCGTTCGTCCCAGAGCAGGATGGGCAGGCGCAGATCGGCCAGGTTGCGGGCAAAGGCGCGCACCGATTGCGTGCGCGGGCTGTCCGTCCCGTCCATGTTGAGGGGCAGGCCGATGACGATCCCCTTCACCGCCTGTCGCTGCATCAGCGCGGCCAGCGCCGCGCGGTCGGCCATGAACTTGGTGCGGCGGACCAGTTCGGCCGGGCTGGCAAAGCTCCACCCGGCGTCGCACAGCGCGGTGCCGATGGTCTTTGTGCCCACGTCCAGCCCGATCAGCCGGCCGCCATCCGGCAGTTCGGCGGCGAAATCGGCGGCGGCGGAATGGACGTTCATCGCGCGAACGCCGCCAGCCGCCGGGCCGCATCCGCGCGGACATTGCCCCAGAACAGGCTGTAATCGAACACATGGAAATTGTTGCCGGGCAGCACGAACGGCCCGACTTCCGGCGGCTGTCCGATCAACAGGAACCCGCGGCCGTCGCAGCGCGCGGGGACCTGGCCCGGCTGCAGCGTCGCATCGCTCATATCCTTGGTCGGGAACAGGGTGCCCAGATTGGCACCGGCCGGCGCCGCGCTGTCGGGCGTGCCGGTGATCGGGTTGGTACAGATCATCGCCGTGCCCGCGCGCGATGCGCCGGTATAGCCGGGGGTACGGTCGAACACTTCGGTCACCAGCGCGGGGTCCGCAGGCTCGGCAAAGCTCTGCCACGACAGGACGCAGCCGGTCTGATCCGCGCTGGCACATTCGGGCAGGCCAAGCGCGGGCAGGTCGGCCGTCCGGCTGATCGGCCAGCCAACGGCATAGGCCGCCACGATCCGGGTCGCCAGCGGCTTGCCGGCAACCCGGTCCTTGAGCAGCCGGGTCAGGTGCAGCGCGCCCTGGCTGTGCCCGGCCAGGATGATCGGGCGGTCGGCGGGTATTTCGGCCAGAAAGCGGTCGAACGCTGCCGCAACGTCCTGATAGGCAAGGTCGAGCGCCTGGCTGGCCGCGCCCTGATCGGTCAGGAACGCGCCGAACGTCGCCTGGCGGTATCGCGGTGCCCAGATCGCGGCGCTGGCGTTGAACGCGCTTGCCTGACCCCGCAGGAACAGGGTGGCGCGATCGTTCGCCTCCCTGTCGTCTAGCGGCGCATTCCATGCGTTGCGGGACAGGTAGGAGGTGGGGTGGATATAAAACATCGCCGCGCCAGGCGCCCTGCCGACCGACTGGCCAGAGGGCACCCAAAGCGCAGGATTTTTCGGCAGGTCGGGGCGCGCGATCCACATCTTTGCATCGGCATAGCGTTCCGGCCCCATCGCCCCCTGCATCGAAAAGGGCGCGGACGGCACCATTGCGGCGCGCATCAGCTGAACGCCCCAGATGCGATAGGCAAACGCGCCGCCGATGGTCAGCACGATAAGAACGGCAATGACGTAGAGGAACTTGCGGGCCACGCGGCACCCTCCTTAGGCTTGGGCATCGTTCATGCTCCGGCGCGAGTCGAGGCCATGGGTGGGGGTTTGGGCGGCGCGTTGCAAGCCCGCCCTTGGGTGAGGGGGTAGTGCGTGACCGATCAGGATATTCCGGCCGAGGATGAAACGGGGATGCGGCACCGCCCGCTGATCCTGGCCATGCTGGGCGCGGCCGCGGGGCTGCTGGCCCATGCCGTGATCGGCGAATCGCGAACCATGGATGCCAGCGCGATGCGCACCGCCGCGCTGACGTTCATCATCGTCGCGCCCGTGCTGTTTGGCCTGGTGGTCGAACGCGCGCGGCTGACCGCATCCATCGTCCTTGCGCTGATCTGCGGCGTGCTGGCCGGGCTGATTGCGCTGTGGAACGGGCCGACCAACAGCTGGAGCGCCAGCGAGGGGTGGCGGATGGTCGCCATCATCCTGGCCATCGCCATTGCCGCACCGCTGTTTCAGTCGGTCCGGGTCGTCGATCGGCGGCGGTTCCAGTTTCCCTATCGCAGCGTCCATGACCATGCCTGGACCAATGCGGTCATGGTTGCCGCCGCCTGGGCGTTCACCGGCATCAGTTTCCTGATGCTGTTCCTGCTCTCCGAACTGTTCGCGCTGATCGGCATCAGACTGCTGCGCGACCTGTTGCGGGAGGACTGGTTCTGGCGCGTCATGCTGGGCGGGGCATGGGGCGCGGGTCTTGGCCTGATCCGCGAACAGGACAAGGTCGTGCGCCTGCTTCAGCGGGTGGTGATGACCATATTGGGCGTGCTTGGCCCGGTGCTGGGTGCGGCGCTGATGCTGTTCCTTGTCTCGCTGCCGTTCACTGGCCTGTCGGGCCTGTGGGAAAGCTGGGGCAGTGCGGCCGCATTGCTGCTGTCGGCGACCATCGGCTGCTTTATCCTGGCCAATGCGATCATCGGCAACGGGCCAGAGGATGAGCCGAAGAACCCGTTGCTGCGCTATGGCGCGACCCTGCTGGCGCTGGTGATGTTTCCGCTGGCCGTGCTGGCGGCGACCGCCATCGGACTTCGCATCGATCAATATGGCCTGACGCCGGAACGGCTCTGGGCCATCGTGTTTGCGGCCGTCGCCTGTACGGTCGGCCTTGCCTATTGGTTCAGCCTGGGGCGGGGGCAGGCGGCGTGGGCGCGGATGGCCCGTTCGGCCAATCTGCGCATCGCGCTGGCGGTCTGCATCGTCGCCGCCATCCTGGCGACGCCGCTGGTCAGCTTCAACACGCTGGCGACGCGGAATCAGGTGGCGCGAATCAGAGATGGACGAACGCGGCCGGACAAGGTGGACTGGGCGGCGCTTGCATTCGATTTCGGGGAACCGGGGCGAGCGGCCGTGAAACGGCTGGGCCAGCAGACCCGGTTTGCGGAAAAGGCGAAACAGGCTCTGGCTGCGGATAATCGCTGGGATTTGTTCCAACGGCCCGTCGATGTTGCGAAACGTCGCCGGTCGCTGACCGTGCTGCCCGCCGGTACCGCTCTGCCAAAGGGGCTGGTCGAGGCGACCGCGAGCTATGCGCTGTGCGGGGACGACGACAAGCCGTGCATCGTCCGTGCGCTGCCCGATGACGAATGGCTGGTGCTGGATGGCGGCTGTATCGAGAGCCTTCAGCCGGTGAAGTCGTCGGATCGCGATGCGCGGGACGATGGCCCCGTCGTCTCTGCGCGCTATCGGACGGACTGTGCAGCGCCAAAGCGGATCCGGGCCGCGGGTGACCAGTGGCTGATCCTGAGCACCGGCCTGCCCGAAACTGCCGAAGCCATTGCCGCCGCCAAAGCAGGCGTGGCCAAGGGCGATGTCGAGGTACGCGACGTCACCCGGCGGCAGGTGTTCGTCGGCGGCATTCCGGTCGGCGATCCGTTCGAGTAGCCTTGCGCCTGCGCCGCACCCGCGCTAGCCGCAGGGCCATGTCCGTCGATACGCAAACCGTGAAGAAGATCGCGAGCCTCGCGCGCATCGCGATCACTGAAGAGGACGCCGAGCGGCTCGTCCCCGAACTCAACAACATCCTTGGCTGGGTGGAACAGCTGGGCGAGGTGGACTGCACCGGGGTCGAACCGATGACGGCGGTGATCGCCAACCACCTGCGCCTGCGCGACGATGTGGTTTCGGACGGCGACGTCCGCGACGCGGTGCTGGCCAATGCGCCGGTTGCCGAACATGGCTTTTTCGGCGTGCCCAAGGTGATCGAATAATGACTGCGCTGACCGACCTGACCGTTGCCGGCATCCGCGACGGGGTGCGCGCGGGCGACTTTACCGCGCGTGAGGTGGCCGAGGCGTTCGTGACGCGCGTTGCCGCCGCCAAGCCACTGAATGCGTTCCTGATCGAGACGCCCGACCATGCGCTGGCCGCGGCCGATGCCGCCGACGCGGCACGGGCGGCCGGTGAGACGCCGAAGCCGCTGGCCGGCGTGCCGATTGGCATGAAGGACCTGTTCTGCACCAAGGGGGTGGAGGCCCGCGCGGCGAGCCATATCCTTGAAGGGTTCAGGCCGCCCTATGAATCGACCGTTTCCGGCAAATTGTGGGAAGCGGGCGCGGGGATGCTGGGCAAGCTGAACATGGATCAGTTCGCCATGGGTTCGTCGAACGAAACCAGCGCCTATGGCAATGTCATTTCGCCCTGGCGCCGCAACGATGGCGGCAATGCAGCGCTTGCCCCCGGCGGTTCGTCGGGTGGCTCGTCAGCGGCCATCGCCGCGCGGCTGTGCCCGGCGGCGACCGGCACCGATACCGGCGGTTCGATCCGACAGCCCGCCGCATTCACCGGCATTTCGGGGATCAAGCCGACCTATGGCCGTTGCTCGCGGTTCGGCGTCATCGCCTTTGCATCTTCGCTGGATCAGGCCGGGCCGATGGCGCGCGACGTGCGCGACTGTGCGATCATGCTGGAGGCGATGAGCGGGTTCGACCCCAGGGACGCGACCAGCCTGGACCTGCCGGTGCCCAATTGGGAAGCACTGCTGAACGCCGACCTTCGCGGCAAGCGGATCGGGATTCCCCGGGAATATCGCGTCGACGGGATGCCGGCCGAGATCGATGCCCTGTGGGAACAGGGCATCGCCTGGGTCAGGGACGCGGGTGCCGAGGTGGTGGAGGTGAGCCTGCCCCACACCAAATACGCGCTGCCCACCTATTACATCATCGCCCCGGCAGAGGCGTCGTCCAACCTGGCTCGGTATGACGGGGTCCGCTATGGCGCGCGCGAACTGCCGCAGGGCGCGGGGCTTCAGGACATGTATGCCGCCACCCGCGCCGCCGGATTCGGTGACGAGGTGAAGCGTCGCATCATGATCGGCACCTATGTGCTGTCGGCCGGGTTTTACGACGCCTATTTCACGCAGGCGTCCAAGGTCCGCACCCTGATCGCGCGCGATTTCGAGCGGGCGTTCGAGGCGTGCGACCTGTTGCTGACGCCGACCGCGCCGTCATCCGCCTTTGCGCTGGGTGAAAAGAGCGCGGATCCGCTCGCCATGTACCTGAACGATGTGTTCACGGTGCCGTCGTCGCTGGCCGGGCTGCCCGCGATGAGCGTGCCGGGCGGGCTGGACGCACAGGGCCTGCCGCTGGGGCTGCAGATCATCGGCAAGCCGCTGGACGAGCAGGGCGTGCTGAACGCCGGCCTGGCCATCGAACAGCGCGCAGGCTTTACCGCACGGCCCGGCGACTGGTGGTAATGGCAGCGCCCCTGCGCCCCGATCAGGCGCGGGGCGCGGGCACCGCCAGATAGGCGAGGCGGCGGATTTCCCGTCGTCCGCGCACCACCGTGTCGAGAATAAGGCCGGTGAACAGGTTGAGCAGGCCGACGATGGACAGGCCGGTGACCAGCACCGCCGTCGGCAACCGCGGCACCAGTCCCGTCTGGGCATAGGTCACCGCCAGCGGGATCGCCAGCAGCACCGCCAGCACGATGGTCGCCGCCCCGATCGCGCCAAAGAACAGGACCGGCCGTTCGATCCGGTACAGGTTGACGATGGTCCGCAGGATGCGCCAGCCATCGCGATAGGTCGACAGTTTCGACGTCGAACCTTCCGGCCGGGCAAGATAATTGGTCATCACCTCGGCCACCGGCATCCGGAGTTCGAGGGCATGGATGCTGATTTCCGTTTCGATCTCGAACCCCGCCGACAGCACCGGGAAGCTTTTGACGAAGCGGCGGGAAAACACGCGGTATCCCGACAGGATATCGGTAAAGCTGCGCCCGAACAGCCGCGCCAGCATCCCCGTCAGCATCCGGTTGCCCAACCGGTGCCCCCGGCGATAGGCAAGCTCGACCTCTGACCGGCGCGCGCCGACGATCATGTCGAGCTGTTCCGCGACCAGTTTTTCGACCAGTTCCGGCGCGGCGGCCGCATCATAGGTCAGGTCGCCGTCGGACAGGACATAGATATCGGCATCGACATCGGCGAACATCCGGCGGACGACATTGCCCTTGCCCTGCATCCGTTCGGTTCGCACCACGGCCCCGGCCGCCTCCGCCGCCGCGATGGTGCCGTCGCGGCTGTTGTTGTCATAGACATAGACGGTGGCGGTGGGCAGCGCGTCGCGGAATGCCGCGACGGTGCGGCCGATCGCAACCTCTTCGTTGTAACAGGGCAGGAGAACGGCGATCTTCAGGCCGGCGAACCGGCCCGGCTCGCGATGAACTTGCGACGACACGGCCCCACCCTGTTGCGTGCCGCCCGTGCGGGGGCGGCGTTGATCCCGAGTGCGTAATGCACACCCGGAAGCCGCGCAATGCCGAAGCGTCTGGACCTTGGCGGGATGACGCGCGATAGACGGGTGCATATCCCCATTTCCACCATCCATGACGGACAGATCGTGACGCAGACGACGACAGACTATCGGATCAAGGGCGAAACCGGCGAATGGGAGGTCGTGATCGGCCTTGAGGTCCATGCCCAGGTGACGAGCAACGCCAAGCTGTTTTCCGGCGCCGCCACCGCTTTCGGTGCCGAACCGAATACGCAGGTCTCGCTGATCGACGCGGCGATGCCGGGGATGCTGCCCGTGCCCAACCGCGAATGCATCCGGCAGGCCGTGCGCACCGGCATGGCGATCAATGCGCAGATCAACCGCTGGTCGCGGTTCGATCGCAAGAATTACTTCTACGCCGATCTGCCCCAGGGCTATCAGATCAGCCAGCTTTATCACCCGCTGGTGGGTGAGGGCGCGCTGACTATCGATGCCGATGAAAAGGCCGGGATTGTCGAGCCCAAGCGGATCGGGATCGAGCGCATCCACGTGGAACAGGACGCCGGCAAGCTGATGCACGATCAGCATCCCAGCATGTCCTATGTCGATCTGAACCGGTCGGGCATTGCGCTCATGGAAATCGTCAGCCGGCCGGATATGCGATCGCCGGCAGAGGCAGGGGCCTATCTGTCCAAGCTGCGGTCGATCCTGCGCTATGTCGGGTCGTGCGACGGCAACATGGATCAGGGGTCGATGCGCGCCGACGTCAACGTCTCCGTGCGCAAGCCCGGCGGCGAGCTGGGCACCCGGACCGAGACCAAGAACGTCAATTCGGTCCGCTTTGTCATGCAGGCGATCGAGCAGGAGGCCCGCCGTCAGGTCGAGGTGCTGGAATCCGGTGGCAAGATTGTTCAGGAAACCCGCCTGTTCGATCCGGACAAGGGCGAGACGCGGTCGATGCGGTCCAAGGAGGACGCGCATGATTATCGCTATTTCCCCGATCCCGACCTGTTGCCGCTTGAGCTGGACGAGGATTTCCTGACCGAATGCCGCAACAGCCTTCCCGAACTGCCCGATGCCAAGCGGGCGCGGTACGAAGGACTGGGCATCACCCCCTATAATGCCGCCGTGCTGACCGCAGAGGTCGAGACGGCGCGCTGGTTCGACGCGCTGCTGGATGCGGGTGCCAAGCCGGTTCAGGCATCCAACTGGGTCGCCGCCGAACTGTTTGGCGCGCTCAACCGGCTGGGCCGCGACATCACCGACAGCCCGGTCAGCCCGGGTCAGGCCGCCGGGCTGCTGGCGCTGGTGGCGGACGGCACCCTGTCGGGCAGCCTGTCGAAACAGGTGTTCGAAATTATGCTGGAAACCGGCCAGGACGCAGCCGTGATCGTCGAAGAGCGCGGGTTGAAGCAGACCAGCGACACCGGCGCGATCGAGGCGGTGATTGCCGAGGTGCTGGCAAAGAATCCGGGCCAGCTGGAGCAGTATCGCGGCGGCAAGGAGGCATTGTTCGGCTTTTTCGTCGGTCAGACGATGAAGGCGATGGGCGGCAAGGCTAATCCGGCCGTGGTCAACGACCTCCTCAAAAAGGCGCTGGCAGGATGATCGGGCGGCGCGCGCTCCTGATCCTGGCGGCGATGCTGGCCGCGCCTGCCCTGGCGCAGGACGCGCCGGTGGCCCCGGTCGAACCACCGCTGCCCCGCGTCTCCATCGTGACCACGGCAGGTACGATGACGGTCGAGGTCGAGGTGCGGAAGGCGCCGGTCACCGTGGCCAATTTCTTGCGCTATGTCGACCAGAAGAAGCTGGACAGCGTTGGATTTTACCGCGTGGTCAAGGTTCAGAACGCATTAGGTTTCGTCCAGTTCGGCGCGCTGACCGACGTGTCGCGAATCCTGCCGCCGATCAAGCATGAACCGACCAGCCAGACGGGCCTGACCCATATCGACGGCGTGCTGTCCGTCGCGCGGCTGGCGCCGGGCACGGCGCGCGGGGAATTCACGATCATGATCGGCGACCACAGCCACTATATGGATGCGGGCAAGGGATCGCCAGAGGATAATCTGGGCTATGCCGCGTTCGGGCGCGTGGTCGAGGGCCGCGAAGTGCTGCTCAAAATCCTGGAGACGCCCGTCGATCCCGCCAAGACCAGCCAGGGCGCGTTCAAGGGCGAGATGCCCGCGGATCCCGTTCGGATCATCAGCGCGCGGCGGATCGCGCCCGCCGCTGCCCAGGGCCAATGAACACCGTCTGGGATTGGCTGACGCTGATCCTGTTCGCTGTGCTGGCCATGTTGTTTCTTCAGCGGTCGGTGGGTTCGCCACGACCGGGCGACTGCGCCTGGTTCTACCTTCCCCCCGCAATCGGTTGTGCGCTGGCCAATTGGCTGGGCAATGAAGGATGGGGGCTGGCGGCGGGCACTGTGCTGGCGCTGGCGGCGCTGGCGACGGTCCTGATCTGGCGTCCGATCGGCGGCGGCGGGGGGCCTGATCCGGAACAGGGTTAACACTCGTGCAATCATGACAATCCTGTGATAGCGGTCATTCTTGATAATGATTGCGAGTCTGGGCAGCCATGACGATTGATGAACTCCGCACTGCCGAACATCGGTTTCAGCGTAATGCGCTGATCGGCTTCGGCATCGCCTTGCTGATCGCAACACTTGTCTTTTCGCTCGCGCGCGGCACGATGTCGCTGCCCGGCGATGTCGCCGCTGCCTTTACGCCCGCGCCGACGGCCGCCGATGCGGCTCAGCCGTTGGTAACGGGTGGTGGCGGAACCGGCGGCGTGATCGGCGGGGGCGTTGGCGGCCCTGCCCAGGCCGGCCGCAACGCGCTGGCCGGTGCCAATGTCGGAACACCGCCCGCGCTGGGCACGCTGACCACGCCAACGGTGCCCGATGCAGGGGCGCTGGCCGGTGCACCCGCCGACGCGCCGCCGGTAGGTCAGGGATTCCTGCCCGCCGATCCGGGCGTTGGCGGGGGCACGACGCCCGGTGGCGGTATCGCACCCGGCGGCGGCACGCCGGGTTTTGCTGGCGGCACGCCCGGTCTGGGCGGTGGCGGTGGCGCGGGACCGACATCGGAAACGCCGACCGATCCGACGACCCCGACCAACCCAACGACGCCAACCGAACCCACAAATCCGACCAACCCAACGACGCCAACCGAACCCACAAATCCGACCAACCCGACCGATCCGGTCACGCCTGCTCCGGCCGTGCCCGAACCGATGACTTGGATGATGATGATCCTGGGTGTGGCGATTGCCGGTGGCGCGCTGCGCCGGGAACGGGCGCGGTCCGGTCTGGCGATGGGTAAACGGGCGACTGCCTGATCCTGGGGATCAGTGGATCAGCATCCGGTCGCCCTCGATCGTGATCCGCTCCATCCGCTGAAGCGCGCTCTGACCGAGCAGGGAAACGCCAATCCCGTCATCCTCGACGATGGCGACCTCCACATCGCTCAGCCGCCGCCCGCCCATGACCAGCAGGTCCATCTGCGCGAGATCGGCGGCACGTTGGCCGCCCACGGTGCGGAACATCCGCCCGTCGCCTGCCGATGCCCGGATGCCCAGCGCGCGCGCATCCGAACGGGACAGCACGACGATGGACGCGCCCGTATCGACCAAGAACCGGTGTGGGCGATCATTCACCATCGCATCCAAATAGAACATGCCGTCGCCCGCGCGCCGGATTTCGGTGGGTTGACCCGCATCCCGATCCCACCCTTCGTGGCTGTCCGGCGAAGCGGCGGCAGGCGACAGCGGGGCGGTCAGCATGGCCATGGCGCTGTCCCGGCTCAGGTCATGGCATGCATCGAACCACTGCCCCGCCAGCGCCGCAGACGCTGCGAGCAGGAGCGCACCCGTCACGGTGCCGGAGGATAACCGCCAGTGCATGGCCCGGAAATAAGGCCCGGCAACTGAACATCCGGTGCCCGCCATTGGTTAACCCGGCATTGAGCAAGATCGCGTAATGATCGAGTTGTTTCTCGACAAAGCGGTTTCCCGCTCAAATAAACCCGTTCGCACTAAGGAGCCGCTTCAGCGGCGTCTCGAAGTGCCTGGGGCCGTGCTTTGAGACGGGGCTGACGCCCCTCCTCAGCACGAACGGTGTTTCTACCATCACAGGACAGACCTTATGCGGCTGTGGCGGCCGATGGCGTTGTCGCCTTGGCTTCCGGATCCAGCTTGGGGATGCGGCGCGTCTGCCATCGGCCTAGGATGAAGGCGACCAATGCGGCAAACACCAACAGGCTGGCCCCGACCCGATAGGGGAATTGCACGCTGGCGGTGGACCGGCTGAGCAGATAGCGGTCGCGCGCCACGGGCATGCCGTTCGCCCGGTAAACTGCAACGGCGGCACCGGGCACCTGGCCGCGCACGCGCAGCAGCGGGCGGCCCTGTTCCAGGATCGGCGCATCGGCATCGCTCGACAATTCGACGAAATGGCGGATCGGGCCACGATCGCCCGGCTCGATCAGCGGCGCATAGCGCGACTGCCGCCGGAACAGGATCACGCTGCTGGAAACCGTCACGGCGCGGCGGACATCGACCGATCCCGCCAGCGCGCGCGTCCCCGGTGCTGCGCCGTTGCCCCCGATCGTCACCGGGGTGGCGGTACCGGCGATGATCATGCCCCAGATCAGCGTCGCCAGCGCCAGCACGACCAGCACCGCGGCCGTGCCGTCGGCCAGCCGACGGAATCGCAGCGCCTGTTCGCGCCAGCCGGCCACGCTCATCGGCGCGGCCGGTGCCGACTGGCGACGCCGCACGATCAGCCAATAGATCAGCCAGACAGGCGCACTGATCAGCGCGGCCAGCACGGCAAAGGTGATGACGGGCAGCGCATAGCCCAGCCGATCGAACTGCCATTCGTTGATCGCCGCCGAAATCCCGCGATACAGCATGGATTCAACTAGGAAATAGCCAACCCCGATCAGGGTCAGGACAAGCGCCGCCATTCGCCAGCGTTTGCGCCGGGCATCGCCCGATGGCGAAGGGGAAACTGCATCAGCGTTGTCTGTCGTGACGGCCATCGCCCGCATCCCATTCTTGCTAACCGGTTGTCCACCCGTCTATTGCCTTTTTATGGCGCAGAGGGAAGCAACCTCCTTCATGCGATTGGGGGACAACAGGTGCGCGAACTCGCCGCAGTGGCACAGCGCAGGCATTGGGCGATGGCCGACCCCGCCGCCGCCATCGGCGCGGCGGGCGCGCTGGCGGGGATTGCGCTGATGGCGCTGCCCCTGTTGATCGAACAGGCGACCGGGGCATGGCGCACGGATCAGGGCGGGCACGGCCCGTTCCTGCTGCTGCTCGGGCTGTGGCTGCTGGGGCGGCACATGCCGGGTCCGCGCCAGCCGCCCCGCACGGTCTGGCCCGCCGGGGCGGCGCTTGCCGTCACGCTAATCGTCTATCTGCTCGCCCGGCTGGCGGCTATTGAATGGGTGGCATGGGTGGCGATGATCGCGGCGGCGGCGCTGGTCACATGGCTGCTGGGCGGGACTGTCCTGTTGCGTCGCATCGCCTTTCCACTCCTGTTCCTGGCCTTGTTGCTACCCCCGCCGGGCCTAGTCAGCGCGCCGATGATCCTGGCGCTCAGCCTGGCGCTGGCCGATCTGGCGGCGCGCATCTTCTGGCTGGCCGGCGTGGATGCGGCCAGCAGCCAGTCGATGATCTATCTCGGCCCTTATGAGCTTCATGTCGCGGATGCCTGTGCCGGAATGGGATCGCTGGTCGGGCTGTCGGCGATCGGGATGCTCTATCTCCATCTGCGCCATGGCGGCGACTGGCGGCAATGCTGGATCATGGTGCCGGTAATCGTGCCGATCGCGGTCGTCGCCAATCTGCTGAGGATCCTGACACTGATGGTGGTCACGCTGTGGCTGGGCGATTGCGTGGCGCAAAGCTGGGTGCATCCCGCCGCTGGCCTTATCCTGTTCGGTTTTGCCATAGCGATGCTGGTCGCGCTCGACCGACTGATCGTGCGGGACCGCCCGGCATGACCCCGATCGGACGCCGCAGCGTGCTGATCGGCGGCGGGCTGGTCGCGGCGGGGCTGGCGGGCAATCTTTTGCAACCGGCCGCCGCCGCCGATGCGGTGCTGGCCCCCGGTGCGCTGGACGCGCTGATCCCCGACCGGGTGGGGGCGTATCGCGGTGTCGCATCCGATCAGCTAGTGCTGCCCAATGTCGATGCGAAACAGCGCCAATCCTATTCCGATGTGCTGATGCGGCATTATGTCGCGCCGGGGGCGCCGATGGTGATGCTGGTCGCTGCTGCCGGTCCCCGCTCCGGCCCGGTCCTGGGCGTGCACGAACCGCGGCTCTGCTATCTGTCGGCCGGATTTTCCTTCACACTCCAGGCGATGGTCCCCGTTCCGCCGCCTGCGCCACCCGGAGCGGTCGCGCGCACCGCGCTTGCCCTGCGCGCCGATCGCAGCGAGGTGATCTTATACTGGATTCGCATCGGCAACCATTTCGTCACCAGTCCCCTGGAACAGCGCACGACCCAGATCGCCGCCAATCTGCGGGGCGTTCAGCCCGCCGCGCGGCTGATGCGCCTGTCGATGCTGGTCCGATCGGCGGATGAGGTGGAGACGGCGATCCGCCTGCTCGCCGCGTTCAACCGGGCGTTGATGCAGCGCCTGTCGCCAACCGGCCGGGCGCTGGTGATGGGCGGTGCGGCATGATCCGGCGGCTCGCCCTGGTCCCGCTGCTGCTTGCCACCGGCTGCGTCCCGGCGGAACCGGAGGGTCAGGTGCTGGCGACGATCGATGGACAAGAGGTCACCCGGCGCGAAGTGGCGGAACAGGTGCGTGCCACCGGCGGCTCCGTGCTGGATGCCGCGGCCCAGGCGCGCGCGCTGGATCAGGTGATCGACCGCAAGCTGCTCGCACGGGCGGCGCGGGCGGCGCTGGTCGACCGCGATCCCGGCCATCAGATCGCGGTGCGCCGGATGGAAGAGACGATGCTGGTCGATCGTTATCTGCGCCAGGCGATGCCCCCCGCGCCGCCGCCCGTATGGACAGCGATGGCAGCCTATATTCAAGCCCATCCCTGGCGGTATCAGCGCCGATATGCCGCGCTGGTGGCGGGTGATGCCGGGCGCCGGATGATCGACAGCGCGGCATTGACCCCCGACGTCGCCGCGCGGCTGGCGGCGGCGGCACCGGGTGCGTCAATCGAACTGACCGCCGGAGAGACCGTGATGCTGGTCGAACGCCTGCCCCTCACGCTGGCTCCTGTGGATCAACAGCGCGATGCCATGGGCCAGTTGGTCACGGCCCGGCAACAGGCCTTTGCCGCTGCGCTGACCAAGCGGCTGAGGGCAGGCGCGTCGATCCGCCGCTGACGAAGCCGGTCGTCGGCTGCGCTACGGCCGCGCGGCACGCTCTGCGATCGCTTCTTCGGCCAGCGTCGTGATCCGCCCGGCCCAGGCCTGCCAGTTCAGCACGGTTTCATAGCGCGCACGGGCGGCGTGGCACATCGCCAGATGATCGTCCGGCCGGTTCCACAGCGCCAGGATCTGTTCGGCATAGGCCTCTGGCCCCGCCAGCTCGTCCAGCAACAGGCCGGTTCTGCCATGGTCGACGATCGTCGATACGCCGCCCGTTGCCGTGGCAATCGCCGGGCGGCCAAAGGCTGCTGCCTCGCAATAAACGATGCCGTATGCTTCCCGCTCGCTGGGCATGAAGAAGAAATGGGAACGGGCATAAAGCGCGCTCAGGCGGCGATAGTCGCCCTCATCCATCTTGTTCAGCCGCCCGTGCACCGTCACCCCGGCCAGCCCGCGTGCCGACGCGGGATCGGCCCCGACGATATGCAGTTCGGCATTGCCGGTCCGTTCGCGCAGGATGCGCCACGCCGCCAGCACCAGTTCCCCGCGCTTGCGCGCCCAGTTATAGCCGACGAACAACAGTGTCAGCGGCGCGGATCGGTCGACCGGCTGGAAACCGGGGTCCACGTCCAGATTGGCCCCCATCGGCACGATTACCGCCCGGTCGGCGGGCATGCCATAGCGGCGCACGGCATCGTCCATGCCCCATTTGGATGCCATGGCGAACCGATCGACCCGTTCGATCAGGTCATGCTGCGCCGAATTGCCATAACGCAGCTGCAATCCGCTGCGCGCGGAATAATGGCGGTAATAATCGGCCATGCTGGCGAACATGGCATCGGTTGCATAAACCACGGGAAAATCCGGCCGGCTGCGCGCGATCTTGTGCGCGGCGGAAATCGCGACGACGGCGTCGGGCCGGATCGCTGCCAGCTGAGCGTCGATCCGCCGGGCATAGACATTGACCAGCCAGGGGTGTCGCTTGATCGGAAAGCCAAGCCATTCCGCGCGGCGGAACCGTTCGGCCAGCGCATCCAGCCGCGGTGTCGTCACCACCGTGACGTCATGCCCCGCCCCCTGCAATGCGCGCAGCGCATACCATGGGATGCCGCTCCACGAGGAACGGGCATGGGGCGTGGCGATCGAGACAAAGGCGATCCGCATCAACGATCCTGGTGTGATGTCAACGTATGATAGTAGGCGGGGTGCACTGATTCGCTCTTTCCGGCAGAATGTTCGAAAATCGCCATGCCCGCTTCCCTGGTCTCTGTCATCATTCCGGCGCATAATGCCGCGCGTACCCTTGATCAGACCTTAGCATCGGCGCGCGCGCAATCGTATCAATCGCTGGAAATCATCGTGGTGGACGATGGCTCGACCGATGCGACCGCCGAACGGGTGCTGGACCATGCCGCCCGCGATCCCCGCGTCCGGCTGATCCGCCAGGCCAATGCTGGGGTGGCATCGGCGCGCAACCGGGCGATGGCGGATGCCACGGGCGATTACATCGCGCCGCTGGACGCCGATGATCTGTGGCACCCGGAAAAGATCGAGCGTCAGCTGCGCGCGCTCCAGAATGCGGGCGACCGTGCCGCGCTCGCTTATGGCTGGTTCCGCCGGATCGACATGGCCGACCGCGTGATTGCCGGATCGCCCTGTCCCCGGATCGAGGGGCGGGTGCTGCACCGACATCTCGACTGGAACTTTATCTCCAACGGCAGCACGCCGCTGGTCCATGCGTCGGTCGCGCGGGCGGTGGGGTTCGATCCGGTGCTGCACCAGGCGGGCAATCAGGGGTGCGAGGATTATCTGTTCCAGTTGCGGATTGCGCGCGATCACGGCTTTGTCTGCGTGCCGGCCTATCTGACGGGATATCGCATTGCGGACGGTGCCATGTCGGGCAATTCGGCACGGATGATGCGATCGCATGTCCAGGCGCTGGACCTGATGCGACCGGTCGTCGGCCCGGCTGCACGGCGACTGATCGACCGCCGCCGCGCCGCCTATGCCCGGCCGCTGGCCCGGATGGCACTGCGTCAGGGGCGCTGGGGGGACGCCGCCGCTATGGTCGGGCTGTTGCTGCGAGCCGGGCCGGGGGCGCTGCTGCGCCCGCGTAACCGTCCTGTGCCCACTGCCAGCACGACTGACCGGCCATTTGACGATTGGGATGCCGTTGCGGACGACGGCGCGTGGCAAACGGCGCGCAGTGAAGCCTGGATGGCACATCTCGCCCAGTTGGACGCCGCGCTGCCTTGAACCCACCGTGCCAGAGGATCAGGCGCCCAGCCGGACCGGGCCTGGCGCATCCGTGGCCGCCCCTGCCGTCACCTTGTCGCGGAACCAGTCCAGCGTGCGGCTGATCCCTTCTTCATAACTGATATTTGCTTCCCAACCGGGCAGGATTTTGCGGCACAGCGTCAGATCCGGGCGGCGGTTCGTAGGATCCTGCGGGATTGGAGGACAGATTTTCAGCCACGAACCAGGCACCAGCGTGGTGATATAGCGGGCGATGTCGATCACCGGGATTTCACGGTCGTTGCCGACATTGAGCGGGCCGCAATAGTCGATCGCGTCCAGCCAGAAATAACGCGACAGGGCATCGACGATATCATCGACATAGCCCCAGCTGCGCGACTGCATCCCGTCGCCATAGATGGTCAGTTCACCCGTGGTCAGCGCCTGGCTGAGGAAATTGGAGACCGCCCGGCCGTCATCGGGGCGGGTGCGCGGGCCATAGACGTTGAACAGGCGGACGATGCGAATATCGATGCCCCGCGTGCGGTGGCATTCGAACAGCAGCGATTCCGTGCACCGCTTGCTTTCGTCATAGGAGGATCGGGGACCAGTGCAATCGACCGCGCCGCGATAGGATTCGGGCTGCGGCGAGATCAACGGGTCGCCATACACTTCCGATGTCGATGCAAAGCTGATGCGACCGTCCGGAGTCAGCTTGTCGATCAGGTTCAGTGCACCGCCCACATTGGCGTTGATCGTCCGAACCGGTTCCCGCATGTACCAGGGCGGCGATGCGGGGGAGGCGAGATGGATGATCTCGTCAAACCGCTCATGGGTCGAAAAACGCTCGATATCGGTGGTGACCAGCTTCATCCGGGGATCGCTGATATGGGCAAGATTGTCGGCCAGGCCGGTCCAGAAATTGTCGACGACGACCATCTGGTCCATGTCACTGCGCTGAAGCAGGCGATCGACAATGTGCGAGCCGATAAAGCCCGCGCCACCCGAAACAAGTATCCGTTTGCCCACCTGCGTTCGTCCCAGTCCTGACGGTTATCACGCCGTCCACCCGGTCCGGCTTATGCGCGGTTAATTTTTGCACTGCAATATAGGTATTCGGCGCAGCATTTGGCGGATTAGCCCGGATTCGGGACAATTCGACCCAGATCGGCCAGTGCGCGGTCGAACAGTTCGGCCGTTGGCCCTTCGGCGCGGACTGCGCCGTTTTCGATCCAGACGATGTGATCCGCCTCCCGGACCAGGTCCAACCGGTGGGTGATGACCAGCGTGGTGCGCCCCGCCATACGCCGTGCGACCTCGCCCCGGATGCGGTCCTCCAGCTTCTGGTCCAGCGCGCTCATCGCTTCGTCCAGGATCATGAGCTGCGGGTTGCGGAGCAGCGCGCGGGCCAGGCCGATGCGCTGGCGCTGGCCCCCGGAAAAGCGCAGCCCTTCCTGCCCGACCCAGGTGCGATAGCCGCGCGGCAGATCCTCGACGAATTCCGCCACCCCGGCATCGCGCGCCGCAGCGATCACCGCATCGTCGTCCGCGCCCGGATCGGCCATGCGGATATTGTCCAGCACCTGACCCTCGACCAGGTCGACATCCTGTCCCGCGACACCGACCAGGCTCAGCCAATGGGTGCGGTTGATCTGGTCCAGTGGCACGCCATCGACCCGGATCGTGCCCGCATCCGGCGCATAGAGCCGCAGCAGCAGGTTGACGAAGGTCGTCTTGCCCGATCCCGATGCCCCTATCAGCGCGGTCGTCCGCCCGGCGGGCAGCGTGAATGACACCTGGTCCAGCACCGGGCGCGTGCCTTCGGGATAGGTAAAGCTTAATCCTTCGACCCGGATTGCGTCGTGAATGTCGTGGATGGGCTGGCCGATCGGCTCCGGCTTTTGCCGCATCGCCGCTTCCAACACGCGGCGCACGGACTTTAGCTGGGGCTGAAGCTGGGCCAGCAGCAGCAGATTGCCCTCCAGCTGGCGGATATGCGGTTGCAGGCGATAGAGCAGGACGACCGCGCCCAGCGTGACGGCGATATCCGTGCCCCACCAGTCGATGCCGCCGACGATCAGGCTCAGGATCGCCAGATAGCCAAGTTCGGTCAGCGGGGAGAGCCAGGCGGTCATCCGTTGCAGCCGGAATGCCGCGACGCGCGCATGGTCCGATGCATCGGCATAACGATCGCGGTGCACGGGTTCCTGGCCATAGGCGCGGATGGTCCTCATCCCCTGCAGCGTCATCAGCATCTGCTCGCCCAGCCCGCGCTGGATGCCCTGCGTTTCCGATCCGATGGCGCGTGCGCGCTTGGCCAGGCGGCGGGAAACCGCGTTGATGATCAGCGATCCGATCATGGCGACGACAAAGATGCGCCAGGAAAGCGCAAGCAGGCACAGCGTGAACACCGCGATCGAACAGCTGTTGATCATCAGCCGGGTCCAGGCGTTATAGGCCTGGGCGATCACCCAGCTTTCGGTGCCCAGCGTCTCCATCAGATGGGCGATGTCGCGTCGCTGAAACTCCGCATAATCGACGCTCAGATAATGGTCGTGGATGCGGTCCCGCGTCCGCTGGCTGATGCGTTCCCCGATCGACGCGCTGATGATGTTATAGGAACAGGTGATCCCCGCCCGCCCGATCAACAGCAGCAGGACGACCGCGATCAGCGCCTGGGTATTGCCGAACTGCGCGGCCAGCTGGCTGAGCCAGCCGACGACGAACCCGCCCGTCGCCACCATGGACCCGCCGACCGTCAGGTAAAAGAACAAGAGGATCAGCGTGACCCCCGCCGCCTCGGCTAAAGAGGACAGAATGCCGACCAGCAACAAAACCGGCGTCGTCCACCGCGGCTTGCTGACCATCGCCAGCAACAGGCGCATTTCCTCGACGGTGTTCTGGCCCGCCAGCCGGGCGATCAGGCCATACCAGAGCGCGCGCAGCATCAGCGGACCAGCCCGATGGGATAGAGCGAACCCGGCGTCAGCAGCGGCTGCGCGTCGGTGGTTATCAAGGCCGTTCGTTTGGGCCAGATCCGGCCCATGACGGCACCGCGCAGCGCACGGGGAAGATCGACCAGCGCGATCCTGGCCGACATCCCGGCATCGAAGGCGGCGATGGTTTTCAGGATATCGCCCAGCTGGCCGAAACGGCCGGCAAACATCGCCGCCCGCGCCAGCCATGCGGCATAGTTTCGATAGCCCCGCCGCATCAGCGGGATCATGCCTGGATGCCGCATCGCCATTTCATCGAGCACCATGCGCCACGACCTCAGCATCCGCACGACATTTGACGACATCGCACCCGGCAGTCGGCGATACCCCACCAGCGGCGCGGCCACGACGCCGAACCGGCATTCGCCAGCCGCACGCAGATAGAACAGATAATCCTCGCACCCCTGGGCACCGGCATGATGCAGCGCCGGTTCAAAGCCGCCCGTTGCCTCCAGCACCCGGCGGCGGACCAGCGCCGCGCTGCCATTGGCGACGAAATTGCCGCACATCAACCGGTGCAGCACATCGCCCTCCAGCGCTGGCGAGGGGCGGCATTCGATGACACGGCGATCGGCATCAATCAGCGCATAGCCCGCATAGACCAGCCCGACATCCGCTCCCCCAGCCGTCATCACATCCAGTTGCCGCGCCAGCTTGTCCGGCGACCAGACATCGTCGGAATCGATGAACGCGACCAGATCGGCATTCGTACTGCGCCAACCATGATTGCGCGCTGCCGCCACCCCGGCATTTTCCTGTTCGACCTGGCGAACCCGCCGGTCGGATGTGATATGCCGTGCAACCCGCGCTGTGCTGTCGTCCGTCGATCCGTCATCGACGACGATGATCTCCAGATGCGCGTGCGTCTGTGCCCGCACGCTGATCAATGTTTCGTCGATCGTCGCCGCTCCGTTGTAATTCGGGATGACGACCGCGATCAGGGGTTCGGCAGGTCGGCCGGTCATCGCTGATACTCCAGGATCTCGCCCACCCGCCCCATCGTCCAGCCGTCCGCGGCCTGAATGACCGGTAACTGCATCGGATGTCCCGACAGCTGCACATATCCCACGCGATTGGTTAGCATCGCGTTATACCCGCAATCGACGGCCAGCTGCGCCAGACGATCATCGCAACCACTGCGCGGGGCAAGCAATGCGGTCGCTCCGCCCTCCGATCGTCCACGGATCAGGTGCCGGGCCAATGTCGGCGTATCCAGCGTAAAGGGGATGTCCACGGCATCAAGCGCCAGCCCGCGCAATAACGGACCATCGTCCCTGGGCGTAAAGGGGGCATCCACGGGCAGGAATGCCGTGGCGGCGAGTCCGGCCCCATCCAGCATCGCCGCGATCCTTGCCAAGTCATCCGGCCCCCGCGCTTGAAAGGCAAGCGCTACGCCGCGCCGGGGAAAGCGACGCCCGCTGCGCTGATGCGCCGCCACTGCGTCCATCGACAAGGCGGTGGCACCGGATGTTGCAAGCCAGGTCAGGTGGCGCTCCACCGTCTCCAGCGAAAGCGCGTCATCGAACAGGATCAGGGGCAGGTCCCGCCGTGCGCCGCCGGGCACGATCCTCCTTGCGCTTTCCGGGTCCCCGATCGCACCAAGAGCCTGGAGTGCCGCTCCATGATCGTCGGCTGGCGCAGTATTTGGCAGCATCGCCCTGGCGGCGGCATGTTGCCGCCATGCCCGGCCCAATGCACCGCGATCCAGCCAGTTGCCGGACCGTGCCAGCCGCCGCGCGATGGCGGGCAGGGCGGACCAGGACGTGGCCCGTGCCATCAGGTGCGGCAGCGTGTCCGGCGCGATCCCGTCTGCTACCAGCGCGCCGACGCGGCTGGCGGACAGTGACCCCAGCACGCCCAGCAGGATGCGCCCAGCCGGCCGGTCACCCGCGCGGATATCAATCATCAGCCGATCGACGCCCGGACCAACCAGGATCGGGCCGGGCGCATTCCAGGCAAGCGCCACCCGCTGCACATTGTCCAGCGTGACCGGCAACCGCTCGTCCGACGCCGCCCCGACGAGCAGTTCGCGGACCGCATTGCACAGATGCACCGCGCGCTGCGGCGCGCCCCACCCTTGAGCGATGGCCGCCGCCACCTGCTCCACCTCCGCCCGGATATCGTCCCAATCCGCGAACATGGCCGCGCGCACGGCACAGGTCCGCACCTCGATCCCCTGCACGATCGTATCGGCGATCGCGGGCACCCAGTGCGGCTCGCGTTCCAGATGCGCCAGGATCGCCGGGTCCAGCGGGCGCGGATCATTCGGCGTCCATCCGACGACGGCGCACCACAGGGCGAACCAAGCATAGGCTTGATCCGCGGTCTGGCCCATCGAATCGCGCGCGATGCCATCCGCGAACTGGGGCAGGGGGCTGGCGACGCGCGGGTCCGGCTCGAACGCCCGGTCGATCACGCGGCGACCGTCGATCAGCATCTGGCGCGTCCGCCGCGTCAGCGATCCGGGGCTTTGCCGGTAATAGCAGAGCGGCCGGTCGAGCATCACCCAATGCGCGCCCGCCCGCGACAGCCTTTGCCACAGATCCCAGTCCTCGCACGTCACCAGGCTGGTATCGAAGCCCCCGGCATCGGCCACCCGCTGACGGTCCATCAACAGGCAGTGGATGGTGACGACGGCACAGGTTCGGGCAAAGGTTTCGAACGGTGCCTTGGCCAGCGTGTCGTCGATCCGCGCCTCGGTCATGCCGCCGTCCGGCATCACCCGGCGATACCCGCAATAGGCGATGCTGCCCCCCGGTGCCCCGGTCAGCGCGGCCAGCATCCGGGCCAGGAAATCCTCCGCCCACCAGTCATCGGCGTCCAGAAAGGCCAGCCAGCGGCCCGTCGCCTGAAACAGGCCGCGATTGCGCGCCGCCGCTGCGCCCTCGCCCGGACCGTGGATCAACCGGATACGGCGGTCGTCCTGGACCATGGCCGTCACCAGCGCGGCGGTATAGTCGGTCGATCCGTCGTCGATGATGATCAGCTGCCAGTCGGTCACGGTCTGTGCGCGCACACTGTCGATCGCCGCCGCGATCGTGGCGGCGGCATTGCGGGCGGGCATGACGATGCTGACCAGCGGCGGATCAGCCATAGGGCGGCCTTGGCTGGCTCAGGTAAAAGGCGATCCCGGACAGATAGCCGCTGATCTCGCGCCAAAGGAACCGGTCCTCGCGCCGTCGCCTGCCGATCAGGGTGCGGGCGGCCCGGCGCAGATACCAGCGCGGCATCACCACCATCAGCCGCCACAGATTGCCGCGCCGCCCGGTGCGTTCATACTGCACGAGCAGGGCAGCGCTATGCCCGCGCATATAGGCGCGCAGCTGCTTGGCCAGCCCGGCAATGTCGCGCCGGTGATAGTGAAAGGCGGTGGCGGCGGGTTCGTATCGGCACCCGATTCCGACATCCAGCAACCGATACCAATATTCGGAATCGCCGGAACACCCGGCCTGTCCGACGTCCAGCCGATCGTCAAAGCCACCCGCTCGGTCGAACACGCTGCGCCGGAATGCCATGCTGGCCCCCGCGCCGATTTTCCAAGGCGCAAAGCAATGGCGGCCATGATCGGCGGCGGCAAAATCGGCGGGCGTGAAATCAATGCGGCGATAGCCCTGGCCAAAGCTCCATCCCGATTCGAACAGGAACTGCGCTTCGCTGGCCAGTTCGGCGGGCAGGACCAGGCCGGTGACCGCCCCGATCGCCGGGTCGTCGAATGCGCCGACCATCCGTTCCAGCCAGGTGGGATGCAGCATCACGTCATCGTCGGTATAAACCAGGATGTCGCCTGTTGCGGCCTGCCATCCGCTGTTCCTGGCATAATCCAAGCCTGGCCGGTCCTCGCGCACATAGGTGACGCCTGCGGCCAGCGCGGCGGCGCGGGTGCGCTCATCAACCGATGCATTGTCGACGACGATCACCTCGACCGGTGCCAATGTCTGATCGCTCAGCGAGGCAAGGCAGCGCGCAACCTCGTCCGGTCGGTCGCGGGTGCAGATGATGATGCTGGCGCACTCGGCGGGCTGCGCGAACGGTGGATAGGCGATCGCCTCGGCCGGGTCGGCCAGACGCCGGGTGCCATCGGGCAGGATCAGCACATGCCCGATGGCCCTGCCATCCTGCCAGAACACGGTCATGCCAGGCTCCGGCCGCGCCGGTTCGGCATTGCCCGTCCAGGGCCGGTGCCAGACCCCGGTCCGGTCCGGCGGCAGCGCGTGTCCGCTCATCGGGGCGATGTCCTGGCGGTGACGGCGGTCGCGCTGTCGATCAGCCAGCGCGCGGCGGTGAAACACGCTGCCATGACGGCGTTCAGGATCGGCAGCGTCAGGCGGAGCAGTGCCGCATGGAACAGCACCGATCCGATCAGCACCCCGATCAGCAGCACCGCCGATTCGCGCGGCGGCAACAGGGGCAGCAACCAGGGCTGGATCGCCGCCAGCACGATGCCGTGCAGGAACAAGAGCTGCGGGGAATTCTGGCCCAGAAAGCTGAACAGCCGCGCCTGGCGCATCGCCAGCGTGATCTGCGCCAGCCACAGCACGAACATCAACAGCGACAATTCCATGGCGATCAGCATCACGGGTTCCCCGTACAGCCCGTAATACATCCGTGTCGCAAAGCCGAGATCGCAGGACAGGCACGGCCCCTGTGCAAACAGGCCGGGTCGGTTGAACCACCCGATCGCCAGCGACAGGGGCAGGCCGATCACGCCCAGCCAGTGCGGCACCGCCCAATCGCGGGGGATACGCATTCCGATCAGGAAAAACAGCACGGCGGCGGGCACGTTGCGCCATTCCATGAAGTTGTCGACGCCGCTGATCCGCACCCCTGCCCAGATGAACAGCGCATAGGCGGGAATCGCTGGCACGAACCATCGCCAGCCGCGCTCGATCGTCCATGTGATCACCCGCGTCCAGGCAAGCACGATAAAGAACCAGCCGACAAAGCCCGACTGGCCAGTGCCGGTCAGCAGCGGCTTGGCGAACTGGCGCAGGGTGGAGACCCAGCGATAAAAGGGATTGTGAAAGAAATCCCCGGTCCAATAGGCGATCCCGTGAACCGCCGCCGCCAGCGCGATCAGCATCAGGCTGTGGGTCAGCAGCGACGGGAGCGATCGGCGCTTCAACTGGCGCGCACCCATGCCCGATAGCAGAAAGAAACAGGCGACATGGGCCGCCATCAGCTTGATCTGAATGAGCGTGGCAATAGCATCCGTGGGCGACGCCCGCGTGTTGGCATAAAAGAACAGCATGTGCATATACACAATACCGACCATCAGATAGCCGCGGGCAAGGTCCGCGCGCGGGTCCAGCATGATCCTCGGCTTGCCTTATGCTCGGCCGAACGCCAGCACTGCGTTCAACCCGCCAAAGGCAAAGCTGTTCGACAGCGCCGCATCAAAGGCATGCTGACGCGGGCCTTCCGGTACCATGTCGATCCCCAGATCAGTATCGGGATCAATGCAGTTGGCGGTCGGCGGAACGATTTGTTCGGCCAGCGCCATGACGGTGGCCACCGCCTCCATCGCCCCGGCCGCGCCAAGCCCGTGGCCCAGTACCGCCTTTGACGATGAAACTAGCGGTAGCGGATGTCCGTCAAAAATGCTGTGGATCGCCTGGGCCTCGACCCGGTCGTTCATCGTCGTGCCGGTGCCGTGCGCGTTGATATAGCCAATCCGATCGGGGGTCAGCCCCGCGTCCTTGATCGCCAGCGCCATCGCGGCGGCCGCGCCCTCCGGGTCGGGCGAGGTCAGGTCGCCCGCATCGGCATTGGCACCAAAGCCAAGCACTTCGCCCAGGATCGGTGCGCCGCGCGCCACGGCGTGGTCCCAATCCTCAAGCACCAGCATGCCTGACCCCTCGCCCAGCACCAATCCCTGGCGACCCCGGCAAAAGGGACGACAGGTGTCGGTCGCCAGTACACGCAGCGCTTCCCACCCGTGCAGCGTACCTGTGGTAATGCACGCCTCTGTGCCGCCCGCGATTGCGACCTTGACCGCGCCGGATCGGACCAGCTGCGATGCAAGGCCAATGGCGTGGGTGCCGGATGCACAGGCGCTGGCGACGGCATAGGTGATGCCATGCGTGCCCAGCGCCATCGACACCTGGCTGGCAGCGGCGTTGCACATCAGTTTCGGGATGGTCAGCGGATGGGTGCGCGTCTTGTTTTCGGCATAAAGCTGAAAGAAGGCCTCATCCATGGTGATCAGTCCACCGACACCGATCCCGGTGATGACGGCCGCTGCTGTGAATGCGGGGTCGTCCCGGTCCAGGCCCGAATGCGCCACCGCTTCTTCGGCAGCGACCACCGCGAACTGGGCAAAACGGTCCATCATGCCAGCACGCTTGGGCGGCAGAACCGCGCCAGGATCAAAATCGCGCACCTGCGCTGCGATCTTGACCGAAAGCCGATCCGAACGCGAACAATCCAACGGGCCTATCGCACTTCGCCCGGCGCGCACTGCGTCCCACGTTGAGGCAGCGGTCGCTCCGGCAGGGGTTACCGCGCCAAGCCCGGTAATGGCGACGCGGGCCATCCGATTCAGCCCTTGTCCTGAGCGGCGATCGTCTGTTCGATCAGAGCAACCATATCGCCCACGGTCTTCATGCTGGCCGGATCATCGATATTGGCATTGTAATTCACGTCGATGCCGAATTCCTCTTCGATCGCAAAGATCGTTTCAATCACGTCGAGCGACTCATACCCGGCGGCTTCCAGGTCCATGTCCGGCGTGATTTCCGCCACGTCGCGGTTCAACTGCTTGGCGACGATCGGCGCGACGCGATCAAAAACTGTGGTCATGCTTCCCCCCGGGGGTTCTGTGTCAGGCAATGCCCGCGCCTAATGCGCCGCAGCATGTTACACGCGAAACCCATGAGCCAACAGGAATATTTTGCAGTGCAGTATGTACCGGAACGATGCGGTCAGTTTTCACGGAATGCCCGATTGAACTGGTCGAGGAGCGGCTTGGTGAGATAGGACAGGAGCGAACGGCGACCGGTCTGTACGAACGCCTCCACCGGCATGCCGGGCCTGAGTTTCAGATCGCCCAGCCGTGCCAGTTCCTGACGGCTGATCCTGATCCGCACGGGATAGAAGGCGACACCCGACCGCTCGTCGGTCGACCGCTCCGCTGCGATATAATAGACCTCACCGGTCAGTTCGGGGGTGGTTTGCATATTGAATGCGGATAGCCGAACCACGGCGCTTTGCCTCATCCGAAGCTGATCGACATCCGCCGTGTCGATCGACACTTCGACGATTAGGGGTTCATTATCCGGCACCACCTCCATGATCGTCTGCGTCGGCGGTACGACGCCGCCCACAGTGCTGAACTGCAGCTTGTCGATCACGCCGTTATAGGGCGCGCGCAGCAGGGAGCGCTCGCTGGCGTCCGATGCTGCAAGCGACCGGATTTTTTGGTCGCCCATCTGCGCCTGGACATTGGCGAGCTCCTGCGCCGCCACATTGCGCGCATTCTGTTCTGCCTCGACCGCCATCTGTCGCAATTCGCCGATACGGGCGCGTACCTGGGCCATGTTCGATGCATAGGACGCACTGGCACCGCGCAGCTCGGCTGCGGTCCGTTCCATCTGGTTCAGCCGCGTGATCGTCACCAGCTTTCGCGCATAGAGCGACTGCACCGCCTCCAGTTCCGGTTCGATGAGCGCGGTCTGGCGTTCGGCAGAGGCGCGCTGCGCGCTGATCGAGGCGATTTCCTGTTCGGCCTGGTTGATCCGTTCACGCACACTGGCGCGCTCGGCGCTACGAAGCTGCATTCGAACGGAAAACTGGCGCTGGGCCTCTGCCATCGCAGCCTGAGCGCTGGGCGAGGGATTGGTGGTCAGCGCGGCAGGAAAGCTGATCGAACCTGCACCATCGCGTTCCGCCGTCAGCCGGGCTTGCGCCGCGAGCAGCTGTTCAACCGACTGACCCAGTGTATTGGCGCTACCGCCGCTGACCGTATTGTCGAACCGCATGATCGGTTGGCCCTTACGCACCCGGTCGCCCTCTCGAACGAACAGTTCGGCAATCACGCCGCCGGTGGGATGCGCCACCTGTTTCACGCTGCTTTCGACCGACAATTTGCCAGCGCCAATGACCGCTCCGGTTGTCTGGATGAAAAAGGCCATGGCGACCATGGCGACGATGAATGCGCCGATCAGCCACAGCCCGATCTTGAGACTGCGCCCCAGGGCGATCTGGGGATCATCGAACTGGACCGCCTGGTCCGCGGGCAGGAGCTGGGTGGTAAGCTGGTACAAGTGGATTACTCCCTATCCGCATCCGCAATTGACCGGTTCCGGCCATCATCCGTCGGCTCGGTCGCGTCGGTGCCGCCATCCTGGCGCGTGATCCGGCCGCGCTGGCGCTTGATCATCCGTTGCCGCACATCATCCTTTGGCCCGAAATCGACCATGCCGCCCGGCTGCAATACCATGGCAAACTGGGCTATTTCCAGCAGGTTGCTGTCGCCGGTGCTCATCATCACGATCGCGCCTTCGTCTGCGATCCGGGCAATCGCCTGGACGGTCGCCGCCGTGCTTGCCGGGTCGAGATGCGCCGACGGATGGTCGAGCAGCACGAGGAAGGGTGAGCCGTAGACGGCGCGAGCCAGGCCAATCCGCTGGCGCTGCGACATCGCAAGCCGACGCCCGGACAGTCCGACCATCGTTTCATAGCCATCGGCCAGCCGCACGATCAAATCATGCACGCCCGCCCGCTGGGCCGCAGCGATAATCGCCTGAGGATCGGCAGCAGGGTCGAACCGGCAGATATTTTGGGCCACGGTCCCTTCGTGAAGGTCCACCTCCTGCGGCAGATAGCCGATATGGCGCGCCAGATCGTCCGCGTTCCATTGTTCCAGCTTTGAACCGTCGAGCCGGATCGCGCCGGACGCGGGTCGCACCTGACCCGCAAGCACGCGCAGCAGTTCAGAACGGCCAACACCGGACGGGCCGACAATGGCGATGATGTCGCCCGCATTCGATTCGCACGCTACCTTTTGAAGCAGTGCGCGCCGTTCGCCGGGCACCGCGACGACCAGCGATTCGATCGACAGTCGCGCGGTTGGCGGGGGCAGGGTGACCAGCCGGGTCGTGGGGGTCCAGTCGGCCGCCACCGCGCGCATCCGGCGATAAGCCGCTCTGGCCTGGACCAAGGGCAGGGCACCGCGCACAACCGCAAGCGCGGGGAGGCCCATCAGCAGGATCAGAACCAGCGCAGCCGCCAGCGTCCCGGAATCGGCCAGATCCTCGATGATCCGCCATGCTGCCAAGGTGGCGGTGCCGATGACGGCGATGCCAATGATGAACGATAGCGACGCGATCAGCCGCTGCCGCGCCTGTGCGAACGTGCGGCCGTTATCGGCCAATCGCCGATCGATGAGTCCGAGGGTCGCGGTCACGCGGGCGCGCATTCCCAACGCGCCGATCATGCCGCCATTGTCGGCTATACCTGCCAGCAGCCGGTCCCGCTCCTGACGTTGAAGGTCGCCATCCCCCTGAAGCGCGATCAAGCGCCTGACCTGTAGCCACGTCACCAACAGGGCAATGGCCGCGACGATGGCGGGGAACAGGCCGAGCGGCCAGCCAAGCGCTGTGAGCAGGATCAGCCAGATCGGCACCGCCAACAGATCGACCAGCGCCACCGCTGCGCCGGTCGACAGGCCCTCCCGAATCTGGTCCAGCGCGCCAAGGGGCTGTTTGGCGGTGTCACCGTCGTCGATGACGGTGGGGGCAATCCAGTGATCGATCGCCGCTCCGATCGCCGCCAGCGCACGGAAACGTACTGTCGACAGCCCATAGTCAAACGCGACAAGCGCGATCGCCATCGCACCGATGCCGATAATCGTCTCTGTGTTGAAGCTGACCAGTCCGAGATCGAAGAGCAGCAACGCATAGAGCGAATAGCCCGCGCGCACGATCCAGATCAGCAATGACACAAGCGCAAGCGCGGCGACGCCGATGCGAAGCGCCCCGCGCAGCCGCTCGGTCGGGCGGTCATCGGCGACGGGCGCTGAATCGTTCCACATCGGATCAGGTGTCTCGCATTGGGCGTGTCGGAATTGTCATGCCATTAAAGGCGTTAACCGTTCGCCAATGCGGCAAAAAGCATTTTCGACCGGATTTCCGGTCAAATGGATCACGATCGTCCTGTACAAAAAAGGGGCGCCGCGATGAAGCGACGCCCCTTCCTCGAGATATCGTCCTGATCGAGGATCAGGCGGACACTTCGCCACCGGCGGCGGCCTGATAGCCCGCCACGCCGTTGGTGATGTACAGGGTCTGAACCTGGTCGCCGATCTGCATGTGGACCAGCAGAACGCCATTGCTCTGGAAGGTGGTCGTGATGCGGCCGTTCGAATTCTCGACGGCGCTGACCAGACCTTCAAAGCTGCTGATGATGGCCGAATCGCCACCGTCAAACGCGTTCAAGCCATCCGACTCCTGGAACAGGCCATCATAGTCGCCGAACACCAGCGTATCGCCCTGTGAGAAGTCGAGATCGTAAATCCGATCGATGTCGCTGTCGCCTTCGATTTCGCTGCCGAAGAAGCGGAACTGATCGCCGCCGCCACCGCCGTACATTTCGTCATCGCCAGCGCCGCCGACAAGGATGTCAGCCTTCTTGCCGCCGCGGAGAACATCATCTCCAGCGCCCGCATCCAACAGCGAACCAAAGGTGTTTGATGCCTTGATGTCGTTGTCACCAGCGCCAGCGCGCACATAGGTCAGACCAGTAGTCGAAGCCATGTTCATATCCTCCACGTATCAATTCGAGACATTCCGCTCGCCCAGCCGAGTCCCTACTGCCGCGAAGTTTAAAAGTAAATGCGATGTTAAGAGTATTTTACGGGTTGAGGCGTATTGCAGTCCCGTAATGGGATTGGATAAAACGGACAATTAACCAGCGCAATTGTGCAGTGCAAAGCAGCCGATGGTTAATCATATGCTCCTGCCCGCTGCCAGTGCGGGGGGTCCGGAGGCATTTGTTAGCAGGTGCGGAACGACTCTTTCCTTCCGTCCATAGGCCGTCGCCTGTCCGTCCCGCATCAATAGCACCAGATCAACTGCCTCCAGCACTGCGGGCCGATGCGCCACCGTGATGACGATCGCCCGTCGTTCCCTGGCCGATTCGATGGCGCGAACCAGCGCCGCTTCGCCTTCGGCGTCCAGGTTTGAGTTGGGTTCATCCAGCAGGATCAGAAACGGATCGCCATACAGCGCACGGGCAAGTGCGACCCGCTGGCGTTGCCCGGCGGACAGCCGACGGCCCTCTGGCCCGACATTGGTATTATATCCCTCCGGCAGGTGCTGGATCATGTCGTGCACGCCCGCCTGTTCGGCGGCGGCGATCACCTGTTCCGGCGCGCCTTCGGGATCGAAGCGGGCGATGTTCTGGGCAATGGTGCCAGCAATCAGGTCAACATTCTGTGGCAGATAGCCGATGTGACGGCCCAGTTCGTGGCGCGGCCATTGGTCCAGCGTGGCGCCGTCCAGCCGCACGCCGCCGCTGCGCGGATCAATGATGCCGGCGATTCCCCGGATGAGCGTTGATTTGCCGCAGCCGCTTGGGCCAAGCACGGCGACGGATTCGCCAGCATAAATAAGCACGGACACGTCCCGCACCGTCGCGACATTCGCACCCGGCGGCGACAGGCTGAGCGATTCGATCGCCAGCGCGGTCCTGGGGGCGGGCAGCGGCTGGCGGGCCGCGTCTTCGGACAGGCGCGCCATGAACTGCTTCAGTCGCGCCCAGGATTGCCGCGCACCAACCAGCCCGCGCCAATTGCCGATCACCTGTTCCAGTGGAGCAAGGGCGCGCGATGACAGGATCGAGCTGGCGAAGATGACGCCGCCGCTGGCCTCGCCATGGATCACCAGCCACGCGCCGACGCTGAGTACCAGCGATTGCAGCAGCATACGAACCGTCTTGCCCGACGCCGCCAGCACCCCGGCCGTGCCCGACAAGCGGACATTGGCGGAGAGATATCGGCGATTGGTGTTCTGCCAGTGCGTGGCGAAGCGATGCTCCATGCCCATTGCGAACAGCGGTTCTGCATGGTGGCGGCTGACATCGATGACCGATTGCCGCTGACTGGCCAATTGCACCATTTTCGTGGTGTATTCGCGCGTCACCCGGTCTGACAGCAACGTCAAGAGTACCAGGATCACGGCCCCAGCAATCACCGTATAGGCCAGATAGGGGTGCAGCAGGAACAACACCGCGATAAAGAACAGTGCCCAGGGCAGATCAACCAGGGCCGACGGGCCACCACCGGATAGAAAGCCGCGCACCTGATCCAGGTCACGGACCGGCTGGTTCCCGTCAAGCGTCGGGGCCTTTCGGGCCATTTCAGCGACCAGGCGGTGGATAGGCCCTTCCAACGCGAGATCAACGTTGGACGCCAGGTGCACGAGCACACGTCCCCGCACCAGCTCGATCACCCCCTGAAACAGATAGGCCGCAACCACTAGCGCGAGCAGACCCAGCAGGGTGGCTTCGCTCCGGCCCGGAATCACGAGATCATAGACGAGCAGCATGTAGATGGAGCCGGACAGGAGCAGAACGTTCAGCACCGCGCTGAGCACCGCAATCCCGGTCATGGCGGCGCGAACCCGGGGGCGTACTTCCCCAAGCAGGTCAATCTCCGGCTCTTCCCGTTTGCCCGCCATGATTATGCCTTAGCCCCGGCTCCTTATTCCCTCTGCCTCGCATGGCATGGTTAATCAATCGCTACCGCGCGGTACAAAAGACCGGCGGAAGAAAAAGGGGCTGTCCTACACGATCGGAACGAACATAGAACGATCGACCTTGCAAGCTGAGGGAGAAGCACGATGGTCAACCCGTTCGATGATTTCCGGGACAGTCCGACGGCACCCGCGCGGCGTGCCTTTGTGATCGTGCCCAGTGATTCCGATCCCCTACCGTTAGTGACCAAGGCGATCCGTGCCGATGGCAATGGGGTGATCACTCTGCGGCCAGTGGGATCGACGGTGGAAGTTGCTCATCCGGTGCTTGGCGGCGAGCGGATCGACGTGCGCACCAGCCATGTCCGCGCCACGGGCACGACGGGCCAGACCATCATCATCGGATACGCCTGATGTTCGGCCCGGGTCATGCCTATGGCTATGGCGAGCGCCGCCGCGCCCGATCATTCGGCGTGTCTGCTCCGACGCCAACCCCGACGCCCGGGCAGGTGCAATCGGCCAGTGTCGACGCATCCGGCGGTATCCTTGCCCTGGTGATGCGGGATGTCGGCGCCGGAACCTATGCCGACTACGTGCTGGCCCCGAATACCGCCAGCCCCCGCATCGTGCTGGATATAACGACTGCAGGGCATTACCGCAGCGGCGGGCAGGCAGTGGCGGGCAGCGTCTCCCGGCAATTGGTTGCCACCCATGTCGCGCGCAGGACGCCGATCGTGCCAAGCAGTGCAACGACGCCGAACAGCAATGTGATCGACGAGACGGACAATGGCGATGGCACGCGGACCGTTCGCCTTTGGCTGGACAAGTTCGTCTATGCCGGAAGCGCCGCCACCCTTAGCTTGCTAGCCAGATGGCGCATCGGGGCTCCCGCACAAAGCGTGGCTGTTACGAACAATTCGGTGCTCAACCCACCCATGCCGTTCATGCGGTGGATAACGCCGCCGCGTCAGCGGGTCAGCGGGCCGTTTCGCGTGGAGATGATGGCGGGCAGCGTCAATCCGGTCACTCGCGAAGGGCTGGCCGGCATTCGCTTTACCGCGACTGATGGGGTGAACAGCGTGTCGGCATGGGCGACCGCGCTTTCCACGTCGCCAACGGACGGCGTGCGGTGCTGGGGCGCGACGATCGACCCCGCTGGACTGACCGCCGGGTCGATCACGATTCATGCCGAGGTCTGCCCCAGGGTAGGCGCGGCCCGCATCACCGGCAGCGGCCAGACTGCGCCGGTGCTGACGGTATCGGCTGCTGAACAGGGTTTGACGTTTGCCTATGATCCCACTGGCACCCGCTATCCGCCGGCCTATGTGGCCTGCGATCCGGTGAACGGTACGGCTGTCGCTTCGGCGGCGATCGTGCAGGCCAGCATTGCTGCGGCAAGGGCGGTGCCAGCGGCGCATAAGCCTGCCAATGCCATGTGCGCGCTACAGGCCATCTATCTGGCCAATCGCAGCGCCGCCGCCGCCAATGGCCAGGCCGCGATTAGCCGCATGATCGATAATGGTTTCGTCATCATCCCTGCCGGGGTCACGCCGATCGCTGGCAGGTCGGTGACGACGGGCGCAACGACGGGGGAAGGCTATGTCACCTTCATGGGCGATCCCGCCGATCCGGATCCGACGACCAACTGCATCATCCGGTCGATGGACACGACGACGCCCAGCCAGCGGGTTACCGCAACGCGCTTTCAGAATCTGCGGATCGAAACCGGCAATTCTAACCTGATCGGCGGCACCGTCTGGCTGGATCATGTGTCTATCCGGCCAAAGGCTGGCCAGGAATCCAGTGCGTTCTTCATCACCAGTGGCGCCTATTACGCGCAGCAGGTGGACCTGGCGAATACGGCGACCGGCTTTTCGCCGTCCGGTGATCAGCAGCGCCCGCTGATCGTGCGAAGCTGCACCAGCCCGGCCCGCACGATCAGCGCGCCGGTGATCGTCAACTGCAGCGCCCGCGCCGTCGGCGGTTGGCCGCAGATCACCAGTGCGACCGCATCGACCCAGGCGGACTGGGTCTGTGTCGGCAACCGGCTGTATAACGCCGTTGGCCGCCCCGTCAGTTGGCCAAGCTGGAACAGCGGCGATGGCATCACGCAAATGGTGCGGCCGATGTTCGTCAACAACATCACCGAGCGGATCGGCACCAGTCCCGAACCCATCTGGGCGATCGGGGAAAACAGCCGCGACCGCATGTCGGGAGGGATCATCGAAAGCAACACGCTCGTCGGGGAGCGCGCCAATACACTCTATAATGATCCGCCGACGCTGACGGGCACGAACCATCACGTCGATTGCCGCGTGGCCAACAATTATTTCGACTGGTTGCCCACCAAGCACGACGATTTTTACGACGACACCGCGGCGGCGACGAACGGCGGGTCGCCCAATCACGGCTATCGCCCCTGGCTGGTCGAAAGCCTTTGGGTGCAAGCGGGCGTCAATTTCGAGGCCAACGCTCTTGGGCGCCGGATGCCGGCCCAGTTCGAACAGCGCTTTATCGGGCGCGGTTCGGTGGAAAAAGCGACCGTGGCGAACAGCAACTGGGCGCTGTTCGCCAATGACCAGTCGGCGTTGGGCGGGGGCGGCGGCAATGGGGATTACCACCCCGCCGCCGGATCGCCGCTGATTGGCATGTGCCACGCGGCACGGCTCGACGTGGATCAGGCGGGGATAGCACGGGGCGAGCGCTTTGCCGCGGGGGCGCTGGAAGCAGCTTGACCATGCCAGTGCCCCGGTTCGGGGCACAGCCTGCGGGGGCGACCGCTGATGATGCGTTGCACAATCGGCGGTCGCCAGTTAGGTGAGCAGGGCGATCGCGCCTCTGTCCGGGGCGGGGCGCTGGTAAGGCATGGGGACGGGCATGATCGGCATCGCACGTCAGCTTCTTGAGCGGGCCAAGCTGTGGCACTGGCGCCGGGATCAGGCGACGAGCGAGCCGCTCCGCCAATGGTTTCGTCAGCATCAGCGGGTCGATGTCGGCCTGTACAGCTATGGCTGTTTCGATCAGTGGCGAATGCCGGGGCCGCTGATCATCGGCCGCTATTGCTCGATCGCAAAGACGGTCCGTTCGGCCCCGATCAATCATCCGTTTGACGCAATGACCACGCACCCGGCCCTGTATGAACGCAGGTTCGGCGTGGTCGATGCGGACATTCATTATGACGATCCGCAGGTGATCGAGGACGATGTGTGGATCGGCCATAATGCCATGATCCTGCCCTCCTGTCGCCGCGTCGGGCGGGGGTCCGTGATCGGCGCGGGCGCGATCGTGACCAAGGATGTGCCGCGTTACTCGATCGTCGCGGGCAATCCGGCCCGGCTGATCCGCGAACGATTTACGCCCGAATTGCAGGCCGCGCTTGAGGAAAGCCAGTGGTGGACGCTGGACTTGGCCGAACTTCGGACACTTGTGCGCGAACAACCCGATCTGGTGATGAACCCGACGGTCGAGCGGGTGTCGGCATGGACCGCCAGCAAGGCCGCCGGGAAATGACGATACCGGACATTTCCGTCATTATTCCGCACTATAACGACCCGGTGCGGCTCGACCGTTGCCTGGCCAGCCTGGACCAACAGAGCGTCGATCGCTCACGATTCGAAATCATCGTCGCCGATAACCGATCCCCTGTCGGAGAGGCTGTCGTCGCCGCAGCCATTGCGGGGCGCGCGACACTGGTTTTCGCCGATGAAAAGGGCGCGGGTCCGGCACGCAATGCTGCCGTCGCTGCATCGACCGGGCGCATCCTTGCCTTTATCGACGCCGATTGCGTCGCTGATCCCGACTGGCTGGCGGCGGGGGAGGCGGCGTTGTCCCGTCATGACCTGGTTGGCGGGCGGATGATCGTGTTCACCGAAAGCGGCGGTCGTCCGACCCCGGCAGAGGCGTTTGAACTCGTCTTTGCCTTTCAGAACGAGGCCTATGTCCGCGACAAGGGATTTTCCGTCACGGCCAACCTGTTCACCACGCGGGCCGTGTTCGATGCAGTCGGTCCTTTCCGTAACGGCGTGTCAGAGGATGCCGATTGGTGCCACCGCGCCCGCGATCTGGGCTATCGCATCGGTTACGCCGCCGACGCCAGGGTCAGCCATCCCGCACGCACGGACTGGCCGGAGCTGGAGCGCAAGTTTAAGCGGATCAATGCGGAAATGCATCAGCTGTTGATGGGTCGGCCGGGTGGCGGATGGCGATGGGCCGCTCAGTGCGTGATCCTGCCGCTGTCCATTCCCGCCCATGCGGTCCGGGTGCTGCGCGCACCGACCCTGAATGGGGTGGACGAACGCCTGGCAGCGCTGGGCATGCTGGCGCGGATTCGGATGTGGCGGACAACCGACGCGCTGCTCCGCCTGGTTGGTGCGCGCACATGACCCCGGTTGCCGTCTGCATCGTCGGGTTCCGCGACCCGCACGAGATACTCGCCTGCCTGGATGCTCTCAGCCAGAGCGAGCATCAGGACTATGAAGTCGTCATTTGCGAAAATGGCGGGGCGGATGCGGTTGCCGACATGAACCGGCAGATGCCAGCGACGCTGACCGGCGGACAACCGGTCACGGTGATCGACGCTGGCGGCAATCTGGGCTTTGCGGGCGGCGTGAACCGCGCGATGCAGGCGCGGCCCGATGCGCGGGCCTGGTGGGTGCTGAACCCGGATACGCGCCCCGAACCTGCTGCAATGGGTGCGTTGCTCCGCCGGTTGGAACAGGGGGACTGCGCCATGGCGGGCGGCGTCCTCTATCGCCCGATTGGCGAGGTTCAGGGCTATGGCGGCCGCTGGCTGCACTGGGCGGCGCGGCCCGTGTCGCTGGGCAATGGCGAGGCAATGGGTTCGCCTGTCGATACCGCTGCTGTCGAGGCGCAACTGGATTACATCCTGGGTGCTTCCATGATGATATCGCCTGCGCTGGTCGAACGGATCGGGCTGATGCGGGAGGATTATTTCCTCTATGCCGAAGAGGTGGAGTGGGGGCTTCGCGCCAAAAAGGCTGGACTGAAGCTGGGATTCGCGGTCGATGCCAGGGTTTGCCACATGCAGGGGACGACGACGGGATCGAACCTGCGCCTGGATCAGCGGCCGCGGATGCCGATCTATCTGGACGAGCGCAACAAGCTGAACGTCGTGCGCGACACTGCCCCCATGTTCCTGCCGGTCGCCATTCCGATGGCGCTGATCCTGACATTGCTCCGCTTCGCCCGGCGCGGGGCGTGGAAGCAACAGGGCTATGCCGTCAGCGGCTGGCTGGCCGGTATCGCCAACCGGCGCGGCCCGCCGCCTTGGCTGACGATCGGCTGAGGTATTCGGCAGAGCAGCGACCAACGTTTGGCGTTACAGCCGCAACCGAACCCCCAGGCTGGCCGAAAACGCGTCATAATCATAGATATCGAGTTCGGCGTTGCGCTTTTCATAGCCAACATAGGCGCGGAACAGCAGCCGTAGCGACTGGTTGAAATTGAACCCCAGGCCGATTTCGCCAAATTCGTCGTTGGACAGGCGATCCGGCGCGGTCACCGTTTGCAAATCGAAATCGCGCTGTTGATAATTGGCGTTCAGCCGCATGAGCAAACGCTCGGTCAACGCATAGGTCGTGCCGAACCGCACCGTCGAGGTTTCAACGAAATTGGCAGAAAATCCGCCCGCTGGTCCGACCGTCTTGCCCGTGCCCACGCTGAAATTCAGCTTGGGCGTAGCGCGCAGGCTGAGTGCCGCATCCCAGATGATGCCGTCATACTGGCTGTCCGTCAGCCCCTCGACCGTCACCTCGGCATAGCTGACCTGACCGTTGAATTGCAGCCGCGCGCCCAGACGTCGATCCAGCCGTACTCCCGCGGCAAACAGGTCAAACCGGTCCGCACCGAATCCCGGGATGCCGAGATCAATACGGTCCGGAAACTCGACCTCGGTTTTGCTGACGAACGTCGTGACCTGACCGACGGCGGGCGCCGAATATTGCAGACCGCCGCCATAAGTGAAGGTGTTCGCATTCGAAATCTGGCGGCGGACCGAGTTGTTTTCGCTTGTGGCATAACTTGCCAATCCGACTGCGCGAATGCCGACTGCCGCACCGCAGGTCGCAACAACACCGATGCCGCGATTTTCGTTGACGTTGACGGATGACGCCTCCGTATCGCCGGGCACAATGGCCAGATCGCGCTGATCGGTTTGCGCGCGCGAATAATTGCCGTTGAGCATCAACCCGCATGGGCCGATGGCCGTGCCCGCATTGGCGGTCAGCGAAATCCGCTCGCGGTTCAACTGGGTGTTGCGGGCATATAGCTGGTAACCGATGTCACCCGACACCGCCAGCTGAACCGGGCCGACGGGCAGACGAACATTGCCCTCGATCTTTGGGTTCAGTAGGAAATCGCTCTGCACCAGCCCGCGGGCTGTCGCGGTTTCCGATCGTCCGCGCGTGGTGTTGCCGCTATAGATAGCGTCCACGGCCACCCCGACATCAACCTCGCGCTGGAACCCGCCAAAGGTCGATCCCTCCGCCGAAAGGGTCTGCGCCATGGCTGTGCCAGCCCCGCCGGTGATGGCGATGCCCGACATCATGGTGATGGCCGCACAGCGCCAGGTGTTTGCGCCAAACCGCTTCATTCCGACGTCCCCCCTGAATATCCGGGCTATCTCTGCACCAGGCGGCGCACCATGCCAAGAAAATTGGTCGAGTGATCCTTAACCTTACCACGCCGGGCAGCCTGGCTGACATCGGTGCCATGCATGTCCGGTACTGGACGCCCGACTACCCGGCAGGCCGCAGTGCGCGCCACGATCATCCGCTTGCGATTGGCCTGGGCGGGCTGCATCAATTCAACTTCGCCAATGTCCAATGGCTCGGCAATGATCGCACCGGCCTGTTCAGCGCTGGCGAGCAACGCATCCCCGGCGGCGGTGCGCGACTGAATCAGGCTGCGGCCGTCCCGCTCCTCAAATTGGGGATAGCCGCTTTCGCCGCCATACCATGCATCGGCACAGGCCACATCCGCCACGCCGCCAACGGCATCCGGGCAGATCTTGCAGCGAAACTGCACTTCCTTGCTCAAATGGCCGCCCCAGCTTTCGGCATAGCTCATGCTGCCTTCGCGCCCGTCATCGGTTTCCGCAACTGTCAGGCCGGGCCAGCCATTGCCGCGATAGCGGAACCGGACGACCCGGTCGGGCTCCAGCCCCATGGCGCGCACGATGCGGTCGGCACCCGCCGAACTGGGCATCCCGCCGCAATAAAAGGACAGCATCACCGGCACCTGCTGGTTCACCCGCGCATCCACCTGTGACAACTGGCGCAGGGCAGAAATGTCGCAGGGCTTGCCAATCACGGCAAAGCGCCGCCCTTCGTTCAGCGCGGCATCGATAAAGGCGAGCGGTGAGGATGCGGCATAGCGCGATCCGGCCCCGCCAATCACCTCTTCCCTGGTCAAGGACCAGCGCATCCGGTTGCCCATGGGCTGATCCGGGTCCGCTTCGACATGCAGGACACGCTCGACCATGCCGGTTTCCAGCGCATGGATCGCCAGCGCCGAAACAGCGCCGCCCGACGCGCCGGCAAAACGCGTGTCGGGATCGGTCGCCTGCCCCGTGAGGTTTCGGAAATACGGCCCCCAATAGGGATGTCGGTTCGGCGCGGGTGAAGCCCACGCGGCGACCGTAGACCCCGGACAGGCGATGGCGATGGCGCGTTCCGTGGCGTCGTCAACCGGGGCGGTCTGAACCGGGCGGGCATAACCCGGTGCGACCTCCGCCATCTGGACCGCATCACCCGCCACGCCGGCGCACAGGCCGCATCCACTGCACAGGTTGCCCGCCAGCACCCGGTCGAGCGTCGGCGAGCGCTGGTTCACCGTCGGCGCTCCAGCGCTGTCGTGTACAGGTCACGAAGCGTGCCGCGATAGACGTCGAGCAGACCGTTCACGACTGTCATCCCCTTCGCCTCCTTTGCCGCCAGCTCGTCCAGCCGGTCGATCGCCGCCAGCACATAGGCAAGTGCCGCGTCCTCGTCCATGCCGCTGACGGGCAGCATGTCGGGATAGTCCAGCAGGCCGAACAAGCCGCTGAATTTCCGGCTATAGGCCACCGGTATCACCGGCGTCCGCGATGAAAAGGCGCCGATACAGGCATGCATCCGCCCTGCGACCAGCAGGTCCAGGCTGGAGATAAAGGTCTTGGCGGCCGATGCCGTGTCAAAATTCGGCACGCGCTGGGCGCGGGGAAATTCAGCGTGCAGCCGGTCGGCCAGCGCACCATCGTCATCGTCGATCATGGTCTTGCTGGTCGCATGGGGGACCAGGAACAGGTCGACATCGTCCCGCGCGGACAGCGCCGTCAGCAGCGCACGGGTAAAGGCGGCATAGTCATAAGACAGGCCAAATCGGTTGCGTCCTGTTTCCGCCTGATGGAACAACAGGCCGGATGCGTTGACGCCCACCCGAATACGCTTGCCGCCCCGCTCGGACGATCGATCGTCGAAAGGAAGGACGAAAGCGACGTCGACGGCCATTTCGACGCGGGTCTTGGGGGCCATCGACTCCGCGATTTCCCGTGATTTCGGATCGCGGGCGATTACCGCGGTGCTGCGGTTCATGATCCAGGCGGCCGGGATACGATAGGCGGTCTTGGTGAATGGCCCGATCGTCTGGGGCGACAGCAGCAGCGGAATGCCGCGCATGACAGCCATCAGCTTGGTCAGCCATAGGAACATGAAGCGTTTTGGCCCATAAATGTCGGCGAAGCTGTCGCCAGCACCAATATCGAGCACGCAATCCACCGATCCCACATTTTTCCAGAACCCGTCCGGGCTGGTCAGCATCTGGCGGTTGATGCGGACGACCTGCGTATTGGGCAGGTCGATGGTGGCGATGCCGGCGTCGGGCATCTGCATCACGACGAAATGCGGCTCCAGCCCCATTGATTCGGCCACTTGGCGAGCGATCGCGTGGTTAGCCACAGTCAGGGCACCAATCCCCAGATTGCCGGAGCTGAGCGAATGCCAGAGCAGGCCGATTCGAATGACCGGCCGCCCGGCCGGCGCGTTGCTTGTCACCTGTTTACCCCTTCCCGCCATCGGCGGATTATGCGTGTCATGGCCAATGCCTACTCGGCTGAACGCGTTCCATCGACCGCAACCAAATCTGTTTTGCGTTGGTTCATGCTGCAAATGCGACAGGATTGTTCGCACATGCAACATGAATCTGCTTTCATTTGTTAACGAATCGAGCGATGATGGTTCAAACAGAGACTGCGCCCGGATGCCGGTGGTCGCACTCGTCATCTAGCTGGTTTATTGGTGGGGAAGAAACGATGATGGGATCGGCAGCGGCATCGCGCCACACGCACGCCCGGCGCGTTCATGATCGACCAATATGGTCGCGGTTACTTCGAGTTAACCAAAAAATGCCATCTCGAACCACGGGAACCGACAGCGGTGACGGGGCAAGGGAAAGCATGGCCAGCAGGCGACCGATAATCTGCCTGACAGGATCCGGCGGCGGCCATGTGCGGCAGTTGCTCGACCTGGAGCCGCTGTGGCACGATCAGCATTATTTCTTTGTCACCGAAGAGTCGGCACTGACAAAGACGATCGCGGAGAAGCATCCGGCGCATTTCGTCGCTCATGTCGCCCTGGGCCAGGCGCGTCTTGGTGCGCCGATCCGTATGCTGATCGCCGGATTTCGAAACATGGTCCGGTCTTTGCTGATCGTCCTGCGCGAACGACCCGATGTGGTCATCACGACGGGCGCCGGTTCGTGCTTTTTCACGGTTTTCTTTTCGCGGCTGGTCGGTGCGCGGGTGATCGCGATCGATTCCTTCGCCCGTTTCAAGGCACCATCGGCCTTTGCGCGGATCATCACTCCGCTGGCGCATATCAAGATCGCACAGGCACCGGAATCCGCCGCGCGCTGGCCGGGAAGCCATTGCTTCGATCCGTTCCGGCTTGTGGCGGAAGAGCCGCCGCAGAAAGAGCCTTTGATGTTCGCCACGGTCGGCGCGACCTTGCCGTTCGATCGGCTGGTGCGGGTGGTTGACAAGGCCAAGGCCGATGGGCTGATCCCGGAAGACGTCATCCTGCAAACGGGGATCGACGGTGCCACGCCGGAATCTCCAGCGATCACGCACAGCGAAACCCTGCCCTTTAATGACATTCTTGGCATCCTGAAGCGGGCCGATCTGGTTGTCTGTCATGGCGGGACGGGGTCTTTGATTACTGCGCTTCGAGAGGGGTGTCGGGTTATCGCGGTGCCGCGGCGGTTCGAACTGGGCGAACATTATGATGATCACCAGGTCGAGGTGACCCGCGCGTTTGAAGCGCGCGGGCTGTTGTCGGTCGCCGAATGCGACGAAGCCTTTCCGCGCGCGTTGGCTGAGGCGCGGGCGCACACCCCGGTTCGGGCGACAACCGATCAGTCCGAGATGATCAAGTTCCTGCGCGGCGTGCTGGATAACTGGCAGTGGATCGGTCGCCGCCGTCCAGCCCGACCGGCGGGGTCCGACGCTGTCGCCGATTCCGCTCAGTAACCGCGCCGTGATTATCCATCGGCGCTGGCCGTAACGGTTTACTGGCGCCATCGCAGATAAAAATAGGGGGCAAGCGTGCGCTTGCCCCCTTTTTCGTTTTTATGGTTTCTATGGGGTTCAGAGCAGGATGTCGTCCACACTGATTGCACCCAACCCCTTGAGCAGGATCGAGAAATCGGCGATCTTGTCGCCATTCACATCCCCTTGCAACAGCACGCCATCGGCAGTGACGCTGGCCCGCAATTCGCCCGCCTTGCCGGCGAACTTCGCCGATCCGATAAAGGCGAACTTATCGTTGGCAGCCGTCTTGCTGTTCGCATCGATCAGGGCAAGGTTGATCTTGTCGCCCTCGCTGGCCTTGAAGTCGGTGATGACGTCGTTTCCGCGGAAGTCATCGTTGCGATAGTTGAAGCTGTCTGCCCCCGACCCGCCGGTCAGCACATCGTCGCCCAGAGCGCCGCTGAGCGTGTCGTTGCCAGCCCCGCCCAGCAGGATGTCGTTGCCATTGGCTCCGGTCAGCGTGTCATCGCCGTTGTTGCCGGACAGATAGTCATCCCCGTCGCCGCCGTTGATCGCATCATTCCCCTCGCCACCATGAATGGTGTCGTTGCCAGCTAGCCCGATCAACGAGTCATTGCCCGCTTCGCCATAGATGGTGTCGGTGCCGGCACTGCCGGTGATGCGGTTGTCCAGTTCATTGCCGCGCCCTGTCAGGTTGGCAACGGACAGCCGCAGTTCCTCGACATTAGCGGTCAGGGTATAGTCGATCGACGTTGCGACGACGTCCAGCCCCTCATCGGCATTTTCGAAGACGAAATGCTTGGCGCTGGTCACCGTATAGGCGTCGTTGCCAGCGCCGCCTGCCATTTCGGTGATGCCGGTGCCGCCGCCCGAGATATTGTCGTTGCCGTCGCCAGCCTCAATCCGGCTATTCCCAGCCTTGCTCCCGCGCAGCGTATCCTTGCCATCCGTCCCCTTGATCAGGTCGAGCAGGATCGGCTCCGATGAAGGTGCGCCGCCCGTCGGTGCCTGAACGGCAACGGGGTCGACCACCGGAGCCGCGGCGATCGTTGATGGTTCGCTCACCACGTCCGGCAGATCATCGACCAGATCCTGCATCGCGTCATGATAACCGCTGAGATCGCGGTCTTCGGCCCAGGTCTTGATGGCCCAGTCGCCCCCGGCCGCGAGTTCGCCCAGCCAGATGTTGCCTTCGGGCGCAGGCACTTCCTTGCCGCCGATGATGTAGATCTTGGACTGATTGCCTTCCAGCTCCGCATGGGCCTGAACGCGGATCCAGCTCTTCTGGTCGGGATAGGCAGCGACGATGTTGTTGGTCACCAGCAGGTTTTCGGCATTGCTGACCGAAATCCCGTTATACATGCCCCCGCTGATCACGTTGTCGGAAATCAGCACGTTCTTGTAGGGCAGGCCGCCGACCTCGTCCCGCATGAAGATGCCCTGGACAATGCCGCCATCGCCGCGTTCGAACACATTTCCCGAAATCTTGATGTTGCTCGCGCTGGTCGTCGTGTTTGTCGTCCAGAACTGAATGGCGTCGGGATGCGCCCCTTCGGGCGGGTTGAAGTTGGTGAAGAAATTGTTGCTGATCTCGATATTCGATGTGCCGCCGCCGCGCACGCCGTCGGTGCGGATGTCGTGGAAGTAGTTGCCGCTGATCAGCACGTTGTTGCTGTCTATGTGCGACAGCGCATAGGCGGCGTGCTTGAACTCCGAATTGGTGATCGACACGTTCTGGCTGTTGCGGATGGACATCGGGCTGTCTTGATAGCCGCTCGGGCCATCGGCACCGCTGACGACCACTTGGTCGACCTTGATCGAGTGCGAATCCTGGATGTTGAAAGCGGAGCTTGTCGCCGCATCAGACTGTTTCAGGACCAGCTTGGTAAAGGTGATGTTGGACGTGCCGCGGACGTTCACGCCGGTCAGCACCGCTGGATTGTCCGGATCATAGGAGGTGAACACGACTTCGCCGGTCGTCTCGAAGTTGCGGAGCGAGAACGGGCTGTAGGTTCCCGGCTTGAGCGCGATCACGCCGCCACCCGCCGCCTGGCTCAGCGCCTGGGCCAGCTCGGCGGAATTGCTGACGACAAAAATCTTGGCCGGGCTGGTCGCATCCGGTGTGGGTGCCGTGCCAATCGACGAAGTCGGCGCAACGGTTGGCGTAAACAGGCTTTGTGCGGTGATCGTGCCATCCGGCGACTCGACCGTTCGATACTTGGCTTCGCTCGACAAGGACATAACGGGCATCTGGCTTGCTCCGGCAATAAAGGCGGATGCGACCCATGTAACAATAGGCCATCCGATCACCGGTTGAATAATCGCCCAATTATTAAATTGCGGCTGGCCGCTTGAGTAAATTCATCGTTAACCTTGATTTATCTGGCAACTAGAGGATGCAAAGAAGTGAACGAAAATTTAATCAAACCTTATGGCAAACAGTTAAAAATGCCGTATAATTACCTAATTCAGGATAATCCATTATCACGACAATAATGTATAAAGTAATCCAGCGTTGATTACTGTTATTGGACTATATTTTTCTGGAATTGTCTGAAGGTGCAGACGGAGATAGGTCAACGCTGTCGCAAATTGTCGATGTGCAGCCGTGCCATCATGGTGCAGCCGGGGCACCTTGGCGGGATATTTGGTTGCATCTGCGAACAAACCGTGCTGCACCGCCAACGCGCTGGCGTGCAATCATCGTCAGCATCGGTTAAACCAGTCTTCGCCATGGCGAGCGGGTGAGGGGTCGGCCCGGATGCCGACGGATTGCACGGGAGACTGTTGAGATGGCAATGAAATTTTCGGCTCGGTGGGCAGTGATGGTGTTGGCGATCGCCAGCCATACTGCGGCATCGAGTGCGCAACAGGCGAGCGCGCCCGGCATTGGTGGCACGCCTGTCGCGGCGGAGCAGACCGCCCCGGCTGCACCAGCCGATGGCGGTCCACCTGCCAGCTACCGCGTCGGAAAAGGCGATGTCCTGGAAATTGGCGTTATCGGTCGCGACGATTATCGCGCCCGCATTCAGGTGCAGGACGATGGCACGATCCTGTTGCCGCTGGTCAACAGCCTGCGCGTTGAACAGCTGACCCTGCTGGAAATCCGCGATGCCGTGGCCTCTGCGTTGAAGGCTGGTGGCTATTATGTGAACCCGGCAGTCAGTGTGACGGTCGTCAATTACGCCAGCCGGTATATCACTGTGCTGGGCCAGGTACGGACACCTGGCGTCGTGCCGATCGATCGCGACTACCGGCTGTCCGAAGTCATTGCGCGGGCAGGCGGCGTCAACGATCCCAATATCGACGACGTCACGGTGACGCCCAAGGACGGTGAGCCGACCGAATATTCACTGCGCGCGATCGCGACCGGCGGCGCGAGCGTCGATCCGCTGGTCGGCGACGGGGCCAAGGTGTTCATCGCGCCGCCCAAATCCTATTATGTCTATGGCCAGGTCGGCGCGCCGGGTTCGTTCCCCATGGAGTCGAACCTGACGATCCGCATGGCTCTGGCCAAGGCCGGGGGATTGACGGCGATGGGATCGGCCAAGCGGGTCACGATCACGCGTGGTGAGCGAGAATTCAAAAAGGTGGATTTGGACGAAAAACTGGCGCCCGGCGATGTCGTGGTTGTCGGCGAGCGCTTCTTCTAATCCAGCATAGGCAGGCAAGCGATTATGGTTCCGATACAAATCTTGAGAATGATCTGGGCACGACGCCTGATGATCATTGTGGTCGCCGGCGTCTGCCTGTTGCTCGCCACCGTCGTAGCGGCCGTGATCCCGCGGCAATATGAGGCCACGGCGCGGGTCGCGGTCGACCTGGCGCGGGTCGATCCGTCCACGGGACGGGCGATTGCCCCGACCCAGGGCTCGGCCAAGGCGATGGTCCAGGGCCAGATGGCCGTGATCAAGGACTATGTCGTTGCCGGGGCGGTTGTCGACAAGATGGACTGGGTCAACAAGCCCGAGTTGAAGGCCGCCTATGCCGCCCGCCCGCCAAGCGATGACCGGGATATCCGCCGGTTTCTGGCCCAGACAGTGATGGACAACACCACAGTTGAGGTGAACAACGCGATCCCGAACCTGATCGACATCAAATACCGCTCAACCTCGTCAGATGCGGCGCGCCGGATCGTGACGGCGGTGCGCGAGGCCTATATCGAGCAGGTGCTGGCGTTCAAACGGAACGAGGCTGCCAGCGACGCCCGCTGGCTTCGTGTCCAGTCCGAAACGTTGAAAAAGGACCTGGCGGCCGCCGAGGAGCGGCGCAGTGCCTTTGAAAAGCGGCACAACATCATCCTGCCCGATGGCAACACTGATCTGGAAACAGAGCGCCTGCGCGCGCTGTCGGCATCGGCGGCGGTGCCGCAGGTGGCTGCGCCCCAAATCCCGCGCGGCCCGACGCCGTCCCAGGTGCAGTTGGGCCAGGTCGATGCCCAGCTGGCATCGATGGCGGAGACGCTGGGCCCCAACCATCCGCAGGTCCAGGCATTGCAGCGCCAGCGCGCGGCACTGGCCAGCGCTGCCTCGCGCGAGCAGGCGATGGCGGCCACCCCGGCCCAGGGGACCGTCAATGTGCAGGGGATGATCAACGCCCAGGCGCAAAAGGTGCTGTCCCAGCGCGGCCTGATTGGCGAGGCGCAGCGACTGGCCGGGGATGTCGCCATTCTGAAGGATCAGCTGAGCAAGATGTCGACGCGCGCCGCTGAATTCGAGCTGTTGTCCAAGGGGACAGATGCGGGGGTGAGCGCGCTCGGCAATGTCGTGGCGCCGGAATCTCCGCTCTCGCTGCTATGGCTGATCCTGCCGCTTGCCGGAGTGCTGGTCGGCCTGATCATCGGACTGATCGCGGCGGTGGCGATCGAATTGATGTGGCGCCGGGTGCGCGGGGCCGAGGATCTGTCCGCGCTGCCGAACCTGCCGGTGTTGGGGGCGTTGACGGCGCGTCCGGCGCGCCGGGGCATGGGATGGTGGCTGGGCTTTCCCCGGCGGGAACAGGGAATGGCATGATGGTGGACGACGCGATCACGGCTCAGCCAAAGGCTGTCGCACCGACCAAGGCACGGCCGGATGCCTCAACCGACCAGCCGACGCGGTTCCGCATTTCGCGGCACATCGTCTGCCTGGCGGAACCCGATCATCCACGCGCAGAGGCGATTCGCGCGCTGCGCGCCCATCTGCTCGCCGGTCATCTGGCGCATGGCCGCCGGTCGCTGGCGGTCTGTGCCGCGACCCCGGGCGTCGGCAGCACCTATTTGTCGGTCAATCTGGCGGTCGCCTTTGCCCAGGCGGGCATCAACACGTTGCTGGTCGATGCCAATCTGCATGACGGTGCGGGGGTCGAAAGCCTGATCCAGCCGGAAGAGGATGTTCCCGGACTGCGCCAGGTGCTGCAGCAAAACGATCCGAGCATGATGAATGCGATCCAGAACGACGTGCTGCCGAACCTGTCGGTCCTTTATTCGGGCGGCTCAGGGCCGAATGCTCAGGAATTGTTGGCGAGCAAGCAGTTCAAGCTGCTGATTGACGATTGCATGCGCGATCATGAAATCACGATCGTCGATACGCCGGCGGGCAAGGGATCGTCCGACGTACGGCGGATCGCCAAGAGCGTGCGCTACGCTCTGGTCGTCGCCCGGCGCAACCAGACGATGCTGAGCGACCTGCGGACACTGGTCGATGAACTGGATTCCGACCGTGTGAACCTGATCGGCAGTTTCCTGACCGATTTCTGACGGTACGCGGCCCTATGCTTTGAACGATGGGTTCGGTCTTTCGACCCCTTTGGCATGGGCAAGCCGACCCAGTTCCGTTCGCTGAGAGAGCATTTACGCTGGACGCTCAATCAGTTTCGCGGTTTGGCGACCCGTCCGCCCTGCACCGGCGCTTCAAACTGCATACGACATTGCTGAAGCCACAGATAGACGGGCAGTCCTTCGTCGCTGAACATCAGCGCATCGGCCGGATCCTTGGGAATCGCCCTCAAAATGTCATACTCGCCCAACAGCGGTGCAAGACGATCCAGCCCGGGCATCTTTTCGCCGGTCAATTCGTTTTCGCCGCCAGGCATCAGTCGTCCGCCCGACACGATCGCCTGGCGTGCCAGCAAGTCCAGCATCTCCTGATAGCCGGCATCGCGAGCACGCTTTACCTTGTGCAAGGTGTTCGGCGAGATTTGCAGTTCAATTTCTTCGCACGCCTGCAGCACGCCGGTGATAACGTCAGCGATCGCAACCACGGTCTGACGGCGATCCAGTGCGGCGATGCCGGCATGCTGGCTGATCAGGCCGGCCAGATAGGGCAGGCCGTGTGCGACCTTGCAGATCGTCTGAACCGCTGGTTCGGCAAACACCAGGCCGCTGGCGTTTTCGCCGTTGCGGATCAGCTCGACCACTTCTTCCTGGTCCATGATCGGAAGCGGCAGGCCCAGAATGTTGCGGCGGATGGACGGGATTTGCTCGATAATCTCGTTCAGGTTGGACGCAACACCAGCAATAACGATCTGAACGCGGCTGGCGCGATCAGACAGGTTCTTGATGAGTTCGGCGATCATGCGCCGGAAATTCGCGGAACTGGCGCGGTCGAATTCGTCCAGAACGATAAGCACCCGCGTTCCCGACACTTTCGACAGGATGTCGCTGACCAGAGTGACAGTGAGCGGCGCGTCGCCGATCAGGCTGGCAAAAGTCAGCCCTTCCTCAATCTCGTCGGCGGTCGGTTCGTAATTGGCGTGGAACAACAGCGGGATATCATCCAGGATCGCGCGGAACAGCTCGTCAAACTGCGTTTCCTCTCCGCACGAGGAATATCGGACGACATAGCGCGCCTCGCGGGCGATCCGGCACAGGATATGGAGCGTCGATGTCTTGCCGATGCCGCGCGCACCGAACAGGACGACGTGCATATGCTGATCCTCGATCGAACGGATCAGCTTTCGCAGCAACGCGGTGCGGCCCGCGAACATGGTCGGTGTAACGACCGGGCGTGACGGGGTGAAGGCGGACCGGAGGCGAAAGCGGATCTGGTCCACCCGGCTGTTTCCGCCCGGCCGCACCTTGTCGCCGGCCGTCCCCTTGAAGCGCGGCAAGGCCTTGTGCTGGGCATCGGCCGTATCCGCCTGGGCGAAATGGGCGGTGCCAGAAGCTTCGGAAAATGGCTCATTAACCGGGTGCCGCGAAAACAGTTTCGACAACCAGGACATAGCGTATCTGCCTTTTCGTTCGACCATCACCGACAAGCCGCACCCTTGTCCACAACGTCCATTAACATATTGGCCATGCAGGCGGTAAGCCGTCACGGTCAGTGAGCCAAAGCCCTTTTTCCACGGATCAATTGCACAGCCCTGCCGAGCCATTTGACGGGGATTTACTTGTTTCTTCGACGGCTGCCCTACTGCTTGCCGATTTCGCCGTAAATCCGTGTGAAGAAATCCACCATCGCGGGCAGGCTGTGTTTCGTCCGGGCCACATGCAAACCCTCCCGCCCCATTTGTTCCCGTAGACCGGGATCATTGCCCATCCGCACCAGCGCGTCGGCAATGCCGTCCACGAACGCAGCCTCGCTCGTCACCGGTGCCTTGATCCCGAAACCCGGCAGGACATGGGTGGCCGGGCCACCATAGTCGGCGGTGATGATCGGGACGCCCCAGCTCATCGCCTCAAAGATCACGGCGCCGCTGGGTTCACGGATGGTGGGAAACAGCAGGATATCGGCCTGTGTGTAAAAGGCGTCCAGCTCGATCCGCTTTCGGTGGCCATGAAAGGTGATGCGATCCGCGATGCCCAGCGATTGCGCCAACCCCTCAAGCACCGGCCTGTAATAGCCGTCGCCCGCGATATCCAGCCGCCATTCCGGTAGCTGCGGCGATGCCTGGGCCAACGCCCGCAAGGCGTAATGCACGCCCTTGCTGTGGATCAGCCGCCCCGCGATCAGCAGGCGCAGGGGACCGGACGAATTTCGCCGCGCGGTGATGACCGGTTCCACGTCCACGGGCGCTGGCTGTGCAACCCGCTGGGAATGCGTTTCAAAGCGCCGGAGCGGAATGTCGTGCAGGACGTCGCGGACATAATCGCCCACCCCGACCAACGCACCGGCATTGGCATAGCTGGACCGTAGCATTGGATCATGCCGGAACCGCAGGCCGTCCAGATCGCGCAGCTTGTAATACCACGGATCCTTGCGCTCCCCCACATCCAGCCCCGGCGGCAGCGGCAGGCTGCCACCCAGGGGGCCGATGACATAGGGGACGCCCCAGTTTCGAAGCGGCGTCGGATAGCGCATACCCAATGGCCCGAACTGATGGCCACACGTAATCGATGCCTTGTCGATCCGGTGGCGCAGGACATGGGCGGCATGTTGATAAAAGCGGATAAAGCCCGGCTTGATCAGCGCGCGCATGCGCCGGTTCAACCAGTTGAACGTCCAGCCGTCGATTTCGAACACTTGGGAAGTTGGGAACAATTCGCTGATGCTCGCCTTGGCGATCAGCGGCTTTTGGCTGATGACGACGGTTTCGACCCGGTCTGCAATGCCCTTTGCCAGATCATAGCACCAACGCGGCTCACCAACCGATTCGGGGTCCATAAAGGCGCTGATCAACACAACTCTCATGCCGTCCTCTTTCCCCTGGTGCGGCCGATCCTGCCTTCCTGCCAACATAGGCCGGTCCCGTCAGTAACGACCGGCACTACATCGACTATAAGCCGTTTGTTGCAATGCAACGAAAGCGTTCGTTGAATGGCGACCTTGTGTCAACCCAGGAATGCCGCGAGCGTGTCAAAGCGGGGCGGGTGCGACATCAACACTCTGTTATCCGTTGAACTTCGCGCTGGCCAATCGGGTGCGGAACTGCGTAAAAGCCTTCGCAACAGCAGCATAAGGTGCGGTCAACGGTTGTGAACGGCAAGACATCGGTCGATTTGCCCGGTATTGGCGCCGGACCCGCGGCGCGCCGTGCCGCGCGGCCAGCCGTGCTGCGTCCCGCCGCTGGCGGTGCTGCCCCACGACAGCCGAAGATGGTGATGCGCCACGGCAAGCTGGTTCGCGCCGATGCACCGCGCATCCGGGACGATCAGCCGACGACGATCGCGGATACCGCGAGCGATCATGACGCGCTGCCGGCTGCCAAGCCGCTGGGCGGATTTGCCAAGGCGTCGATTGTCATGATGGTGCTGTCCATCCTGATTCCCAATGTCGCCTATCTGGGTTCGGTCAAGCTGACCGCCTATACCCTTCTGCTCGTGCTTGCCTTTCCATGGGCGTTCGTCACCTGGTTATCGGGCACGAGCATTAAGCGGTTGCTGCCCGATTATCTGATGCTCGGTTTCACGATCTGGGCCGCGCTGGCGCTGACCGTGAATGCAGGCATGTTGCCCATCGAAACGGTTGGTCTGCATTTCGTCCAGACATTCGGTGCCTATCTGATCGGCCGATTGCTGATCCGCGACATGCGGTCCATGCAATTGTTCGTCATCACCGCAGCGATTGCCAGCATCCTGTTGCTGCCTTTTGTCGTTTATGAAGCGGCCACCGGCACACAGGTGCTGCTGCGCTTTGCCGGGATGGCCGGGCAGGCGCATGGCGACCTTGATCTCGGTACGCGAAACGGCATCCACCGGTCGCAGGGGATATTCGAACACCCCATTTTGATGGGTGTGTTCAGCGCCGGATTACTATCCCTGTTCGTTTACGGGATGGACGGGCGCAGCCGGTTGCTGCGCTGGCTGTCGATTGTGGCGGCGCCGGTTTCCGCCGTCTGTTCAATGTCCACCGCCGCGCTCTTGTCGCTGAACGTCCAGTTTGGATTGATGCTCTGGGGCCGGTTGTTCCGGACCGTCAAAAAACACTGGACGATCCTGACCTGTCTGCTGATCACGCTGTATGTCATCGTCGACCTGTTATCGACAAAGACGCCGTTCCACGTGTTCGTGAACTATGCGACGTTCAGCGCCCAGTCGTCCTATAACCGCATCCTGATCTGGCAGTTCGGCACGGCCGAGGTGGCGCGCCATCCGATCTTTGGCATCGGCATGGGGGAATGGGAACGCCCCCGCTACATGAGCGACAGCATGGACAATTTCTGGCTTGTCCAGGCCGTCCGCTTTGGTTTGCCGGGCCTGATGCTGCTGCTCGGATCCTTTTATGTCATCCTGAAACGGATCAGCCGCCTGCATGGTCCGACGGTCGAGATCGACCATCTGCGCCGCGGCGTCATCTTCAGCGTGCTGGCCACGATGATCACCATTTTCAGCGTCCACCTGTGGAATGCCAGCTATGTCTGGCTGATGCTGGTGTTGGGGGCGACCACTTGGCTGACGATGCCGGTTGGTACAGCGGCCGCCGACGATCCCCATTTGCAGAAAACATGATTTAGCGCTGCCGCTCCAAAGGCAGCATTCCTTTTCCAATATTGATCAGGTGAGACATGCGAAGTTTCTATTACAAGCTGAATAAGAACTTTGGCGATCACATGAATGCGTGGATGTGGCCACAGCTGTTCCCCGAACAAATGTCGGGTCGGCAGGACGATGTTTTGGTCGGCATCGGCACCCTGATCAAGGAAAGCCTGAATGAGCTGCCCGGTCGCAAGATCGTGTTTGGCGCGGGGACAGGCTATGGCGACGCCCTTAGCCGGCAGCGGCTGGAAAATTGGCTTTTCTATTTTGTTCGGGGACCGCTGACCGCCGCGGCCCTTGGCCTGCCGGAGGAAAAGGGCATTGTCGACGCAGCCTGGTTGGTCGATCAGCTGCCGGACGTCTGCTACAAGCCGGATACGGTGCGTTCCGGCACGGTCTTTGTCCCCCACTGGACAAGCGACGTCTATGCCAACTGGAAACAGCCATGCGACCTGGCCGGCATTCGCTATGTCAGCCCGCTTGATCCCGACCCAGTGCTGCCCGCCATCGCCCATGCGGAACTGGCGATCGTGGAGTCCCTGCACGGTGCGATCATGGCCGATTATTACCGTGTGCCGTGGATTCCGGTTGCGACCAACAACCGCATCCTGGAGTTCAAGTGGCGCGATTTCAGCGCGTCGCTGGACCTGAATTTCCAGCCGCATTTCCTGCCGGTCACCGATATCGTCGAACGGTTGTTCACGCGCACCTGGGGCGAGGGTGGTCATTCCGCCCCGGCCGGGGATACGCTACAGGCGGGGACCGGCATCCAGTTCCGCGCGCCCAAGCCGCAGCCGCGCCGGGCCAGCTGGCGCGCGACGGCGCGGACGATCCGCGACAAGGGGCTGAACGCCGTGGCGGGCCTGCGCCAGTCGTCAATCTATCGCAGCATCAACGCCGCCCGGTCCGAGCAGCTGGCCGAATTGCTGAGGGATATCGCGACCAAGCCCGTCCAGCTGAGCACCGATGCCAACCGCCAGCGCAAGCTCGATCAGCTGGCAGTGATGAGCGATCAGTTCCGCAAGGATTTCCCAGAAGGCTGAGGTCAGGCGGTCCGGGCTGGGCCGGAGATCCGGTCAGTCGGACCCGCCAAAGATCCTTTGGCGCAGGTCCAGGTACAGATCGTCAAGCTGAGCAGGGGGGCAGGCAATCAGGTCGGGCGCTGCCCGCGCCGCCCGTTTCGCGCCGATGTACCGATCCCGGCCAAAGCCCTTGCGCGCGCTCAGCGCAAACGTCGCGACCTTGTAGCCGTTCCAGCGGCGGATCGCATCCGCGACCGCCGCCGACACCACGGGTTGTGGCGACGGATTGGCTGGATCGGGATCGGCCGCCCGCAACGTCACATAGGTGTGGTTCAGGATGGTCATGGCCCCCATCGCCACGCCATTGGTCCGCCGCGAGGGCACCTTGTGGTGATAGATCAGCGCGTTTCGGGCAGCGATGATGTAATGCGACCGCATGGCGCCAAAGCCTGCGTCCACATCCTCGCTCAGCGCATAACGCCCCAGTTTCTCGTTGAACCCGTATTTGCGGATAACCGATGTGCGAAACGACATCCTGAACCCGGGCATCCGCGGCACGACGACTGCATTTTCCTCATCGAGCCATGCGGGTGCCGGGGGCAGCCTTGCCCATAATTCCTCGGCAATCTTCTGATAGGGATCGGTGAAATAGCGCTGCTCCAGAACGTGCCGACGCCAGGCGATCCGTGCCAGCATCTTGTCCTTGAACGACTTTTCATAGGCTGTGGTGGTATCAAGCGATCCCGGCGGCGGGACCAGGCTTTCCTGGCTGCAGACGGCACCGACCACGCCGTCTGTGTCCCGGTCGTAAATCCGCATCATGTTGTGCAAGGCATTGGGAAAGCACAGGCTGTCGTCGTCCGGGAACAGCACAACCTCTGTCTTGACCTGCTCAAGGCCGATGTTTCGTTGCAGCGAGCTTCCGGCGGCAGACTCGATCAGCGTCACCGGGATCGGCGATATGCCAGCGATGCGGTCGATCAGCGAGCGGATCGGCGGGCGATCGTCGGAGCTGTCCACGACGATGATCGCCGCTGGCGGGCGCTGCTGCGCGATCAGCAAGGGCAGGGACAAAGCCAGCGCGTCATGGCGATTTCGCGTTGCAACAACAGCTGTGTATTCGTTGGTCATTGTCAAAGCCCCCTTCGGCGCCGCGATCGCGATCGTCCGCCGACAACCCCGAAATTCAACTGCTGGTGCAGTAATCCCAAAGCGACGATTCATCGAGTGTTATTCGCCGGTTCCGCATAACGGTCGATCCAATTCTGGACGTTGCCCCAATAGAAAGCGATGGACAGTCCAGCCCCGCTTCAATATGCCGCAGCGCAATATTACAGGGTGAAGGACGGGTATAAGCGCTTGGAATCCACCCATCATCTGGAATGGCGCGGCGGGGGCTGGCAAGATTGCCGGTGAATACGCTTCCCTTCCCGATCATGCGGGTTGCTGTCATGCGAACTGTGAAAAAGGGCCTGCTGCTATTTTCGGCCCAGATCACCGATACCGTGCTGATCCTGCTGCGGAACATGATTCTGGCGCGGCTGTTGAGCGTCGAGCAATTCGGCGTTGCTGCGACGTTCACGATCCTGATGACCCTGATCGACGCCACGCAGAATGCGGGTCTGAACCGCATGATCATCCAGGCAAAGGACGGCGATAGCGAGCGCGTTCAGAACAGCCTGCATGCCGCTCAGTTCATCCTCGGCCTGCTGTCGTCCGCCATCATTCTGGTCATCAGCCTTCCTTATTCCGTCCTGATGCGGACGCCGGACTTGTTCTGGGCCTATCTGGTCTTTTCCCTGATGCCACTCGTCCGGTCGCTGGGGCATCTGGACACGTTCCGACTTCAGCGTCGCGAACGGTTCGGTCCCTCTATCGTCCGGCTGCTCGTGCCCCAGGTCACCAGCCTGTTGCTGATCTGGCCAATGCATTTCTTCTTCAGCGACTATCGCCTCGCACTGGTCTCGCTCGTGTCATATCATGTGCTGACGATGCTGATGAGCCATTTGGGCGCAGAAAGGCGGTATCGATTTGAATTCGACCGCGACGTGCTGATGCGGGCGCGCAGTTTCGGGTGGCCGATCCTGATCAACGGATCGCTGATGTTCGTGTTGATGAACGGCGACCGGATTATCGTATCCAATCAGTTCGGCGCGTTCGTGCTGGGCGGATTCAGCGCAGCATTCCTGATCGCGATGATGCCGCCGACGATCCTGAGCAGGACATTGCTGTCGATGTTCCTGCCCAAGCTGGCGCGCGATCAGGGTGATGATGCGCGGTTCACCGCGATGTACGAATATACAGTCTATTTCACTACGTTCCTGGCCGTCGGGCTGGTCGCGGGCGCGGGCATTTTCGGCGAACTTGCCATGACCCTGATCTTTGGTGCGAAATATCAGGATGCGTCCGCCTACCTGGCGCTGATCGTGGTCATGCAATCGCTTCGGTTGATCCGGGCTGCACCAACCGTTGCGGCCATGGCCAAGGCGGAAACGCGCAACCCGCTTTATTCCAATCTGGTCAGGATCGTCTTTATTCCGCTGTCCTTTCTGGCCGCAGTCATGCTGGACAATATCTGGATCATGCTGGCCGTCGGCGTTGTCGGAGAGGTGGTTGCGGCAATCGCTGTATCCGCTTTTGCGCGCAAGTCCATCGGATTGGAGCAGCGCGCCTATCTGCTGTCGCTGATCGGATCATTGGCGGCCATGGGTTCGGTCATGCTGTTCACGCTGGCCGGCTGGCACTGGGCGATCATGCTGCCTGGGCACGCCTTGTTTGTGTTGACCATCTGGCCCGGCGTGCGGATTGTTGCTGATCGCGGCATGCAAACCATCCGTCGTCGGGTGGGCCGTCCTTTGCCTTGACATGGCCTAGCCACGCTGGCCTATCGGGGGCGAGCGCATGAAGACGGAGCCGACACCATGAAGCGATGGCACGTCCTGTTGATCCCTGTCGTTCTGACCCCGGTCGGCCTTACCGGACATTCAGTGGTCAGCGAGTTGTGGAGCGATGCCGCGATGGCAGCGCAAACGGCGGATGTGACGCCGGATACGCTCCAGCATCAGTTGACGGGTGCCAGGGCTGGCCACACCCTGCGGCTGGCACCGGGGGTCTATCCCCGCCTGGCACTGAACGGCCGTTCCGTTGCCGACGGCATTACGATCGAATCCGCCAACCGCAGCAACCCGGCCCGCATCGGGCAGGTGGACATCAGCAAGGTTCGTGGGCTGACGCTGCGCGGGGTGATGGTGGAGGGTGCCCTGGCGCCTGCCGATGCCACTGCCTTGATTTCGGTGCGTCAGGCGAATGACGTCACGATCGAGGACGTCGGGCTGATGGGATCACCGGACGGCGCAGCACCGCGAATGATCAACGGCATCTTCCTGCAGGGCGTCCAGAATGTGCGACTGGAGCGCAATCAGGTTCGTCGGTTGCGCTTTGGTTTTGCCTATCTCGCTTCGCGCGGGCTTGCGATCCGTCACAATGAAATCTGTGACATGGCGACCGACGGGATGCGGGGCGGCGGCACCGACGACCTGCTGATCGAGGGCAATGTGATCGGCGGCTTCACGCCGCGACCCGGCGCGCACCCCGACGGCATTCAGGTTTGGACTGCGAACCAGAAGGCGCCAGCACGCAATATCCTGATCCGCGATAATCTGGTCGTGCGCGACGGCGGCAATGTGGTGCAGGGCATTTTCGTGCGGGATAACACGATGAGCTTTCCGTTCGAAGCGTTGCAGATCACCGGCAACCTGATCGTGGGCGGGATGTATAACGGCATCGCGGTTCAGGGTGGGCGGGACGTGACGATCACGGACAACCATGTCGTCGCCTATAACGACATGAAGTCGTGGATCCGCGTGCAGGGCGCGCAGCAGTTGACGCTGACCGGGAACAGCGCCGCCCAGCTGTTGCTGACCAAGAATGGCAAGGTTGATCAGCAGCGGAACCGCCGCGACAAGGTGCGTCGGCCCGGCGATTTGAGCGCCCTGACGCCGTGGCTGGCGGCCCGACCCCAGCTTGTGCGGCGACCGGGCGGCTATCTTGAGCGACTGGCGGCAGCGGCACCGGGCGAACGGGGTAACGCTGGCAACTGTCCGGCGGTTCGCTGAACGTGTATCCGGTCGAGCAAAAGGACGCCCAGGGCAAAGCATGACCAGCATCCTGAATGGGCGGCGCGGATGGCTGATCGAACAGCTGTACAGGCGGCATCAGACGCACTGGATCGCCCGGTATCTGCTGAAGCGTTATGATGGCGGCGAAATCCATTCGCGTGGATGGCGGGCGCTGCTCAAACGCTATCAGGGCGTCGAAATCGGCCCCTATTCCTATGGACCGATCCTTTATCGGAACCAGGTGCCGTGGGGCACGGTGGTCGGCAATTATTGCTCCGTCGGGCGGTGGCTGGTCGTCCGGCGACGCGATCATCCCATCGATCGGGTGACCCAGCACCCGCTGATGTATAGTCGGCGATTGCGCTTTGTCGAAAGTGACACCATCCCGAGTGATCAGGACAATCCGCTGACCATCGGCCATGACGTGTGGATCGGCGACCGGGTGACCATCCTCAGCGGTTGTCGCACGGTCGGCAACGGAGCTGTCATCGCCGCTGGTGCGGTCGTGACACGCGACGTGCCACCCTATGCAATCGTTGGCGGCGTTCCGGCAAAAATGCTGCGTGAGCGGTTCGACCCGGGGGTTCAGGCGCTTCTGGAGCGATCCCGGTGGTGGGAATTGGCCGCTGAACAGGTGCAAGCGCTAGGGCCGATCATGCTGACTTCGGTCACGCTGGAAAGCGCAGCGGCTCTGTGCGCTGCCTGCGAACAATTGCGGTGTGAGCGAAGCGGATCGCCAGGAGGCGATGGCGATCCAGTTCATTGAGACGCTCAATGAATCTAGGGTCGAAGGCTGCGGTCGGTCGTCTGAGCCACGGGTGTAGCCTCAGGCGGCCCTTCCGACATCATCGGTATCCGGCGACCAGGCGGTCAGCGTGATGTTTGGCTGGTCAGCGGGCGTTGGCGATCCCACCCTGATCGGCTGGCTGACGATGCTTGCCTATTTCGGCACGGCAGTGCTGTGCATTCGCGCGTCGGGGAACAGGCCGTCGACGGCCGGTCGGTGGAGCGTCTGGCACCTGCTTTTCGTCATCCTGCTGCTGCTGGGAATCAACAAGCAACTGGATGTGCAGACACTGTTGACCGGGATGGGACGACAGATTGCGCGCGACGGCGGCTGGTATCGTCAGCGCGGTCCGATCCAGCTGGCCTTTATCTCTGGAATTGCCGTAGCGGCAGCGGTGGCCATCGCGTTGCTGTTTGCGTTGATCGACCGGGCGGACAGACATGCGCGGTCGGCGCTGGCCGGGCTGGTCGTGCTGCTGGCATTCGTGGTGATGCGGGCCACGTCCTTTCATGATGCGGACGTGTTTCTGCGGCTGAACGTTTCGGCCTTCCGGCTTTATCACGTGCTTGAACTTGGTGGGATTTGCCTGATCGCGATTCCTGCTTTGCGTGCGGGGAACCGACGTCCGGGTGTGGGGGCGGCCTAGCCCATGGTCGTTCAGGGGATGAACGTGCCTGGGTCAGGGAGCGACGGGCCGTTCCCTGCTGACCGCAAATCCAGCGATCACGGCGCGCGTGCCGGCCGATGTCGCGCCGTTCGCCGTCGGCCGCGTGGTCGATACGGTGCATGACAGGCGATGGGCGCCGTCGCTTAGGCCGGTAAAGCTCAACTGGTGAAGCAGGAACAGGCCGGGACCGACGAATTTCCCGTCATACAAGGTGATCGGTCGCGCCGTATTGTTATCCACCCGGCAGTCCATGCTGCCCGTGTCCCGCCCGATCCCATAGGCAAAGCCGATGCTGGTGCCAGTGAAATCGACGGTAAAGCTGTTGCCGCCCTGACAGGTCATTGCCTGGGCAAACAAGCGATAGCTGTTCTGCGAGGACTGATTGCCGATCGTGCATCCGGTCGCGGTTGCCGCGCTGGCCGGCAGCAGGCGCGCGTCCTGAAGATTGGACTGGGCGATATAGCTCGTCGTCGTCGGACCTGACCGTGCGACCGGCAGATATGCGGCCAGTCCGTCGCGCACCGCGCCGAAATACAGGTTCGATCCGGCCTCGTTCGGGTGGATACCGTCAGGCAGATACGTGAATACCGATCCGCCGGACGTGCGGACCTGATCCCACAACGGTATACCCGCATCGACGAAATGGGCGCTGTTTCGCTGAACGACATCGCGGATCTGGCGGATATGGGCGGGCGTGCCGCCGGTCAGCCGCGTCGTGCCGTCCAGCGCATTGGCGGCTGCGACATAGACGATGACGACATTGGGATTTGCGCGCCTGAGCTTGTAGATCAGCGCGTCGGTATAGGCGATGCGGAACGCCTCGCTCTCCGGGAAATCGTTCACGGCAAATTCGACCAGCGCCAGATCGGGGACGAAGCTGCCCAGGTCACCCTCGATCCGATAGGTGCCGAATTGCGAGTTGGTCGAACTGAGCGCCAGGTCGCGCACTTCCACGCCGCGATATTGCGCGCGCAGCCAGGCTGCGGTTTGTGACGACCAGAGCCAGCTATTCCCCTCTGCCCCTTGCGTGATCGACGCGCCGACAAATGCAACGCGGATCGACGCGCTATAGGGCAGCACGCCTGCGGGCGACGGTGTCGGCGTAGGGGTGGGCGACGGCGTGACGGTAGGCGACGGGGTGGGTGTGCCTCCGCTGACAGTTCCGCCACCACTGCTCCCGCCCCCGCAACCCGGCATCAGCAGGGCAGCCAGCATGGCCGTCGAGGATAGTGCAACCCGTTTCATGTGTTCACCGCCAGTTGAGCCGTGCGCGCTTCTGGCAGGACTATTCACGAACGGATGAGCGGACGCCACCAGTTTTCGTTTGCCAGATACCAGGCCAGCGTTTCGGCAAAGCCCTCTGCAAAGTCACGGCGCGGGGCATAGCCAAGCTCGCCCCTGATTTTGGTCTCGTCGATCGCATAGCGGCGGTCATGCCCCTTGCGATCGATGACGAATGTCTTGAGCGTATCCGTCGGCGCGCCGCGTGCAGCCGGTGCGTCGGGAAAGCGCGCCGCCAGCGACGGATCGGCGGCAAAGGCGCGGTCGACGGTCCGGCAGATCTCGGCGATCACCTCAAGGTTCGGCAATTCCTGCCCACCGCCGACATTATAGGTCTCTCCGATCCGGCCATTCAGAAGGATGCGTTCGATACCGTTGCAATGATCCTCGACATGCAACCAGTCGCGGACATTCATGCCGTCGCCGTAAATCGGCAGCGGGCGACCGTGCAGCGCGTTGAGCAGGAACAGCGGGATCAGCTTTTCCGGAAATTGAAACGGACCGTAATTGTTCGAACAATTGCTGGTCGTCACCTGCAGCCCATAGGTGTGGTGATAGGCGCGGACGAGATGGTCCGACGCCGCCTTTGACGCTGAATATGGCGAATTTGGCGCATAGGGCGTGGTTTCGGAAAAGGCCGCGTCATCCGGGCCAAGCGAGCCGTACACCTCGTCCGTCGAGACATGGTGGAAGCGGTGGGGCTTGCCGGTGCCGCTGTCCAGCCAGGCCTTGCGCGCCGCCTTGAGCAGGCTGTGCGTGCCGATGACGTTGGTGGTGACGAAGGCGTCGGGGCCAGTGATCGAGCGATCGACATGGCTTTCGGCGGCGAAATGCACAATCGTACCAATGCCGCGATCGACCAGCAGTCGTTCGACCAGATCGGTGTCGCAAATGTCGCCGACCACCAGTTCGACTTGATCCAGGCCGTCGAGATTGGCGCGATTCCCGGCATAGGTCAGCGCATCCAGCACGACGATGCTGTCACCCGGATGATGCTGACGCCAATAATACACGAAATTGGCACCGATAAATCCGGCACCCCCGGTGACGAGCAGTTCAGCCATGATCGCGCAGTTCCTTCAGCATGGATCGCAGGTTGACGCGCCAGTGCGGCGCGCGGCGTCCCAACGCGGCCCACGTCGCTTCCTTGTCCAGCACGGAATAGGCGGGGCGACGGGCGGGGGTGGGAAAGGCGGTGGTGGGGATCGGGTGTACGGGTACGGCGCGGTCAAGCAGGCCGATCGCCAGCGCCTCTTCCTGAATGGCGACGGCGAAATCATACCAGCTGGCAACGCCGCTGTCGGTATAATGATAGACACCGGTTGCGCCCGCCGCCGCCAGATCCCACAAGGCTGCGGCAATTCCGGGAGCATGGCTGGGTGTGCCAATCTGGTCAGTGACCACGTTCACCTGGTCCCGCTCGCGCATCAGCCGCAGCATGGTATGAACGAAATTATGGCCCGTGGCGCCGTAAACCCATGCGGTGCGGACGATCAGCGCATCGGCCCGCGCCGCCGCGATCTCCCCCGCCAGCTTGGTCCGGCCATAGGCCGATAGCGGCGCATGGGGGGCGTCCGGGGAATAGGGACTGCTCGCCGTGCCGTCGAAGACGAAATCGGTGGACACATGGACCAGCCGGGCACCGACTGCCCGCGCCGCATCGGCCAGATGGCCGACCGCCTCCCCGTTGATCGCCATGGCCTGCGCCACCTCGCTCTCCGCCCGGTCCACCGCCGTATAGGCAGCGGCGTTCAGGATCACGGTAGGGCGCTGTGTCGTGACAAAGGTAGCAACGGCTGCGCCGTCACTGATGTCCAGGCTTGCGCGATCGACCCCAATCGCCTCGACACCCTGTGGCGCGTTCGCGATCAGGGCGCGCCCAAGCTGGCCGCCCGCGCCGGTGATCAGGGCCTTCATGGATAAACGACAGCCTGGGCGAGGGGGCGGGCGGCCTGATCCTTGGCCGACAGGACGGGATCGATCCCGTCCAGCGGCCATTCGATGCCGATCGCCGGGTCGTTCCACAACAGGCTATGTTCATTGGCCGGCTCGTAATAGCCGACGCATTTGTAGAGGAAATCCGTCCCGTCTTCCAGGCAGAGGAACCCGTGCGCCATGCCGGGCGGCACCCACAGCATCCGGCGATTGGCGGCGCTCAGTTCGACACCGACCCAGTTGCCGAAGGTCGGGGAACTGCGCCGCAGGTCGACCGCAACGTCGAACACCCGGCCAGCCGTGACCCGCACCAGCTTTCCCTGCGGTGCCGGCTCCTGATAATGCAGGCCGCGCAGCACGCCGCGCGACGAGCGGCTGTGATTGTCCTGAACGAAATCGAGGTCGAGACCGAGCGCGGCGAACGTGCGCCGGTTCCAGCTTTCCATGAAAAAGCCGCGATCATCGCCGTGAACCTTTGGCTCGACGATATGGACGCCATCGATCCGGGTGGGGATCAGTTCCATTGCGTGTCGCGCTCCATCAGTTCGAGCAGATAGGCGCCATAGCCGGACTTGCGCAGCGGTTCCGCAATCCGGCGCAGTTCCTCGTCCGAGATGAAGCCCTTGCGCCACGCAATCTCTTCGGGACAGCAGATCTTCAGGCCCTGACGTTCTTCGGTCACGCGGACGAACTGCGCCGCATCCAGCAGGGAATTGTGCGTGCCGGTGTCGAGCCAGGCATAGCCCCGACCCATGATCTCCACCGTCAGGTCGCCCTGTTCCAGATAAAGCCGGTTGAGGTCGGTGATTTCCAGCTCGCCGCGCGGCGACGGCTTCAGCCCGGCGGCAAGTTCGACGGCGCGGGCGTCATAGAAATAAAGGCCGGTCACGGCGTAATTGGATTTGGGCTGAGGGGGCTTTTCCTCGATCGTCTCGGCCCGGCCGGATGCGTCGAACGAGACGACGCCATAGGCCTTGGGATCGCTGACATAATAGCCGAACACCGTGGCGCCGCTTTCCCGCTTGGTGGCGTTATCCAGCAGCTGGGTCAGGCCATGGCCATAAAAGATGTTGTCGCCCAGGACGAGCGCCGAGGGATTGTCGCCGACAAAATCGGCCCCGATGTGATAGGCCTGCGCCAGACCCGCCGGTTCCGGCTGGACCGCATAGGACAGATTGACGCCAAAGCTGGATCCGTCGCCCAGCAGGTGCTGGAATGCGGCCTGATCCTGCGGCGTGGTGATGATCAGGATGTCGCGAATATCGGCAAGGATCAGCGTCGACAGCGGATAATAGATCATCGGCTTGTCATAGACGGGCATCAGCTGCTTCGAAGCGGCTCGCGTCAACGGGTACAGCCGGGTGCCCGAACCACCGGCGAGAATGATTCCCTTGCGCATCTGTTCAATCCTTCGATCTTGATGCTGTTCCATCCGCCAGCGCCCGATTTCGTGGCCCCGCCTAGCCAGCATCATGCTGCAGGTGCAACCTTAATTTCCGCGCGCTTGGGACAGTCGGTCACGGCTCGTCGCGCAATCGGCTCGCCTTCGGGTGCCCGTTGAAGAATGCAGCCGCCGCCCGGATGGCGGCTCGCCAGCGCCCCCTCGGGACCGGTTTTGCTGCATTGCACTGTAAAATCAGGAGCATGGCCATGGTCGGGCTAGCGGAAAATTAACGACTGTCGGGCAGGGTCGCTGCGAATTGACCGACAGGAGTTTCGTTCGTGGGCCTTTCCGCTACCCTAAGCGTGCTTGATCGTTCCCCGCGCCGCGATCTCAATGTCGCAGCGACCATGCGGGTGGACCAGCAGCCCGTCGATGTCGAGGTTCTGAACATGTCGGCTACGGGGTTCAAAGCCCGGTGCGCTGTCGAACTGAGCGCTGATGCCACGGTGATGATCGGCGTGGCAGGCATGGGGCGCCGCGTCGCCTCCGTCGTCTGGGCCGAAGCGCCCTTTTACGGATTTCAATTCGAACAGCCGCTCGATTCGCAAACGCTGGAGTCGCTGCGCCAGACGACCAATGTCGTGCCGCTGCCTGTGACGACCGAGCCCAGCGGCGCGGTTGGTCCGTCGGACATGGCCGATCACCGCTCGATGCCGCTTGTCGTCGGCTCGGTGCTGTCGCTTTCCATGGCGGTCGGGTTTACCGTCAAGGCGATCTGGGACGGAATGGTCGCGCGCAAGCGGCGCAAATAACCGGCGACCATCCATAGGCCACGGCCTGCCCCATCCAAGGACAGCAATCCCGACCGGAGGGATTGCGGTGTGCTGCGTTGCAATATAATCGCCAGCCGATGATTTTCGGCACGAATGGCACGGATCGCTGCTGCCCATGGGCGGGCAGGGGCCAGGCCGGGGCGGTCCATCCTCACGCTCAAGGAAACGTCGCATGAAGCTGGTGATGATAGGTTCGGGTTATGTGGGGTTGGTGTCTGGTGCGTGTTTTGCGGATTTCGGGCATGACGTGGTGTGCGTGGACAAGGATGCGGGCAAGGTAGAGTTGCTGCGTTCTGGCGGCATTCCGATTTTCGAGCCTGGTCTGGACACGCTGGTTGCGAAGAATGTGGCGGCGGGGCGGTTGTCGTTCACGACCGATCTGGCGGGTCCGGTGGGCGAGGCG
>NZ_JBLTWP010000004.1:0-540168 GCF_049889035.1 Sphingomonas eleionomae | reverse complement strand
CACACGCGGCTTCACATTGTAATCAAGCACCCGCTTGACCGGTACCAGCAACTTCATCTCGATATCCCAAGTCTCAATCGATCGGCGGCAACAGCCGGTCGGCGCGCAGCCGGGCGAACCATTTGTCGAACATCTCCTCGGTGTCGATCGCGCCGCTGAACCCGGCACGGCGCAGCTTCACTGTCGAGACAATGGAGTCCTCCCAAGCGACCGTGCGGCCATAGCCGAGCGCGAAATCGGCATATTGGAACGACGATCCGACGAACTGGTCGATCGCAGGCGCAGTCAGGCCATGGCGCTGGCGGATCGCATCCCATTCGGCGGCAGCGGCGGGCATGGCGGTGGATAGCTCCATCGCCCGGTCCTCGCCCGGCTCCATGCCCAGCGATCGAGCCAACGCGGGCCACAGATTCTTCCACAGGAAAATGTCGCCATTGGTGATGTTGAACACCTGGTTCCGGGCACTTTCCGCCCCGTGCGACCAGTCGATGGCCTCAGCGATCAGGTCGGCATCGACCGCCTCCAGGATACCCATCGGTCCGCCCGGATAATGCAGCGGTTCGCCCCGCGCCTTGAGGATCGCGGCATAGACGCCCAGGGCGGGAATCAGATTCATCGGCGCGCCCAGCGAATGGCCGAACACGAATTGCGGGCGCAGCACAGTGAAGTGCCAGCCGCGCATTCCAGCCAGCTCGGTCAGATAGTCCTGCTGCTCCCAATAGAAATTGGGATGCTCGCGCATTTCAGACCGGTTTTCGCGCGCGGGCAGGACCATCGGGCGGATATGCACGCCATAGGCCTTGGTCCCCTGCAACAGGGTGACATGACGCAGCGCCGCGTGATCGGTGATGCCGATTTCCACTAGGTTGCGCAGCATTTCGGCGTTGATGCGGATCTGATCCTGATCGGACCAGCCCGCGACCAGGCTGGGTGTCTCATAAAGGGCGGCATAGATCAGGTGCGTTACACCGCTCAGCGCTTCCGCCGCCACCGCGACCGAAGCCGGATCGCGCAGATCTGTCGAAACGAATTGCGCGCCGTGCAGATGAAAGGGCGGCCGCCGCGACACGCCTATCACCTGTGTGTCGGGCCGCGCTGCGAAATGGGCAATACAGGATTGGCCGATCAGGCCGGATGCGCCGATAACGGCAACCTTTTGTTTCATGGCCTTCCTCCCCTGGCCGGGACGATGTCGATTGCGACCGCCCCTATTCCCTCAACCGAACAGACGACGTGATCGCCCGGCACCAGCGGGCCCACCCCCTCCGGCGTGCCGGTAAAGATCAGGTCGCCAGGGCGCAGCGCCATGCTCTGCGAGATCAGCGACACGATGTCTCGCACGCCCCAAATCATGTCGGCAAGATCGGCGGACTGGCGCGTCCCGCCATTCACCGACAGGTGAATCCGGCCAGCCTCCGGCACGCCGTCCAGATGGTGGGCGGGCAGGATCGGCCCGCAGGGTGCGGAATGGTCGAATGCCTTGCCCCAGTCCCAAGGCCGGCCCATGTCGCGCGCCTTCAGCTGAAGATCGCGCCGGGTCAGGTCGATGCCGGCGGCATAGCCGAAGATCACGGCATCCACCGCCTCGGGCGCGATATCCTCGGCCGCAGCGCCGATGGCAACGACCAGCTCGGCCTCATAATGCAGATTGGCCGTTTGCGGCGGATAGGGCACCGACGCGCCGTCATCGACCACGGCATCGGCCGGCTTGGTGAAGAAAAAGGGCGGATCTTTGACCGGATCCATGCCCATCTCGCGCGCATGGGCAGCGTAGTTGCGACCGACGCAAAAGATGCGGCGAACCGGAAAGCGGCTATCTCCCCCGACAACCGCAACCGTGCTGACGGGAAGATCAAACAGCAATGCCATGACGCTGTGGACCTCATCCAAGAAAAATGCGTCCGGGCCGAACAACCCGGACGCCAGGGAGTAACTCAGAAATCGTAATTCAGCCGAACACCATAGGTCGCCGGGCGGCCGACATAGGCTTTGATGGTATCGAACTGCGGCAGGACATTGTTGAAATAATAGCTGTTTGTGATGTTCTCACCCCACACCGTAAGCCGCCATCCAGCCGCTTCGTCGCCGAAACCGGCGCGCAGGCCCAGCAGGTCATAGGAAGGCAGATCGAGCCGCGGATCTTCGCCGAACACTGCCGATGCAGTCGAGCGATAGGACCAGCTGGCGCCCGCAAAAAAGCCCAGATTGCCAATATCCCAGTCATATTGCCCGTCGAAATCCAGCGACCATTTCGGCGCGAAACTCAGCACGCCGCCTTCATAATCAGTCAGCACGCCATTGACGTCGAGACCGACATATTCATCGATACGACTGTCGAGATAGGAGGCAGCACCCGTCAGCTTGAGGCCCGGTGTTGGGATAACGGTTGTATCCACCTCGAACCCGATGATGTGCGATTTCGGGATGTTGATCAGCAGGCTCAGCGGGCCGAAGACCTCATCGAGGAAGGTGCCGCGCAGCTGCTTGTCAGTATAGTCATAATAGAACACGGCAGCGTTTGCTTGGGCCGTGCGGCCAAAGCTGGCTTTCACCCCCGCTTCATAGGCTATCAGCTTTTCCTGCGTTGCCGGTTCGTACTGACGAAAACCGGTTGCAGCGACATTGGGGAAACTGCCCGATTTATAGCCCTGGCTCGCAGAGACATAGAAAAGCAGGTCATCCGTCGCCTTGTAGTTCAGCGCAGCACGCCAGGAGACATTGTCTTCGGCCAGGGTGTTGACGCTCAATCCCGGCGTGGCCGTCAGATTGATGTCGCCACGCGGATCGACAAAGGTCGTGCAGTTGCCATTGCTCAGCAGGCCCGGCTGGAACTGACTGGCGGGCAGCGGGGCAAGGCCCGCGCCCGTCCGGATGAGGCCGCTGACAAACTGGATGATCGGGCTCAGCGTATTGTCGCCGGTGTCGCCACTGCAGCCGCGGAAATCGACCTTGAAATCGGTATAGCGCGCCGCCGTGGTCAGGGTCAGCCGATCGGTCAGCTTCCAGTCGATCGAGGCGAAAGCAGCCACGGATTTCAGCGTCTGATCCGTGAAGTTCTCGGCCGACTGGACGCCGGAAATACGGTTGGAGCTGGTCTGACCCGTCCGATAGGTTTGCTCGGCATAGACGGTCGAGCGGGAATAATTGCCGCCGACCACCCAGTCGGCCAGCCCTTCGAACGATCCGGTCAGGCGCAATTCCTGCTGAAAGGAATTGATGCGGCCGAAGGTGTTGAAATCGAACACGGTGACGGGCGTGCCGTCATATTCGTTGAACCCCTCATCCTTGAACCGGGCATAGGCGGTGATTGACGAGAAGGTAATGTCCGGGTTCAGGTCCCAGTCGATGCGGCCCGACGTCTGCCAGAACCAATTGTCGCGCGCGAAATCCGATCCTTCGTCCCAGTCGGCAGCACGGACATCGCCAACGGGAGCAATGGGATATGCGGCAAGGTCGGGATTGACCGCTGCCGGAAACACCGGATCGACCTGCCGGATCTGGGGCACCTGCGTATCGCTGCGGTCCAGCCAGCCACTCATGACCAGGGTAGTGCGCAGCGTCGGTGCCGGTTCCCATTCCAGGGTCAGGCGGCCGCTCTGGCGATTGACCTGCCCTGCACCGTCGCCGGGACGCAGCTGGCTGCGCTGCCAGTCATCGGCATTGTCGGTGCGCACGGCAAGCCGCGCCTTCAGGTTGCCGGTGATCGGACCGCTCAGGTAACCCGCAGTTTCTACCGCGTTGAAGCGCCCGAACCCGAAAGTGACGCCGCCTTCGACCGTATCCGTTGGCTTGGCGGCGATATAGTTGATCGCGCCGCCCGTGGTATTCTGCCCATATAGGGTGCCCTGCGGTCCCTTGACCACTTCGACCCGCTCAAGATCAAGCGTCGCGCCAAGCGTCATCGCCGGAAACGGGATCGCCACTTCGTCGACGTAGACGCTGACCGTGCTGGTCGCCGACAGGCTGGATTCGTTGAAGCCGATGCCGCGCAACGTGTAGATCGGCGTGTTAAGGCCGGACTCCGCTGCCTGGAAACCGGGGACCACCCGGGCCAGATCGCTGACATTCGCAATGCCGCGCGTCTGCAAATCCTCCGTGCCGAAGGCGGTGATCGAGATGGGGACGTCCTGAAGGCTTTCGGACCGGCGCTGCGCCGTGACGATGATATCGCCAAGGCCGTCCTGCGTTCCCGCTTCCGTCGTCTGCTCGACCTCGGCCGTGGCATCCTGTGCCTGGGCCGTGCCGATCCAGGAAGTCATCAATGCGGACATCGCGGCGCATTGGTACAGCGAACGGATCACGCTCTTCTTCATGTGCTTCCCCTCTCCTGTGCGCGGTCGGCTATCCTGCCGTTCCGTCGCCTAATATGAACGTTCGTTAGTTTATAATTCAAGCGCAATCATGTCGCAATAGACTTACAAACGTTCGTCTAATTTTTGTTTAGGCAGTTAGGGAGTTGAAAAGGTTCAAGATTCCTGAGGGATGCCCGCCATACGGTGAATTAGGTCGACAAAGCCCTGCGCCACCGCTTCGCTCTTCATCGGCCCATTACGGCTGTACCAGCTCGCGACTCCGTTCATCATCGAGAACGCAGCGCGGGTCATGAAGCGCACATTGTCGATCCCGATGCCATGATGCCGTGCGGCGTCCAGCATCGCATCGCTGAACCGCGCTTCGTAGGAGCGGCGCATATTCAGGATTTCATTCAGATGTTCGGGCTCCAGATTACGCAGTTCCATGTTGCCGATGAACACCGCTTCCTTGTTGATCGCATGGAAATGGACATGGGTCCGGATGAACGCATCAAGCCGCTCTGGCGCCGTCTGCGCGCGATCCACGGCAGACTGCACCTCGGCCTGCAGGTCCTCCATGATCGACCGCAGCAACAGGAACAGGAACTCCTGTTTGTTGGTGATGTGGTTATAGATCGAACCCGCCTGAATGCCGATATGCTGCGCCAGCATTCTCAGGCTGACATTCTGATAGCCGTGCTGGGCAAACAAGGTGATCGCAGCATGGCGCAGCATTTCCCTCGTCTCCCGCCCCTTTTCGCGCGAGGGACGATCAGTCGATTTGAAAATGCTGTCGCTTTTACTGGCGGGCATGGGCAACGCTCTACCTTATTCTTGACTAGTCGGTCAGGGCAGAACTGCCCCAATGGCGATCAGTTTTCCAGCCCCGCGTCGCGGGCGATCGCGCGTGCAGCGATATAGCCGAAGGTCATTGCCGGACCCAGCGTGATGCCGCCGCCGGGATAGGCACCTCCCATCACGCTAGCCGCATCGTTCCCGGCGGCGAAAAGGCCCCGAATGGGCTGGCCGGCCACATCAAGCACCCGTGCCTTCGCGTCGGTCGACAATCCGGCGAACGTGCCAAGATCGCCCATTTCCAGCTTCACCGCATAAAAGGGCGCCTGATCCAGGGGCGCTATACACGCGTTGGGCAGATGTCTCGGGTCACCCAGGTAGCGATTATAGGGGGTCGATCCCTTGCCATATTGCGAGTCCCGACCCTGCAGCGCGTCGAGGTTGAACCGGTTCAGCGTTGCGCTCAGCAGTTCGGAATGACATCCAATCGCCGTTGCCAGTTCCACGACGCTGCGCCCCCGCCTCAGATAGCCTGATCGGATCCACCGGCCATAGGGTACCGGGAACGGCTTGACGATCCCAAGGCCATAGCGACGCAACGCCCGATGATCAGCAATCAGCCAGGCATAGACCTGCCCGTCCCGGCGGCACCGCTCCAGCATGGCCTGTCCGAAATCGTGATAGCTGTTTGCCTCGTTCACGAAACGTCGTCCCCAGGGATCGACCGCGATGATGCCCGGCTTGTACCGGTCGATCAGGTGTGGAAACACGCCGGGCGGACCTTTGCGACGGGGTACGGCGGAAACCGGGATCCAGGCGGCCGCATTGGGCAGGTCTTCACGCACCCGTGCGCCCAGCGATTCGCCGGCGGCCAGCGTATCGCCCTGATTGCTCTCCGGTGCCGGCGACAAATGCTGTCCGCCTGTTGCAACATGGGGAAACAGGCGATTTTGCCGGGCGGTACCGCGCGGAAATCCGCCCGCCGCCAGGATCACGGCATGACGCGCAAACAGGCGCTCGCCACCATCCGTCACCACGCCGGCCGCACGCCCGTCTTGTTCGATCAGTTCGGCTAGCCCGGTACGGGTGCGGATTTCGACCCCGTTGTCGATCGCGCTGGCAAACAGGCGGGCGGCCAGGGCATTACCGTTGGTCAACCGCATGGCACGCCCATGGCGGAGCATTTCCCAGCCATGCACCGCAAGTCGCCGTGCGACATAGATCGCACTGGTCAGCGATCGCGTCGCGCGAAAGAAATGCTGCACTTCCTGGCTTGCATTGAACATCATCCCAACAAAGGTGATTTCGCGCAGCGGTGGGCGCAGTCGGCGAATGTCGGGGCCCAGCTCCCGTCCGTCCATCGGCGCGGCGACGATGGAGCGCCCCCCCGCCGACGCGCCGGGGCGGTCAGCATTGTAATCGGGAAAGCCAGGCTGAGCGACAAAGGCGACGCAAGTTTCGCGTTCGAAAAACTCGACCATTTCCGGGCCGATCGCCAGAAAGGCATCGACCCGCTCCGCATCGAAGCAATTGCCCGCCATCGCCTGCATATAGGTGCGGGCGGCCGCCACATCGTCCGTGACGCCGGCACGCGCCGCGACCGGATTGCCGGGCAGCCACAGAACGCCGCCCGACCGTGCGGTCGTGCCGCCCACCAGGTCGGATTTTTCAAGGACCAGAACAGTCAGGCCAAGCCGGGCAGCGGTCACCGCCGCCGACAGGCCCCCTGCCCCCGATCCGACGACGATGACGTCGGCGTCAGGCTGGCTCACTTCAGCTCCTGACCGTCAAACTCCCCGCCGATGAACCGGTTGGGCTTAAGGAAGAAGCTGAGCACGAGCGCACCGCCGGGCGATCTTGCCAGATGCCGGTTGCCGCGCGGACGCCAGACGAAATCGCCTGCCCTCACCTCGCCCTCGTCATCGACGATGCTGCCCTCGATCACATAGGTCTGCTCGACCTCGACATGCTCATGGAGCGGCAGGGCGGTGCCCGGCTGCCACCGGAACAGAGCGGTCAGCAGGCCTGTTTCGGGAAAGGACATCAGCACCTTCATGTCGATGCCGGGCGTCGGCGTCGGTTTCCACGGCAGCGATGCGACATCGACATAGCGCGATGCCAGCGGGCCAAGGCCGTCGGCGGCCAGTTCGGTTTCGGTGGCGGTCATGGCGGTTTCCTCTGTTCAGCCTTCCAGCATCCGGTGCGCTGCATCGCGCGCGCTCATACCCGGGGCGATTCCCATTGCGGCGGCGGTGGCATTCACGGCGGAGATCACGCCATGTTCGTAGGTGCTGATCGGATCGCCGATCCGCGCGCTGTCGGTGCCGACCGATGCCGCCGCGATCCCGTCCGGGTCCAGCATTGCCAGCCCCTCGATCCCCAGATCGTCCAGGCCGCGCCCGGCATCATTGCAGATCAGCCCCTTTGGCCGGATGCGCAGCGCATATAGCGCCATCAGCCGCGCGCCATGGGAGGCAACGCAGAACACGTCGTCCGGCGTCGAATCCCCGACACGGGAAAAGGACCAGCATGAAAAGATGCGCCCGCCATTGGGGGCGCGGTGGACGATCCGGGTTTCCTCATCGACCAGCGCATCGACATCCGCCGGCGCGCCGTCCGGTCCGTTGGCAAGCATGACCCGCGCGGCCTCCAGCCCGGTCATGCCCGGCACGACTCCGATCGCGCTGGCCGCTTCGTTGGCGCGCGATACGCGACCGGTCAGCAGCGAATCGCCGTCAGACAGCCGCGCCTCCATCGTCGCAATGGCGGCTGCGGGTACGCCGAACCGGTCGGACAACGGCAGACCCGCAATTCCTGCCTCGTCCTTGCCCGGCCCGCCTTCGTGCGCGATCCAGCCGCGCGCGCCGCGCCGCAACGGGATCGCACCGGTTGGCGCCCCGGCAAAGCTAGCGCCAAGCAGCACGTCGCCCTGCCATTCGCCCTCGTCGAACGAGGTCAGCGAATTGCCAACGACGATGCGGCCGCGCGCCGCCTGGCTTTCCAGAATATAGGGATGAAGGTCGCTGTCGCTGACCGTGATTGCTGCCATTGCATCCTCCTTTTATACGAACGTATGTTTGTATAAAGTCGAGCTGGCTGTCAATCACGGAGCGGATGCATGATCATTGAAGAACGCACCTATCGCCTGTCGCCGGTCCATTCGCTGGCGGACTATCTGGAGCCTTACGAGCGGATCGGATTGCCGGTTCAGCGGGAGATGCTGGGTGGCCTGATTGGCGCATACACGGTGGAGGTCGGCGGGTTGCACAGTTTGGTGCATCTATGGGCCTATCCGTCGTTCGAGGAGCGTCTGGCACGTCGCGCGCGGCTGGCGGCCGACCCACGCTGGCAGCAGTGCCTGGCGATCATTCGCCCGATGATCGCCAGCATGGACAGCCGCCTCTTGGTCCCGACCGCCTATTCCCCCCTGTTGCCCGGCAGCGCATAGGCAATCAGGTAATCGCCCTTGACCGGCGACCGCCGCGCCCCACCGGCCGACACCACCACATATTGGCGGCCCGATTTGGGCGAGACATAGGTCATCGGGGTTGCCTGCGATCCGACCGGAAGGCGTCCGCGCCACAGTTCCCGGCCGTCCGTCACCGATAGTGCGCGCAGGTAGAAATCCTGCGTTCCAGCAAAGAAGATGAGGCCGGACCCGGTTGTCACGGACCCTCCGATGGACGGCATCCCGACAGGCACATCCAGTCCGGTGGCGATACCCAGCGGGCCGGTGTCGCGCAGCGTGCCCAACGGTTTCTGCCAGACGATCTTGCGCGTCTTCAGGTCGATGGCGGTCATGGTACCAAAGGGCGGCTCCTGGCACGGCACGGCCAGCGGCGAGACAAAGCTTTCCCGATTGATGGCATAGGGTGCGCCTGTCTGAGGCCCGATGCCGTCGTGATCGCCCTGCCGCGGTGTCACCCGGTCAACTTCCCTTTGCGGCACCAGCTTGAGCAGGATGCCCATGCGGATGTCGTTGACGATCAGCGTATCGTTCGCCTTGTTGATCGCCGCGCTGCCCCAGTTCATGCCGCCATAATAGCCTGGGAATTGCAGCGTCCATTCGCGCGTCGTGATCGGCGTGAACAGGCCCTGATAGCGCGCCCGGCGAAAGGCAAGGCGACAGGCCAGCTGATCCAGCGGCGTCGCGCCCCACATGTCGCGTTCGGTCAGGGTCTGGTTGCCGATTTGCGGCATGGCCAGTGATCTGGGCTGCACCGGGGACAGCGTCTCGCCTGCCTGCGCGCCCTGCGGCACCGGCTGCAACGTCACCGGGGCAACCGGCTGGCCGGTACGCCGGTCCAGCATGAAGATGTCGCCCTGTTTCGTCACCTGCACCAGCACGGGGATGGTGCCGCCCTTGCCGTCGGGCAGGTCGTGCAGCACCGGCTGGGCGGGCACATCATAATCCCACACATCGTGGATGACCGTGCGATAGACCCAGCGCGGGCGGCCATCGGCGATGTTCAGCGCAACCACGGCAGCCGAGTATTTCTCCGCCGCATCGGTCCGGTTTGCGCCCCAGAAATCCGGAGTCTGGTTCCCCATCGGCAGATAGATCAGGCCGAGTGCGGCATCGAAGCTGGGCACGGACCACATGTTCGGCGTGCCGGGGGTATAGATCTGCCCCTCGGGCGGTGCGCCGATCCGGTCGGGTGCGCCCATGTCCCAAGCCCAGGCAAGCGCGCCGGTGCGGACATTATAGGCGCGCACGACGCCAGACGGCTCGTTCACCTCCTGATTGTCGAACACCCATGCTCCGACAATGGCAATGTCACCGATCACGGTCGGGCCGGACGAGGGGATCAGATAGCCCGGCTTGAGCGGCCCCATCTGATAGGACAGGTCGACCGTGCCGTCCCTGCCGAATCCGGCGCAGGGCCGGCCGCTGGCAGCATCCAGCGCGATCAGCCGGTTGTCGATGGTGGTCATCAGGATGCGGCGCTGGCACTGGCCGCCCTGCCCGGCCGCATCGCTTGGTGCAGGCACGGCTTCATGATAGCCAAGGCTGCGGCACCGCCGCCATAGCGGCGGCGGCACCGGCTTGGGATCGAATGACCAGCGCACCGTACCGCTATCGGCATCCAGCGCATAGACCCGGTTGTTCCTGGTGCAGCTATAAAGGGTATCGCCCACCTGCAACGGCGTATTCTGATCCTCGGACAACAGCTCGCCCGCACCGCTGTCGCCGGTTCGGAACGTCCATGCGACCTTCAGATCGGCGACGTTTTCGGGGTTGATCTGACTGGCCGGCGCAAAGCGGCTGCCATCGCCTGTCCGGCCATAGAAGCGCCAGTCGCCTGACCCACCGGTAGCCGCAGCGAACACTGCAGGCCTGTCCGGGCGGATGCCGCCATGCTCCCAGAACATCGCGCCAAACAATGCCGCCGCACCGACCCCGCCGATCAGTGCGGTCGCCCCCGCCCCTGCCCGGCTTCGGTCCGGCAGCGCCAGCGCCGCCAACCCGCCCAGCGCAAGCAGGATCAGCGGCGCGAACATCCGGGCGAACAGTGCCCAGAAATCCCATCCACCCTCCCAGATCGCCCAAGGCAGGGTCAGCGTCACCACGGCCGCCAGGAGTTGCAGCCCGGCGTAGCGACGCATCACGAACAGGACCGCAGCAACCAGCAACCCGATGCCTGCCAACAGGTAATAGGCTGAACCGCCCGCTCCGATGAGCAGCGCCCCGCCCCATGCCAGCAATCCGCCGACAGCCAGCAGGATCAGCCCGAAAAGCACGACCGAAATCATCCGCAATTTCGACATGAGATTCAGGCCTCCGCCCGTTCGATCAGGGTATCGCGCAATTCGCGCTTCAACAGCTTGCCGTTGGAATTGCGGGGCAGCGGATCGGTACCGATGGTCCAGCCTTCCGGGCATTTGTAATCGGAAAGTCGCTCGCGGGCGAAGCTGGCTAGCGCTTCAGCATCGCAGGTCTTGCCTGGCTTCAGGCAGACAAAGGCATGGGCGCGCTCGCCCAGCACCGGATCGGGACGGCCGACCACCGCCACCTCAGCCACCGCCGGATGTTCGGCCAGCGCAGCCTCAACCTCTGCACTGTAGATCTTGTATCCGCCACGATTGACCACGTCCTTTTTGCGGTCGTGCAGCCGGATCAGGCCATCCGCGCCCAGCGTGACGACGTCGCCGGAGCGCCAATACCCCCCGACAAAGCTGGCGCGCGTCGCATCGGGATTGTTCCAGTATCCGCGCGCGACCATCGGCCCGGCGACCCATAATTCGCCGGGCATGCCACGCGGAACTTCCCGGCCATCTTCATCGACGACAATCACATCGGCACAGGGCACCGGCGCGCCCACTGCATCGGGATAGTCAGGCGTCAGCGCGGCGGGCAGCAGTGCGACCGGAGATGCGGTCTCCGTCGCGCCATAGCCGTTGGACAGGCTCAGGGCTGGCAGCCGCTCACGGAGTTCCGCGATAAAGGCTGCGGGCATCGGCGCGCCGCCGAACGATCCGAGCTTCCACGACGACAGGTCATGCGCCGCCAGCGCATCGTTCATCAGGCACAGCTTGTATTGCGCGGGGACCATGAACGCGTGGTCGATCCGGTGCCGCGCCGCTTCCTCGATAAAGGTCGCGGCGCGGAACGGCGGCATCAGAACGACAGCGCCGCCCAGCCGGAAAAACGTCAGGAATTCGGTGATCAGTCCCGTGACGTTGCAGCCAGGGATGGCCAGCAGGGTACGACTGCCACGCGGCAGACCCCAGCTCCCTTCGAAATGCAGCACGGAATGGATGATGTTGACATGGGCCAGCATCACCCCCTTTGGCGCACCGGTTGTGCCACTGGTGTACAGGATGGCGGCCAGCGCTTCCTCGTCCGCCTCATGCGGAGGCAGCACCGGGCGCGGCCCATTCTCCATCCATGCCGCCAAATCCTCGGCCAGCACAACCCGGCGCAGGTCCGGCAGCTCGTCCGATGCGGGCAGCTTGTCGACCATCGCCGCTTCGCTCAGCAGCATGACCGCGCCGGAATGGCTCAACAGATAGGCCGCCTCCTTCGTGCTCAGCCGTGTATCCATCGGCACCAACACCGCGCCCATGCGCCAGCACGCGAGAAACCAGACCGGATATTCGGGACGGTTGGACAGCCATGTCGCCAGCCGGTCGCCGCGCCGTACCCCCTCGGCAACAAGCCGCTGAGCCAGCACGTCGGCCCGCGTAATCAGATCGGAATAGCCAAGGCAGCCATCATCGCCCCACAGCAGGGCAGGTGCGTTCGCGGAGGCGTCTGCGCTGTCCGCCACCATCGACCAGACATCCGCCGGGCGATCCGTGAAACATCGCACCATCCGCTCGCCGAACAGCAGTTCGTGGCGCAGTGCCGGATCGGTCCTCTCCATTTCCCCGTCCCCTCGTCACTTTGTGTTTTGGAGGCTCTGTCATTTGCGACCCGAAGCGACCTTCGGGGTATTCCGTTCTTTGTTCAATCCGCAGTCGCCACGGCTTTCATCGTCCGCTCTGCGACATAGGAAACCTCGTCACCCGCACTGTCGAACAGCACCGGATCCGACAGATCGCCAATCCGGTCCCAGGCATCCAGCACCTGCTCGGGCGAAACGCTGTCGTCGGTAAACTGTGCGCCGCGTGCACTGACGATCCGGACCTTCGCATAATGGCCGGCGGCGGCAGACAGGATGGTGCCGCTCTCGGCAAAGCCCTCGCTGGCCAGCACCGCCATGCCGGACGAGGCAAAGGCAGGATCGAAGCGGGCGAGCATTTCCGGCGACATGGTCGCTTCCGTCATGGCCGTCGCCGCCATCGGAGCGAGCGCATTCACCAGGATGCCGTATTTGCGCCCCTCGATCTTCAACACGTTCATCAGACCGATCAGACCGGCCTTTGCCGCCCCATAATTGGCCTGGCCGAAATTGCCGTACAGCCCGGTATTGGAAAGCGTCATGACGATGCGGCCATATCCGGCCTGTTGCATCACCGGCCAGGCGGCGCGGCTGCAATAGGCCGAGCCGAGCAGATGGACGCCGACGACTAGGTCGAAATCGGCCATCTCGCTTTTGGCAAAGCTGCGATCCCGCAGGATGCCGGCGTTGTTGATCAGGATGTCCACGCCGCCAAAGCTATCAACCGCCTGGTCCACCAGCCGCTGCGCCCCATCGACTGACGCGACCGATTCGTGGTTAGCAACTGCCTGCCCGCCCGCAGCGACGATTTCCGCTGCTACCCCATCGGCCAGCCAGTCGCCCGCGACGGACTTGCCCGGATCATTGACCACCACCTTGGCCCCACGAGCCGCCAGCATCAGCGCATGAGAACGGCCCAGCCCGCTTCCGGCCCCGGTCACGATTGCCGTCCGGTCGTCAAAACGGATCGCCACGCTCATTCTCCTCTCTTGCAAACTAACGTTCGTTTGTTTAAGTCGGATGCATCGGCCTCGTCAAGAGCCGTCAATGCATTTCAAAGGGAGCAGGTCATGGCGGCCCAGACGCCCACTTCACCGATCAGCCGCGACGATTTCGATTTTCAGCTTTTTGAGGTGCTGCCGACATTGGGGCTGTCGGATCGTCCGATGTTTGCTGATCACGACCGTGCGACGCTGGATGCAACGCTCGATCTGGCCGAGCGCGTGGCCGTGGATCACTTCCTGCCCGGCTATCGCAAGAGCGACTTGAACGAGCCCTATGTCGAAAATGGCAAGGTCGTGCTGGTCCCCGAAATCGGCGAGGCGATCCGCGCTTTTACCGAAGCGGGCTTCATGGCCGCGCACCTGCCGTATGAAGAAGGTGGACAGCAGCTGCCATGGACGGTCCTGCAGAGCTGCTATGCCATGTTCCAGGGGTGCAACATCGGCGCGACCATTTATTATTTCCTGACCGTTTCCGCTGCCAATGTGCTGCGCGCGCACGGGTCTCAGGAGCAGAAGGAACTCTATATGCGCCCGATGCTGGAGGGGCGTTTCCATGGCACCATGTGCCTTTCGGAACCGCACGCCGGATCTAGCCTTGCGGACCTTCGGACCCGCGCGATCCCGAACGGCGACGGCACCTATCGCATCCAGGGCACCAAGATGTGGATATCGGGCGGCGAACATGAGCTGGGCGAGAATATCGTTCATCTCGTTCTGGCCCGGATCGAGGGCGCCCCGGCCGGTACGCGGGGCATCTCCCTGTTCGTGGTGCCCAAACGACGGATGAACAGCGACGGGTCAGTGGGCGAGGACAACAATATCAGCCTGGTCGGTCTCAACCACAAAATGGGCTATCGCGCCGCGACCAACACCGTCCTCAACTTCGGCGAGAATGGCGACTGCATCGGCTATCTGGTCGGCGAGCCGCATCGCGGGCTGGCGCCCATGTTCCTGATGATGAACGAGGCGCGGATTTCGGTCGGCGCCGGCGCCACCATGCTCGGCTATGCCGGCTATCGCTACAGTCTCGACTATGCCCGCGAACGGCTGCAAGGGCGGCCGCCGGAGGACAAGGATCCCGCAACGCCGCCGGTGCCGCTGACCGAACATGCCGATGTCCGCCGGATGCTGCTCATGCAAAAGGCGTTCGTGGAGGGCGCACTCGCGCTGTGCCTCTACGCCGCCTATCTGGTCGACGAGGAACAGACCGCGCCAGAGGAGGATGCCCGCGAATCCGCCCGCCGTCTGCTCGCCATCCTGACCCCGGTGGTCAAGAGCTGGCCTTCGGAGTTCTGCCTGGAGGCGAACAAGCAGGCGATGCAGGTGCTGGGTGGCTATGGCTACACGCTCGATTATCCGGTTGAGCAATATTACCGAGACAACCGGCTGAACCTCATTCACGAAGGCACCAACGGCATTCAGGCCATCGACCTGATCGGCAGGAAGCTGTCGGCAGAAGGCGGCGCCTATTGGTCGGAACTGCGCGGAGTGATCCGCGCGACACTGGCCGAGGCGCGCGGCCATGCAGCGCTTGCCGACCATGCCGATGCGCTGCAGGCGACCCTGACGCATGCCGAGCGCACTGTCGCCGCCGTGCTGGCGGCAACCGATGATCAGCCAGGCCTTCGCATTGCCAATGCAACCGCGTTCCAGGACGCGCTGGGCCATATCTGCATCGGCTGGATGTGGCTGCGGCAATCCGTTGTCGCATTGAACGCGCTCGACGACAAACCGGGCCTGGAAGCGACGCGCTTTTACCAGGGCAAGTTGGCCGCCACGCGGTTCTTCTTCGCCTATGAGCTGGGTCGTGTCGGTCCCTGGCTCGACATCGTCGAGCGGCTGGATCGCACCCTGCTGGATGTCGATCCTGCATGCCTCTGACGCTGGAATCGCTGGCATCGCCATTCCCTGAACGGACGTTCCATTATGACGTGGAGCGGACCCGGCTTTACGCCCTGGGCATTGGCCTGGGTCAGGATGGCGCAGCTGAAGACCTGCCTTATCTGATCGGACCAGTGCCCCGGGTCGTGCCCTCCATGGCGACGGTGGTGGCGTGGGATGACAGCTGGATCGACCGGCTCGGCCTGGACGCGACGCGCATCGTGCATGGCGAGCAGCGGATCACGCTGCATCAACCCCTGCCCCCGGCGGCGACCCTTTGTTCAAGCGTCCGCATCGTCGAAGCGGTCGACAAGGGACCCGGCAAGGGCGCCTTGCTCTATGTCGAAACACAGCTTCGACAGGAAGGCCGGGCAGTACCGCTGGCCACCCTTTTATCCACCGTGTTCGCCCGCGGCGATGGCGGCTTTGGCGGGCCGCCCAAGGGTGGTCCCGCGCCCCATGTCATCCCCGATCGGGCGTGGGACCATCAGCGGCGTTGGCGGGTCGCGCCTAATCAGGCGCATCTCTATCACCTGTCCGGCGACCAAAACCCGCTGCACATCGATCCCGACTTCGCACGTGCTGCCGGGTTTCCAGCGCCGATCCTGCACGGCCTGTGCAGCTATGGCATGGCTCTGCGCGCGGTGATCGCCGAGGCGGTGGAAGATGCCCCTGATCGGGTGGCCCATGTTGCGGGCCGCTTCACTGCCCCCATCTTCATGGGCGAGACGCTGGAGGCGCGCATCTGGGCGGACGGCGACACGCTGTCGTTCCAACTGGTCGTGGTAGAGCGAGATGTGGTGGCGATCGACCGGGGCCTGCTGCTGCTGAGACCAGCCTGAACATCTCACCTCCCTCGTCCTGAGCCTGTCGAAGGACCAATCCCGTCGGCACGACCTGAGGGGCGATGCTTCGACAAGCTCAGCATGAGCGAAGTTGGGTTATCCGCCGAGCCTACCCGGCCGGCCGGAACACCGGCACCTTCGGGCCATCGCCTTCTGTCGGGGCAAAGTCCACGGCCACGCGCTGGCCGATGCGGATCGCGTCGAAATCAGCGCCGACGATATGGCTGAGCATGGTCACGCCCTCGTCCAGCGTCACATAGGCGATGGCATAGGGCACCGGCGCGCGGCGCATCACGCTGAACGAATAAACCGTCCCCGTCCCTGCCGCCTCGCGCCAGTCGAGCTGGTCGGAATGACAGAACGGACAGATCGCGCGCGGATAATGGTGCAGCGCGCCGCAACTCGTGCACGCTCGGATCACCAGTTTTCCGTCCCCCGCGGCCGTCCAGTAATGGGCAACCTCGGCGCTGATGGCGGGTGCGGGAAGCATGGGCAAAGCATCAGTCATTGGTTCATTCCCTTTCAAGGATCAGCGTACCGCTGGCGTTGCGGCTGCCCAGCCAGCCGCCCATCCCCTGGGCCAGCGCCAGGTCGCAGTTCGGCACCTGAACCGCCGGATGCGCCTCGCCGCGCAATTGCCGCACCGCTTCGAGGATCTTGGTCATGCCACCGCGATTATTGGGGTGATTGCTGCAAAGCCCGCCGCCGTCGGTATTGAACGGCAACTTGCCGACGCCCGAAATCAGATTGCCGTCAGCGACAAAGCGTCCGCCACCGCCCGGCGGGCAAAAGCCGAGATCCTCCAGCTGCTGCACCACCGTGATCGTGAAGCTGTCATAGATGGAAGCATATTTGATATCGCCAGGCGTCACACCGGCCTGCTCGAAAGCAATCCGTCCAGCCTCGCGCGCCGAGCTGTAGGTCAGGTCGATACGCCCGCCATCGAGGTGCTTTACCGCCTCGCCCGCACCGCGAATGGCAATCAGCGGACGGTTCAGCGCTCTGGCGATTTCCGGTGACACGACAACGATCGCCCCGCCTCCGTCGCTCACCACGCAGCAGTCGAGGCGATGCAGCGGATCGGCAATCATGGGCGATTCCACCACCTCCACTACCGTCACGACATTCTTCAGCATGGCGTGCGGATTGTGCTGAGCATGGTGCGAGGCTGCGACCTTCACCCATGCAAGCTGTTCGCTGGTCAGGCCGTATTCGTGCATGTGCCGCTGCGCGACCATGGCGTACTGGTTCAGCACCATCGATCCATAAGGATGTTCGAACGCCAGTTCGGGCACATTAAAATCGGGCTTGGGATCGGCCCCTGCCCCCGCCGCACGCGGCCGCCCCGCCAGCACGACGATGGCAACGTTGCATTTGCCTGCCGCGATCGCCTCGGCTGCATGGGCAACGTGCATCTGATAGGCGGACCCGCCCGGATCGGTATTGTCCATGAAGGTGAGGCGAAGGCCGAGATATTCCGCGATGGACAAGACGCCCAAGCCGGGCATTTCTGCGTCGCACAGAAACCCATCGACCGCATGATGGTCCAAACCCGCATCAGCCAGCGCCCAACGCACGACGTCGGCAACGATCTGCGCCGTGGACAGGTCGGTCGCCTTGCGGACGGGGTGTTCGGCGATGCCGGCGATATAGGCCTTTGGTCGGACGCTCAAATCCCTCTCCTCAAATCCGTTATTGATACGAACGTTTGTTTGTATAAGGTGCGGATATGGAGTTGGTCAATGCTGGATCGCAGCGGCAAAACGCCGCATGATCTTGCCAAACAGACCAACAGGGAGAGGAAGAAGAGCCATGTGTGATACCCACGCCCCCGTCACGCCCAGCGCCAAGGCCCTGCTCGCCGGTCTGCCCACCAACTGGGGTCGATGGGGCAGCGAGGACGAGGTCGGTGCGCTGAACTTTCTGGACGCAGCACAGGTGCTCCGCGGCGTTTCGGCAGTAAGGTCCGGCAAGACCTTCACCCTGCAAGTCCCGATGGGGCATGAGAAAGGCGACCCTGTCTGGCCCGGCCGCAAACAGGCGCAACGGGTCAATGTCCTGGACAAGGGCGATTTCCTGTCCGGCAAGATGCCCGAGATTCCCGGCGGCACCGAATATTCGGACGACATGATGATCCTGTATCTGCAGGGATCGACCCAGTATGACGCGCTGGGCCATGTCTGGCATGATAATCAGCTTTATAACGGCTATGATGCCCGCTCGACCATCGGGGCGATGGCCAAGGCGAGTGTTCTGCCGCTGGCCGAACGCGGGATCGCAGGCCGTGCGGTGCTGGTCGATATTGCCCGGTATCGCGGCAAGCCCTGGCTGGAGCGTGGCGAAGGTTTCGGGCTGGATGACCTGCTGGCGGCGGCAGAGGCGCAGGGCGTCGCTATCGAGAAGCGCGATATCCTGATCCTGCGCACCGGCTGGATCGGCTCATATTATCAGCGCGATGCGGCCGAGTTCTACGACAATTATGCCGAACCCGGTCTGTGCTTCAGCCGCGAGCTGGTTGAATGGTTTCACGCCATGGAAATTCCCAATCTGGTGACGGACACCATCGCCAACGAACTGGCGATCCATCCTGAATCCGGCGTGTCCTTTGCCATGCACCATTCGCTGATGCGCAATCTCGGCGTGACCTTTACCGAAATCGCGCAGTTGGACCCTCTGGCCGCCGATTGTGCGGAGGACGGCCAGTGGACATTCCTGTATGTCGCCGCGCCCCTGAAGGTCGTCGGCGGGACGGGCGCTCCGGTGAACCCGGTGGTGATCAAATGATGGCGATGGCCTGCAGGCAGGCAGTCTGGCCGATGCCGACGTTCCGCGCCGGACTGACGATCCTGCAACGCGAACGTCGGTCAGCGCATCGCGGCAACCTCCGCCGATCGCCAGATCAGCGTCCGGTCCGACAGAGCGTCTGGGACCTGCTGGTGCCGCTTTAACGGTTGGCGGCCATCGGGCCGAAACGCGAACCGCCCTTTAATCAGCGGGTCCCAGCTTGGAGCGCAAGTGGTTCCACCCCATTTGGGATGACTTGACGCCAATCTCTGGGCGCATTTCATGGTCAAGCTAGCGTTTCAGGTAGGGGACCCCCTACGACACCCTGACATTTTAATGCCAATCGGTCATGACGCTGTCGAATAAATGCCCCCACGCCACACCGTCGTGAGTGGAATCGACGACCGAATGGTCAGACCTGAGCCATTCCCCAATCATTCGGGTTGTGCAGCCATTCGTTGATGACTGCACAACCCGCATGGGCAGAGCTCAACCCCTGCGATGCCGGGGTTATTCACCGCGTTGCTGCCTCTGCGGGTGCGCCCCGCCCGGGCGGCGGGGTTCGCCCGCTCCGATGATCGCGATCCCGGCGCTTGTTCGGGGCGGTTCTTGCCTTTGGAAAGGATGGGCAATCTGAACCGGGCCGATCGCAAGGCATTGCGGCGCATATTATCGCCCCTCCCGCGTCAACTTATCCTGGCGCTGCGTGCGGAACCCTCGCTCAGCAGTGACGCTTTGCTGATGATGCTCGGAACCAGCGCTACCAGATGGCTCATCGAGGCTCAGCGCCAACCTGGTCCGTTCTGGCGGCATCTCTGGCCAGGGTGAGCGATGCCAATGACTTGCCATCCACGATCAAGCCCTACAGGGTGAGGAGACCATGCGCAGCGATATCGATCATCTACCCCCGGCCAAGCAGCGCGAGCTTGAGCGGGTGGTGCAGATCCTGTTCGAGGAGTTCGACGATGCGCTGGCGCTGGCCAAGCATGAGTGGAAGAAGAAGGGCCGCATCCTCAAGGTCATCCTCTATGGCAGCTATGCCAGGGGCGGCTGGGTCGATGAGCCGCATACCGCCAAGGGCTACAAGTCGGACTTCGACCTCCTGGTCATCGTCAACGACAAGCGATTGACCGACCGGGTGACCTACTGGCTGAAGCTCGAGGACCGGCTGAACCGCGAGCTTGGCATCACCAGGACGCTGAGCACCCCAGTCAACTTCATCGTCCATACCCTGCAAGAGGTGAATGACGGCCTTGCCCATGGCCGCTACTTCTTCATGGACATCGCCCATGATGGCATCGCGCTTTACCAGTTCGACGATACCGAGCTCCACATCCCCAAGCCCAAGACGCCCGAACAGGCGCTCGCCATGGCCAAGGAGTATTTCGAGGAGTGGATGCCAGCAGCTGCCGACTTTTCAGACAGCTACCGGCATCTGCTTAGCAAAGGACGGCATAAGCGGGCCGCTTTCATGCTCCATCAAGCTACCGAGAACCTCTACCATTGCCTGTTGCTGGTGGTGACTTTCTATACGCCACATGTTCACAATATCGGATTTCTGCGCACCCAAGCCGAGCGGCTGGACCGGCGGCTGATCGATGTCTGGCCTGCCGATCGCCGGTTCGAGCAGCGCGCCTGGGAGAAGCTCAAGGAAGCCTATGTAAAGGCCCGCTATTCCAAGCACTACCGGATCAGCGAGGAGGAACTGCGCTGGCTTGGCGAGCGGGTCGAGGAACTCGGCCGCGCAGTGCATTCGGTGTGTTCCGAGAGGATTGCCGAGCTAGAGGCACAGCAAGCGAACTAGCGGCAGCTTTGCGCCCTAATCCCGGTCATCCCGAACGGATGCTATCGATCCTGAAAGCTGCCTTCGTTCACGCAGCAGGCGAATGACCGAGACTGGGACTTAAATGCCGATCGCATATAACAGATCGGGTGTCAGCTCTTGTCAGAAGCTGACGTTCGGTGCCTGCCCTCTCGCCGTGCATTACGCTTAAAGTTGGGCTGGTTTCATCGGGCAGCTGCCTAGCGAAGCGGATGTTCGAAGCTGATGGCTTGCGACTGCCCCTGTCCCCTTACCCGGCGTGAAAATTTTCCGCGAGATCGCAATAGACAGTCACCAGACATCCAAAGAAATCTGCAGCGCGCTCAACATCGAGCAGAACGACATCTTTCGTTGCCAAGCCATGAACGAGGTCGTTGCGCGTCTCGATCTGGCGATCCAGTTCATCCCTGACCCGGTTAGCAGTTCTCCGTGCCCCCGCTTCACCGCTCCACTTCTGAGCAGCACGATGCTTCCCAACTTCGTCTCCGAACGGTTCTGGGAGGCCGATTTGCTTAAACAATCGCTCAACGCGCTCTGCCGTGCAATTTCCCATCAGCAATGTGAATACTTCGCCGTTGATGATGAAAGGCTTCCCTCCCGAAAAACAGCTTCCCATACCCGACTGCAACGCAGAAAAATTGTAGCTTACCCCGTTGATCGAACCCTCGGACAATCTCGATAAGGCCCTCGCTGCGTGGACCGAATAGGCGTCCTGTAGTTCCTGCTCGAGATCGCTGAAGCGATCGACCTTGCCTGCAATTGTAGAGACGTGGGTGCTCACAAGTGACTTCACAAAGCCTTCGAAAATCCCATTAAGCTGGATCAGGAGCCCGCGATGTACGACCGCAGGATCGGGCGCCCCCAGCTGAAGCAGGTGGCTAAGTTCCGCCCGGACATGTGCCTTATCGGCGGCGTAGGCAAAGAGATCCGCAGCCTGGCTCTGAATGAACGCGGGAAAGCGCTGGCGCACACGCGCATTCGCCACCACTTCGGCAATGGCGGCCTCGGCACCGGAGCGGGTCGTGGAGAAAGGCGTCATGCAATAGCGCTGGAAATCGTCTCACGGACCCGGTCGATACGCTGAAGGATAGCGGATGCGGTATTTGCCCGACCGACCACAAGGTCATAAGTTTCGGTCCCCGGGTTGGTCAGGGCCTGAACAGCACGGGCAATCTGCGCCGCGTGTGCTCGCATCGTAGGGCCACGATCTGCAAGTTCGTCGATCGCGACCATCTGGGCATCATAAAGCGGACGCGAGAGCACGCCGCGCGGTTTCCCTTCGACTGGCGGCAGGCGAAAAGCCGTGTCTCCGAAGATTGCGAGCGAAAGATCAAGCGCGGCCAGGAAGCGCTCGCGCAGCGCACTGATTTCCGTTTCGCTTAGGCTGCGATTTCGCTTCATGCAATTGTCAAGAATTGACCGGACCGAACCTTGGACATGACTGCGATCACGAAACGCGAAAAAGCGAAGGACGATCTCGCAATCAGTCATCCTTTTGAACAGATTGTTTTCCCTGAGGTCGGCTGACGGTGTCCTGTCGCTCAGCATATGATCGTCGTAATTCGGGATATCCCACGCCCTCGTGAACAACGAATTTCCGGCGAGTTCGATGATCAGCTTATTGAATGGGCCGGCATAAAGCGAATTGCGAAGCTCGTGCGCATTGAGGCGCTCTCCGCCCGTGTTCAATCGATCGAAGACCTGCGCCCGAAGATCGATGCTATCATCGCCACCGCCAGCGACATCAGATGTGAGCGTAATTGCGGAAATCTTAGCGCGCTCGAGCCCGCGCCGGATGAGCGGCGGTAGCTTTGCGAAATTCCGTCCGTTGAGCGAGGGCCAAATCTTTAGGCCTGTCAGGCTGAACTCACCGCTGAGGAACTCGACGACGGCGTTGAGGCGCTGTTGTCCGTCCATTACTTCATAGGCGCCTAAGCTACTTTCGTAGAGAAAAACCGGCGGCACCGGAACGTTCATGATGAAGCTCTCAATGAGCCGAGACTTTTTCACATTATCCCAGCGCAAGCGGCGTTGATATTCGGGCCGAAGGTTGCCCCATTGCCGGCCGCGGATAAAATCAACAACGTGCGGAAGGAAAAAATCATTCTTGTCCTGCACGACGCGAAGACGTCCCAGCTCATATTCGCGCTCTATAACACGATCGCTGGCACTCGCCGGCAGTACCGAAACAATCGCTTCGTCATCATCGCCTTGATCCTGATTCAGGTCAGGTACGTCACTCATCAAAAATTCCAATCCTTGGCTTCGGGCCACGGCTGATATAATCGGCGTCGTGCGGAAACTTCTAGCGCCCTTTCGCAAATTCGAGCCGTTCGTTCATTCCCTCTCGAAGTTGCCTGAGACGCGCTAGGCGCTGCAGCGATCCTGCCATTACCTAACTCTGGCTCCTGGGTCAGCGCAGAAACGAGCGCTGGACACCCTGTCACGTCCGACAATCCCTTCTGCCGCTCGGGTGCAATTGCTGCGAACTAACACCTACAACGACCGACATGAAGCGCAGAGCCGACCGGCGATGTGTCCCTCATGGCAGATTTCATCACAAACGGACGTTCGAGTTTGGGGCGCGGAACGACCTAATCTGGGTCGGCAGCTGACATAGGCAGAGGTTCGCCGACACGGCAGCTTATACCATCTACACTCCCGAAACCGGACAGGCAGAAGACGGCCCATTTGCAGTCATTACCGACCCAACAATGTCGCGCTTGCTGGAACGGCCGTTGTTAAGCCGTTTCCAGACTGGCAGGTTCCAGGCGGCACGGCGGCAAAGCAGACGTTTTTGGTAGACCCTCTCGTTTACACCGAGAGGGTCTGCAGTTGGGCCGTCAGCGGCTATGCAGCTATGCGATCAGAAGTCCGCCAAAGCGCACATTCGAACCGGCGCGCCTCTCGGTGTACACGAATTGCTCTACCTCCGACCTTGATGCCAAACCTTCAGTTTCATCACTTGGCAACAGCGCGGATTGGCGGCTGAACGCGCGCGAAAACTTCGTCGTACAAGGCCACCTCACCGGGCATCGCGAGCGTAACGGCTAAGCCAAAGGTGACGGGGTCATCGACGGCTACGCCTTGATCGGGATCGCGCTGCACAACGAGCGGCACGGTCATATCTGCCGTCACGATCGGGGCGTCACTCCCCTCCCAACAACGTGAAAAGATCGTTCCGCGATTGGTCTGGTTCTCATCCGGCTGCCAGCTATGGCCAGCCACGCCCAAATCACCAATTGCGGCAGGCTTCAGGATCTTCAACCTGCAAGTGCGGTAGCTTTTGCGACCCGGCGATACTGGCGTGAACCATGCAAGGGTTGCTGACAGGCTATGCGGCTGGGCCTTGCCGGCTATCGCCAGCGGTACGGGGACAGCGACGGTTAGATTACGATCGCGTGGCAGCGTGCCTGTCGCGAAGAACGTAGCGCGATCCGCCGCACATGCGACCGCCTCGTCGGCATCCACACAACCGAACCCAACAAAGCGACGAATGTTGTCCTTCTGCTTGCTTGCCTGGCCGCGTCCCCACGGGCCAACTGTCGCCTTGATGAGATCGGCAACACCGCGTGGCCAGCGCGCTGGATGAACCAGTAGCGCTTTTAGAAGCGCGGCGCGTTCGAGCGACGGCAACGCGAGGAAAGCGTCACCATATGCAAGTTCCAGCGCGTCATGGATACGGTGGCAGGTCCGCGACGCAAGCGCGGCAGCCGCGCTTGTCCCATTGGTATAGCCGTCCTGATTCTCGCGGCCGCCCGCCGGTGGCGCCGCAACCTTAAGGCCGGCGCCACGCGAGGCGCGGCCGGGTCGCACTTCGATATGATCGTGATTTCGCACAACCTGCATGTGCTCACGCGCGCCGGGTAACAGGATGTCAGGCTTTACCGATCGCGCAAACCCAGGCCCCAGGGCACTCGATGGGTTGGCCGTATCGTGGGCGGGATATGGATCGACCAAAACGCGCGCCAAGGCTCGATCCGCATTGGATACTGCGTCCTTGTTCCAAGCGCCAACCGTCACGCCGTTGATCGTTTCAGCGGGCGAGAACATTCTACGGTCACCGATTACGGCCTGTAACGCGCTGATCATCGAGGTTGCGCGGTGGTCACCTTCGGCCTGCTCATACGCCAGTCCGGTCGGATAGGCGGGGACGGCAATGTCGCTCGTAGCGTTGCCAGCGCTGACGATGAACAAGATCCCGAAGCGCGCGGACAATCGATCGAGCAGCCGCGCCCACGGTGAGAGCTGACCGTGAAACGGTCGAACCCGATTCCCGAGCGAGAGATTGACAATCAGGACATTGGGCCGATTTTCCCGCAATCGCATGATGGCCAGATACATGAGATCAACCACCAGCCTGTCGGTGGGGAAGCCATCATTGTTGCCCAATACCGGGATCACGTGAATTTGACGCGGCAGCGCAGCTGCCGTCTCGTTTCTATCACCATGAACGATCAAAGAGGCCATGGCGGTGCCGTGCGATCGATTCGCGACCAACGCACTAGGTTCAAGTTCGAATGGGTCGTCGAGATCGATATGGCGTGCGAGCAACCGATGCGCTGCAACTGGTACGCCATCCAGCAAGGCCAGAATGGGTTCGCCAAGTGCCCGATCGTCAGGCGCGGTAACGGGCCCTTCGGCAGTATCCGCAATTTCAATTTCAGTGGATGCGCTTTGCGGGCGGATGTGTAGTACCGGCTCGAGACCGGCGACCCCGTCGACGTGCCGGGCGACGATTTGCCTTACGACGGCAGCTGGCAGATCGACGAGCAGCGCATGATAACCGATGTCCGCGATGCGCGCTTGAGAGATGACCAAGCCACCACGCCCGACGATCGCCGCGCGAACATTGGCCTCTTGCTCTGCCGCGATCACATCGCGCTCACGAAATACAAGTTCGACTTCCAGCCGGACCAACGCCGCATCGTCGAGACCGTCTACCGCCGCGTCGAGAAACGAGGAATCGCTGGCATTCACGCGATCAAGCGGACCCCACGGCCGCAGATCGCGAAGCAAATCGAACACAGCGGCCCAGGGGGCCTCACCGCGAACCAGCTGGCCGGTCTGCCATCGGCGCCACAGGGACTCCAAATTGCGAAGCGCAACCATGTCGGGGACAAGGAGATAGGCGTATGGCTGCTTGTCGCTATCGTCGCCTTCGATCTCCTCTTCGTCGATCAGCTCGAGACCGGCAACATTGCGCACAGCATTAGCAAAGGCGTTTATCGAGCCACGAACCTCAAAGACCAAAAGGCGCTCGGGCGCGAGACCTGCTGGATCGGCGCGAAGCTCCAAGGCATTGCCGCCTCGCGCAAGAACTTCGGCCAAGCGCGTGAACTTCGGTCCAAATGTGCCAGTCTGACGGACTTTTGGAAAACTGTCTGGCGCCGGAACATAAGCTGGGCGCCCGAGCTGGCGAGGCTGTTCAGCTTGAGGGGTCAGCCTCAGGAGCGGTTTCGTCGGATCGCTGGGCATGGAGAGCCTCGGGCGTTACCCGCGCCGTCCAGAGTTCAAGTTCCGCGCGTAACGCGTCATCTACCGATACCTCCCCCAGGCCCAATATCTGGCGCCGTCGCACATTCTGGCAGAAGTCGAGCGCTTCAGCATAGCTGACCTCCCCCAATTTGGTAGCAATTCTGCCTGCGCTCATCTTGGGCGCGTCGGGCCAATCTGACAAGACGCGATCAAGGAACACGGTCACATCTCGCTTTTGCGGTGACGGTATTGCTAAGCGCATCTGAAAACGCCGCCAAACGGCGCGATCGAGCAGCTCGCCGTGATTGGTAGCGGCCACCACGACGACGTAGCTCGGCAATTGGTCGAGCTGCATCAGCAGGAAGGACACCACGCGCTTGATCTCGCCTGTCTCGTGCGTGTCGCCGCGTTCCTTACCGATCGCGTCGAACTCGTCGAAGAACAGGACGCTGGGCGTCGTTCGAACATAATCGAACAGCTTGCGCAGACGCGCATTCGTCTCGCCGAGATAGCTCCCGATGAGTGCGTCGTAGCGCACTACGAAGAATGGCAAGCCGAGGCCCTCAGCAACGGCTTCCGCGAAGGAAGTCTTGCCATTGCCCGGCGGCCCCGAAAGCAGCACGCGATGACGGGGCTCGTAGCCGCTCGCACGCAGAACATCGGCTCGTTGATGCTCTTGGATAATCTGGCGGCCGCTTTGCTGAGCTGGCAACGGAAGCAGCAAGTCGTCAAGACGCAGACGCGCGGTTACCTCCAAGATCGCATCGCGACCGCTGGTCGGATTGAGCTGCAGAGAAGTCGATGTGAGCGCGGGCGGCGTCACGGGCACCGCTGATAGGGCGCGCTGCAGGCGATCGGCGACGATATAGTGCTTTTTGGCCCGCTCATCCGCCACGAGAGCCTCGGTCGCTGAGCGCACAGTTTCCCGATCGCCCGCCGCACTGGCGCGCACAAGACTGACGAGAAGATCGCTACGTGCCATGGTCGCCCTGAATTGCCCCCCGCGTCGAGCCCATGCCTGATTTTCCAATGTACCGCATTCGAAGACAAAAGCGCCTTAGCAACCCGTCACGTGCGCCAGGCCGAATCGAAAACAGGCTGAGTCGAATCAGAAGCGCTTCACAGCACTCTACCCTGCCACGGGACCGCGCGTAAACGCGATTGTCGGCCAGGTCAGATGAACGAACGACAGGTTTCGGGATCGGCACCTGCATCATTGAATGACCGAAACTGGCGCGCATTGCCGACCGGCGGTTTGCATCACCAGCAAGCTGGCCGCTGAGAGGCTGGTTGCTGAAAGCCCGGTTTTGGAAAGGGAAAGGCTAAAGCCGCCCTTGGGGTTTTAGGCGGATCATCATCCGCAACAGGTAACCGTCAAAGGGTGGGGGAGCGGAATAGCATTATCTGCGATGGTCCGGCCATGAGCGGACATTTGCGGTTCCCGCGTAAGGGCAATGCTCCCGTCAGCACGCTTCCCCTTTGCGCTCGCGGAATTGTGTGATGTTTTCCAGATTGCTCTCGATGCATTCGGCCAGGGCCAGCACGTGGTGCGCCACTTCAGCGCCCATGGTTGTCAGCCGGTAGTCCACATGCGGCGGAACCACCCGATGGGCGATGCGCTCGATCAGGCCGTCGTCTTCAAGCAGGCGCAGTGACTGCGTCAACATCCGTTCCGACACGCCGCCGATCCGGCGGCGGAGTGCGCTGAAGCGCAAGGTGCCGTCCAGCAGCGCGATCAGCACCAAGGCGCCCCATCTGCTGGTGACGTGGTTCAGCACCATGCGCGATCCGCACTTTTCGTTCAGCACATCCGGGACGAATTCCATCGCTGACCTTTTTCCTCCTACACTTACAAAAATGTTGGTACTTACGTTTTGCAGGTGTCGAACTATCTGGCGGTCGTCAATCGCGAACAAGGATTCGATCCCATGACCATCGCCATCGCCATCACCGGTGCCAGCGGACAGCTGGGCCGTGCCACCATCGCATTTCTCAAGGTCCGCGCCGCTACCACGCCGATCATCGCCCTGGCGCGCGACCCCGCCAAGGTGGCGGATCTGGGCGTTGAAGCCCGCACCTTCGATTACACCCATCCGGTCAACACGCTTGCCCCTGCGCTGACGGGCGTCGAAACGGTGGTCCTGATCTCGTCGAGCGATTTTAACGATCGGGTTGGCCAGCATCGCAATGTCATCGATGCCGCCGTTGCGGCGGGTGTCCGGCGGATCATCTACACTTCGATCCTCAAAGCTGATGTCTCGCCGCTCCTGATTGCGCAGGATCATCGTGCGACCGAAGCCCTCATTGCAGCCTCGGGCCTGAGTGCGACAGTGTTGCGCAACGGCTGGTACACCGAGAACTGGACCGGCACCTTAAGCGCCGCGCTGGCAGCAGGGGCGCTGATCGGGGCAGCGGGCGCAGCCAAGTTCACGCCTGCCACCCGCGGCGACTATGCCGAGGCGGTCGCCATCGTTGCTGCCGATGCCGCCCATAACGGGGAAACTTACGAATTGGGCGGCGATGAAGCATTCACGCTCGCTGAACTTGCGGCCGAAGTTTCACGTCAGACCGGCAAGCCTTTACCCTATAACGACCTGCCGCCCCAGGCCTATCAGGGCATTCTGGAAAGCTTTGGCCTGCACGCAGGGTTTGCCGCGATGCTGGTGGATGTCGATGTAAGGGCCGCAGAAGGATGGCTTGAGGAGCGAAGTGGGACGCTCTCCGGCCTGCTTGGGAGGCCGACTGCTTCCATGGCCAGCGCCGTCGCAGCTGCGCTGCCATGATCAATCAGGCCATCGCGCACGGCCAGCCTTCCTCCCCCTGGCCGCACAGGCGGGACTTAGAATGGCAAGCGTTGTGGGGCGGTATTTGACGGCGACACGCTTGCGCAAAGCAAAGCGCCTCGCGCCCGACCTACCAATCCGCACTCGCAAGCCTCGCACCAGCGCATCTGAACAGTGCACCTATCCCACCCTGGTTGGCTGCCGCGCCCGAATTTGGGCTCGGCTGGGCAGCAACCTGCCTATCCAAGGCTCGCTGGCTGACGGGTTCGCAGGTCCCCCGCCATCTGATGTTCTCTCAAATGCCGGTTCCCTGGCTGCAACCTCAGGTCGCATCGAACCGGAAATACCCTGAGATTGACTGGAATATGGTGGCACTCAAGTCGCCCGAATAAAGGCGTTGTGAGACAAGCATGGCCCGTTTGGTTCCCCGCTAGTCTGCAGCGCCAAGTCGGGGGGATGGCGTGTCGTGCCAGGTCATCTGGCTGATCCGCCCGTCCTTGCCGCGCGCGAACCGGACGATCTCGGCCTCGCTGCCATCCGGGCGGATGCGGCGGAACCGGTCCTCTCCGGCCGGTTTCAGGATCGTCATGTCATCACCAGGGCTCATGGACGGCAGACCGAGCGTCACCAGCCCGCCTGCCCAGGGCAGCACCATCACCTCCGCCCCCCAGGGCTGAGTGGAATAGCGCCCGGCATAGGGCTCCAGGTCAACCGGCGACGCGGCATCATTCTGGTTCTTCGCGGATTGTCGCTTGTTCAGGATGTCGAAGATGCCGTCGACATAGGGGGCGCTTGGTTCGGCGGCATTCATCATCACGATGACCGCAGTCTCGCTGGGCAGGTGCAGCATCAGCCGGGTGAAATAGCCGGGACATTCGCCGCTATGGCCGACATAGGTCTTGTCTCCCCGGCGATAGACGCCAAAGCCCAGGCCGCGCGTGATCCGCCAATCGGGGTCCATGAACTGGACCCGCTGCATATCGCGCAAGGTCGATGATTGCAGCACCTCGGTCTTGCCGGTCTGCAACAATCGGAACTGCCATTGGGCGAACCGCGCAAGATCGACCACCGAAGACGCAAATCCGGCGGCGGGCGTCACCGCGCCGGCATCGAACGGCTTCAGCACCATCCGCTCGCCATCCCGGTCGAGATAGCCATGACCCACTGCCAGACCCCGGCCATACGCCTTCATCGGCAGATAGGGCGTCGTGTGATCCAGCTTCAGCGGGCGCAGGATGTTGGTCGTGACATAATCGGCATAGGGCTGGCCCGATGCAGCGATCACCGCCTCCCCGGCCAGGGTCAGACCCATATTGCTGTACTGATATCTCGTGAAACCGCCATACAGGCGCGTCTGGTCGGCAAAGCTTTTCCGGAACGCTTCGCGCGTGGGAAAGGCGAAATCCGGCGCGCCCCAATATTGGAACCCGCCTTCCCGCGGGACCCCCGCCGCATGGGTCAACAGCCCGCGAAGCGTCACCGGACCACTGGCCCGATCGACTTCCGCAAACTTGGCCCAGGGCAGATAATCGGTCAGCGGCTTGTCAAGCGCCAGGCGATCCTGCTCCACCTGCTGCATCACCGCGACGGCCGTGAACAGCTTCGAGATGGAGCAGATGGAATATCGCGTGTCGGGGCCTGCCGCGACCCGCCCCTGTGCATCGCTGTGTCCGAACCCTTTGGACCAGATCGTCTGCTGCCCCTTCACAATGCCGGCCGACATGCCGGGCACTTTGCGAAAGGCGATCATCCCCTTCAGCCAGGCCGAAATCAGCCGCAGCGCCTCTTTCCGGCCAACGTCTGGCGTCTCCCCCGTCGCCGTTTGCAGGCCGGCGGATGCAGCGGGTTCCACCGGCGGCATACCGGCGGCCGGTGCGGCCAGATGGAGCGTGAGCAACAGTGCGATGGACGTGCGCAAACCGAACATGGGCAGTCTCCCCAAGATGATGCTTGACAGTCCTGCGGATGTTTTGTTCTTTGTGATCACAAAGCATAAATCAAAATGTCGCGCAACGCCGCAGCGACGACAAAATAGCACAGCGGCATCACGAAAGCAGGGGAACGCGAAAGCTGCGGGAGCGCGGTACCGGTCGATGTGGCCGGTCGCCCGGGGCCCGTCAAAGGGAGGCCAAGATGAGCATCTTTTCGCGTACGGTTTCTTCGGTTGCACTGACCATCGCCTGTGCCACGCCCGCCTGGGCCCAAACCGCCCCGTCGGATGATCCGACGGCCGCGTCCGAGGACATCATCGTCACTGGCTCGCGCCTGCCCAGCACGGTGCTGACATCGGTGGCGCCGGTCGCCGCTGTGACGACAGAGGCGGTGGAACAGTCCGGCCTGCAGAACATCGCCGATGTCCTGACCGACATGCCCCAGGTCGGCGTCGGCCTGAATGATTCCAACACCCAGCGACAGGCAACGGCAGTCGGCCTCAACCAGATCGACCTGCGCCGGCTCGGCGCGCAGCGCACACTGGTGCTGGTCAATGGCCGCCGTCAGGTCGCTGGCCAGCCCTTCACTGCCGCGATCGACCTCAACGCCATTCCCGCCGCGCTGGTCGAACGCGCGGAAATCGTCACTGGCGGAGCCTCGGCGGTCTATGGTGCGGATGCGGTCAGCGGGGTGGTCAACATCATCCTGAAGCGGGATTTCGAGGGGCTTCAGGCCCGTGCCTTTGGCGGGGTCACCTCGCGCGGGGACGGCGAATCCTATGGCCTCAGCCTGACCGGCGGCGTCAATTTCGGCGGGGGCCGGGGCAATGTGACCGCCAATGTCTTTTACGACAATGTCGCGGGGGTTCAGTCGACGCAGCGCGACTATGCGGTGAACGGCATCAACACCATCGCCAACCCGGCCAATACCGGCAATGCCGATGGCGCGCCCAATTTCATCACCCGTCCCGGTATCCGTTTTGCCGGGCCGACCCAGATCGCCAGCACCTTCACGACGCTCGGCAACACCGTGTTCACACCCGACGGCCTGTCCAGCCGCCCCTATGACTTCGGTCAGATCGGCAATCGCGCCGGTCGGCTGATCGGCGGCGATGGCGGCTTTTTCGAACAATATGACAATCTGTCGCTGCCGATCGAACGGCTGGGCGGATCGTTCAATGTCGGGTTCGACGTCACCGACGATACGCGCCTGTTCCTGGAAGCGCGGGTCCTCAGCAGCAAGGTGCTGTCTTTCTGGCAGCCGGTGGCGGACGATTTCGTCTATGCCGCCCCGCAGATCAGCGTGAACAACCCGTTCGTTCCCGCCGATTTCCGGCAGGCCGCAACCGCCGCGGGCATCACCCGGTTTCCGGTATTCCGCGTCTATGACGATTTCGGTCGCCGCGGCAGCGATGCCGACCGGCTGATGCAGCAATATACCGCCGGGGTCGAAGGGACGCTGTTCGGCGACTGGCGGTATGAGGCCTTTGGCGGATACGGCCATACCCGGTCCAGCACGATCCTGCTCAATGGACGGCAGCAGGACCGGTTTCTGGAATCGGTCGACGTCATCCTGATCAACGGTCAGCCCGCCTGTGCCAGTGCGGCCGCGCGGGCCAATGGCTGTGCGCCGTTCAATCCGTTCAATCCGTCCGCAACACCGGCGGGGATCGAATATAGCCGCTTCGACGATTTCTACCGCTCCACCGCGTCGCTGGCGATGGTGGGGGCCAGCGCCAACGGCACGCTGTTCGATCTGCCTGCCGGCCCCGTCGCGCTGGCGCTTGGCGTCGAGGCCCGCGATGCCCGCGCCAAGACCCAGCCATCGGCTGCCCTGCAGTCGGGCCGCACCTATTATCCGCAGGAAGCGCCGGTGTCCGGCAGCATCCGAGTCAAGGAAGCCTTTGGCGAATTGCGGGTTCCGGTGCTGCGCGATTCCGCTCTTGGCAAGGAACTGACGCTTCAGGCGGCGGCCCGCATCTCGGATTACAACATCAACGGCACGCAGACATCGTGGAACGCAGGCGGCGCCTATGAGCCGTTCGACGGCCTGCGCCTGCGCGCCATGCGATCGAAGTCGGTGCGCGCGCCCAACATTACCGAGCTGTTTTCGCCGGCGAACGAAACCTTCGTCTTCGTTCAGGATCCGTGCGACGCCTCGGTCGTGACCCAGACCGCCAATCGGCAGCAGAATTGTTCGGCCCTGGGCATTCCGGCAAACTTCAATGCGCCCACCAATGGCCGCACCACGCCGGCACGGGTCGGCGGAAATCCCAACCTGGATGTCGAAACCGCCTGGACCTGGACGTTCGGCGGCGTGATTGCGCCGCCGTCCATCCCCGGCCTGTCGCTGACGGTCGATTATTACGACATCCGCATCGACGGCGCGATCGGCACCATTCCCATCGGCACGATCCTGAACAACTGTGTCGATCTGGACGGACCGCCGGAATCCAACCCGCTGTGCGCGCTGATCACCCGCGATCCGGCCACGCTTGCCGTCACGCGCGTCGTTGCGACGCAGGTCAATGTCGGCCAGCTGTCGACCCGCGGCATCGATTTTGCGCTGAGCTACGACTTTGCGCTGTCGACGCTCAGCCAGTCCCTGCCCGGCCGGATGCAGCTGAGCCTGCAGGGCAACCGGCTGCTTCAGCTGCGCCAGCTGACCAACGCCACCGATCCGCGCACCGAAAACAAGCGCGAAGGGTTTCTGGGCGATCCAGAGCTGGAACTGCTCGGCACCGCCACCTATTCGATCGACGGTTTTTCGGCGACGTGGCGCGCACGGTTCATCCAGAGCACCGACATCAACGGGTCGATCAACCTGTTTGCCGGGCGGCCCGTGGATCTGTTCGACGAGGCAAAGACGGGCGACTATCTGTTCAACGATCTGTCGTTCAACATCGATGTCCTGGACACCAGTTCGGTGCGGCTGAACATCAACAACATCTTTGACGTGAAACCGCCACAGGGACCGTTCAACATCCATCAGGGGATCAACGAGGCGTCGATCTATCCCAATCTCGGGACGACATTTTTGGCTGTCCTGACGCATCGTTTCTGATAGTTGGCAATGCATGGGCAATCGTTATTCCCTTGGCCAGAACGGCGCTTTCTTCGGATAGCGGTTGCCCATGTCCCGTGACGATCCGCTAGGCACAGAGATGCTGTCCTCCATCGCCGAGCGGCTGCCCGCCGAGGCGGACATGGCTGCGATGCAGTTCGAACCGGTCGACCGGTCGACGCTGCAGCATCAGGTGTATCAGCAGCTGCGGCGCGCGGTCATGGGCGGTCTGTTCAAACCCGGAACGCCGATCACCATCCGCGCGGTTGCCGATGCACTGGGGGTCAGCCCGATGCCGGCGCGTTCGGCCCTGCAACGGCTGGAGATCGAGGGCGCGCTGGTCGCTCGCGGTGGCAAGCGCACGCTCGTCATCCCGGAAATGACTCAGGCCGAATATCAGGAAATGGTCGAGATCGGCGTGCTGCTTGAAGGGATGGCGGCCGAACATGCCTGCACCCGGATCACGCAGGACGAGATCGCAGTGATGCAGACCGCCTGTACGGCGATGCAACACGCCGCCGACAATGGCGATCTTGAGGGGTATGTGACGGCCAACTGGACGTTTCACCGCACGCTTTATGCCGCAAGCCGGCTCAACACACTGATGAGCTTCATTGAAATGCGGTGGCTGCGGATCGGTCCCTATGTCCGGCACATGATGCCGGATCAGCAAAGCCTGATCGATTCCATGCCCAATCACTGGACGGTGTTGAGCGCGCTGGAACGCCGCGATGCCATGGGGGCAAGCGATGCCATCCGGGCGGACCTTCGCGATTGTGCCCAGACGCTGCTTCCCCTGTTGCCCGGCAATCCGGCGTGACCGGACAGCCGAACAGGCTGTCGGACTAGCCAGCGTACACCGGCAATCGGGGCGCAATTCCATCTCATCGATCATCAGGGGGTCATGCCGATGAACCGTTTTTTCGCCCTTTCCCTGTCAATTGCCGCAATATGCGCGATCGCGCCTGCCCATGCCGGACCGGTGGCCGATGCGACCACAGCGGCCGGCCCGCTTGCCGGCACGGAACGACTGGACGGGCTTTATCCGGTTCATGTCGATCGCAAGGGCGGCCGCATCCTCCTGTCCCTGCCCGCCGCCGGGCGGGACGGCGTCGTGGCCCGGATGCTCTATGCAACCGCGCTGCGTACCGGTCTCGGCTCCGCGCCCATCGGCCTTGACCGCGCCCAGCCCGGCCCGGCGCAGATGCTGCGCATCCGCCAGATGGGCAAGAAGGTCGCGTTCGAGCTTGAAAATCCGCGCTTTCGGGCCGCTGCCGGATCACCAGCGGAACAGGCCGCAGCCGCCGATGCCTTTGCCACCTCCACCCTCTGGATGGGCGATGCGATTGACGGGCCGGACGGCCGCCTGCTGGTCGACATCGCACCGTTCCTGGCGCGTGACACGCGCAACATCACGGCGCAACTGAACAGCAGCGGCGAAAAGGGATGGCGGCTGGTCGACGGCCTCAGCGCGGCCGATCCGAACGCCGTACGCGCCTTTCCGCTGAACCTGGAGTTCGAGGCGCGCCAGACCTATGCCAGCGAGACGCCGGGGGCGGAGGTGCGCAACATCGCGCCCGATCCGCGTCAGGTGACGCTGGTCGTGCGCCACAGCCTGATCGCCCTGCCCGACCAGGGCTATACCGCGCGCCGGTTCGATCCGCGTGGCGGCAGCTTCTCCTCGCAAATCCTGGATTTCTCCGCACCGCTCGATGGCGACATCGTGCAGAATATTGCCAACCGCTTCCGTCTGGAAAAGCTGGACCCGGCCGCACCGCGGTCGCGCGTGCGCAAGCCCATCGTCTTTTACATCGACAATGCGGCACCAGAGCCCATTCGCACCGCCCTGCTTGAAGGAGCGTCCTGGTGGAAACAGGCGTTCGAAGCGGCGGGCTTTGTCGATGCCTATCGGGTCGAAATCCTGCCCGACGGGGTCGATCCGCTGGATATCCGCTACAATGTCGTCAACTGGGTCAACCGGGCGACACGCGGCTGGTCCTATGGCTATGCCGTCACCGACCCGCGCACCGGAGAAATCCTCAAGGGCTCGGTTCTGCTCGGGTCGCTTCGCGTGCGACAGGACATGCTGATTTTCGAAGGGCTGGTCGGTGCCGACCGCACGGGCAAGGGCGGGCCGAACGACCCCGAACAGGTCGCGCTCGCCCGCATCCGCCAGCTTGCCGCGCATGAGGTAGGCCATGCCCTCGGCCTGCTCCACAATTTTGCCGGCAGCACACAGGACCGGGCATCGGTGATGGATTATCCCGCGCCCCGCATCGGGTTGAAGGATGGCGTGCCGGACCTGTCCGATGCCTATGGCGTGGGCCTTGGCCGGTGGGACCTTCATGCGGTCGACTGGCTCTATGGCGATCCGGCGTCGGGCGATGCTGATGCGGCCGCGCTGGCCAAGGTGGAACAGGCCGAACGCGATGGCCTTCGCTTCGTGGCAGACGAAAATGCGCGCACTGCTGCATCCAGCCAGCCCTGGGGCAGCCTGTGGGATGATGGCGCAGATCCGGTTGCCGAGCTTGACAGGATGCGGGCCGTCCGGTCAGCGGCGGTGGCCCGGTTCGGCCTGTCCGCGCTTGCCCCGGACGAACCGGTGGCCAATCTGCGCCGCAAGTTCGTGCCGATCTGGCTCGTCCATCGCTATCAGGTCGAGGCAGCGGCAAAGCTGATCGGCGGCGTCCATTCCACCTATGCCGTGGGCGCTGCGTCGCCGTCACAGGGCAATCCGGTGGCCGCTGGCGATCAGCAACGGGCACTCGATGCGCTGCTCGCCACGCTGGACCCCGCCTTTCTTGAGGTGCCTGCCACGCTGGTGCCGCATCTGTCCGCGGGCTTTTCGGGTGACGAGGATCGTCAGACCGAAATCGAACTGATGCCCCGTTCGGGCAACGCCGTTTTCGATCCGCTGGCCGCGGCACAGGTCGCCGCGCAACAGACGCTGAACGCCCTGCTGGCGCCGCAGCGCCTTGCCCGGCTGACCGATCAGCATCGGCAGGACGCAGCGGTGCCGGACGCAGGCACCATTGCCAATCGCCTGCTGGCGCTGACCAATGCCGATGATGGCGCGCCCCGGTTGTCTGCCATCCGGCGGGCACTTGGCACGCGCATCATCTTGTCGCTGGCCAGCGCGGCCGCCGATCGCGCATCAGGCAGCGAGGCTTCGGCACAGATCGAACAGGCGCTTGCCGACTGGGCATCGGTGCAAAAACGGGCGCGGTTCAAGGACCCGGCCGATCGGGCCTGGTCACTGTCGACGGCACGGCTGATCGAGGATCGCGCGGCGCTTGATGCCATGCTGGCCAGCCCTGCCGGCTCCCTCCCCATCCCTCCGGGAATGCCCATCGGGGACAGCGGGGAATAACGCCCGGCATCGCCGCCGCTACGCAGTGACGATGCCACTTCGCAAGGGTGGCGTGGCCTGACATGGGGCCGACGAGCCGGAGCGACCGCTCCGCTCTGATCCCGATCAGCAACTGAAATGCGCACTCACGTGCACTGCTGATTCAAGCGGCGCAAACTCGGAAGTGGCAGGCCTGCAATTTGCCATGCCAGGGCCTCATCATGTGAGGCAAACCCATTGCAAAACCCGGCTCTGTGGGAAATTGGTCGGGGAGACAGGATTCGAACCTGCGACATCCTGCTCCCAAAGCAGGCGCGCTACCGGGCTGCGCCACTCCCCGACCGGACGGGCGGCATAGCGGCGAAATCGCGGCTGCGCCATCCCCAATCCCGTCTGGTGGGCCCGGCAGGATTCGAACCCGCGACCTAGCCGTTATGAGCGGCCAGCTCTAACCGCTGAGCTACAGGCCCATCAGACGTGGCGGGGGCCTAGCGGAAACGCAGCGGGCCGGGCAAGCCCCGCGTTCAGCGCATCGCATCCATCGTCGCGATCAGCTCCGCCTCGCCGATGGGCGCAACGCCCAGCCGTTCAAGTAGGTCGAACATCGCCGCCCACCATGCGTGAAAGGCGGCAAGGTCGGCGGCATCGCGAACATAGGGGGTATGCCCCGGCACCAGCGATGGCGAGTGGAACGAAAAATTGAGCAGCCGCACGCCGTGATCCACCGCCACCCGCACCGCCTCCAGCGCATCGGCGATCGGCATATCTTCCGGCGTGAGGGCAATCCGGCGCAGCAGCCCCGCCCGCGCCAGCGCGCCGCGCGCCAGCGGCGCCCGCGCCAGCAAGCGCTGCAACCGGCGGCCCCGCGTGCCAAGGCCACCGACGAAAACCGTGGTCAGCGGCAGTTCGACCAGGCCGGGCGCGCCGGTGCGGAACGGGTGATTGGAAATAGCGCGAAAATCCGGCCCGCCCTCGCCCGAATAGTCATAACGCGACCGCATCGAGCTATCGATCCGATAGCCGGCGGCGGCGATCAGCGGCAGCGTGTCGGGGCCGAGGCCATAGCGCCCGGCCCGGAACACGCGCGGACTGCGGCCAAATGCCGCGTGGATGCGGTCCGTCAGCGCCGCGATCTTTGCCGCCTGAAGCGCGGGGCGCAGATTGCCGACAAAGCTGTTGCGGCTGCTGACCGCCTCTTCAAAGGGCGGGTTCACCCATGGGTGAAGCTGTGCCCCGATGGCGGATCGTCCATCGGCAGTCACGCTGTTCAGAATGTCGGCCGCGCGGGGATCGTCGGCGACCGGATGGTCGATCAGATAGGTGACGGGCACGCCGCGATCGGCAAACCGGCGATGCGCATCGGGCAGCCCGGCGATCGCCCCGACCGACCGGTTGGCGCTAGACAGCGGCGCGCCCCAGTCAAACTCCTCCTCGGTATCCACGAACAGGGCAAAGCGCGTGCCGAATGCGCGGGGCAGCCGCAGCAGCGCCGCCCGGTCCGGCGCGGACGGGCGATAGGGTTCGGGTTGATCGACCGGGGGTGGAGGAACGTCCACCGTCAGGGATGCGCCGTCCGCTCCATCCCCGGATCATCCGCCGCAGGCAGGCCGAGTGTCAAGCTGTCGGCGTCAATGACCAGCGCGCCGCCCAGTTCGCCGGACAGGCGGGAGACGAGCCGCAGCGTAAAGCGCGTGCCCAGCGGGGTCAGGTCGTCTGCGCCATCGGCCTCTGCCGCCGCCAGCGCCTCCGGCTCCACGGCCAGGGCGGCGGGGCGGGTAAAGCGAAGCGCGATGCGGCCCGCTGCCACCGCGATCTGATCGATGCGGATCACCTCGCCGTGGCGGCCATGGGCGACCAGCGTCGCGGCCAGCCGGGCCAGCAATCGTTCGACCGCGCGGCGATCGGCATCGACATGGCCGTCCATCCTGCCCAGCTCGATCCGCGTCCCGCGCAGGTCGGCCAGCGGCGCCAGATCGGCGGCAATCCCCTGCATCACCGGGCCAAGCGCGACCGCGCCGGGATAAAGTTGCAGCGCCTGTCCCTCGATCCGGGCAGACAGGTCCAGATCGTCGATAATGCCGATCAGTTCGCGGGCCTGTTGCCGGATTTCCCCTGCCCGCTCGCGATAGACGGGCGGCACGGGGCCAAGCATCTCGCTTTCGATCAGTTCGGCAAAGCCGGTAATCGCCCCTGCCGGCGTGCGCAGTTCATGGACCAGTTCGCGCAGCATCTGCACATCCGCCGGCGACATCGGGGCATCGGCGGGTTCTGCCCGCTCATCCGCCCGCGGCCGGCGCGCGCCGCCTGCAAAGCCGGTAAATCGGCCCGCGATGGGATCGAAAATCGGCATGGCCGATACCAGCCAGTGCCCGGCGGCATCGCTGGACCCGGCAACGAACAGGCGGCTGTTGCGAAAGCTGGACCGTTTGCGCCATGCACCGGCGGCGCTGGCGTCGAACCCGGTATCGCCCGATCCGCCCACCTGACTGAGCGACAGGCCGATCAGCGGCGCGCGATTGACGCCTTCCACCACCCGGATCACGCCATTGGCATCGGTTTCGAACCGGAAACCCGACGACACGGCCGCGCCATGGCTGATGCCAGGTTCCGGTTCGGACGGTGCATGCCGCCGCTGATGCGCGTCGATCAGGGCGACGACATCGGCGATGCGGAACGGGCCGTCCGGGGCCGCAACCGGCGGCGTCGGCGCGGGATCGGCGGGCGGTGCGAACCAGTCCGCGATCGGCGTCGGCTGCGGATTGGCGGATGCGCCCTGTTCCCGGGCGCGCCGCATTGCTTCTGCGACGACGGGGATGCCCATCGCGACGCTGGCCAGCGACTGGAACGGCGTGGCGGGCGCACCGGCAACGGGTGCAGGGATGGCGGGCGGCTCCGGCGCTGCCTCTACTGGCGCATCGGCCACCGCTTCGGCTTCGGCTGACACCACCGGGGGGGCGATCTCGCTCGGCGGCTTGACCGACGGCGGGGAAAGCTCCGCAATATCGGCCGTTTCGCGCTGATCGGCCGAACGGCGGTCATCCAGTACGAAATCGGCCGGGCCAAAGGCGGCAAGCGCACGCTGGACAGCGGCGGACAGGTCGCGGCGGTGCCGCAGCACGGCCCGGCCCGAACCGCCGAGCATCGGCAACAGATCGGTCCATTCCGCGTCGGTCAGCTGGGCCGCACGCAGCACGGGCAGCGCAACCGCCGGATCGTCGCTGCACAGCAGCCGGACCAGGCCCGCAGGCGGCCGGGTATGGGAAAGGCCGCTGGCGCTGGCGACACGGACCGGCAACGGCACCTGATCCCGGATGGCGGACAGGCGGTCCAGCACGGCCGCATCGGCCGGCGCGCGCCCGCGACCGATCAGGTCAACGAGCTGACGCCATGCCGCCGATCGCGCCGTGGGCGTCGACCAGTCTGCGGCAAGCACCGTCGTCAGCGTATCGTCAAAGCGCAAGATGCCACCCGAATGGTCACGCCGGCCAATCCCGACGGCAAGATTTCCTTAACTGGTTCCGCCATCCCCACAAGGCGGTGTTTTTGGCACGTCGCATAGTGGGACAATTGCGTTGCGGCGTAATTATCTTATGCTGCGGATGGGGCGTGCGAAAGAATCGCTGCCCTTCAATGGAGTATTGCGAATGGCGTTCGACCGGATCGACCGGCAGATCATGGCGTTGCTGCAGGAACAGGGCCGAATGACCAATGTCGAACTGGCCGAACGGGTCGGGCTGACGGCACCGCCCTGCTTGCGCCGCGTGCGCGCGCTGGAGGAAGCGGGCGTCATCCGGGGCTATCATGCCGAACTGGATCCGGTGGCGCTTGGTCATCCGATCACCGTGTTCGCGCTGGTCAGCCTGCGCAGCCAGGCCGAATCCGATCTGGCCGCGTTCGAACAGCATATCGCCGCCATTCCCGAAGTGCGCGAATGCCATATGCTGAATGGCGAAATCGACTTCATCCTGAAAATCGTGGCGACGGACCTGAAGGGGTTTCAGGAATTGCTGACCACCCGCCTGACGACCGCGCCCAATGTGACCAGCGTCAAGACGTCACTGACCATCCGTACGTCCAAGCATCTGCCCGGCATTCCGGTCTAGCCATTCCGCGTCCGGCCCATGGCCGGGCAGACGGCTTTTCACGGCGCGACCCTCTGAAAAAGCAAGGGCCGGACAGCGGTGTGTCGCTACCCGGCCCTGCTATTTTCCCGGACGTCGATCAGGCGGCGGCAGGCGTGCCCGCCTTGGTGTCCAGATACAGCGTCCAGAACGCGGCCAGTTCGGCCATCGGCGTCCCGTTCAGCGCGGTAAAGCTGGTCTTGGCGGCGGCCATGTCGCCGGCCTGGGCCTGGGCGATGCCCAGACGCAGACGGGTCTGCGGCTCTTCCACCCCGCCCTTCTGCAGCGCCAGCTGATACAGCTCGACGGCCTTTGCCGCCTGACCTTGGGCCATGAAGCCATTGGCGGCCAGCGCGGCAAGACGGCCATTCTGGGCGCCGCGCCCTTCCTTTTCCAGCGACGCTAGCGAGCTGTCGGTGGCAATGCCCTGCTTGGCCGACGCCAGGATGGACTTGGCATCGGCGTTGCCCGCCGGGATCTTGCCCGTGCGCTGGCCTTCTTCGATCACCGCGACCGCTTCATGGCGCAGGCCAAGCCGCGACGCTTCGTCGGCATAGATGATGTAATCCGCCTCACCGGCCAGCGCGTTGGTGGCGCGCATCAGGCGGTACAGGTCGATCCGCTGGTTGCGGGCGGCCGGAGTGTCGCCGCTGGCCTGAGTCTGACGATAGGTCAGCAGCATGGTGCGCCAGTTTTCGGGCTTCGGATAATCGGAAACCAGGCGGCGGATCCACGCATTGGCCGCCTGCGGCTTGTTCGCCGCCTGCAGCTTGCCATAGGCATAGCGGTACCACGTGTCGGGCACCGGCTGGCCGGACGCCTTGGTCGCCTTAACCGCCGTGTCGATTTCGGCAACGCCGCCCTCGACATCGCCCGAATCGATCAGCGCCGTACCCAGCTTCAGCGGCAGGTTGGGATCGGGATAGCCCAGTTCCCGCGCCTTGCGCAGGAACGGCAGGGCTTCGGCCGGCTTCTTCTGGTTCAACGCCGCCATGCCGCGGGAGAAATTATACGCCGCCAGGTTTTCCGGCGTCGTCTTGGGGCTGGTCATCAGATAGTCCAGCGCCTGGCTGACCCATGCCGGATCCTTCTTCAGCTCGCCGATTTTCAACCGGATCTGCTCGTTGATGAAGCGTTCGTCCTCGTTCGACACAGCCGCATTGGCCAGCGCGAACTGCGCCTCAGCGGTCGGAATGTCCTTTGCCGTGGCGGCGGTGTCGGCGGCCAGCGCGGGCACCCGGAACGCCTCGGTGATCTTGGGCGCGGCGGGCTTTGCCTCTTCCTTCTTGTTGCGCTGCGCTTCGACGGGCGCGGTGGTCATAACGGCAGAGGCACCGATCGCCAGAACCGTGGCCAGGGCGGCCTTCGAAACCAGTTTCATCCTGTCAATCTCCTATGGCGCTCCGGCCTGGGGGTGCCGGGGGCTGGGATGCTCTATCGGCCGCTTTCGCGCGGTTCAAGCGCGGGCGATCACATTCATGCCGTGACGGCGATAGGCTGAACCAAAATTGAATGAACGGCCATTCGGTTCCCTTTCGCGGGCACATTGTTCCGATGCTTTGACCCGGCGGCGGGTTGGCGTTAGGCGCTGTGCCATGCTTGCCCTGATTTCCCCCGCCAAGACGCTGGATTTCGACAGCCCCCTGCCCCAACCCGCCACGACCCGCCCGGTCTTTGCCGAACAGGCGGAGGTGACGGCGCGCGGCGCGGCCCGGCTGGGCGCGCCGAAACTGGGCGCGCTGATGCACATTTCCGACAAACTGGCCCGGCTGAACGCCGAACGGTTCCGCGACTTTGCCGACGCACCCGAGCGTCCCGCGCTGTTCGCCTTTGCCGGCGATGTCTATCGCGGGTTCGAGGCGAAGTCGCTGGAGCCGGAGGCGGTCGGTTTTGCCCAGGATCATGTCCGCATCCTGTCCGGCCTGTACGGCCTGCTGCGCCCGCTGGATGCGATGCGGCCCTATCGCCTGGAAATGGGCACCCGCTGGGCGCCGGGCCGGTCAAAGGATCTTTATGCCCTGTGGGGCGACCGCGTGGCGGAACAGATCGCCGCGGACGCGGCGGCTGTGGACAGCGATGTGGTGCTCAACCTCGCCAGCCAGGAATATTGGAAGGTGGCCGAGGGGCGCCTGCCCAGCCATCTGCGCGTCATCACCGTGGATTTCCGGGAGGATGGACCGGACGGCCCGCGCTTTATCAGCTTCAATGCAAAGGTCGCACGCGGCCTGATGGCCCGCTGGATGTGCGAACATCGCATCACCGATGCCGATGCGCTGAAATCCTTTGACCTCGACGGGTATCGCTTCGTCGCCGGCGACAGCAGCGACGATGTCTGGCGGTTCCAGCGCACGCGCCGGGCAGAGGCGGCATGAGCATCGCGGTCGTCATCGGCGCATCGGGCGGCATCGGCGGCGCGATCGAGGCGGCGCTGAAGGATGAGGGCAGCCATGCCCATGTCATTGGCCTGGCACGGTCGCGCAGCGGGCCGGATCATCTCGACCTGCTGGACGAGCCCAGCATCGCCGCCGCCGCCGAACGGGTAAGGGCGATCGGCGCACCGGACCTGGTGTTCGTCGCCACCGGCATGTTGAGCGAGGGAGATCGCGGCCCGGAAAAGGCGATGCGCGACCTGAACGCCGAATGGCTGGCGCGCGTTTATGCCATCAACACGATTGGCCCGGCGCTGGTCGCCAAGCATTTCCTGCCCCTGCTGCCGCGCGAGGGCCGCCCGGTGTTCGCCGCCCTGTCCGCCCGCGTCGGATCGATCGGCGACAACCGGCTGGGCGGCTGGCACGGCTATCGCGCGTCAAAGGCTGCGCTGAACATGATGATCCGCAATTTCGCGATCGAGGCGAAGCGGCGCAGCGAACGCAGCGTCGTGGTCGGCCTGCACCCCGGCACGGTGGACACCGGCCTGTCACGGCCGTTCCAGGGCAATGTCGCGCCGGGCAAGCTGTTCGATCCCGAACGCGCGGCGCTTCAGCTGCTGGACGTGATCGACGGCCTGAAACCGCAGGACAGCGGCAAGTGCTTTGCCTGGGACGGGGCCGAAATCCCGTTCTGATCGCGGCGGGTGCCCGCCATCCGCTGTCCGCATATCCCCGGCCCGTCCGGCGATGCCGCCCCCCGACGTCCCGGCGCTTGGCATGGGCGCGTTGGGGGTCTAAGACGGTCATCGAACCGAAACATCCCGAAAGTGTCGCAAATTGACCGACGAGACCATCCTCGCCGACCCTTCCGATATCACACCGATCAGCATCGTCGACGAGATGCGGTCGAGCTATCTCGACTACGCCATGTCGGTCATCGTTGCCCGCGCCCTGCCGGACGTGCGCGATGGCCTGAAACCCGTGCATCGCCGCATCCTTTATGCGGCGCAGGAGGGCGGCTATCTGGCCAACAAGCCCTATCGCAAGTCGGCCCGTCTGGTCGGCGACGTGATGGGCAAATACCATCCGCACGGCGACAGCTCGATCTACATGGCCATGGCGCGCATGGCACAGGACTGGTCGATGCGCGTCCCGCTGATCGATGGTCAGGGCAATTTCGGGTCGATGGACCCCGATATGCCCGCCGCGATGCGCTATACCGAGGCGCGGCTGGCAAAGGTCGCGGGCGCGCTGCTTGACGATATCGACAAGGACACGGTCGATTTTCAGGACAATTACGACGGCTCGGAAAGCGAGCCGACGGTTCTGCCGGCCCGGTTTCCCAACCTGCTGGTCAACGGCGCGGGCGGCATCGCGGTCGGCATGGCCACCAACATCCCGCCGCACAATCTGGGCGAGGTGATTGATGCCTGCCTCGCCTATATCGCCAATGGCGCGATCACGGTCGAGGAACTGACCGAAATCGTCCCCGGCCCCGATTTCCCCACCGGCGCACTGATCCTGGGCCGGTCCGGCTGCCGCAACGCCTATCACACCGGGCGCGGATCGATCATCGTGCGGTGCCGCCACACCATCGAACAGCGCGGCGAACGCCGCTCGGTCGTGCTGACCGAAATCCCGTTTCAGCAGGGCAAGAGCGCCCTTGTCGAAAAGATCGCAGAGGCTGCCAAGGAAAAGCGGGTCGAGGGGATCGCCGACATCCGCGACGAATCCAGCCGAGAGGGCGTGCGGATCGTCATCGACCTGAAGCGGGATGCGACGCCCGACGTCGTGCTCAATCAGCTGTGGCGCAACACGCCCGCACAAAGCAGCTTCCCGGCCAATATGCTGGCCATCCGCAGCGGCCGCCCGGAACTGCTGAACCTGCGCGACATCATCGAGGCGTTCGTCAAGTTCCGCGAGGAAGTCATCACCCGCCGGTCCAAGTTCGAACTGGCCAAGGCGCGGGACCGGGCGCACATCTTGCTGGGCCTGGTCATCGCAGTGTCGAACCTGGACGAGGTGGTGCGGATCATCCGCGGATCGCCAAGCCCGGTGGTCGCGCGCGAACGGCTGCTGGTCCGCGAATGGCCGATCGGCGACATCGCGCCCTATCTGCGCCTGGTCGAAGCGACGGTCAGCGACGAGGGCGCGACCGTCTATCGCCTGTCCGACATTCAGGTGCGGGCGATCCTGGACCTGCGCCTCCACCGCCTGACCGCGCTGGGCCGCGACGAGATCGGGGACGAGCTGGCCAAGCTGGCCGAGGTGATCGGCGAGCTCCTCGAAATCCTGGGCAACCGGGCACGCCTGTATGAGGTGATGGTCGAGGAACTGACCGCCGTGCGCGACGCTTATGCAACGCCGCGCCGCACCGAAATCACCGCCGCCGCCGACGGGATCGAGGACGAGGACCTGATCGAGCGTGAGGACATGGTCGTCACCGTGACCATGGAGGGGTATATCAAGCGGACCCCCCTCGCCACCTTCCGCGCCCAGGCGCGCGGCGGCAAGGGCCGCGCGGGCATGGCGACCAAGGACGAGGATGCGGTCACCAACCTGTTCGTGACCAGCACGCACACGCCCGTCCTGTTCTTTTCCACTCACGGCCGCGTCTATCGGATGAAGGTGTGGAAGCTGCCCGAAGGCGGCCCGGCCACGCGCGGACGGCCGATGGTCAACCTGTTGCCGCTGGCCAAGGACGAAACGATCAGCACCGTCCTGCCCCTGCCCGAGGATGAGGCGGAATGGGGCAAGCTGCACGTCATGTTTGCCACGGCCAAGGGCAGCGTGCGTCGCAATTCCATGGACGCGTTCACCAACGTGCCGACGGCCGGCAAGATCGCCATGAAATTCGAAGGCGATGATGCCGACGACAAGCTGATCGGCGTGGCGTTGCTTGAGGAAGGCGACGACGTGCTGCTCGCCAGCAGCGACGGCAAGGCGATCCGCTTCCCCGGCGAGGATGTACGCGAGTTCCAGAGCCGCGCGTCAACCGGCGTTCGCGGCATGACACTGAAGCCCGGCGACGAGGTGATCTCGCTGTCGATCCTCCACCGCTCCGGTGCCAGCGCCGAAGAGCGCGAGGAATATCTGCGCTTCGCCCCGTGGAAGCCGGAGCGCGAAGGCGAGCCGTCCCTGCCCGCCGATCGCATGACCGCGATGGCCGAACGGGAACAGTTCATCCTGACCATCTGCGCCAATGGCTATGGCAAGATGAGTTCCGCCTATGAATATCGCCGCACCGGACGCGGCGGTCAGGGGATCACGAACATCGACAATATCGCCCGCAACGGCCCTGTCGTCGCCAGCTTCCCCGCCACCACCGACCAGCAGCTGATGCTGGTCACTGATCAGGCAAAGCTGATCCGGATGCCGCTGTCCTCGCTGCGCGTCATCGGGCGCGGGTCGGCGGGCGTGCGCCTGTTCAACGTGGCAGAGGGCGAGCACGTCGTCGGCGCGGCCCGCATCGACGATGACGAGGAACCGGAAACCCCGGCCGAAGCGATCATTGCCGAGGAACTGGCCAATCCGCCTGCCGCAGATCCCGACAAAACGATCGAGGTGGATGACGGCACGGGCACCGCATCGGACGGGGACGACGCGTGACGCACCCGACCATGGCGTACAAGGTGCTGACCGCGTCGCAGATGGCGGCGCTGGCCGAAAACCGGTTCGACGGCGCGCCGATCGACATTGCCGACGGCTATATCCACCTGTCGACCGACGATCAGGTCACGGAAACGGTGGACCGGCATTTTGCGGGCCAGACGCATCTGTGGATCGCCGCGGTCAACCTGTCCGCCTTGGGCAGCGCGATCCGGTGGGAGGAATCGCGCGGCGGGGCGCTGTTCCCGCATCTCTACGGCCGGTTGACCCACGCCCCGGTGCTGGCCGCCGCCCCGCTGCGTCGCGGCGCGGATGGCCGGGTGATCCTGCCCGCCTGATTTCCCGTCCGGCCTGCCCTGCGCCAGGCCGACCGCCGCATCCGGAACCCATCGGCGCCTGATACGAAAAACGACCCGGTGCCGCGTGGGCACCGGGTCGCTTTCAATCGCCGTCCGCCGGATCAGCGATGCAGGTCGAAGCGGTCAGCCTCCATCACCTTGACCCATGCCTTGACGAACGCCTTGACGAAGTGCGGCTCGCCATCGCTCTGGCCATAGACTTCGGCCTGGGCACGTAGCACCGAGTTGGATCCGAACACCAGGTCAACCCGGGTGCCCGACCACTTGGCCTCGCCCGTGACGCGGTCCTTGGCATGGAACACGCCTTCATCGTCGTTCGACGGCTCCCACTTCGACGTGAAGCTGGCGCCGAGCAGGTTGACGAAGAAATCGTTGCTCAGCGTACCGACACGGGTCGTGAACACCCCGTGCGGGCTGTCATTGGCGTTGGCACCCAGCACGCGCAGACCGCCGACCAGCGCCGTCATTTCCGGCATGGTCAGGCCAAGCAGATTGGCCCGATCGACCAGGTTTTCCTCCAGCGTCCGCACCGGCTGATGCCCGGCATAGTTGCGGAAACCGTCGAACACCGGCTCCAGCGGCTTGAAGCTGTCAGCATCGGTCATTTCTTCCGTCGCGTCGGTGCGACCCGGCGTGAACGGCACGTCGATGGTGTGACCGGCCGCCTTGGCCGCCGCCTCGACCGCCGCACAGCCGCCCAGCACGATCAGGTCGGCGATGCTGACCTTCTTGCCGCCAACGGCATTGGCGTCGAACTCGGCCTTGATGCCCTCGATCACCGACAGCGCCTTGGCCAGCTCGGCCGGCTCGTTCACCGCCCAGTCCTTTTGCGGGGCAAGGCGGATGCGCGCGCCATTGGCGCCGCCGCGCTTGTCGGATGCGCGGAAGGTGGCAGCCGAAGCCCAGGCCGTCTTGACCAGGCGCGAGATGGACAGGCCGCTGTTCAGCAGCTTCTGCTTCAGCGCGGCAATGTCCGCACCGTCGATCAACGGGTGATCGACCGCCGGGACCGGATCCTGCCAGATGCGCGGTTCCTTGGGTGCATCAGGACCCAGCAGCCGCTCGACCGGACCCATGTCGCGGTGGGTCAGCTTGTACCATGCCTCGGCAAATGCCTTCGCGAACGCGTCCGGGTTCTCATAAAACCGGCGCGAGATCTTTTCATAGGCCGGGTCGAACCGCAGCGACAGGTCGGTCGTCAGCATGGTCGGGCGGTGGAACTTGCCGGGGACGTGCGCGTCCGGCACGTCCTCTGCCGCGTCCTTGGCCACCCACTGATGCGCGCCGGCCGGGCTCTTGGTCAGCTCCCACTCATGCTCGAACAGGTTCTTGAAATAGAGGTTGGTCCACTTGGTCGGCTCCTGCGTCCACGTGACTTCCAGGCCGCTGGTGATGGTGTGTTCCGAATGGCCCTTGCCAAAGCTGTTCGACCATCCGAACGCCTGCGCCTCAAGCGCCGCGCCCTCCGGCTCCGGCCCGACATATTCCTCCGGGTTCGCCGCGCCATGCGTCTTGCCGAAGGTATGACCACCCGCGATCAGAGCGACGGTTTCCTCGTCGTTCATCGCCATCCGGCCAAAGGTTTCGCGGATGTCGTGCGCCGCCGCCAGCGGATCGGGATTGCCGTTCGGCCCTTCCGGATTGACGTAGATCAGGCCCATCTGCACCGCGCCCAGCGGGTTTTCCAGCTCGCGCTCACCCGAATACCGGCCGGTATCGGCCAGCCATTCGCGCTCGGGTCCCCAATAGACGTCTTCTTCCGGTTCCCACACGTCTGCGCGGCCGCCGCCGAACCCGGCCGTCTTGAACCCCATCGATTCCAGCGCGACGTTGCCGGTCAGGACGAGCAGGTCGGCCCAGCTCAGCGCGCGGCCATATTTCTGCTTGATCGGCCACAGCAGCATCCGCGCCTTGTCGAGATTGGCATTGTCCGGCCAGCTGTTGAGCGGGGCGAAACGCTGCTGACCCGCGCCCGCACCGCCGCGGCCATCGCCAATGCGATAGGTGCCGGCCGCGTGCCAGGCCATGCGGATGAACAGCGGGCCGTAATGGCCGAAATCCGCCGGCCACCAGGGCTGGCTGTCGGTCATCAGCGCGGAGATGTCGGCCTTGACGGCTTCCAGGTCCAGCTTGCTGAACGCTTCGGCATAATCAAAATCCTCGCCCATCGGGTCGACAAGCGGCGAATTCTTGTTGAGGATCGAAAGATCGACCTGATGCGGCCACCACAGCCGGTTGGTCATGCCGAACAGGACGGCGTTACCGTCCATTTCATTGCCGTGCATGGGGCATTTCGATTCGACGTTCATGGCTCCTCCAGTCGTCTTGCCTGATTTATCCTGCCATCAAGATCGTGCGGGCCGCTGGCGAGGTCCAATCAGGAAATCGCATCAGAGTAATCGAACATCGTCGATCAGCCGGCGGCACGAGTCTCGCTGGGTTGCAAGGCTGCGCCTCGAACATGACGGCTGCAAGTCCGGCTGAGGCAGGGACTATCAAAATCGCGTCATTCGCATTATCTGCGCGCCGATCATGGCAACCATCCTTCCCGAGCCGCCCCGCGTGGGCATGGTGTCGCTCGGCTGTCCCAAGAACCTTGTCGACAGCGAGCGCATCCTGACCAAATTGCGCAGCGATGGCTATCAGCTCTCGCCCGATTATGCGGGCGCGGACGTCGTACTGGTCAACACGTGCGGCTTTCTGGACAGCGCAAAGGAAGAATCGCTGGAGGCGATCGGCGAGGCGCTGGCCGAAAACGGCCGGGTCATCGTGACCGGCTGCATGGGCAAGGAAGCCGACGTGATCCGCGACCGGTTCCCCAATGTCCTGGCGATCACGGGTGCCCACGAATATGAACAGGTGGTCGGCGCGGTGCATGAAGCGGCACCGATTCCGCCATCCCCCTTCGTCAACCTGGTCCCCGAACAGGGGCTGAAGCTGACGCCGCGCCACTACAGCTATCTGAAGATTTCAGAGGGCTGCAACCACCGCTGCGCCTTCTGCATCATCCCGTCGCTCCGCGGCGATCTGGTCAGCCGGCGGCCCGACGCGATCCTGCGCGAGGCGGAAAAGCTGGTCGCGGCCGGCACGCGCGAGCTGCTGGTGATCAGCCAGGATACCTCTGCCTATGGCGTGGATATCCGAAAGGAACCGCGCGCATGGAAGGGGCGCGAGGTGGTGCCCCATATGACCGATCTGGCCCGCGAACTGGGCCAGCTGGGGGCATGGGTGCGGCTGCACTATGTCTATCCCTATCCCCATGTCGATCAGGTCATCCCGCTGATGGCCGAGGGGCTGGTGCTCCCCTATCTCGACATCCCGTTTCAGCACGCCAGCCCGTCGGTGCTGCGCGCGATGCGCCGCCCGGCGAACGAGGCAAAGGTGCTGGAGCGCATCCGTGGCTGGCGCGACATCTGCCCGGACATCGCGATCCGCTCGACCTTCGTCGTCGGCTTTCCCGGCGAGACGGAGGGGGATTTCGAATATCTGATGGAATGGCTGGCCGAGGCGCGGCTGGACCGGGTCGGTGCGTTCCGGTTCGAACCCGTTGCCGGTGCGGCGGCGAACGATCTCCCCGATCCGGTGCCGGAAGCGGTCAAGGAAGAACGCTATGCCCGCCTGATGGAGCTGACGGCACGCATTTCGTCGGAAAAGCTGGCGGCAAAGGTCGGGCGGACGCTGGATGTCATCATCGACGCGGTGGACGAGGACGGCGGCGCGACGGGCCGGTCGATGGCGGACGCGCCGGAAATCGACGGCGAGGTATTCCTGCGCGATGCGGCCCATCTGACCGTCGGCGATATTGTGCCCGTCACCATCGAGGACGCCGACGATCATGACCTGTACGGCGTGCCTGCCTGAACCAACTTCCCCCTTACGTTCAGCGGGAAATTGCGTAGCGTTCCGGGAGCAGGGGGTGGCCGCACCCGTTCGAGTCGCGGCCGGACAGTTGGGGGAGGATGCGATATGACCGTCAAACTGCGCTGGGCCGCGTTGGTGACCGCACTCGCATCGCCCCTGTTGCTGGGCCAGAGCGGCGGGCCGGAAGCCACCATCTATCGCGACCTCGGCTATCGCGGACCGGCCGTTGCGGTTCAGGAGGCACAGCCCAATCTGCGCCTGTCCTGGCCGGTGACCAGCATCCGCGTGACGCGCGGCCGATGGCAGCTGTGCGCCGAACCCAATTATCGCGGCATGTGCATCACCGTCGATCGCAGCGAACCCAACATCGCCGGGCGGCTGGGGCCGCGCAGCGCCCTGCAGTCCATGCGGCCCATGGGAGGCGGTGGTGGCGGTGGTGGCGGCGGCGACACCGGTAATCCCGGCCCGTCGCTGCGCGGCATGGCATCGGAATTCTTCCCCGCCCCGCGCAGGTTCGGCGAACGCATCCCGGCCTGTGCGCGCGGCAGCGCCACGGCGCAGTGCGCAGCGACGACGGCAGACGCATTCTGCCGTCAGCGCGGCTGGACCGGATCGGCGCGAGAGGCGCTGGAAACCGTCAGCCGCCGGGTGATGCTTGCGGATGTGCTGTGCACGCGGACCGGATACTGACCTGAACCATCCTTGGGGGAGGAATGACCATGAAACTGCCGATCATCGTCGCGCTGGCGGGCATGGGGATGCTGACCGGATGTATGCAGCCGATCGGCACGCCGGGCGGCAGCAGCTTTTACGAATGCAGTCAGGGCACGCGCCTGCGTGTCGATTATCGCGACCGGGGCGCGATCGTGCGGGTGAATGACAGCAAGACCATCCTGATGCGCGCCGCCGCCTCGCTTCAAGGCGAAAGCTATGAGGGGATGGCTGGTCAGCGGCTGCAACGGAACGGCAGCAGTGTTCAGTGGAACACGGCCGCCCGCACCGCACCCGAAACCTGTCGGCAAATCGCGATCCCGCGCTGATCTGGCCAAAATCGGTCATCCATCCTAGCTAAAGCGGGATGACCGATTTCAACGCCCTGCTGCAGCCCGATCGCGGCCAGCCCGCCCGCACGATCCATGTCGTCCGACCAGAGGCCTGGGACGCCTGGCTGTCGGCTCAGCCGCCGCGCATCCGCGCCACTGTCGCCGCGCATCGGCTGACCGGAAAACCGGGCAATCGCGCCGTCCTGCCCGGCGAGGGGGCAGAGGACTGGTCGATGCTGCTGGTCTGCGATGAGGGCGAGACATCGCCCTGGCGCATCGCGTCGCTGGGCGAACAGTTGCCGGAGGGCAGCTATCGCCTGGCCGATGGCGAACCGGGCGCGGCGATGCTTGGCTGGGCCCTCGCCCAGCACCGGTTCGACGCGTATCGCAGGGATCCCGCCCCCGCCGGTCCCCGCATCCTGTTGACCGGTGAACCCGCCCGGATCGCAGAGACGGTTGCGCTGGCCGAGGCGGTGGCAATGGTCCGCGATCTCGTCAACACGCCTGCCGCCGATCTTGGCCCGGCGGAACTGGAAGCGGCGGCGCGCGCCCTGGCCGACCGGCATGGCGCCAGCGTCACGGTGACGCAGGGGATCGATCTGGAGCGCGGTTACCCGATGATCCATGCCGTTGGTCAGGCGGCGGCGCGGGGCCGCGAGCCGCGCCTGATCGAACTGGAATGGGGCAATCCCGCCCATCCGCGCATCGCCGTGATCGGCAAGGGCGTGGTGTTCGATTCGGGCGGCCTCAATATCAAGCCGGGTGGCGCGATGGCGCTGATGAAAAAGGACATGGGCGGGGCCGCGCACGCCCTGGCGCTGGCCACGCTCATCATCGGCCAGCGCCAGGGCGTGCGGCTGCACCTGCTGATCCCCGCGGTCGAAAACGCGATAGCGGGCAACGCCTTTCGCCCCGGCGACGTCCTGAAAACGCGCAAGGGGATCACGGTCGAAAACACCAATACCGATGCCGAAGGTCGGTTGATCCTGGGCGATGCGCTGGTCCGGGCGGCGGAGGGCGAACCGGTGCTGATGCTGGATTTTGCAACCCTGACCGGCGCGGCGCGCGTGGCGCTGGGGCCGGACCTGCCCGCCACCTTCGTCAATGACGATGCGCTGGCGGCGGATCTGATGGCGGCAGCGGGTACCGCGCACGACCCGCTGTGGCGGCTGCCGCTATGGGACGGGTATGACGAGATGCTGCGGTCCGACATTGCCGACATGGTCAATGCGCCGGAAGGCGGCATGGCCGGAGCGGTCACCGCCGCGCTGTTCCTGCGGCGCTTCGTCCCCGCCACCATCCCCTGGGCGCATCTCGACACCTTTGCCTGGCGCCCCGCCCCGCGCCCCGGCCGGCCAAAGGGCGGGGAGGCACTGGGCCTGCGGGCCGCATGGACCATGCTGAAGGGGCGGTTCGGCTGACCGGCCCGGTCGGGGATCAGACGGTTATAGCGCCGCCGCCGCCTCGATGATCGGCACAAACTTTTCGGCGGTCAGGCTGGCCCCGCCGACCAGCGCGCCATCCACATTCTCGACAGCCAGCAGGCTCGCGGCATTGGCGCCCGTCACCGACCCGCCATACAGGATGCGGATGGTGTCGGCCGCATCGCCGACCATCTGGCGCAGCTTGGCGCGGGCAATGGCGTGGATGCTGGCGATCTGGTCCGTGGTGGGGGTCCTGCCGGTGCCGATTGCCCAGCGCGGCTCATAGGCCAGCGTGAACCAGCTGCCGTCCGCACCCTCCGGCACCGATTTCTCGATCTGCGCCTGCACCACGCGCTCGGCGCGGCCCGCATCGCGCTCCGCCTCGGTCTCGCCGCAGCACAGGATCACCGACAGGCCGGCTCGACGCGCCGCCGCCGCCTTTGCCCAGGCATCATGGCTCGTCTCGTTCTGGTCCGCACGGCGTTCGCTATGCCCCACGATCACGGTGCGCGCGCCAATCTCCGCCAGCATCGCAGCGGAGATGCAGCCGGTATGCGCGCCCTTGTCGTTCTCGTGACAATCCTGCGCACCGATGGTCAGTCCCGGCGCGGCGGCCACGCCCGCCTCGATCAGGGTAAAGGGCAGGCACAACGCAACATCCACATTCGTATGCAGCGCCGAAGCCGATGCGATCCCCGTCACCTGGGGCAGGTCGCCCTTCATCCCGAACATCTTCCAGTTGCCGGCCACCAGCTTGCGTCGCGTCATCGTCACCAAACCCCCTTACGCACGTGATTGCCAACCGCGATAGCGCCCCCCGCGTTGCGCGCAACCTTGAAGGCGGCGGAAACTGCGCCTAGAGCCTGCGGCGGTTCCCTGGCTATACGATTGGTACGCCTCCATGCTTTCCGGCCTGCGCCGCCTGATCAATTCCGTCTGGGGCAAGCTGTTCGCGCTTGTCTTCCTCGTCGTCATCGGCCTGGCCTTTGCGCTTGCCGATATCGGCAATGTGCGCACCGGCGGGGCCGCATCGGGCGATGCAGTGGCCAGCATCGACGGCACGAAAATCACTGAAACCGATCTGCAAAAGGCGGTGCGCAACGCCCTGACCCAGGCGCGGATGGGCAATCCGACGCTCGACATGGACCGGCTGATTCAGGCGGGCGGGGTCAAGGACATCGTCGATGGCCTGATCGCCAATGCCGCGCTGGCCGCGCTTGGCAACGATCTGGGGATGCATGTCGGGGAAAAGGCGATTGACGGCGAAATCGCGAGTGCGCCGGTGTTTCGCGGGCTGGATGGCAAGTTCGATCAGGCCGCGCTTGACCGCTTCCTGTCCGATCGCGGCATCACGCTGGCCGAGCTGCGCCGCGATATCGGCAACGGCATCATGCGCGACTGGCTGACCGGACCGACCGTCGGCGCAACGCAGATCCCGAACAAGGTCGCCCTGCCCTACGCCTCTCAGGTGCTGGAACAGCGCCGGGGCCAGGCCGGGTTCGTGCCGATCCAGGCATTCGGCATGGGCGCGCCCCCGACCGATGCGGAACTGCTGGCCTTTTTCGGCCGCAACCGGGCGCGCTACACCATCCCGGAACGCCGCGCCGTCCGCTATGCGCGAGTTCAGGCCGATGCCCTGCGTCAGGCAATCACGATCAGCGATGCCGATGTGCAAAAAGCCTATGCAGGCGCAGGCCAGCGTTTCGCCGCCAGCGAAAAGCGCAGTTTCGGACAAGTCATCGCCGCCGATCAGGCGACGGCACAGCGCATTGCAACCGCGGTGACAGGTGGTCAGACACTGGCCGCCGCCGCACAGGCTGCGGGGCTGGAGGCCAGCACGCTGACCGATCTCGATCGCGCCGCGCTGGTCGGACAGAGCGCCGATGCGGTCGCCGCTGCCGCCTTTGGCGCGGCGGACAAGGCGCTGGTCGGGCCGGTGCAGTCGCCGCTCGGCTGGCACGTCCTGCGCGTTGAAAAGATTACCCGCGTGCCCGGCCAGACGCTGGCCCAGGCGCGCGAGGCACTGGTCAAGGAACTGACCGAACAGCGGCTGACCGACCAGCTGAACCAGATTCAGGACAAGGTGAACGACGGCATCACCGCCAATGGCACGTTCGACGAAATCGTCGCCGATGCCAAGCTGACCGCAGAGCGTACCGCGCCGCTGCTCGGCAATGGCGTCGATCCCGAAAAATCGGGTGAGGCGCCCGATCCCCTTTCGGCGGAACTCGCCAAGGCCGCGTTTGCGGTCAATCAGGGCGATGCACCGCAGATCGTGCCGCTGGGTCAGGACGGGTCGTTCGCGCTGATCGTGCTGGACCGGGTAGTGGAAGCCGCACCCCCGCCGCTGGCCCGGATTCAAGAGGCTGTGCGCCGCGACTTCATCGTCGACCGCGCGCTGACCCGCGCGCGTCAAACAGCGGCGGCCATCGTCCGCAAGGTCGAAGGCGGCGCAACCCTGGCCGATGCCTTTGCCTCGGCCGGCGTCACCCTGCCCAAGCCGGAACCGGTCAGCGCATCGCGCCTGCAGCTGCTCGCCATCCAGCAGCAGAATCAGGGCCGCGTGCCTGCCCCCCTGTCGCTGATGTTCTCCATGGCCCCGAAAAAGGCCAAGCTGACCCAGGAAGAGGCAAAGCGCGGCTATTACGTCGTCTATCTGGACGCGATCCAGCGCGGCGATGCCACCGGCAACCAGCAGCTGATCGAGCGTCGCCGGGCGGAACTGGCGCAGACATCGGGCGGCGAACTGGTTCAGCAATTCGCCCGTGCGGCTCAGGCAAAGGCCGGCGTCACCCGCAATCAGGGGGCGATCGACCGCGTCACCAATGCGCTGCGTTCGGGCGGTTCGGCCGGAGCCGCTGCCCAGTGATCCACGGGCAGGCGGAAGCACGGGCGGCGCTGGCGGCCGGCCGCCCCGCCCTGCTGTGGCGGACGGCGGTGGCCGACACCGAAACGCCGGTTGGCGCGGCGCTGAAGCTGATCGAGCCGGGGCGCGGCGATTTCCTGCTGGAATCGGTTGAGGGGGGCGCTGTGCGCGGGCGGCACAGCCTGATCGGGCTGGCCCCCGATCTGGTGTTCCGCGCGTCCGGCAACGCGGCAGAGGTGAACCCCCATTGGTCCACCGACCGCGCGGCATTCCGGCCCCATCCGTTGCCCACGCTCGATGCGCTGCGCGATCTCGTCGCCGCTTGCCGGATGGACGTGCCCGCTGCCCTGCCGCGCGCGCTGGCGTGCCTTGTCGGCTATTTCGCATATGAAACGGTGGGTCTGGTGGAAAAGCTGCCCCGGCCCGCGCCCAACCCGGTCGGCGTGCCGGACATGATCTTTGTCCGTCCCACCGTCATCCTGATCTTTGACCGGCTGGCCGACAGCCTGTTCCTGGTCGCCCCGGTGTGGCCGGACAGCGAAACCGATCCGGCCCGGACCATCGAACGTGCGGTGGAACGGATCGACGCGACCGCCGCCCGGCTGGCCAGCGCACCGCCGGCGCCGGAGCCGCGTGCTGCCGAACTGGGCGCGGTGGTTCAGCAACCGGTCCTGCCCGATGGCGCCTATCGCGAAATGGTGGCGCGGGCGAAGGACTATATCGTCGCGGGCGATATCTTTCAGGTCGTGCTGGCGCAGCGGTTCACCGCGCCCTTCCCGCTGCCGCCCATCGAACTCTATCGGTCGCTTCGGCGGATCAATCCTTCGCCGTTCCTCTATCACCTCGACCTGCCCGGCTTTGCGCTGACCGGGTCCAGCCCCGAAATCCTGGTGCGGGTGCGCGATGGCGAAGTCACGATCCGGCCCATTGCGGGAACGCGGCCGCGCGGCGCGACAGGGGCAGAGGACGCCGCCAATCGCAAGAGCCTGCTCGACGATCCAAAGGAACGCGCCGAACATCTGATGCTGCTCGACCTTGGTCGCAACGATGTCGGCCGGGTGGCGGCGGCGGGGACGGTCAAGGTCACCGACAGCTACATGGTCGAATTCTACAGCCATGTGATGCACATCGTGTCCAACGTCACCGGCCGGCTGTCGCCGGACCATGACGCGATCGACGCGCTGTTCGCCGGGTTTCCTGCGGGAACGGTGTCCGGCGCGCCAAAGGTGCGGGCGTGCGAGATCATTGCCGAACTCGAACCGGAAACGCGCGGGCCCTATGCCGGCGGCGTCGGCTATTTCAGCCCGGACGGATCGATGGACAGCTGTATCGTGCTGCGTACCGCCCTGGTTAAGGATGGCGTGATGCACGTTCAGGCCGGCGCAGGCATCGTGGCGGACAGCGATCCCGCCTATGAACAGCGCGAGTGCGAGGCGAAATCCGGCGCCCTGTTCGCCGCCGCCCGCGACGCAGTGGCCCGCGCGCAAGAGGCCGGGTTCGGACAATAAGCGCGGTCGCAAGAGGACGCTCCTCAGCCCCCAACCCCCGCTCATGCTGAGCCTGTCGAAGCATGGCATCCTCCGGCCAGCCAGGGACAGCGTCCTTCGACACGCTCAGGACGACCGCGTTCAGGCGAACAGGCGGCGCTTGTTCAATCCTCGAGCTTTTCGCCCGCCTGTTCCGCCGCGCGGCGCTGTGCTTCCTGATCGTCACGCCACAGGCGGATGAAGTTGCTGTTGCAACCCGTCTGCCCGCCCGTGCCGACGGCGGAACAGCTGCCCGGCATCCCCACCCGGTTCACCTCGTTCACCAGATCGACCCGGCGGGACCAGCTCGCGCTGCTGCTTTCGTCGGGTGGGTCGCGGAACGCCTTTGGAATGCGATAACGTTCGCTTTCGTCCATTCGGGGACACACCACGATCTCGTCCCCCTCCGCCTTGGGGCAGGGATCGTCGCCATAGACCAGGACGCTGCGCACGCGGCGGGGCGGCTCGCCATCGGCGGCGGCCGGCTGGGGCGCGTCCTGCGCCATCGCCAGCGCCATTGCCATCATGCTCAGGATCATCGCACACGCCTCCACGCCCGGCATCGGTTTGCGGTGCCACACCTGTCCACCGGATGAACGGACAGCATCGGGACGATTGCAAGCAACGATGGCGGCGCTATGGCAGAACCATGATCCTCGTCATCGACAATTATGACAGCTTCACCTGGAACCTAGTTCATTATCTGATGGAACTTGGCGCCCCGGTGCAGGTGGTGCGCAACGACGCGATGAGCGCCGCCGACGCGCTTGCCAGCAATGCCAGCGCCTTTCTGATCTCGCCCGGTCCGTGCACCCCGAACGAGGCGGGGATCAGCCTTGATCTGGTCGCCGCCTGCGCCTCGGCCGGAAAGCCGCTGCTCGGCGTGTGCCTGGGCCATCAGGCGATCGGCCAGCATTTCGGCGGAAAGGTGGTGCGCGGCGGCCTGATGCACGGCAAGACCAGCCCGGTGGTGCATGACGGAACCGGCCTGTTCACCGGCCTGCCCTCGCCCTTTACCGCCACGCGATACCACTCGCTGATCGTTCAGGATATTCCGGACGATCTGGTCGTCAACGCGACGGCCACCGACGGCACCGTGATGGGCTTTCGCCACGCATCGCTGCCGATCCATGGCGTTCAGTTCCACCCGGAAAGCATCGCGACCGAACATGGCCATGCAATGCTGGCCAATTTCCTGTCGATTGCGGGGGTCGAGGCGGGGGAACGCGTGTGACGCTGCCCGATGCCCGCCAGCCCCTGTCCGCCGACGCGGCAGAGGACGCCTTTGGCGCAATCCTGGACGCCCGCGTTGACGAGGCGGCGATCGAGGCGTTCCTGATCGCCCTTGCCGATCGCGGAGAAACGCCGCTGGAAATCGCCATTGCTGCCCGCGCGATGCGGGCGCGCATGATCCGCGTCCGGGCGCCGGAAGGGGCGATCGACGTGTGCGGCACGGGCGGCGACGGGCATCACAGCCTGAATGTCTCCACCGCCGTCTCCATCGTCGTAGCCGCCGCCGGCGTGCCGGTGGCCAAGCACGGCAACCGCGCGGCCAGCAGCCGGTCGGGCGCGGCCGATACGCTGGAGGCGCTGGGCCTTGACCTGACCCGCGCGGCGGCGCGGGCGGAGGAAAGCCTGGCGGAACTGGGCATCGCATTCCTGTTCGCCGCCGATCATCATCCCGCGCTGCGGGCGCTGGCGCCGCTCCGCCGCCGGATGGCCCGACGCACGATCTTCAACCTGCTTGGCCCGCTCGCCAATCCGGCCGGCGTGCGTGTGCAGATGATCGGCATTGCCCGCCCCGAACTGGTCCCCGTCTATGCCGAGGCGATGGCGATGCTGGATTATGACGAGGCGGCCGTGATCTGCGGGCTGGAGGGGCTGGACGAACTCAGCCCCGCCGGGCCAAGCGCGGTGGCCAGCATCGGCGACACCGGCCTGCCGCCGGTCATCACGCCCGACCTGGCGGGCCTTGCCCCGCGCCCGCTGGACGATCTGCGCGGCGGCGATGCGGCCCATAATGCCGATGCGCTGCGCCGCCTGTTGCTGGGCGAGCCCGGCGGCTATCGCGACGCAGTGATCCTGAACAGCGCGGCCGCGCTCGTCCTTGCCGGGCACAGCGACACGCTGCTGGCCGGTGCGGAGGAAGCGGCGGAAACCATCGACAACGGGCTTGCCAACGCGCTGCTCGACTGCTGGATCGCATGGCCATGAGTACGATGCTGGCACAGATCCTTGAGGCAAAGGCAGACGAGGTCGCGGCGCGCAAGGCACGGACGGGCGATGCCGACCTTGCCGCCCGCATCACCGCCGCCGGGCCGCCGCGCGGGTTTCGCGCCGCGCTGGATACCCGTGCGGTCAATGGCTATGCCCTGATCGCAGAGATCAAGAAGGCCAGCCCGTCCAAGGGGCTGATCCGAGCGGATTTCGATCCGCCCGCCCATGCCCGCGCCTATGCCGCGGGCGGCGCAACCTGCCTGTCGGTGCTGACCGACGAACGGTGGTTTCAGGGGCATGACGAATATCTGGTCGCCGCCCGCGCCGCCTGTCCCCTGCCCGCGATCCGCAAGGATTTCATGATTGACCCCTGGCAATGCGCCGAATCCCGCGCGCTGGGGGCGGACGCCATCCTGATCATCGTCGCCGCGCTTGAGGATGCGCAAATGGCAGAGATCGAGGCGGCGGCCATGGAACTGGGCATGGATGTGCTGGTCGAGGTGCACGATGCCGACGAAATGGCCCGCGCGGCAGGCCTCAAATCGCGGCTGATCGGGGTAAACAACCGCAACCTCAAGACGTTCGAGGTCAATTTTCAGAACACGTTCGATCTTGTCGCGCTTGCCCCGCCGGGCTGCACCTTTGTCGCGGAAAGCGGCATTGGCGGCCGGGCGGACTGCGACGCGCTGGCCGCGCATGACATCCGCTGCTTTCTGGTCGGCGAAAGCCTGATGCGCCAGCCGGATGTCGAGGCGGCGACGCGGGCACTGGTCGGATGAGCCGCCTGACCCACCTGGATGCCGCAGGGGCGGCGCATATGGTGGATGTCGGCGGAAAGGCGGAAACGGCGCGTCAGGCGGTAGCAACCGGCCGCATCACGATGTCGGCAGAGGCAGCGGCCGCAATCCTGGACGGCACGGCGGCCAAGGGCGACGTGATCGCCACCGCGCGCATCGCCGGCATCATGGCGGCGAAGCGCACGCACGAGCTGATCCCGCTGTGCCACCCCCTGCCCCTGACCCGCATCGCGCTCGACGTGGTTCCAGACGACAGCGGCGTGACCGTGACCGCCACCGTCGGCCTGACCGGCCGGACGGGCGTGGAGATGGAGGCGATGACGGCGGTGTCGGTGGCGCTGCTCACCCTATACGACATGGTAAAGTCGCTGGATAAGGGCATGATCATCCGGGATATTCGCCTGCTGTCCAAGACCGGCGGCAAGTCGGGCGACTGGACGGCGGACTGACTGCCGAAACGGTTCGGCTGAATCCTTCGACAAGCTCAGGATGAGCGACTGTCGCCCAACTGCCCGCCACCTGTTCCCGCTCGTCCTAAGCCTGTCGAAGGACGCTGCCCCGCCCCCTTGGCAACCCCGCTCATCCTGAGCCTATCGAAGGATGCGTCCCTACGCCTTCGGCTATTCCTGCCCGCCAAACCGGCGCTGCTTCACGCCATAGGTGATCCGGATGCGCACCCATTCGCCATATTTCGACTTGCCGCCCACGCGCGGCGGGCGGACGCGGAATTGCCAAGCGGCGGCCAGCACCGCCCGGCCCAGCCGCGATCCGGGGCTTTCGCCGACGATCTCGCAATCCTCCACCCGGTAATCGGGCACGGTTCGGCACATGATCATGCCCCATCCCGGCCCGGCCGCGCTGGACAGATAGCCCGCCAGTTCGGAATCATAGGGTTCCCGGTACCAGGCGGCGGCATAGAGCGGTTCGCCATTGGGACCACTGCCGTCGACGCGCGGGGTATCGCCGGGAATGCCGGTATCCGGCGGCCCCATGGTCGCGCGCGGCGCGGGCGGGCCTGCGCGGCCGGGAGGCGGGGCGCGCCCGATATCGGCCTGCGCCATCTGATCGCGCGACAATTCGATCCACGGGGCCTTGGGGGCAAAATTCTTGACCACCGGTGCCGGCTGGACGGACGGCGTGACGGGGCTGGGCGGCAGGCGGTCGTCGGTTTCGCGCGGACGTTCGGTCGATGGCGGTGGCGGCGCGGCCGCGGGACGGGGCGCGCTGGCGGCGGCGGGCGGCTTTTCCGATACTTCAGCGGCGTCAAAGGTGCTGAGCGCCATATCCACCGGTTCGCGCCTGACCAGCCGGGGGGCCAGTGTCATCATCACCAGCACGATCAGCCCCTCGACCAGCAGCGCCAGCAGAAACGGGCCGCCCCGCCCACGCAACCGTTCCCCGATCCGGGTTCGCCACGTCGGGCGTTCGATGGACTTTGAAACCACGCGAGAAACTTCCGGGGGGCGGCAGGGCTGACTGTCGGGTTAGGGTGCAGATGCGGCCAAGACAAGGCAGCGCGGCGGACACGGTGCAGTTTCCGCGCGCGCCCTCTTTCCCGGCACCGATGCCCGTGCCACATCCGGCCGATGGCACCCCCGCTCCTCCCGCTGGCCGATGCACAGGCCCGGCTGATCGACATGGCCATGCCGGTCGCGGCAGAGGCGTTGCCCATCGCCGGTTGCGCCGGGCGCTGGGCCGCCGAACCGGTCGCCGCGCTGCGCACGCAACCGTCCAGCGACCTGTCGGTGATGGACGGTTATGCCATCGCCAATGCCGCACTGCCCGGCCCCTGGACGGTCATTGGGGAAAGCGCCGCCGGACGGCCGCATGCCGGGCCGGTCGGGCCGGGACAGGCGGTGCGCATCTTTACTGGCGCAGTCATGCCGGCGGGCGCCGACTGCGTGCTGGTACAGGAAGAGGCGGCGCGCGACGGCGACCGGCTGATCCTGACCGGGGCTGGCCCGGCCGCGCCCGGCAGCAACGTCCGGCATCGCGGGCTGGACTTCAGCTCGGGCGCAACGCTGATCCGGGCGGGCGAGCGGATGACCCCGGCGCGCCTCGCCATGGCTGCGATGGCGGGTCATGGCGCGCTGTCGGTCCGCCGCCCGGTACGGGTTGCCGTCGCGGCGACCGGCGATGAACTGCGCCCGCCCGGAACGCCGATGGGCGATGCACAGATACCGGAGACGAACCGGCTGATGCTTGCGGCGATGCTCGCCGATCTGCCCGTGGACATCGTCGACCTTGGCATCCTGCCCGATAACCTCGAAACGCTTACCCGCGCCTTTGCCAGGGTCGATGCCGACCTGCTCGTCACCAGCGGCGGGGCATCGGTGGGCGACCATGACCTGGTGCAGCCCGCGCTGGCGGCGGCGGGGTGGTCCATTGATTTCTGGCGCGTGGCGCTGCGCCCCGGCAAGCCGGTGATGGCCGGGCGGCGCGGCGATGCACTCGTTCTCGGCCTGCCCGGCAATCCGGTTTCGGCATTCGCCACGGCGATGCTGTTCGTCCGGCCGGCCATCGCCGCACTGGGCGGATCGGTCGACCCCCTGCCCCGGCTGACCCCCGCGATCCTGGCCGACCCCCTGCCCGCCAATGGCGAGCGCACCGATTTCCTGCGCGCGGCAATCCTGCCCGACGGGCGCGTCGGCGCGGCGGCGGTACAGGACAGTTCGATGCTGATGACGCTGGCACGCGCCACCTGCCTGATCCACCGGCCCGCTGATGCCCCGGCGGCGGCTGTGGGCGATCCTGTGGATATCCTTGTGATCGCTTGACGCCATACGGAACAAAGCATATACGTTCCCAGTCTGTTCCGACACGGAGGATTGGGGATGCTCACCAAAAAGCAGCATGAGCTGCTGTGCTTCATTGCCGAACGCCTGGGCGAAGACGGCATTTCCCCCTCGTTCGAGGAGATGAAGGAGGCGCTCGACCTCAAATCGAAATCCGGGGTGCACCGGCTGATCGAGGCGCTGGTGGAGCGCGGGTTCATTCGCCGCCTGCCCAATCGCGCCCGCGCGCTCGAAGTGCTGAAGATGCCGGAACGGGGCGATGCAAAGCGGAGCAAGGGTGCAAAACGTGGTGACGTAGCACCACTTTCGCCACCTTCCGCAGTGCAGCGGATGCCGGAACCGGCGAACGACGTCATCGAAATCCCGCTTCATGGCCGCATCGCCGCCGGTGTGCCGATCGAGGCGATGGAGGGATCGCAGATGCTGCCGGTGCCCGCCGCGCTGCTCGGGTCGGGTGAACATTATGCGCTGGAAGTGTCCGGGGATTCGATGGTGGAGGCGGGCATCCTCGACGGCGATTATGCCCTGATCCGTAAGACGGAATCGGCCCGCGACGGCGAAATCGTGGTCGCGCTGATCGACGGGCATGACGCAACGCTCAAATACTTCCGGCGCGAGGGTGCGATGGTCCGGCTGGACCCCGCCAATCGCAGCTATGATCCGCAACGCTACCGCCCTGATCAGGTGCAGGTGCAGGGCCGGCTGTCGGGGCTGCTCCGCCGCTACTGACCAACGGGCCTGGGCGGTGGTGCCACGGGGCGGGCTGGTCGTGGCGGCATCACCGTCGGCGGGTTCAGCCATGGGTGCGCCCCCGGCCCGCGCACGGTGCGAACCGTTCCGCTCGCCAGGGTGATCGCAACGCCGCCGGTCTCCGCCAGCGTTGCCCGGTCCAGGCGCAACCAGCGCGGTACGCATCCGGCCGGCAACCGGCGATCGGCAATCACGATATCGGCAACGGCACACGCATCGCGCATCGCGGTCCATTCGACGAAATGGGCACTGCGGGTGGCAACGACCCGCCAGCTGAGGCCATTGGCATCCCGGACATCGGCCAGGCACAGGTCCGCGCTGCACCGCGCATCGGGCAGGGTGCTGAGCGACAGCGCCTCGCCATCCACCCCCGCTGCCTCGCCCAGCATCGACCGGGTATAGTCCCCCGCCCGGTCGCGCAGCAGCGCCAGCCCGTCCCCGGCCCGGATGGCGACATGGCGGCCATCGCCGGTTACCAGCAGGTCGGGCGGCGGCACGGACAGCGCGCCCAGCGCGCCGATGGCAACGGGTACCGCGCCCCATCGCCGCCATCGCGTCCGCCAGAGCGCGATCCACAGCCCACCGCCGAGCATCGCGGCAAACGCCCATCCCGGCATCGCGGGCAGCATCCGGACTGATCCGGGCGCATCCGCCGTCCAATGGGCAATCGCCAGGATCAGGTCGATGGCCTGCCCCGTCACCCACCATAGCGGCGCGCCCAGCCCCACCGCATCCAGCAGCAGCGCCGCCGCCTCGGCCGGCATGATGACGAACGTGGTGAGCGGAATGGCGACAAGATTGGCAATCGCGCCGTACACGCCGGACTTGTGGAAATGGAACAGCGCAATCGGCGTCAGCACCGCCTCCACCACCAGCCCCGTCAGCAGCAGCGAGGCAAGCCCCCGGCCCAGCCGGGCAAGCCGCCCCTCGTCCCGCCGTTCGAACCAGCCCTGCACCGCCGGATGACTGTGCAGCGCGATGATCGCGGTAACGGCGGCAAAGCTCAGCTGGAAACTGGGGCCGGCCAGGCTTTCCGGCCACAGCAGCAGGACGACGAACGCGCCGGTCGCGACCAGCCGCAGCGTAATCGCCTCCCGCCCCAGCAGCATCGCGGCCAGGATCAGCAGCGCGGCGATGCACGACCGAACCGTCGGCACCTCTGCGCCTGCCAGCCAGGTATAGCCAAGCGCGGCCGCCGCCCCGAACCCTGCAGCGATCAGCGGCACCCGAACCCGCAGGGCAAGTGCCGGAAACAGGGCCAGGATCCGCATGGCCGCCAGGATCGCGGCCCCTACCACCGCCGTGACGTGCAGGCCGCTGATCGACAGCAAATGGGCCAGGCCCGACCGGCGCATCGCCTCTGCATCCGCGTCATTGATGCCGCCGCGATCCCCGGTGGCCAGCGTTGCCGCGATTGCCCCGGCCCCGCCGCCGATCTGCGACTGGATATGCGCCGACAGCCGGTTGCGGACGCCCGCACCGCTGCCCTGGGTCGCATGAATGACCTCAACCGGGCCAAGCGCGCGCCCGGTCGCGCCGATGCCATCGAACCATGCGGCCCGGGCATAGCCATAGGCGCCCGGCAGGGCCGGCGTTGCAGGTGGCATCAACCGGGCGCGCAGCCGGATTTCGGCGCCGGTGCCAGCACCGGGCGGCACATCGACGGCGCGGACATTCACCCGCACCAGCGTCGGCAGGCCGATCGCACCGACAGGGGCAAGGCGCAGCCGGACAAGATCGCGCGCCGGCAAGGGCTCCACCCGCTCGATTCGGGCGACAAAGCTGACCGTGACGGGCCGTTCCAGCACCGGATGCGTAACCCGCTCCGCCCGCACCCACGCAAGACCGATGCCGATGGCGATGAGCAGGCCCAGGCCAAGCAGCGCAGCGCCTGCCCGGCGGCCAATGCCGAAACCCATCCCGATCAGCGCGACCGCCCCGCCCCCCGCGGCAGCGGCCAGCCACGCAGCAGGCCCCGGCAACAGGAACCAGGCAGCGATGCCCAGCCCCAGGGCGACGGGAATCCAAAGCGGCAACTGGCCCCGCTCCGCCTCCAGCCGGCGTTCCAGCCGATCGAATGCAGCACCGATCGCGGCCCGGATTTGTCGTGGCCGGATCGCCATGCTAGGGGCGGCAAAGGCTGATCTGGCCATCGAAAACACAGTGTCTGGGAGCAAGCGCGGTTGAGCGCAACCATGGAATCCGGCAGCAAATCCGGCGGCGCGGGCACACGCCCCGTCGTCACCCGTTTCGCCCCGTCGCCGACGGGGTTCCTGCATATCGGCGGCGCGCGCACGGCGCTGTTCAACTGGCTCTATGCCCGGCATCACGGCGGGCAATTCCTGCTGCGGATCGAGGATACCGACCGGGCTCGATCGAATCAGCCGGCGATTGACGCGATCCTTGACGGGATGCGCTGGCTGGGGCTGGACTGGGACGGCGATGCCGTGTTCCAGTTCGCCCGTGCCGACCGCCATGCCGCCGTCGCGCATGAGCTGCTGGAACGCGGTCATGCCTATCGCTGCTGGCTGACCCAGGACGAGCTGGCCGAAATGCGTGCCCGCGCTCAGGCGGAAAAGCGGCCGTTCCGCGTCGACAGTCCCTGGCGTGATGCCGATCCGGCGACTGGTCCCACTGACCGCGCACCGGTGATCCGGCTGAAGGCCCCGCGCGAGGGCGCGGTGACGATCGAGGATCGGGTCCAGGGCCCGGTGACGGTGCAGAACGCCGAAATCGATGATTTCGTGCTGCTGCGGTCCGACGGTACACCCACCTATATGCTTGCGGTGGTGGTCGACGATCACGACATGGGCGTCACTCATGTCATTCGCGGCGACGATCATTTGAACAACGCATTCCGCCAGCTCGCGCTGATTCGCGCCATGGACTGGCCAGAGCCGGTCTATGCCCATGTTCCGCTGATCCACGGATCGGACGGGGCAAAGCTGTCCAAGCGGCACGGCGCGCTGGGCGTAGAGGCCTATCGCGACGAGCTGGGCGTACTGCCGGAGGCGCTGTCCAACTATCTGCTCCGGCTCGGCTGGGGGCATGGCGATGAAGAGATCATCAGCCGGGAACGGGCAACCGAGGTGTTCGATCTGGCGGGCGTCGGCCGCTCACCATCGCGGTTCGACCTCAAGAAGCTTGAAAACCTGAACGGTCATTATCTGCGCGAGGCGGACGATGCGCGGCTGACCGATCTGGTGGCGGCGCGCATGGCAACGCCGCTGAACGATACGCAGCATGACTTGCTGCTGCGCACCATGTCGTTCCTGAAACCGCGGGCAGCCAATCTCAACGATCTGGCCGATGGGGCGCAGTTTCTATTTCGCACTCGCCCGCTAGCGATTGACGCGGATGCACAACCCCTGCTTGAGGGCGAATCACGATCGATCCTGGCCCGGGTGCATGATGCACTGGCTGCCGAAGCGGACTGGTCGGCCGAACCCCTGGACCAGGCGGTACGCCGCGTGGCGGAAGACATGGGGGTCAAGCTGGGCGCGGTGGCACAGCCATTGCGCGCGGCATTGACCGGCCGGCGGACTTCGCCGGGCATCTTCGACGTTCTGGCGGTGCTGGGACGCGAGGAAAGCCTGGGCCGGATCGCCGATCAGGCTGCGCAAGCGGCCGAATGAACAACGGAAAGGAAATGCGATGACGGATACCGCAAAGCTGCAGACACCGACCAAGGATGTCGAATATCCGGTGATGTCGGGCACGGTCGGCCCGCAGGTCGTCGACATCCGCAAGCTATATGCCCAGACGGGCATGTTCACCTATGACCCCGGCTTCACCTCGACGGCCAGCTGCGAATCCACGCTGACCTATATCGATGGCGACCAGGGCGTACTGCTGCATCGCGGCTATCCGATCGGTCAGCTGGCGGAACAGTCCAGCTTCATGGAAACCGCCTATCTACTGCTGAATGGCGAGCTTCCGGATCAGGGTGAACTCGACAAGTTCGTCTACACGATCAGCCGCCACACCATGCTGCACGAACAGCTGGCGACCTTTTACCGCGGTTTCCGCCGCGATGCGCACCCGATGGCGATCATGTGCGGCGTCGTGGGTGCCCTCAGCGCCTTCTATCACGATTCGACCGACATTACCGATCCCAAGCACCGGCTGATCGCCAGCCACCGGCTGATCGCAAAGATGCCGACGATCGCGGCGATGGCGTACAAATATTCGGTCGGTCAGCCGTTCATGTATCCCAAGAACGAGCTGTCCTACACCGGCAACTTCCTGCGCATGACCTTTGGCGTTCCTGCAGAGGAATATGAAGTGAACCCGGTCGTCGAAAAGGCGCTGGATCGCATCTTCATCTTGCACGCCGATCACGAACAGAACGCGTCGACCTCCACCGTGCGGCTGGCCGGTTCGTCGGGTGCCAACCCGTTCGCCTGCATCGCGGCGGGCATTGCGTGCCTGTGGGGTCCCGCTCATGGCGGCGCGAACGAAGCAGCGCTCAACATGCTGCGCGAAATCGGCCGGCCCGACCGGATTCCGGAATATATTGCCCGGGCCAAGAACAAGGACGACCCGTTCCGGCTGATGGGCTTTGGCCACCGGGTGTACAAGAATTACGACCCGCGCGCGACCGTGATGCAAAAGACGGTGCGGGAAGTGTTCGAGGCACTCAACGTCGATGATCCTGTGTTCGAAGTTGCGCTGCAGCTTGAGGAAATGGCGCTGAACGATGATTACTTCATCGAAAAGAAGCTGTTCCCGAACGTCGATTTCTATTCGGGCGTGATCCTGTCCGCCATCGGGTTCCCGACCACGATGTTCACTGCGCTGTTCGCGCTGGCCCGCACCGTGGGCTGGGTGGCGCAGTGGAACGAGATGATCGCCGATCCGGATCAGAAGATCGGTCGCCCGCGCCAGCTGTATACCGGCCCGACGCAGCGCGACTATGTTCCGCTGAACCAGCGATAAGAAGGGCACGGACAGGATGCGGATCAGGACAGTCTTTGTCGTATTGGGGGCGGTCCTGTTCCTGCTTGGCCTGTTATGGACGGCTCAGGACTGGGCTGGGTGCGTTGGCCCCAGTCCAGTTTCATGATCAATCAGCGCGACTGGGTATGGCGGGGCGCGCTTACGGCCGTGCTTGGTGCGGTACTGGTCCTTCGCAACCGCCGCCGCTGACCGGCGGGTTCAGGCAGCGCGCAGCGTCAACATGAAGCGCGCGCCCTGCCCGGGTGCGCTGTCCACGACAATGTCTCCGCCCATCGCGCGGGCAAGCCGCCGCGCGATATAGAGGCCGAGGCCGCTGCCACCCGGTTCGGCCGGGTCGACCCGTTCGAACTTTTCGAAAATCCGGGCCTGATCCTCGATCGCGATCCCCTTGCCCTGGTCGGCAACGATCACGCAGGCATTCGGCCCGTCGCGTTCCAGCCGCACCCAGACCGAAGCACCCGGCGGCGAATAGCGGACGGCGTTGCCGATCAGATTGACCAGGATCTGCAGCACCCGGCGATAATCTCCCAATGCATCGACGCGGTCGCCCGGCGTCGGCGCATCGATCCGTACCTGCCCCGCCTCTGCCCGCACGGACAACAGGCCCGCCGCACGGCGGCCCAGCTCGGCCAGATCGACGGGTTCGACGACCAGTTGGAAATCAGGCGAATCGATTGTCTGCACCTGCGCCAGATCCTCGACCAGCCCGATCAGATGGCGGCCCGCCGTGGCGATATCGCGGGCATAGGCGGCATATTCGCTGCGGATCGGCCCATCGGATTGTTCGCCGATGGAATCGGCATTGGCGATGATCCGGCGGAGCGGAACGCGCAGCGCGCGTTCTAGCCGCTCTGCAATGGCGAGGGGCGATGCCGCTGCATCCGCCTCCGGCACCTGCTCCGCGATATCCGGGACCGGTTCGGCAACCCCTTCAATCCCGGCAAAGCGGCCAACCGCGTCCGTCAGCGGGCGGCCGGACAGCAGCATCGCCTGCCCCGTCGCGCGCAGCACCGCGCGCTGCCCGGAAAAGGCGGCGACTGCCGCAACCCCGGCCAGCATGGGAAGGCCGCCATCGTTATCCGGTTCCAGCCGGAACAGCTGAGTGACGGGTGCACCCAGCAGATGGGCGGCATCGTCCGGTTCCGGCGCGGTCAGATCGGCGCCGATGCGGGTCAGGCGCAGTGCACCGTCCACGGCCCAGCTCCCCGCCGATCCGGCAGCGCCCAGCCCCCAGGCAACGGTCGCGGTATCGGTCGGCGCCGGTGGCATCGCGGCCTGCCATCGCCCCCCCTCGATCCGCACGCCCTGTTCATCGGGCACCAGACGGACAGCCATGCGCAGGTCGATATCGCCATCGGCCAGGTCGATCGTGCGGGCGATCGGGACGCGCAACCGCAGTGCCAGCGATGCCAGCGTCGACAGTTCGGGCAGCGACAACGGCTTTCCAAGCGCGCCGCCAGCGGCTGTATTCAGGTCAAGCAGCCGGGCATCCCCTTCGACCAGGCACCCCTGCGGGTCCAGCCGGGCAAGGACGGGAGAGTGCGTGTCGGCCATCCGGTTCACCGCAGGGCGCTCACGCGGTCCGGCGCACCCAGCGCCAGAGCGTGCACATCAGGACAGCGCAGCGGCAGGATCAGCGCGCCCGCCATCTCCGGCGACATATTGGCCGCATCGGACAGCGCATCGGCGCGGGCCAGCGCAGAGACGGGATCAATGCCGGTGGTCAGCACAGAAAGGATGTTCGCCATTGCCGTCCGGTCCAGCCCCGCTGCGCGCAGCGCGAGCCATAGGCGGTCGTCATCCGCCGCCGCCAGCATCGGCAGCACGCGATCGGCGGCGAGGCCGGCCGCCCGTCCCAGAATGGCACAGAACAGGGCAAGGCGGCGGTCGCGAACCGCCTCGATCAACAGAAATGCTACCTCGCCCGGCCGGGGATCGATCGCATGAACCAGATGCAGGGCGGCCGCCACGGGATCGCCGGAGGCATCCCCCGCATCGGCCAGCCCCTCGGCCGCGGCAACCAGCGCACGGCGCAGCGTCAGACGAGCGGATGGGGTAATCGCGGCAGGCTCGCGCTCGATCGCACCGGCCAGCCACCAGCCAATCGCTGCGCGCAGATCGGCCGGCGGGCGGCCTGCACTGCCATCCAGCGGATCGGCCTGCATCAGCAACCGGGCGGCGGCGGCGATCCGCCGATCCTCCGATTGCGCCAGCGCGGCCAGAAATCCCGGCTCGTCCGGGTCATCGCCGCCGTGAATGGGCATGGCGGCCGCACGTTCAGCGATGGCTGCGCGAACGGCCATCTGCGTCGGCAGTTCGGGAATGGCAGCGATCAGCGCCATCAGGTCACGTCGATCGGGCGCATGGGCAAGAATGGCGGCAAGGGCATCGTGACCATCGGCGGCAAGCATCCGCTGGGCGCGCAGGCGCAGCGCTCGCTCAACCTCGGCCACCGCATCCGTCAGCGCAGCGTCAATCCCGTGACGCAGCCGGTCCGTCATGCGATGATCGACAGGCCGCGCGTAATCAGCCCCGAGCGCCGCAAGGCGAAGGCGCACGCGGCGGTCCGCCGCAATGGCCATCGCCACCGCGTCTGCGGCCGAACCCGCTGCTGCGGAACCAGGGTCCACCACTGTGCCGGACATACCCATTTCCTAGCGGAACGGATGTTAATTTGGCCCTAAGCCTGTTTCCTCAACGTCTCGACCAGCGCAGCAAGCGTTGCCGTGGCGGCAATGGCGGTCACGCCAAGGCCAAGGACCGGAACGCCGGCAAGCACCCATGGGGTGAGCAACAGCGCATAGAGCGGCGCACCGCCATACCAGGGGCGGCGGGCACCAGGGACCCGTTCGCCGATTGCCGTCACCGCGATCAGTGCCGCCGCCAGCACCGGGGCGGTCAGCGATTGCTGAGCAAACCCGGTCACGATGGCCAGCGCAGCGACGACCAGCCCGGTCACGCCCTGTATCGCGCGATCCTGAATCATCGCAATCCGGTCATTGCCGCGCAGGCCGCTGAGCAGCGAGCCGGTGGTCAGCGCCGCGACCGACAGCGGCAATCCGACGATGCCGATCCGTGGCCAGCCCAATGCGATGACCAGGACGGCAATCAGGCCAAGGATGCCGCCCACCGCCAGCAATGCGGTATCCGCCACATTCCGCCGGACCAGTTGCGGCAACAGGATGCGGGTCAGCGGCGTGAACACATATCGGTCGGCCCATCCGATCCGCTGATTGGCCAGCGCCAGCAGCACGCCATTGCTGCGGCTGGCCAGGCCATCGGGGTGGCGGTCAACGCCATGCCCGGCCCGACGCGCCGCCGTGGACAGCGGCAGATGTTCGGCCCCGCCCTGCGCCGCCAGACGCAACAGGCTGGACTGGAAATCATAATCGCGGGGCAGCGCCGCCACCTCTGCCACCCGGCGCGCATCGACCATCGCCATGCCGGCCCAGTGACGCGTCGAATCGATCCGCTCCACCGCCAGTGCGGGGCTGGGGTCGTCCGTGACCAGAATGGTTTCCCGGCCGACGGACGCCAGCGCATGAACCGCCTGATCCGTGGTGACCAGCGCATCGGCCAGAACGATCACCCGGGCCAGCGGATGCAGCCGCCCGCTGACTTCCTCTGCCGAACGGACCATGTCGACCGGCACACCGCGCTTGGCGATGCGATTGACCGCGCCCAGCAGCGGCGGCGTCATCCGCGTCACTGCAATCAGCAGATGCCCGGCACCCGCCGCGATCAGCAGCCGTGCCTGATATTCAAGCAAGGTCATCCCGCCAAAGGGAAGCGTGGCGGCAAGACCGCCGCCCGCACCCTCGGCATCCTCAGTCGCAAAGATCAGCCCCGCCAGCATGATCGCGGCGTTACAGGGCCATGCGCCATGGTCAATAGATCAGGAACGGACGACGCGTTTCTTGCCATGCCGCCTCGTCCGGCAGGGCGAGGGCATCCAGGTCGGCGGGCGTGGCTGCGGCGTCGTCCACCCAATCGCGCAAGGCACGGCCGCCGTTGATCACGTCGATCGCCAGCCGGTCGAACACATATTCATAGGGGAAGTCGCGCCACAGCGGATACTCGGGATACAGCGACCGGATCGCCTTCAATCCCGCGGCCTGCACGCGCCAGGGGCGGAATGCGGCATGATCGTAACCGGGGGCATCGGCGTGAATGAACACGCCGCTGCACAATTGCCCGCTATGCTTGTGAAAAGTCGGCTGAAACCAGAAATCGCGCAGCGTGCATCCGGCCAGCCATTCGGGTGCGATGCGGTGCATTTCGCCGATCACCGCGCGCGCATCGATATCGGGTGCGCCAAACAGCTCCAGCGGCCGGGTGGTGCCGCGCCCTTCGGACAGCGTCGTCCCCTCCAGCATCACCGTGCCGGCATAGGCGCGCGCCATGTTGACGTTCGCGGCATTGGGGCTGGGGTTGATCCATGGGCGTTCGGGCGGCCAGCCATGGCCCGGCGCGGCATCGGGTGCCCACCCCTCCATTTCGATCACGCGGTAATCGACGTTCAGTCCGAAATGGTCGATGAACCAGTGGCCCATCTCGCCCAGCGTCATGCCGTGGCGCATCACCATCGGCCCCGCGCCAACGAAACTTTCCCAGCCGTGTTGCAGCAGCGTTCCTTCGACCGGGCGTCCGGCAGGGTTGGGCCGGTCGAGCACCCACACCGCCTTTTCGTACCGGGCCGCGGCCTCCAGCACATAAAGCAGCGTGGTGACAAAGGTGTAGATGCGGCAGCCCACATCCTGCAGGTCGACCAGCATCACGTCGAACGTGGCCATGGACTGCGCGGTCGGCCGGCGAACCTCGCCATACAGGCTGAATACCGGCACGCCATAGGTCGGATCGACGAAATCCGGCGATTCCATCATGTTGTCCTGCAAATCGCCGCGAACGCCATGCTGGGGGCCGAACATCGCGCTGACCTCGACCCCGGCGGCGACCAGCGCATCCAGGCTGTGGGTCAGGGTACGCGTCACCGATGCGGGATGCGCAAGCAGCGCCACGCGCTTGCCCGACAGGGGGCGTCGAAGCTGAGGGTCGGCGAGCAGCCGGTCGATACCGAAATTCATGACGAATGAGGTGCCGTCAGATCGATCGCAAAGCAATCGGCATGATGAAAATCGGGCGCGCCCGCCGGGTGGGCAAGCGCCCAGAATGACCGCGTGCCATCCAGTTCCTCGATCACGGCTGTCAGGGACAGGCGGCCACAGGGCAGCGGGTCGACCAGGTCGACATGCCAGCTATCGCCGCTGCGCCCGATCCGGGGCGGCGTCACACGCTCCAGCGGGTGCATCCCCGCCCGATAGCCCGAAAAACCATAGGCCGCCCATTGGCCGGACGGGGCGAAATTATACTCGACATAGCCATTGTCCCCGACGGGCCGGACAAACAACTCGAAACAGGTCGTCCGCCACAGGCCATCGGTCCGCTCCGGCGGCGCATCCGGCGGCACGCGCAGCTGATCCGCACCCGCCACCCGATAGTGCAGGCTGGATCGGTGCAACGTCACGAACACGCCGGTCACGCCCGTCGGCGGCGTGTCGGGATGACAGGTCAGGGGATATTCCATGGCCGGTGTCTATGCGCTCCTATCGGCACAAGTCGAGGGCGACGGGCCAGGCGGAGCGAACAAGGCTGTGGGCCGCCCGGACTTCTTCTGTTAATCCCCGCCGACGAAGAGGGGATGGCATGGAACAGGCGGTGTCGCCGGACAGGACGGTCAGAAAGATTACCGCGCGGCTGATGCCGATCCTGTGCGTGATGTATCTGCTGGCCTATATCGACCGGCAGAATGTCTCCTATGCCAAGCTGGAGATGGTCGATGCGCTTGGCCTGTCGGAGGCCGCCTATGGCCTGGGCGCCAGCCTGTTCTTTCTCGGCTATTTCCTGTTCGAGGCACCGGCCAACCTGATCCTGTCGCGGGTCGGCGCGCGGCTGTGGTTCGCCCGGATCATGCTGACCTGGGGCGCGATCACCGTGGCGCTCGGCTTCACGCAGAACACGGCCATGTTCTATGTGCTGCGCTTTCTGCTGGGCGTGGCGGAGGCGGGTTTCTTTCCCGGCGCGCTGTATCTGCTGACCTTGTGGTTTCCCCAGGCGCGGCGGGCGCAGATGGTCGGCCTGTTCATGATCGCCAGCGCCTTTGCCAACGCAGTTGGATCGCTGGTCGGCGGCGCCTTGCTGGAACTGGACGGTGCTGCCGGGCTGGCGGGATGGCAATGGGTGTTCGTCGCGACGGGCATTCCCGCCATCCTGATGGTGCCGGTAGTTCTGACCAAGCTGCCCAGCACGCCGGGCGAGGCACGCTGGCTGACCGATGCGGAAAAATCCTGGCTGGCGGCAACGCTGGCGGCAGAGGCTCCGCCGGAACGGGCCGGGGAATCAGCGTGGCGGGCGCTGGCCGATCCGCGCGTGCTGTTGCTGGCGATCCTGTATTTCGGGATGCCGCTGGGTGCCTATGGCCTCAGCTACTGGTTGCCGACCATCGTCAAGGCGTTCGGTGCGACCAACCTTCAGAACGGGGCGCTGAACGTCATCCCCTGGCTGTTCGTTGCCGTGGCGCTGTGGGCAGTGCCGCGCCATGCGGCCCGACATGGTGCGAGCCGGTGGCATATTGCCGGGCCGTTGCTGATCGCGGCGGCCAGCCTGATGGGCAGCGTGCTGTTGCCGGGTGCAGGACTCAAATTCGCCTGCCTGTGCATCGCGGCGGCGGCGGTGTTTTCAGCTCAGCCGGTGTTCTGGAGCGTGCCGCAAGGGTTGCTGCGCGGCGCCCATGCCGCAACCGGGCTGGCGGTAATCAACTCGGTCGGCAATCTTGGGGGCTTCGCCGCGCAGAACGCGGTGCCGATGGTGCGCGACGCGACCGGCAGCACCCTGGCCCCGATGGCGATGCTGGCGGGTGCGCTGACCATTGCGGCGATCGGCTTTCTGATCGCCCTGCCCCGGATGGGTGTGGGCCAAGCCCGCTAAGGCGTCACCAGTTCCACATCGCCCCGTCCTGCAGCCGCGCAATGGGCAGCTGAGCCGGTTTGTAGGGGAATTTCGCCGCCATCGCCTCGTCGATCTCGACACCATGGCCGGGCACATCGCCGGGGTGCAGATATCCATCGGAAAAGCTGTAGGCATGCGGGAATACCGCGTCGGTTTCCGGGGTGTGGCGCATATATTCCTGAATGCCGAAATTGGGCACCCACAGGTCGAAATGCAGGGCACAGCCCATGGTTACAGGCGACAGGTCGGTCGCGCCATGGCAGCCGGTGCGCACCTGATACATCGCGGCATAATCGGCGACGCGGCGCAGGTGCGTGATGCCGCCCGATCCAACCACCGTCATGCGGATATAATCGATCAACTGATCGCGGATCAGGTCCTTAGCATCCCAGATCGTGTTGAAAATCTCGCCCACCGCCAGCGGCGTCACGGTATGCTGGCGCACCAGGCGAAAGGCGTCCTGATTTTCCGCGGGCGTGCAATCCTCCATCCAGAACAGGCGGGACGGCTCCAGCGCCTTGCCCAGCCGCGCTGCCTCGATCGGGGTCAGGCGGTGATGTACATCGTGCAGCAGTTCGATGTCATGGCCGTGCTTGTCGCGCAGCGCCTCGAACAGCTTGGGCGCATAATTGAGATAGGCGGGCGTATTCCACAGCGTTTCGGTGGGAAGCGCCGCATCGGCGGGTTCGTAATACAGGTCACCGCGCGCCACGCCATAGGCACCCTTGACGCCCGGAATCCCCGACTGTGCCCGGATCGCCTTGTACCCCATGTCGCGATACCGGCCGACCGCCTCGACCGTCTCGTCAATGTCGGCGCCATTGGCATGACCATAGACGAGCACGCCGTCGCGGCTGGCCCCGCCCAGCAGGTCATACAGCGGCATCCCCGCCGCCTTTGCCTTGATATCCCACAGCGCCATGTCGACGGCGGCAATCGCCCGCATCGTCACGGGACCACGCCGCCAATAGGCACCACGATAGAGAAACTGCCAGAGATCCTCGATCCGTCTCGCGTCCCGTCCGATCAGGTTGGGACAGACATGGTCAGTCAGATAGGCGGCAACGGCCAGTTCGCGGCCGTTCAGGGTCGCATCGCCAATCCCGGTCTGGCCGCCCTCCACCTCGATCTTCAGCGTCACGAAATTGCGGCCGGGACAGGTGACGATGACCCTGGCTGACGTAATCCGCATGATCCCGACTCCCAAGTGCTGCCGACCCTGCCGGCTGGATGCCCGATGCGTTGACCATATGATATTGGCCTGTCAAGTTCGGCAAATTGTCCTGACCAATTCGGTTGGGTGATAAAACATCGGATGCTGGCGATGACCGAGAATGCGAAACCCGGCCGGGCACCGCGGCTTTATCAGCAGGTGGCGGAGCGACTGGCGCGGGCTATTGCCGCGGGCACGCATGCGGTTGGCGACCGCCTGCCCGCCGAGCGGGAACTGGCCGCCGCATATGCCGTCAGCCGACCGACGGTGCGCGAGGCGATCATCGCGCTGGAGCTGGACGGACTGGTCGAGGTGCGCGTCGGATCGGGCGTCTATGTCATTCAGCCCCGGCCGCGCGCCGCCGCCGCGCCGATGGATGTCGGCGCGTTCGAACTGACCGAGGCCCGACTGCTGATCGAGGGCGAGACGGCGGCGCTGGCCGCCAGCTTGATCACCGAGGCAGAACTGGCCGAGCTGGACCGGCTGCTGACCGAAATGGCAGCGGCGGTGGAGGCGGACCGCTTGGCCGGGCATCCGGCGGGTGGTCCCCGCATGGACGAATTGCTGGATGAACAATTCCACCTGACTATTGCGCGGGCGACGCAGAACAGCGCGCTGGCCGCGACGGTCGAACAGCTGTGGCAGACGCGCAATCGCTCGCCGCAATGTGCCCGCCTGTTCGAAAAATCGCGCGACTGGGGCGTGCGGCCGGTGGTGGCCGAACATCGCGCCATCCTGAATGCGCTGCGGTCACGCGATCCGGCCCGCGCCCGCGCGGCGATGCGCGATCACCTGAGCCGTGTGCTCGATTACATGCTGGATGCAACGGAGGTGGAGGCAGTGGAGGCAGCCCGCGCCAATGCAGCCGCCCGCCGCCGCCGGTTCGCGGGACGACCCACAGAATAAGCCGATTTCGGCACGACAGGGGATGGAACAGATGGTCGCTGGCTGGGGCGGCAGGATTCGAACCTACGAATGCCGGTACCAAAAACCGGTGCCTTACCGCTTGGCGACGCCCCAGCAGGCGACAGGGCGGCGTCTCTAGCGATAGATGCCGCGCGCGTCAAAGGGGATGGTCAATTAAAGGATGCGTTCCACCCAGCCATGGGGGTCGGGTGCCTCCCCGCGCTGGATCGCGACCAGCCGTTCACGGATGCCCTGAGTGACCATGCCCGGGCCACCATTGCCGATGCGGAAATCGATGTCATGGCCACGCACTGACCCGATCGGCGTCACAACCGCCGCCGTGCCGCAGGCAAAAGCCTCCCGCAGGCGGCCCGACTGGCTGTCCGCGCGCCACTGATCAAGGGAATAGCGTTCCTCACGAACCACGACGCCCATGTCAGCGGCCAGCGTCAGGATGGCATCGCGGGTGATGCCGGGCAGAATCGTGCCGGTCAGCGGGGGCGTGATCATCGTGCCGTCATCAAACACGAAAAACGTGTTCATGCCGCCCAGTTCCTCGATCCAGCGCCGCTCGACCGCATCCAGAAACACGACCTGATCGCATCCCTGTTCAATCGCCTCGGCCTGCGCCACCAGGCTGGCGGCATAATTGCCGCCGCATTTGGCAGCGCCCGTGCCGCCCGCCGCCGCGCGCGTATAATCCTGGCTCACCCACAGCGACACGGCCGGCGTCCCGCCCTTGAAATAGGCACCAGCCGGCGATGCGATCACGCAATAGAGATATTCCTTGGCCGGGCGAACGCCCAGAAACACCTCCGACGCGAACATGAACGGCCGCAGATAGAGCGATCCACCGTCAATGGCGGGAATCCAGTCGCGATCGATACTGACCAGTTCGCGGACCGATTGAAGGAACAGGTCGGCGGGCAATTGCGGCATCGCCAGACGCGCGGCCGATTGCTGGAACCGATGGGCATTGCGGTCGGGACGGAACAGGGTGACGCCGCCATCAGCAGTGCGATACGCCTTCAGCCCCTCGAAAATCTCCTGCGCGTAATGCAGCACCGATGCAGCGGGATCGAGCGCGATGGGCGCGCGCGCGCGGATGGCGGCGTCGTGCCAACCGCGATCCTCGCTGTAGCGGATAATGGCCATGTGATCGGTGAACAGCTTGCCGAATCCCGGATTGGCGAGCAGCGCATCACGATCGGCCGCGGCAACCGGAGAAGCATGGGGTTCGATGACGAAACTGGGCCGTTCGGGCTGCACCAACTGATCCTTTCCCTGTGCGGCAATCCGCGCCGCGACGGGCGCCGGAATGGCTTGCGTCGACTTAGGCGCGGTGCCAAATTAGGTCAACATGGCTGGCCAAAACACTTCCGATCCGCTGCGTTCCGCATCTCCCCTGTTCTTGCGCGAACAGGAAATCCGGCGCGGCGTGGAACTCCTCTATTTTGGATACAGCCATCTGACCCGGTCCATCGACGAGCGACTGGCGGAACAAGGTCTGGGCCGGGCGCATCACCGCGCGCTTTACTTCATCGCGCGGCAGCCGGATCTGAGCGTCAGTCAGCTGCTCGGACTGCTGGCGATTACCAAACAATCGCTGGGCCGTGTGCTTGGCGAATTGATCGAGCGCGAACTGGTCGAAATGCGGCCCGGTGACCGCGACCGTCGCCAGCGGCTATTGCGGCTGACCCCGGCCGGTCGCACCCTGGAAAGCCAGTTGTTCGAGGCACTGCGCGAACGCATGAGCAGCGCCTATCAAAGCGCCGGCCAAGGCGCGGTCGGCGGGTTCTGGGCAGTGCTGGAGGGGCTGATTCCGTCCAGCGAGCGCAACCGGATCGAGGGGTTGCGCAGGGGCTGACCCGATCGCCCACCGGTACCGGCAGGGCCAATCGCCCGCCGGTACCCATGGCTGGACGGGTTTACGCGACCTTGAACCCCTCCTTGTTCATTGCCACGAACAATGCCTTGTTGCCTTCGTCATCCCGCTGCGCCTTCAGCTTGGGGAAGAGGACTTCCTCTTCCTCGCGCATATGATCCTCGATCTCCCGCCGAAACTCGCGCACCACGGTCAGGAATGCGGCGCTGTCCTTTGGCATATTGTCCAGCCGGAACAGGTAATTTTTGACCAGCGCGTGCTCGCTGGACAGTTCATCGAATGCCTCGGTTTCCCCGGCCTCTCGCAGCGCGGGATAGATCACATTTTCTTCCTCGACCGCATGCTTGGTCAGTGCCTGCTTCAGATGGGCCAGCAGCAGGGTGCGCTTGGTCACTGCCTTGTCCTCGGTCGCCTCGATCGTGTCGAACACCTTCAACACCGCGCGATGCTCGATGGCCAGCGCCTCTGCCCAATCGCCCGCCAGTGCGGTCGGTGCCTGTACCACCGCCTTGCGCCCGATCAACGCGGCGACGCCCAGCGCGGCACCCGCACCGACCGCTCCGGCCAGCACGGTGAAATTGCTCAGTCCCTTGCCCTCGGCACGCGCGCTTTTCCGGGCGGCGCCATTATGGGATTTGTTGTGGCGTTCCTTGGTCGTGGTCATGGCATCCTCCTGTCCTGGGTCCTGCAACAAGCAACCCATGCAGAACCCGTCGGTTCCCGGACGGCAGAAGGGGTCAGCGGGTGTTGAGTGCCGCCAATTCGCGATTGCGCCGTTCGGCGGCGGCCAGCGTCTCTTCGACCAACCGGGCCAGCGCCGCGTCCTCATCCAGCACGTTAAGGCCGGCACGCGTCGACCCGCCCTTGCTGGCCACCCGGTCGGCCAGGACGCCGGGCTGTTCCCGCGCATCCTCGGCCAGCCGCGCGGCGCCGGCCACCGTGGCCAACGCCATGCGAAGCGCCTGCGCCGGATCCAGCCCAAGCGCCGCTCCGCCGGCCGACAGCGCGTCGATGAAGCGATAGACAAAGGCCGGGCCGCTGCCCGCCAGCGCGGTAGCGGCATCGAACAGCGGTTCATCGACCCATTCGACCAGCCCGAGCGGCGCCATCAACAGCGTGACGGAGGACCGATGATCCGCGCTGGCGCTGGCACCGCAGAGCGACACGACGCCCCGGCCGATCGCAACGGGCAGGTTCGGCATCGCGCGGACCACGGAACCCGCGCCGGTTGCGGCGATCAGGTCGGCCTCTCTGGTCCCGGCCAGGATGGAAAGCAGCAGCGGCGCAGCGGCCAGCATCTCGCCATGCGCGGCAATCGCCTCGCCCAGCTGCTGGGGCTTGACCCCGATCATCACCGCATCGAATTGCGCGTCCGCCGGAAACGCCCTGCCCTGTGCCACGCCATCGGGAAGCGCGCGGTCGGCGGTGTTGACGACGAACACGTCCCGGGCGGCAATGGTTTCAGAGGCGATCCAGCGGGCCAGCATCGCGCCGGCCATAGCGCCGCATCCGACCAGACCGATGGTGCGCAGCGTCACGCCTCGCCCTGAGTCTCGATCATCGACGCTGCAATCGCCTCACGCGGGGTCTTGCCACCCCAAAGGACAAACTGGAACACCGGGTAAAACCGTTCGCACTCGTCGATCGCGCTTTCGACCAGCAATTCGGCCTGCGCCAGCGACAGCGTGCCGCCATCGCCCGCATCGATCATCGCGGCATGGCGATACAGCAGGATGCCGGACGAGGACCAGAGTTCGAAATGGCCGATCCACAGCTGTTCGTTGACCAGCCCTATCGCCTCGTACAGCACGGGCCGACGCTCGTCCGGCACGCGGATGTCGGGAAAGGCGAGGAACTGGATCACGCCGTCCTCGGCCCGCCAGATCGCGCGCAGCTCGAACTCGGTCCAGCTGCCCTTCACCTTTGCGACGATCTCGTCCTCTTCGCGCTCGTACGACCAGCCATGCGCGGAGAAATAGTTCTCGAGCATCTCGATCGGGGCGGCGTCGTCGCGATCGAAATCGGATTCTTCAAGCATGGCCCGTCCTTGTCCCCGCATTCCTGCGGATGCAAGGGGTGCCGGTTGGCGGTGCGACGGGCAAGGCTTGTCCACCAGCACTTTCGAAAAAGCTGTGGAAAAGCAGCTTATTCGGCCTTGGGTTCGGCAGGGGGCGCCTTTGCCGCCTTGGTTTTCGCAGCGTTAAGGCCCGCGAGCTGCTGTTCGATCGCATCAAGGCGCGCCTTCAGCGCATCCGCCTCGTCCCGCGCGGCAACTGCCATCGCCTTGACCGCGTCGAATTCGTCACGGCTGACGAAATCAAGTCCGCCGATCCATTCGCGGGCCCGGTCGCGCGCCGCCGATTCGCCCTCGCGCGCCATGCCTGCAATGGTGCCGGCCGCGCCGTTCATGAACTTGACGAGATCGTCGATCAGCTTGTTGTCGGATTGCATCTGCCGGTTGTCCTCAATCGCTTCAAAGCGGAACTTGGGTGGAGGCGCGTGAAATCACAAGGGTTTCCGCATCCGGGTTCAACTGATCGAACTGGAAATTGAGGATCGAGGCAAAGCTGAGCCACAGCAGATAGGGCACCATCAGCCAGGCTGCGAGCGAGCGGACCCGGCCAAAGGCAAAGGTGGTGGCAATGGCCAGCACCAGGATCGTGACGATCAACCAGAAGCCGAGCGTGACCTGATGCGCGCCAAAGAACAGCGGCGACCAGACCAGGTTCAGTGCCAGCTGAACCACGAACAGGGTAATGGCCACGCCTCGCCCTTTTGCCCCGCGGGCATGAAGAACGATCGCGATGGCAAGGCCAAGCAGGATGTACAGGGTTGTCCAGGCAACGCCGAACAGCCAGCCGGGCGGCGTGATGTCCGGCCGCACCAGGGCGGCGTACCAGGCATTATCCTCGCCCGATTGCACCAGCCGGCCCGCGCCCAGCCCCAGCAGGACGACGAGCGGAACCGTGACGACGGCCCAGCGCAAGAATGATAGCCGCAACTGCCCCTTTGACGCGATTTCGTTCACGATCCCCCCTTTTTGTCGATTTGACCCGCTATTCGGCCGGCTGCGGTGCCCCCAACGCAGCATCCAGTTCGCGTCCCACCGCCTCCGGCGACTGGGTCCGCTTGGCAAGGCGGCTATAGAGCAGCGGTATCAGGAACAGCGTGATGACTGTGGCGAACAGCACGCCGAAAACGATGACCACGCCGATGGACGACCGTGCCGCGCTGCCCGCCCCGCCGGCCAGCACCAGCGGCACTGCGCCGGCGATGGTCGCGATCGACGTCATCAGGATGGGGCGCAGGCGGCGGGCCGAAGCCTCGCGGATTGCCTGGACAATCTCCATCCCTTCATCGCGTAGCTGATTGGCGAACTCGACGATCAGAATACCGTTCTTTGCCGCCAGCCCGACCAGCATGACGATGCCGATCTGGCTATAGAGGTTGAGCGTCTTGCCGAACAGCAACAGGCCGATCAGGCCGCCGGCGACCGCGAGCGGCACAGTAGTGATGATCACCGCCGGGTGGACGAAACTTTCGAACTGGGCCGCCAGCAACAGATAGATGATGACGATGGTCAGGCCGAAAACCAGCAGGATCGATCCGCCCGTTTCCTTGAACGCCTGGCTTTCGCCGCGATAGCCGACAGCCAGCACCTCGGGCGACTTGCGCGCCTCGGTTTCCAGGAACGTCAGCGCCTCGCCCAGCGTGTAGCCGGGGGCAAGACCGCCCGACAGGGTGATCGCCCGCAGCTTGTTGAACCGGCCAAGATCGCGTGGCCCTGACACTTCGCGCGTCGTGACCAGGTTGGACAGCGGCACCAGCGCACCGGACCGCGCGCGGACATAGATGGTCGCCAGATCGGTCAGGGTCGACCGGTTGGTCGGTTCCGCCTGGACGACCACATAATATTCCTCGCCCCGATCGACATAGGTCGAAACGCGGCGCGAACCGAGCAGCGTCTGCAACGCGGTGCTGACCTCCTGCACCGAAACGCCAAGGTCGCCTGCGCGCGTGGTATCCACATCGATGCGCAGCTGCGGCTTGGTTTCCTTGTAATCGGAATCGAGGTTGATGATGCCCGGATTGTTCGATGCTGCGGCAAGGATGCGGTCGCGCGCCTCGGCCAGCCCTTCATAAGTGGTGCCGGCAATGACCAGGTTCAGCGGCTGACCCCGGCCGCGGCCAAGGGCAGAGCGGACCTGAGCGTTGCCGCGCACGGCGGGCAGCGTCTGCAGGATGCCGTTCACCTGATTGGCGACGTCCTGCGTGCTGACCGTGCGCTCGTCCCAGTGCTTGAGAAAGATGACAAACGCGGCGCTGTTGAAATCGTCGCTGGCCCCGAAACTGCCAGGCACCCGGGTGATCATGGTGCGCACCGCGCCCTGATCCAGCAGCGGCAACAGCTTGGCCTGCGCCTCCAGCGCATATTTGTCCATCTGATCGAAACCGGTGCCTTCCGGCGCGTTGATCGTGGCGTTCAGACCGCCCTGATCCTCGGCCGGCACCAGTTCGGACTGGATGAGCGTGTATGAAAATCCGCCAAAGGCCAGAAAGGCGACGACGACAATCGTGGTCAGCAACGGCTTGCGAATCACGCCATCCAGCCGGTTGGAATAGCCGGTTTCGAGCCGCTGAAACTGCCGATCAACCCAGCCGGTAACCCGGCCGCGCTTTTCCTTGCGCAGCATCTTGGAACACAACATCGGCGTCAGCGTCAGCGCAAGGAAGCCGGAAAAGGCGATTGCGCCGATCATGGCCACCGCAAGCTCGCGGAACAACAGGCCGGTCTGCCCGGCCAGGAACATGACCGGCACGAACACGGCGCAGACGACCAGCGTGGTGGAAATGACGGCGAACCCGACCTGCCGCGTGCCCTTGAACGCCGCGACCAGGGGCGATTCCCCCTCCTCGATCCGATGATAGACGTTCTCAAGGACGACGATGGCATCGTCGACGACCAGACCGATGGCCAGGACCATTGCAAGCAGGGTCAGCAGATTGACCGAATACCCGACCATCCACAGCACGGCAAAGGCGCCCAGCAGACAGATCGGCACCGTTACCGCCGGGATGATCGTCGCCCGCCACGATCCCAGGAACAGGAAGATGACGGCAACCACCAGGATCGCGGCCTCCGCCAGGGTGTGCCAGACCTTTTCGATCGCTTCACCGATAAACAGCGAATCGTCCGATCCGATCGTTATCGTCATCCCCTGAGGCAGGTCGGGCTTCAGATCCTCGGCCAGCTTCTTGGCCGCGTCGGCAACGGCCAGCGTGTTCGCCCCCGACTGGCGGACGATACCCATGCCGACGGCCGATCCGCCGTTCAGGCGGAAGCTGCTATAGGGATTTTCGGCTCCCACCTCGACCCGCGCGACATCGCCCAGCCGCACCAGATAACCGTCCGGCCCACGGCCGACGATCAGGCGGGAAAAGCTGTCGGGCGCGGCAAAGGCACGGTCGACGCGCAGCGTGACATTCTGCTGACTGGATTCCAGTCGCCCGGCCGGCAGTTCGACATTCTGGCTGCGCAGCGAATTTTCGATATCCGCCGGCGTCAGCTGAAAGGCGGCCAGCTTCTGTGCATTCAACCATACGCGCATCGAAGGCCGCGCCTCGCCTCCGACAAAGATGCGGGCAACGCCGTCGATGGTGCCGAACCGGTCGACCAGGTTGCGATTGACGTAATCGGACAGCTGTAGCCGCGTCCAGCCAGGCCGCGACACCACCATGAACATGATCGGCGAGGCATCGGCATCGACCTTGCGGACTTCCGGGGCCAGCGCCTCTTCGGGCAGGTCCTCCAGCACGCTGCCGACGCGGTCACGCACGTCGTTGGCGGCCGAATCGACCTCTCGATTGGGACGAAATTCGATGGAGATGCTCGACTGTCCGTCGCGGGAGGTCGAGGTGATCGTCTGAATCCCCTCGATGCCTGACAGCGCATCCTCAAGCGGCTGGGTGATCCGCGCCTCGATGACGGACGCGGCGGCACCGGTATAGACGGTTTCGATCGACACGATCGGCGGATCGGTGTCCGGATATTCTCGGATCGACAGGCTGAGATACCCGACCAGCCCGAACAGGGTCAGCAGGATCGACAGGACGGCCGCAAAGACGGGTCGCCGGACGGACAGGTCCGACAACTGCATCAGTTGGCGCTCCCGCCCGTCGGCTTGCCGATGCCGGTAGCGGCCTGTTCCTGACCGTTCAGACGGACCTGCTGCCCATCGGCAACCTTGACCACCCCTTCGGTAATCACGCGCGCATCGGGACCAAGGCCGGACAGGATTTCCACCTTGCCACCCTGACGAATACCGGTGCGCACTGCCACGCGCTTGGCCTTGCCCTGTTCGACGACGAAGACGAAGTTTTCGTCGCCATCGCCAACGACCGCAAGTTCCGGCACGGACGGCGCTGTGCGTGCCTGCGCTTCCACGACCACGGTCAACAGCATCCCCGGTTTCAACCGGGCGTCAGGATTGGGGATGAGGGCGCGGACGGTGACGGCACGGGTTTCGGGGTTCACGATCGCATCGATGACGTCGATCCGGCCGCGAAACCGCTCATCGGGATAGGCGGCCGCCTGCGCCTCGATCGGCTGACCCTGTTTCAGGGCGGACAGCATGGTTTCGGGAACCGAGAAGTCGAGCTTGATCACGGAAAGATCGCTAATCTGCGCGACCTCGGTTCCGGCACTGACGATCGCCCCGGCGGAGATGTTGCGCAGCGATACATAACCGGAAAACGGCGCACGCAGCACCCGGTCGCCGATGGAGGCACGCGCCTCCGCCGCCTGAGCACGCGCCTGCGCCGCCAGCGCAGTCTGAGCATCCAGTGCGCTTTGCGTCGCAAATCCGCGCTGGCGCAGTTCGGCCAAGCGGGAAAGCTGCTTTTCGGCCTCTGCGGCGCGGGCACTGGCAACATCCAGCTGGGCCGTTTCTTGGCCGCGGGCCAGCACGGCAACCACATCGCCCTTGCGAATGAAATCGCCGTCATCGAACGCCAGTCGCTCGATCCGCTCCGTCACGGGGGCGGCTAGCGTGACCTGTTCATTCGCATTGGCGGTGCCGACCGCCTCGATCCGTTCGACAAATCGTTCCTGAACCACCGGGGACACAGAAACCAGCGGCGCTGCACGCCCCTTGGCCGCCGGTTGCGAACCACCGCCGCAGCCCGCCGCCATCAGCGCGAGCGAAAGGATCAGGATTTGCTTATGCATCGGTGCCTAGGCCGCTATTCTGCAGAGGACCCTAACGCAAGCGCGCGAATGTCGTTTCGCGCCGCGATAAGAAACTCAACATTTCCTTCCGGCCCCGTAATGGGGCTTTCCACCGCATCCTGCACGGTCCAGCCGATCGTGCCAAGCCATGATTTGGTTGCATCGCACACACGCCGATGAACGGACGGATCGCGGACCACCCCGCCCTTGCCGATCTCATGCCGTTCCGCCTCAAACTGCGGCTTAATCAGCGCGACCAGCCAGGCACCAGGGGCGGCAAAGGACATCGGCACAGGCAACACCTTGTGCAGCGCAATGAAGCTGGCATCGCAGACGATCAGGTCAACGGGTTCGGGCACATGATCGGCGGTCAGGATGCGTGCGCTTGTCTGTTCATGCACGATCACCCGCGGATCCTGACGCAGTTTCCAGGCCAACTGATTCGTGCCGCTGTCCACAGCATAGACCCGTGCTGCGCCGCGCGTCAGCAGGACGTCGGTGAACCCGCCGGTCGATGATCCGACATCCATCGCAACCGCGCCCATCGGGTCGATGGCGAAATGGTCAAGCGCATGGGCCAGCTTGATCCCGCCCCGCGAAACCCAGGGATGATCGCGGCCCTTGACGGTGATTTCGGCTTCGTCGGGGACCTGCTGGCCGGGCTTGTCTACCTTCCGGTCGCCGACGAAAACGACCCCGGCCATGACCAGCGCCTGCGCGCGCGTGCGGCTTTCCGCCAGGCCCCGTTCGGCGAGCAGTTGATCGATCCGCGTCTTTCCCATGCCGGTTCTTTGGCGGGGCGGGCGGACAAACGCAAACCCCGGCCCACCCAACGCAAAGTTTATTGCCTATCAATCTAGTAGGATTATCATGCATCATCGGGGGCTGGACGAGGGAGTGACCGCGATGGCGATCTTTGACACGCATGACCGTACCGGCCCGACAATCCTGACCGTGCCCGGGCTGGATAACAGCGGCCCGGGCCATTGGCAGACGATCTGGGAGTCGGTGCGCGGGGACGTGCGCCGGGTTGACCTTGGCCTGTGGAATGCGCCGCAGCGCAATCCGTGGGTCACCCGGCTGGATCAGGCGATCGGCGAATCTTCCGCACCCGTGGTGCTGGCCGGGCACAGCCTCGGCTGTATCGCCATCGCCTGGTGGGCGACCATGGCGGCGCCGGAGGTGCTGGCGCGGGTTGCCGGCGCGTTGATGGTGGCCCCGGCCGATGTCGACTGGGCGGATGCGCAAATCCTGCGGACCTTCCGCCCCATTCCCATCGAGCCGCTGCCCTTCCCCTCCATCCTCGTCGCCAGCCGCGACGATCCGTGGCTGGATGTGGAACGGGCGCACCATCTGGCCACCCATTGGGGCAGCCTGTTTCACGATGCAGGGACCGCCGGGCATATCAACGCCGACAGCGGCCTTGGCAGCTGGCCGGAGGGGCAGGAGCTGCTCGCCCGGCTGAGCGACGGGTCGATCCACCGGACTGCCACCCGGCGCGTGCCGCCCGGCTGGCGCAATCCGGCGGGCGATCCGCGCGGATTTGGCCTAGGCAGCAGTTAAAGCCGGGTCAGTCGACGGTCAGGCGCGCGCGCCCGCTTCTGTTTCCGTCTCGTTCCAGCGCAGCGCCTTCAGCACCGTATCGACGATATGCGGGGCATTCAGGCCGGCCTGGTCATACTGCACTTCCGGCTTGTCCTGATCCTGGAACAGGTCGGGCAGACGCATCGTCCGCAGTTTCAGCCCGCCATCGATCAGGCCCGCATCGCTCGCCATGGTCAGGACGTGCGCGCCAAGGCCGCCAATCGCATTCTCCTCAATTGTCACGGCAACTTCGTGCGTGGCGAGCAGGCGGCGGATCAGTTCCTCGTCCAGCGGCTTGGCAAAGCGCAGATCGGCGACGGTTGTCGACAGCCCCTTGGCGTCCAGCACATCGGCCGCCTTCAGCGCCTCGGACAAGCGCGTGCCAAGCGACAGGATCGCGACCTTCTTGCCCTCGCGCACCACGCGGCCCTTGCCGATTTCCAGCCGCTGCGGCACCTCTGGCAACGGCACGCCGACGCCGTTGCCGCGCGGATAACGGAACGCGATCGGGCCGCTGTCATGGCATGCGGCGGTATAGGTCATGTGGACCAGTTCCGCCTCATCCGCCGCAGCCATCACCACGAAATTGGGCAGCGAGGCGAGATAGGTCACGTCAAAGCTGCCGGCATGGGTGCAGCCGTCCGCACCGACCAGCCCCGCCCGGTCGATGGCAAAGCGTACCGGCAGGTTCTGGATCGCGACGTCATGCACCACCTGGTCATAGGCGCGCTGAAGGAAGGTCGAATAGATCGCACAGAACGGGCGCATCCCCTGCGCCGCCAACCCGGCGGCAAAAGTGACGGCGTGCTGTTCGGCGATGCCAACGTCGAAGCTGCGATCCGGATGCGCGTTGGTGAACTTGTCGACGCCCGTTCCGCCCGGCATGGCCGCAGTGATGGCGCAGATGCGCGTATCCGTCTCGGCCAGCTTGGCCAGCGTTTCGCCGAACACGTTCTGATAGGATGGCGGTCCGGGCGGTGCCTTGACCTGCGCGCCTGTAATCACGTCGAACTTCTGGACGCCGTGATATTTGTCGGCGCTGTTTTCGGCCGGGGCATAGCCCTTGCCCTTTTTCGTCACAACATGGATCAGGCATGGCCCTTCCGCCGCGTCGCGCACATTTTCCAGCACGGGGACGAGATGGTCGAGATTGTGGCCGTCGATCGGGCCGACATAGTAAAAGCCCAGTTCCTCGAACAACGTACCGCCCATGGCCAGGCCGCGGGCATATTCATCGGTCTTTCGCGCCGCCTTTTGCAGCGGCTCGGGCAGCTTGCGCGCCAGCCGCTTCAGCGTTTCGCGCACGCCCAGAAACTCCCGGCTGGACACGATCCGCGACAGATAGGCCGACAGGCCGCCGACCGGCGGGGCGATCGACATGTCATTGTCGTTCAGGATGACGATCAGGCGATTGCCCGCCTGTTCGGCATTGTTCATCGCCTCATAGGCCATGCCGGCGCTCATCGCGCCATCGCCGATCACGGCAATGCCCTTGCCCGGCGTGCCCGCCATCTTGTTGGCGACGGCAAAGCCCAGTGCTGCCGAAATGCTGGTCGAGCTGTGCGCCGCGCCGAACGGGTCATATTCGCTTTCCGCCCGCTTGGTGAAACCGGACAGGCCGCCCCCCTGACGCAGCGTGCGGATGCGATCGCGCCGCCCGGTCAGGATCTTGTGCGGATAGCATTGATGGCCAACGTCCCACACCAGCCGGTCGTCCGGCGTGTTGAAGACGTAGTGGATGGCGACGGTCAATTCGACCACGCCAAGCCCGGAACCGAGGTGGCCGCCCGTCGTGCCGACCGCCGAAATCGTCTCGCTGCGCAATTCGTCGGCAAGCTGCCGAAGGTCGGCTGGCTTCAGCTTGCGAAGGGCCTCGGGCGTCGGAACAGTGTCGAGCAGCGGTGTCGCGGGACGGTCAGTCATCGTCCCGGTGTAATGTGTTCCCGACGCGAAGTCGATTGTTCCGATGCAACAGGCGGCCAGTAAAAAGACCGTCGGGTTACGCCTCGTCGCAATCGGCGCAGCGGCCGCGCACCTCGATCACGGGACGGACCGGCGCAAATCCTGCCTTTTCGGCCGCACTGCGCACCGACCCGGTAATGCGGTCGTCATCCAGATGCGTCGCCTGTCCGCAACTGTCGCAGACCAGGAAAATACAGTCGTGCAGGCAGCCGGGATGGGCATTGGCGACATAGGCATTCTGGCTTTCTACCCGGCGCGCCAGATTGGCGCCCACGAACAGGTCAAGGATACGATAGACGCTGTTGGGCGCAATGCGCCGCCCTTCCCGCTTGGAAACGGCATCGGCAATGTCATAGGCGCTGGCCGGCTTGGTAAACTCGGCCAAGGCGGCAAAGACGCTGGCACGCATTGCCGTCCATTGTTCGCCAGCGTCCTCCAGCTGGGCCTGCGCCGCGCTGGCGAGCGCCGCGCCACTGCGTTCCTGATGATCATGGGCGTGCATGGGCTAAACCTAATGGCCGGCGCGGCCGGCGGCAAGCATCAGCCGCGGGCGCGGCGATTGAGATCGTGGCCCAGCGCGACAATCGCGACGCCCAGCACGGTGGCCGCCGCTTCTGCACCGCCATGCGGCAGGTTCAGCGCGCCCGCCATGATGCCAAGGCCGAACGCGCCAGTCGCCGCGGGCAGCATCCGCCCATGCGTCCACGCCCCGATCCCAAGGCCGAGCGCACCAAAGGCGATCGCCAGAACCAGGCCGATTTCATGCAGATGCGAGCTGACGATCCCGCTGCCCGCAGATGCAAGCGCGCTGACCATTAGGATCGTGACGACGCAATGCACGGCGCACAGGCCCGACAATCCGATCGCCAGCCGGTCGATACCCGGCATGCCGCGGATCAGGGAGCCAAGAACAAGGCGCTGAGTCGTCATCACGGTCCGCATATAGAAGCCCATCCGCAGAGTTACAACATATCATCACGTTGTTTCTGCCACGCCACGGCCCAAGGGCTGCATTGTCAGCGCGGGGTGCGTCGCCTATGTCGCATGGCGTGCTTCAACCCGGCTTCATCCCCTCGTCCGCACGTCCCGCAACCCTTGCCCGGTGGCTGGGAATCGTCGCAATCCTGATCGTCATGATCGTCGTCGTCGGTGGCATAACCCGGCTGACCGAATCGGGCCTGTCGATCACCGAATGGAAACCCGTGTCGGGCGCGCTGCCGCCGCTGAACGATGCGGACTGGCAGGCAGCGTTCGACCTGTATCGCCAGACCCCGGAATATCAGCAGATCAATCGCGGGATGTCGCTTGGCGAATTCCAGTTCATCTTTTTCTGGGAATGGGTGCATCGCCAGCTTGGCCGCGTGATCGGGCTGGCGCTGGCCCTCCCGCTGATCTGGTTCGCGGTTCGCCGCCGCATCCCGCATGGCTACACGCCGCGGCTGGTCGCGCTGGTCGCGCTGGTCGGGCTGCAGGGTACGCTGGGATGGTGGATGGTGCAGTCTGGCCTGGCCGACCGCACGGACGTCAGCCATTACCGGCTGGCCGCGCATCTGCTGACCGCCCTGTTCCTGCTGGCTGGCACCGTGTGGACTGCGCTTGATCTCCGGCTGCTCGCCACCGCCCCTGCCGCACGGCCGGCGCGGCTGGTCCCCGTGGCCGCCGTTGCGGGCAGCATCCTGTTCATTCAGCTGTTGTTCGGCGCCTATACCGCCGGGCTGAATGCGGGCCTGGTCACCGATCAGTGGCCGCTGATGAACGGACGCTTCTTTCCGGCTGAGGAATTCGCCGGCCGATCGGCGGTGGACGCAGTGTTCAACGACCCGTTCGTCATCCATTTCGTCCATCGCTGGTGGGCATGGGTCGCCGCCATCGCGCTGATCGTACTGGCCGTGCGGGTAAAGCGGGCAGGCGCGCGGCCTGCATCCATTGCCATCCATGCGCTGCTCGGGACGCAGATCCTGCTTGGCATTGCCACGGTGATGACGGGCGTGAACCTGCACGTTGCCGTGACGCATCAGCTGGTCGGCGCCCTGCTGGTCATAGCCGTGACCTGGGGCGCGCATCGTCTGGGCCGGACGCCCGCGTGACTGGCCTGACGCTGGTTTACACGACGCTGGACAGTGCCGAAGGTGCCGCCGCCATTGCCCGGACGGCAGTGGAGGAACGGCTTGCAGCCAGCGCTCATGTCCTGGCACCGGTCACGGCGACCTATCGCTGGCAGGGCACTGTCGAAACTGCGCAGGAATGGCCCCTGGTCCTCAAGGTGGCGTCGAATGATGTGGAACGGTTGATCGACCGGCTTCAAGCGCTTCACCCCTATGATGTCCCGGTCATCGAATGGTGGCCGGCATCGACCACACCCGCTGCGCTCGCCTGGCTGATCGAAAGCGCGGCTTGATGCTGGCCGCCGCCATCCTGGTGATTGCGCAAGCCGCCGCGCCCGCGGCTGCGCACCGCTTTTCCCCGCCGCTGGACAGCGACTGGCGCTACCGGATCGATGAAACCCGCGAACAGGACGGGCGGACGGATCGCTATCGACTGGAGCGCACGGTGCGGTTCAAACGCGCCGAACGCGGCTTTACCGCGGTGTTGACTGTCACTGCCGTCGATGGCGGCATTGCCAGCGGCCCCGGCGCGATGTTCGAGGCCGGGATGAGCGGATTTGTCGGCGTGCCGATCCAGATGCACTTGGATCCGGCCGGGCGGGTCACGGCGGTCGACGACCTGGACCGGCATTTTGACCGGTGGACCGACGGGATCGTCGCGATCGGCCTGCGCGGCGTGAATGCCGACAAGCGCGCGCCGATCGCCAAGGCGCTGGCCGACCGGTTCGCCGCGATGCCGACCCCTGCCCGGCTGGACATGTTCGCTTCCATGCTGGGCGCGATCATCCCTACCCCCGATCTGCCGGCCGCCCCGGTCGCCGAAACGCCCATCGATCAGAAAAGCGCAGCCGCCGACCTGTCCGGCACGCGCCGCGCCTTTCGCTCTGCCGACGACTGGCTGGTGATCGACGACCGGCTGACCGGTCAGGGCCGCAGCCCCCAGGGTGCGTTCGACCTGTCCGTCGAACATCGCCGTACCATCGATCCGGCAACCGGGCTGATCCGGTCGGCGGTCCGCGTGCGACGCACGGCCAGCGGCGATGCAGCACAGGTGACGACCACGCGCATCACCGTGGATCCACCCCCGGCGAATTGACCCGGTACTCCTATACCCGTCAGCAGAGCCGCGCTTTCGCTTGACTTTCGGGCACGGATTGAACATTGGCCACGTATTGCGCCGCTCCGCACTGGGGCGGCGCTTGCTGTTCAACCCGGATAAGGTCACCAAGCCCATGAAGGCGCTGATGAAGACCACCAAGTCGGTAAAGCCGGCGGAAGTGGAAAAGAAGTGGCATATCGTTGACGCCGACGGCCTGGTGGTCGGTCGCGCTGCGACGATCATCGCCAATGTGCTGCGCGGCAAGCACAAGACCAGCTTTACCCCCCATGTCGATTGCGGTGACAACGTCATCGTCATCAACGCGGACAAGGTCCGTTTCACGGGCAAGAAGCTGTCGCAGAAGGTGTATTACAAGCACACCGGCTATGCGGGCGGCATCAAGGAAATCACCGCCGCCAAGGTGCTGGACGGCCGGTTCCCGGAGCGTGTGCTGGAAAAGGCGATCGAGCGCATGATCCCGCGCGGCCCGCTGGGCCGTCAGCAGATGCGCAACCTGCGCATCTACAAGGGCAGCGAGCATCCGCATGACGCCCAGAACCCCGAAGTGCTGGATATCGCGGGCATGAACCGCAAGAACAAGGTGGGCGCATAATGACCGACAATCGCCAGTCCCTTTCCGATCTGGGCGCGGTCGTCCAGGGCCAGCCGCTGGCCGATGAGGGCACCGACCTGGGCGTTCAGGCGCCGACCTATGAGCCCGCGCCGCTGCGTGAGCAGGAACTCGACGCCTATGGCCGCGCATATGCGACCGGCCGCCGCAAGGACGCCGTTGCCCGTGTGTGGATCAAGCCCGGCTCGGGCAAGATCACGATCAACGGCCGCGATCAGGAAATCTATTTCGCCCGCCCGACGCTGCGTCTCGTCATCAACCAGCCGTTCGGCGTTGCCGAGCGTGAGGGCCAGTATGACGTGATCGCCACCGTCAAGGGCGGCGGCCTGTCGGGTCAGGCCGGTGCCGTGAAGCACGGCATTGCCCAGGCGCTGACCAAGTACGAGCCTGCGCTGCGCACGCCCGTCAAGCGTGCCGGTTTCCTGACCCGCGACAGCCGCGCGGTCGAGCGCAAGAAGTACGGCAAGGCGAAGGCCCGCCGCAGCTTCCAGTTCTCGAAGCGCTGATCCGCTTTCGACCAAAAAAGACAGAAAAGGGCGGTCTTCGGGCCGCCCTTTTTATTTCGGCGCTGGCTGTATCTTCTCGCTGCGAAACGATGTGTTGCCTTCGTGCATCGCTCGCTTTGCCAAGTGATTTAGGCTCTCAAGACGCTATTGACCCGGTGTCAAAGCGCAATAGCCTCCGACCCATGCCGTGAAACGCTTCAGTTTCACTTGTATCGATGGGGGTTTGCATGATTCTTGGTCGCACCACGCGCGCATCCTTGTTGCTGTCCGCGGCCGGATTGGGCCTGTGCGCCATCGCCACGCCGGCGATGGCAGGCGACAGCGATACGACGCCGGCTTCCGAACTGGTCAGCATTGCACCCGGCGCGGACGGCAGCCGCCCTGATCTGGTCATCGAATCCGCGCATCGTGTCTCGGTGGCGCCGTTGCCCCAACAGCAGATCCACGTCGTGCCGGACGGTGCGGAAGAAACCCCGCAGATCACCATCAACAACAATTTCACGCCGGTTCAGGCCTATGATCCCACCAACATCACCGGCGTGGGCCAGATCATCAGCGATTCGGGCGGCGGCTTTATCGGCACGTGCACCGGTTCGCTGATCAACCCCCGCACCGTCATCTTTGCCGCGCATTGCGTGAACTCGCGCAGTGCGACTGCCTATGGCGCCAATTCGGGCGGCGTCGCGGTTGGCATCGGATTTGAAACCAATACCCGCGCCAATGCCCCCGGACAGGTGGACGAGCTCGTCCGCTGGCTGATCGGTACCGGCCCGACCCAGGCCGGCCGGTTCCAGACGAACACGGCCCAGGCGTTCTACAACATCAATCAGGTCTTTTACGACCCGCGCTCGCTGTCGGCCGCGTCGTGCACGACGCCCACGTCGTGCTTCCTTGAAGCGGACGTGGCGACCGCGGTGCTGGACACGCCTGCCAAGGCTATCCCGACCTGGGCGCTGCTGTTTTCCCCGCTGCCGACGCCAGGCGCGATCGATCCGGTCAACGGCACCGGCTATCATGTGAACATCGCGGGCTATGGCGCGTTCGGCAACGGGACGACCGGTTCGGCAAGCAATGGCAACTTCCGCCGCCGCGCGGCCGAAAACATGCTGGGGGCGCTCACCTCCTTCAATTCGCGCAATACGTTCCTGTTCGGATCGCCCGGCGCGATATCCCGGCCGCAGCAGCTTTATTTCCTGGATTTCGACGATCCGGCCCGCGGGACGCCAGCGGCCAATACCCGCGATTTCAACGGCTTCCGGGACAATGCACTGACCCGCGAAGGCACCACTGGCCCCGGCGATTCGGGTGGCCCGCTGATCCTCGACCGCACGTTTTCCAAGCAGGTCGTGATCGGCGTCCTGTCGGGCGGATCGACCTTCTTTGCCGGCCAGCCCGGCGGCAGCTATGGAACGCAGAGCTTCTATCAGCCGCTGTTCCTCTATTGGGACTGGATCGTCGCCAACAACCCCTATCGCTACGTCTCCGCAGTCGGCGGCAACGTAAACTGGGAAAATGCGGCCGCCTGGGTCACGGAACTGGACCCGAATTACCAGATCATCAGCAATGGTCAGCTGGTCAATGGCGTGCCCACCAATCTGGGCGGCGCCAATTCCGGCAACGGCCCGGAGTTTGGTGAGGCCTGTTTCCAGTCGCCTAACACATCGACCAATCCGGCGACGAATGAATGCGTTGACTTGTCGACCGGTCGGGAGCGCAACGGCATTCCGAACCGCGCCACGGACACCAATGCGCCTGCTGTCACCCAGATCGTCGGCGAGGGGGATCTGGCACCGGGTCTGGAAACGGCACAGGCAACGCCCGGATACAGCGACACCGCGCGTCCCGCCGCGACCATCGCCAACGGCCTGCCCGGCGCGACCAATTTCGTGCCGAACAATGTCGATGGCGTCCGCACCACGGGTCAGATCGGCCGGTATTTCGACGTGACCCTGCGCAACACGGGCAATGTCACGCTGAATTCGACCGTCACCATCGACCGCTTCACCGTACAGGGCGCGACGTCGCAGCTGACCATCGCCAGCAATGCCTCGCTGACCAGCCTGATGGAAATCCGGCAGAATACCGGCACCATCGTCAACAACGGCATCCTGGCGTCGCAGGGCGATTACCTGTTCCTGTCGGGCCTGCTGACCGGTTCCGGCCGGATCAACGCGCCCTTTACCACCAGCGTGATGGGCACGATCGCGCCGGGCACGATCGGGACCACCGGCACGCTGACCATCGGCGGCAACCTGATCCTGACATCGGGCAGCCAGCTGCTGATCGACCTTGGCCCCAACGGCGTATCTGACCGGATCGCGCTGGTCGCGGGCAGCGGCCAGACGGGCCAGGCGGATCTCGGCGGCACGGTCGGATTCTCGACGGTTGGCGGATACCGGCCGGCGGATGGCGATGTGTTCACCATCCTGACCGCAGCGGGCGGGATCACCGGCAGGTTCGCCGCCACCGCTCCGCTGTCCGCGATCCTGACGCCGCGGATCCTGTACGGCACCACCGCCGTGCAGGTGGAGATCGAAGCAGGCCGCTATGCCGACGTGATCAACGCCGGTTCGCCCATCCAGCGCGCCTATGCCAGCCTGCTCGACACCAATCGCGGCAACACGGCGGTCTCGGCGGAGCTGTACCGCGAACTCGACCTGCTCGGCGCGCCGCAGCTGCGCGACACGCTGGAAACGCTGGCTCCGAACGCGGCGCAGCTTTCGGGCAATATGGGCATCGTGCTGACCGACACGCTCAGCCGCTTCTATCGCGACCGGATGGGCACGGTTGCACGCGGCGGCACCTATGGCAGCATCGCCATGTATGGCCGTCCGGTCCAGCTTGCCTCGCTGGCCACGATGAACCCGGGCGGCGCCGAGGTGCAGAGCGACAGCGGCAACGGCATGAGCGTGCAGCAGGGCGCGCTGCCCGATGATGTCGCGGTTTATCTGGCTGGCGGCTATGTCGAAGGATCGGGCCAGGGTCTGCCCGGTGCGGTCAATTTCGGCCGCAACCGCTTTGACGGTTATTACATCGCCGGCGGCATCGAAAAGGATCTGGGCGGCGGCACGCTCGGCATCGGCGTTTCCTATGCCGACATGGACGGCCGCATTCCCGGCGGCGCACAGCTGGCCGATGCCGCGCTCTATCAGGGCACGCTCTATGGCACGCTGGGGCTTGGCAAGCTGGCTGCGCTGGATGGCGTGATCAGCGTCGGGTCCTATGACACAAACACCCAGCGCAATGCGACCCTGGGCGCCGTGCCCTTCACGCTGCGCAGCAAGGATCAGGCGACGGCGGTGTCCGCCGAACTGGGCCTGGGCGGTGTCGCGCCGGAGGGCCAGGCCCTGTCGATCATGCCGCGTGTAGCGCTTCGCTATAACCTCCTCGATTTCGACGATGTGTTCGAAACCGGTGGCGGCCCGGCGCTGCGTTACAATCTCGGCAAGTTCGAAAGCTGGCAGGCGCGCGGCGGCGTCACGCTGACCACGGGTGCGGGCAGTGTCCGTCCCTTTGCCTCGGCGCAGTATGTCTATGACTTTGGCGACCGGCCGGGTGCGTTCGGCGTGAACCTGATCGGCGGCCGCGGGCCCAGCGCCCTTCTGGCACTGGCCGGCATCGACCGCGAATGGGGCGAAGTTGCCGGCGGCCTGGTGATCGACACGGGCAACATCGCCGCGTCCTTCTCGGCCGAATCGACTGTCAACCGGTCGGACGTCCGCAATCAGGCCTATCGGGCGTCGCTGACCGTCCGGTTCTGAACCACCAACGATCCGGCGCGGCTTTATGCTGCGCCGGATTGCCTTTTGCCGATTGCGGGTCCAGCACTGCGCAACCGAATCCACAGTGCAAAGTGATCCATGACCAGCCGCGAGACGACGCAGTTCCTTCCCCTGGACGATGCCGATCCATGGCCCGACGGCATGACCAAATCGTTGAGCGACCGGTTGTTCACCATCGCCTGGGGCGCGATCCAGTGGCCCTGGCTGGCGCGCAGCCTGTCCGGCGGCAGCCGTGCGGCAAAGGCGCGGTTGCTGGCCGAACTGCGGCTGGACGATGACGCCCTCCCCAATCTGGGCAGCTGGAAGGCCGATACCGGCCTGTTATCGCTGATCGTCGAACATATCCGCGATGAACGCCCCGGCACGGTCGTCGAACTGGGCATGGGCGCATCCAGCCTGATCATCGCCCGCGCGCTTCAGATGAATGGCGGCGGGCAGCTGATTTCAATGGATCAGCATGGCGGGTTCGTCTCGTCGACGCGCGAATGGCTGGCCGAACAGGGCGTGCATCCGGAATTGCGGGCCGTGCCGTTCCGCCGCGCGCCGGAACCCTGGCCCTGCATCTGGTACGATACCGGGCCGCTGCCCGATCGCATCGATATGTTGGTCATCGACGGGCCGCCCTGGACCATCCACCCCTTTGTCCGCGGCGCGGCGGAATGCCTGTTCGACAAGATCGCGGTGGGCGGCACGATCCTGCTGGACGACGCCGCACGCCCCGGCGAACGCGTGGTTGCCGCACGGTGGCGCAAACGCTGGCCCGATTTCAGGTTCGAACTGGTCAATCGCGGGACCAAGGGGACGCTGATCGGCAAAAGGCTGCGCTGAACCGGCGTCGGGCGGCTCAGCCGGCGGGCGCAGCCGCCCGGACGACGCGCGCGCGCCAGGTGGGGATGAAATCCACGCTGCCCCGGCATTCGCCCATTTCAACCTGTTCCGACAGGCGGAACTGCTTGCCGTCCCAGACAAAGTTCTGGCCGACGCCGCAATCGCCGATGCCCCGCCCCTTGGCAAAGCTGCTCAGCACGCCGTCGGCAAAGCCGGCATTGACCAGCGTCTGGGGCCCGTCCGGTCCGGCCATGCCGACATCCACGTCGAACCGCGCCAGCACCGGCTCTCCACCGGCGGGCGCGACATAGACGAGCGACATCAGGTTATAGGCGCCCGCATCGCAGGGCAGCAGGATCAGCGTCGCGCCGTCGCCCAGCGCATGCGCCTCGGCTGCGGGCGGCTCGTCCATGAACTCGGTGATCGCGCATTTCGCATCCTTGCGCAGCCGGTCGACCAGTGCGGCATCCAGCGGCGGCGGAGCGCCAGCAGGGTTGATGGCGCGGATCACGGGAAGATCGCGTTTGCCCAGCGCCCCCTTGCTGCCGCCGCGCGCGACGATCGCCTGCGCCGTGCCGGCCACGCCCTGCTCCGCGTCCATGTACCGCAGGGCCGCCGACAGTCCGGCAAGCGAGATCGGATAGGCAGGGCCATTTGCCCCCGCCACAGTCAGGCGCGTCCCGTTCACCGCCTCCAGCGCGATGGTTCGCGCCGATGCCTCGGTCAGGCGGATCGTGCGTTCGTCCTCACGCTCCCCGCCACTGGCCACGGTCTTGCCATCCACCGCCACCGTCAGCGGCAGTGCGGGTAGGTCGCTGCCCGTGAAGCGGACGATCATGCCACCCGAATCAGCCGGATCGCGCGCAATCGACATGAGGACGCTCGGCACATCCCCATCCTCTGGCGCCAACGCCACCGCCTTGCACGCCAGACCGTTGTCGCACCCGACGGTCCAGTCGCGGAACGTGCCCAGTTCGCCCGGCCGCGGCCGCGCATTGCTGTCCGCCTCCTCGGCAATCGGGGTGGGCAACGGCGACGGGGCCGCAACGCTGTTGTCCGGACCCTCCGCCTGATTGGCGACGGGCGGAGCTTCGGTGCAGGCGGCAAGCGCAACAAACAGATACAGGGGGATGGATCGCATGGGGCGCTGTCATATCGCGGTGGCACGCCGGGCAAAAGCGGCTATCTGAACCCCATCATCGATTCAGGAGCGTGAACGGCATGAAAATCATCGGCGTGATCGGCGCGGGACAGATGGGCGCGGGCATTGCGCAGGTATCGGCGGCGGCGGGCTATCGCGTCCTCCTGTCCGACGTCAGCATCGAGCGGGCGGAGGCGGGCAAGGCCGGCATTGCCAAGGGGCTGGACCGGCTGGTCGCCAAGGAAAAGATCGACGGTGCGGCACGCGATGCCACGCTGGCCGGGATCGAGCCGGTCGGCGATGTCGCCGCGATGGCCGAATGCGATCTGGTGATCGAAGCCGCGACCGAGCGGGAGGCGATCAAGCGGCAGATCTTTGCCAGCGTCGGCGCGGTCATGCGGGACGACGCGATCCTGGCCAGCAACACATCGTCCATCCCCATCACCCGGCTGGCGCAGGCATCGCCCGATGCGGCGCGGTTCATGGGGGTGCATTTTTTCAACCCCGTGCCGGTCATGGGCCTGATCGAGCTGATCCGGGGCCTCGCCACATCCGATGCCACGGTCGCGGCTGTGGAGGCGTTTGGCCGGACATTGGGCAAGGAGATCGTCCATGCCAATGATGCGCCGGGGTTCATCGTCAACCGCGTGCTGATGCCGATGCTGAACGAGGCGTGCTTTGCCCTGGGCGAGGGCGTGGCGACGATCCGCGACGTGGATACCGCCTGCCGCCTTGGCCTCAACCACCCGATGGGGCCGTTCACGCTGGCGGACTTTATCGGGCTGGACACGTGCCTGGAAATCACCCGCGTCCTGTTCGAAGGGACGGGCGATCCCAAGTTCCGCCCTGCCCCGCTGCTGGTCAAATATGTCGAGGCGGGCTGGTACGGGCGAAAGGTCGGTCGCGGCTTTTACGACTATTCGGGGCCGGAACCGGTGCCGACCCGCTGACCCGCGCGGCCCGGCATCCCCCCGCCGGTCAGGGCAGGAGGATGCCGGCCAGCGCCGCGCTCATCAGATTGGCCAGCGTGCCGGCCAGCAGCGCGCGCAGGCCCAGCCGCGCGATTACCGGCCGCTGATTGGGGGCAAGATTGCCCGCCGACGCCATCTGGATCGCGATCGAGCTGAAATTGGCGAAACCGCACAGCGCAAAGGTGATGATCGCGCGGCTGCGATCGGACAGGCCGGTTGCCGTGCCCAGATCGGCAAAGGCGACGAATTCGTTCAGCACCACCTTCGTCCCCAACAGGCCGCCGGCCGTGCTCGCCTCCGCCCAGGGGATGTTGATCAGGAACGCGACCGGCGCCAGCAGGACGCCCAGGATCCGCTGAAACGTCAGCCCCTCGATCCCGAACCAGCCGCCAACGCCCGACAGGATGCCGTTGGCCAGCGCCACCAGCGCGACAAAGGCAAGGACCAGCGCCGCCACGGCAACCGCGATGCGCACCCCGGTTTCCGCGCCCATTGCGGCGGCCATGATGATGTTCGACGCGCGCTCATGCTCGCCCGTGCCTTCAACCGCGATGACCGGATCCCCTTCGGCATGGGCAACCGCCTCTGCCGGTTCGTCGGGCATGATCATCTTGGCCATCAACAGCCCGCCCGGCGCGGACATGAACGCCGCAGCCAACAGGAACGGCAGCGATCCCGACCCCAGCATCCCGACATAGGCCGCCAGGATGGTGCCCGCGACCCCGGCCATGCCGACCGACATCACGGCAAACATCTGAGACGGCGACAGCGCGGCCAGATAGGGGCGGATGACCAGCGGCGATTCGGACTGGCCGACAAAGATGTTGGCCGCGGCGCACAGCGATTCCACCCGCGACACGCCCGTCACCTTTTCGATTGCACCGCCAATCCACTTCACGATCAGCTGCATGATGCCGAGGTGATAGAGGACCGCGACCAGCGCGGCGAAAAAGATGATCGCCGGAATGGCCGAAATGGCGAAACTGTTCGAAAACACCGGGTCCGTCGCCAGCCCGCCCAGGATGATGCGGGTGCCCGCCCCGGCATAGCCGAGCAGCGCGGAAACCCCGGTCGACAGCGCGGCAATGAATTGCCGGCCCGGTTCGAAATAGATGACCAGCACCGCCACCCCCGCCTGAAGCGCGAAGGCCGCGCCGACCACGCGCAGGCGGATCGCGCGGCGATTGGTGGAAAACAGATAGGCGATGGCGAGAATGGCGATGATGCCGGCAATGCCGATCAGGTAACGATTCATCAGAGGATCACGGTCCCGGAACAAGCGGGCCGCGCCGCCCCGTGAGCGCGCCCATCGGGAACGCAGTCATACACAGGGCGACGCGCCGCGCCAGAGGCGAGCATTGCGAAGGCGCGCGAGGGGGCGACGTGAATGCGGGCGCGAATGCGGGATGCACGTTCCGCCGATCCCGGCCAAGCCGATGAGCCGCGAAAGGGCGATGCCATCGAAAGGTGGCGAAGGTGAGGACACGTCGCGTTCAAACCTCGACGGTGCGGGGTATTTGACGACGAATGGAGAGGAGCTGCTGCCATCGTGGCGAGGTGAAGATCCATGCAGGGAGCACAGCACGGCAAATCCTACATTGGAAGGGGGGTGCGGGGTGGAGCTTGGTGGATGGCGCATGGGATATCGAGGCTCGATTTGCACTGCCTCATGCCCCTGACGGGTCATGTCCTGAATGGCAGGAAGTCATCTCGGTCGCAAAAATCCTGCCAGTCAATTTCCGACCCCATTGCGGACATTGATCTATCGAGCATTTTTGCGGATATGAACGGCATGACCGATAAGCCTGAAACCATCGTAGAGCAGCCGAAGACTATTGAGTTTGCTCCTTGGATGACGGCCGTCGAAAATGATGATCTCACTTTGGTGGGGGTCCGATACGGCGGCCATGAGGCGATCAACTTTGCAAAGGATGATCACACCGTTGAATTGACCTTAGATTATGATGATTGTGAGAACGAATTAGAGGCAACGTTCATCTCTCGTGAAAAAATGGCTGGCGTTGTGTTTTATTTCAATGACGTCGATGGCTTCCGTGTGCTTGATGAGCATGGCCTCGTTGACCTTTGGAACGCTTCAATGGATACCCCGAGGCCCGCCTCCACTACTTTCAAGGTCAAAGGACATCTGTGGCAGACCGAGAGTGAACTCTCGTGGATCATGAGAGACTGCGAGTTTTCATATATGGTCGCAACAAACGGCGACTGTCTCGAAGTCATCACTGGTTGCGAACCCAGCGTGAAAATTATCCCAGCAGTCGTCAGAAAGAAGACCGCCGACTAGCGGCAAAGGCAAAAGACCACCCGAAATCGGCCATGCGCGAGGCTCAATTACGATCCCGAAAGCGGGATGGCAGCTTCGCCCCGATGACGAGCATTTTATGTCATTCGGCTATCGCCGCCGTTGCTGGCGCGAGGCTGATCAGGCACTTGAGTGCAAATGGAAGCATTAACCGCCTTCGAAGCCGTGGCCGCAAGCTTGATCGGGCAGCCGATCAGTTACATCTGGCCAGGCTACGGATCAGCGGTCTACATTGAGCTTGGAGACCTCTCCCCCAGGACTAATCGGGCCGGCTCTCCGGGACATCCCGAAGGCCAAATTTCGCTTGGCGTGGAATGGAGTTGGCGGGTCGAAGACGACTCCACCATCATATGCGGCAGCTGGAGCGAGGAAGAGTTATGGGAGCCAGCCTTTACTCTGCTTCGCAACGCGCAGGTCCGAGGCCTGAAGCTTTTCGGTAGATTGCCTGAGGTGGAGTTATCGACGGACCGGGGTGTCCGCTTCCTATCGTTCTCGACAACGGACGGTCAGCCGCAGTGGCACCTGGTCGACCGCCGGGATGACTTGCAGCGATGGTTCTCAGTTCGGCACGGTCGCTTACACCTCGGAGACGGAACCGAACCTGCGCTCTGACACCATATTGCCTGTCCACCCACAAGCGGCCGTGCGCGAGGCTTAATCACGATCCCGATGGCGGTTTGCCATGATGGAATGCCATCCGCCCTGCACCATTGATCCGTGTATCGTCGCAGCCGCCGGGGAAGAACAGCCAGGCCCCGTGTCGGGCACGGGGCGACGGTGGAGGGTGTGGCGGATGTCCCCCCGATCGCTGACGGAGGTTGTGCGGAACCTGTCCCGGTGCCGCCCCGCTGCTATCTCCCGTCCCTGACTAGCACCTGTTGTGCCGCGCCCGGTTGACGATTGCCCCCGCTTGCTCCCCTGCCCGCTTTGCCGCTAGCAACGGGCATGGACCAGCCGACCCGCGCCGCAGCGCCTGCCACCGCCCTTTCCCCGTCCCTGTTCGCCTTTGCCATCTTTTATGGCGGCATGGTGTGCATCGCGGGCGTGCTGGGCAACAAGCAGGTGTCGTTGGGCCCGCTGGCGGTGGAGGCGGGCATCTTTGCTTTTCTGCTGCTGGTCGTGGTGTCGAGCGCGGTGGCGGAACTGCATGGCCGGGCGGTCGCCAACCGGCTGGTGCTGATCGGCTTTGTGCCGCTGCTCGCATCCATGCTGCTGTCGTGGCTGGTCTTTGCCCTGCCCGCGTCGCCCGAAATGCTGCCCGCCAACCGCGACGCCATCCAGATCATCCTGGGCGCGACGGGACGCATCTGGGCGGGCGGCATCCTCGCCTATGGCATCTCTCAGGTGCTGAATGTCACCATTTTCGACGCGCTGAAACGCGGCGAGGGCAAGATGGTGTGGCTGCGCGCGGGGATTGCCAGCGTGCTGAGCCAGATTGTCGATACGCTGATCTTTGTGACGGTCGCGTTTCTGGGCGTGTTTCCGATCGCCAACCTGCTGTTCGGGCAGATGACGGCCAAGGTGACGCTGTCGATCCTGCTGGTGCCGCCGCTGATCATGGCGGCGGTGGCGCTGGGGCGTCGGCTGGACCGCGCCTGATCGCCGATCGGGCGGGGCCGCCGCGGCAAGAAGGCTTTCGCGCACGCGCCCTCGCCGCTAAAGGCACCGCCATGACCGACAACGCACCCGATCCGGCGATGCTCGCCAAGGCCGAAACGCTGGTCGAGGCGCTGCCCTATCTGCAGCGTTACGCTGGCGAGACGTTCGTGATCAAATATGGCGGCCATGCCATGGGCGATCCCGAGGCGCAGCGCGATTTTGCCGAGGACGTGGTGCTGCTGAAAGCTGTCGGCATCAATCCGGTGGTCGTGCATGGCGGCGGGCCGCAGATCGGCCGGATGCTGAAACAGCTGGGCATCGAATCCCAGTTTGTCGGCGGCCTGCGCGTCACCGATGCCGCCACCGCCGAAGTTGCGGAGATGGTGCTGGCGGGCAAGATCAACAAGGAAATCGTCAGCTGGATCGCGGCGCTGGGCGGCCGTGCGGTCGGCATTTCGGGCAAGGACGCCAATCTGGTGCTGGCCGAAAAGGTCAGCCGCACCGAACCCGATCCCAATTCGGGCATCGAACGCCATGTCGACTTGGGCTTTGTCGGCGAACCGGTGGCGGTGGACCCGACGATCCTGCGCAACCTGGCCGGGGATCATTATATCCCCGTGGTCGCCCCGGTGGCGCTGGGCGCGGATGGCGCGACGTACAACATCAACGCCGATACCATGGCGGGCGCGATCGCCGGCGCGCTGGGGGCCAAGCGGTTCTTTCTGCTGACCGACGTTGCCGGCGTGCTGGACAAGGACAAGACCCTGCTGACCGACCTGGACCGGGTGGGCATCGAGGCGCTGAAGGCCGATGGCACGATTTCGGGGGGCATGATCCCGAAAGTCGATACCTGCATCGCCGCGGTCGAGGCGGGCGTGGAGGCGGCGGTCATCCTGGATGGCCGGGTGCCGCACGCCATGCTGCTGGAAATCTTTACGCGCAGGGGTGCGGGCACGCTTGTCCGCCGCTAGGATTGCGCAAAACGCTCCCTATCTGTATTAACCGAGCAACACAGTCACGCGGAGGTCGCCTTGGGTTCGTTCCTGATCATGCTGCTGGGAATCGTGCAAATTCTGCTCGACGTGCTGTGGTGGATCATCATCATCCAGTTCGTGCTGTCGATCCTAATCAGCTTCAACGTCATCAACACCTATAACGAGGTGGTGGCGGGCCTGTATCAGGGGCTCAATCGGCTGACCGAACCACTGTTCGCGCCCATCCGCCGGATGCTGCCCGACACGCGGCCACTGGATCTGGCGCCGCTGGCCGTGCTGGTCGCCATGTCGATCCTCAACCGCGCGATCATCCCGTGGCTGGCCGGCGCAATTGCGTCGAGCGGGATGTAATTCTATCGGGAATGCCGGCGAATCCGCCGGGCGGCCATCGTTCAGCGCATGGCCATCCCGTCGGGGCGCCGGCACCGTCGTGACCGGTTGAAAGCGCACGCTTCGGCCTGACGTGCGGCGTGGTTGCGGCGATGCACGCTGCGCAGGCGCAAAATTTCAGCACCCCCTTTGCGCTGCAACGCAACAAAGTTGCATCGAAACACGGGCCATCACAACAGAATTTCACAAAATGTGACGGATTTACCACGCAGGGACGAAACCGCCCAAATCCGTTGCGTTTCGCTTTACATGAACTGGTGTCCAATCGAATGTCACGCTGGTGTCACAACCGGCGTGGGCAGCGCATGGGCGTGACACTTGTTGGGGCGGCGTTGGCATGGGAACCGGCGCCATATTTTGAGGGGTGTTTCATGAATAGAACTTCTTGCAGGCGCGGCAGGCATTTCCGCGCGGGCACCGCATTGCGGGCGCTTGCGCTGCTGGGTGTCGGCGTTGCCGGATCGGTCGCTTTCGCAGCCCCTGCCGCAGCGCAGGATTTTACCTTCGTTACCGCCACGGGTCGTGTGACGAATGAATCGGGCGCCCCGATCGAAGGCGCGACGGTCAAGATCACGTCCGACGACCAGGGTTTTGAGCGCACGGTCACGACGGACGGTTCGGGCAGCTATCGCATCCCGCAGCTGCCGGCAGGCAAGTACACGTTCGAAGTGAACGCCGACGGGTTTGGCACTTACCGCGAGTCCGGCATCGCACTCAGCCAGTCGGCTGCCGGCAACACCTTCCAGCTGTCGGAAGGCACCGCCAGCACGGGTGACGACATCATCGTGACCGGCACCCGCATCAAGGTCGCCGATTTCGATCGCACCACGGTTGGCGCAGTCGTGTCGATCGGCGAACTGGCCACCCGCGTTCCGGTTGCCCGCGACCTTACGTCGGTCGTGCTGCTGGCGCCCGGCACCAGCGCCGGTGACAATGCATTCGGCAATCTGGCCGCCGTGTCGGGTTCGTCTGTTTCGGAAAACTCGTTCTTCCTTAACGGCCTGAACATCACCGATTTCCGCCAGGGGCTTGGATCGGTCGAAGTTCCGTTCGAATTTTATGATACGGTGGAAATCAAGAACGGCGGCATTCCGGCGGAGTTCGGCCGGTTCACCGGCGGCTTCATCAACGCCATCACCAAGTCGGGATCGAACGAGTTCCATGGCAAGGTGCTGTCGACCTATATTCCGGACGAGGCCACTTCCGATCGTCCGAATACGCTGATCGATCAGAATGATCAGGATACGCGCGAAACCTTTGAAACGCTGGTCAGCCTGTCCGGTCCGATCATCAAGGACCGCCTGTTCTTCTATGCCTTTTATCAGCATAACAATGTGTCGCAGGGCGACACGCTGCTGACCGTCGCGCCGTCGACCGTGCTGCGTCCCGCCGCCGCCGGAGCAGCGCCGGTCATCAACCCGGTAACCGGCCAGGTGGTCACGGCCCCGATCGCGTTCGCACCCTATTCGACCGGTCTGCGGCGCGAGGAAACGAATTTTGACTCGCCATTCTATGGCGGCAAGCTCGATTTCATTCCGTTCGACGGCCATCGCCTGGAGTTCACCTATTTCAACTCGGAGCGGGTAACGAAGATCCGTTCGCTTGCCGTCACCGACGCAAACGGCGGCACCTATGACAGCCGCATCGACGGCCCGACGCCGACCATCGGTGCGTTCCAGGGCCTGGGTCTTCAGGAAGCTGGCGGTGAAAACTATGTCGGCCGCTACACCGGCCAGCTGGCGGATTTCATCACCGTGTCGGGTGCCTATGGCAAGAACAAGCGCCGGGTGAACGTCACGTCGAGCCGCCCGGACTATCCGGCGATCGGTGACACCACGGGCAATGGTTATGCCGGCAACGCCGATACCACGCTTCAGACGGCAGAGGACGAGCGCGAATTCTATCGCGGCGACGTCGATCTGTATTTCAGCCTGCTGGGCGATCACCACATCAAGTTCGGCTATGACCGCGAAAAGCTGTCCACCAACCAGACGGTTTCCTATACCGGCGGTGTTGCCTGGACCTATTTCCGCGGTGCCGCGGGCGATCCTTATGTGCAGGATCCGAACGCGATCTATGTCGCGGGCCGGACGTTCATCAACGGCGGCCTGTTCACGTCGGACAACGAGGCGTTCTACATCCAGGACAGCTGGCAGCTGTTCGACAACCGCCTGACGCTGAACCTGGGCCTGCGCAGCGACAAGTTCACCAACGACAACGTCATTGGCGACACTTATTATGACTCCGGCCGCAATATTGCGCCGCGTCTGTCGTTCGCGTTCGACCCGGCGGGCAATGGCCGGACCAAGGTGTACGGCTCCTATGGCCGGTATTTCCTGCCGGTGCCGTCGAATACCAATGTCCGTCTGGCCGGTGCCGAGCTGGACTATACCCGGTACTTCCTGGTCAACGGGGTCAATTCCGACAATACCCCGATCCTGGGCGCACCGGTCACCGGTTTCCCCGATGCCACGGCGTGCCCGGACAACCCATCGGTGCGCAACTGCGACATCATTTCGGATGGCCAGCCCACGCCGACCATTGCAACCGTGGCCCAGGGTCTGAAGCCGCAATCGGTCGACGAGTTCATCCTGGGCGCCGAACAGCGTGTCGGTGACCGGGTTCGCGTCGGTGTGTTCGGCGTGTACCGCAAGCTGAACGAGTCGCTGGAAGACATCGCCATCGACGCTGCGGTCAACGCCTATTGCGAACAGAACAATATCGATGGATGCGGCGATATCTGGACCGGATTCCATCAGTATGTGCTGGCCAATCCGGGTGCCGATGCGACGATCACCCTGTCCGATCCGCTGCCGGGCGAAACGTCCCTGCGCACGATCGACTTTACGGGCGCAGAACTGGGCTATCCCCAGGCGAAGCGCACGTACAAGGCGGTCACGGTCACCTTTGATCGTGAATTCGACGGGGTCTGGAGCCTGAGCGCCAACTATACCTGGTCCAAGACCGAAGGGAACATCGAAGGGGGCATCCGTTCGGACAATGGCCAGACCGATTCCGGCCTGACCACCGCGTTCGACCAGCCCGGCCTGACCGACGGTGCATTCGGCCCGCTGCCGGGTGACCGAACCCACATCTTCAAGGTGTTCGGTTCGTACAAGCTGTTCGATTCGATCACCATCGGTGGGCAGTTCCAGGCGCTCAGCCCGCGTAAGTTCGGGTGTATCGGCCGCGTGCCAGTGTCGATCGATCCGTTCGCGGGCGCTTATGGCGCGGCAGGGTTCTACTGCAACCTCAACGGAAATGGCGAAGTCATCACCGACCCGCTGTTCCCGTTCACCAACTCGGCCACGGCAACCACGCTTCAACTGACCCCGCGCGGGTCGGTGCTGAAGAGTGACTGGCAGACGTTCACCAACATCTCGGTGAATTTCGAAGTGCCGACGGATGCATTCGACGCATTCTTCCGCGTCGATGTGTTCAACCTGTTCAACGAAAAGGCAGTGACCGACGTGCGCGAAGTCGGCACGCTGGCCAACGGCACGCCGCGCGGCGATTTCGGTTCGCCGATCGCCTATCAGCAGCCGCGGTTCTTCCGGTTCCAGCTGGGCGTGGGTTTCTGATCCGCATCATCCCGGTTTGAACCTGGATCAGGGGGGCGGGCAGAAATGTCCGCCCCTTTTGCATGGGCGCACGAACCATCATGCTGTGCGGAACGGGATGGCCCGGCTTATCTGTAATAGGCGTCGTGAAAGGGTCGCATGAACCGATCATGCGCGGCGGCGGTGCCGATCCGCGCGGTGGAAATCGGTGCCCGCACCTGATGCACGCTGGCGGTGCGCACCGGCCGGGCCGTTTCATGAAAGGCGCGCACTTGCGGCTCATCCGCAAGTCCGACATGCGCCAGCACCGCCGGGATCCAGCGATCGGGATCGCTGACCAGATCGCGATAGGACACGGTAAGGATCCGGTCCGGGAACTGGGCCGTCCAATGGGCGAACAACCGATCCTCGATCCGAAAAAATGCCGCGATGTCCGTCAACGACCAGCTCCACGGAACCGACGCGGTGAAATAGCTGCGGAAACAGGACAGGGCGGTATCGCCCGGATCGCGGCGCAGCCAGATCACTCGCGCATCCGGGATCATATGCAGCAGCAGTCCCAGATGATGCGACTGGACCAGTGTCTTGTCGACGACCAGACCCGCTGGCCCGAAGCGCATGGCCAGCATCTGCTCATAATCGCGGGCAAGCGCGCCCCACGGATCGGCCGACGCGCCGACCCTGTTCTGATAGGCCAGCGCGCCGGCCAGCGACTGATCGCCCGTGGGGATCAGCGCCGCCCGGACGAGGTTGATTTCCGCCCCGCCCGTCACCGCCGAATGACTGACCAGAATCTGTTCGACCAGCGTCGTTCCGGATCGGGGCAGGCCGTTGACGAACACCGCACGGCTGCCGCGATGACCGGACGGGACCAGCGCCGTCATCCGTTCAGGCCGAAACCCGTCGATCAGCCGGTCGGCCATCGCCGCCACCCCGTCCGGATTGAACCGGCTTTCGGTCCGGCGCAGCGCAGCCCCTTCGGCATACAGGGTCAGCGCACGATCCGCATCGCCGCAATCCTCATAGGCCTTGGCAATGGCATAGAGCATCCGGGCGCGAAGTGCCGCCGGTGCGGTGGTCAGCCGCTGACCAAGGCGCTCCATTGCCGCAAGATCGGCGTCGCCTGCGTCGAACCGCTTCACCATCGCCAGCGCGAACCAGATCTGCGGATCGTCCGGACTGGCCGCTAGCGCCTCCCGGAACATGGCCTGCGCCTGTGCTGCATCGCCAGCCTCGCTCGCCAGCGTGCCGAGAAGGTGGAGCACGCCCGGATGGCGGCGCGCCGCATCGGGCAATGCGGCAATTTCTGAAAGCACGGCTTCGGCACGGCCATTGCCGGCCATGTCCCCCCAATAGTGCAGCAGGCGATCGATCCGCACCGGAGGCGTGCGGGCATAACGGCGCATCGCCTGCAATGCCGTATCAATCTCTCCGATCCGCATCGCCAGCGCGCCGCAACTGCGCCAATGATCGCCGCCAGACGGGCCGACCGCCAGTTCCCGGGCGAGCAGTTGTGCAGCGGTGCGGCGATCATGATGCTGCAACGCGGCCAGTGCCTGCGCCACGAACGCGCCGGGTTTCGCTTCAGTCATCGGGGACGCTTACCCCCCTTGCGCCGATGGGGAAATGGGCGACGGCCGGCCGGGTGCAATTGCCGGCCGCGCAACCCCGAAAGGCGGCGGAAACCGGGGATGGATGTCTTGACTGGCGCAAATCGTCGCCCCGCGATAAGGGCGGCGGCATGAGCGCCCGCATCATCGACGGCAAGGGGTTTGCCGAACAGCTTCGTGCCCGCATCGCGGACGCCGTCCCCGCATTTCGCGCAGCCGCAGGGCGTGCGCCGGGGCTGGCCGTGGTGCTGGTGGGCGAGGATCCGGCCTCCTCCGTCTATGTCCGGTCGAAGCATCGCGCGACCGTGGCGGCGGGCATGGAGAGTTTCGAACATCGCCTGCCCGCCGACACGGATCAGGATACGCTGATCGCGCTGGTCGATGCGCTGAACGCCGATCCGGCGGTGGACGGCATTCTGGTTCAGCTGCCCCTGCCCCGTCATCTGGATGCGCAGGCTGTGCTGCTTCGCATCGATCCGGACAAGGATGTCGACGGGTTTCACCCGGTCAATGCCGGGCGGCTGGCGACGGGGCTGGATGGCTTTGTCCCCTGCACGCCGCTCGGCTGCCTGATGCTGCTGGAAGATGCGCTGGGCGACCTGTCGGGCATGGACGCGGTGGTGATTGGCCGGTCGAACATCGTGGGCAAGCCGATGGCGGCGCTGCTCACCGCACGCAGCGCCACGGTGACGCTGGCGCACAGCCGTACCCGCGACCTGCCCGGTCATGTCGCGCGGGCGGACATCGTCGTCGCCGCGGTCGGCATCCCCAATTTCGTGAAGGGCGAGTGGATCCGGCCCGGCGCGACCGTGATCGATGTCGGAATCAACCGCACGGATGACGGGCTGGTCGGCGATGTGGACTTTGCCGGCGCGGCCAGCGTAGCGGCGGCGATCACGCCGGTGCCGGGCGGGGTTGGACCGATGACCATCGCCTGTCTGCTGCGCAACACGCTGCATGCGGCACATCGCCGCGCGGGGCTGGCCACGGCCGACCTGCCATGATCGAGCTGTTCATCTCGGCGTTCGTCACGCTGTTCGTCATCATCGATCCGCCAGGATGCGCGCCCATCTATGCCGGACTGACCAGCGGGGCGAACCCGGCGCAGCGCCGGTCGATGGCGATCCGCGCGGTCGTGACGGCGGGCGCGATCCTGTTGTTCTTTGCGCTGGCGGGCGAAGCATTGCTCGACAAGCTGGGCATCAGCCTCGACAGCTTCCGCATCGCAGGCGGCATCATGCTGTTCCTGATCGCGCTGGAAATGGTGTTCGAGAAGCGTAACCAGCGCAAGGAGGACACCGCGCACAAGATCGCCGATCAATATGCGAAAACCCCGGAAGTGGAGGACGTGTCCACCTTTCCCATGGCTATGCCGATGATCGCCGGGCCGGGATCCATCGCCACGGTCATGCTGCTGGTCGGCCGGACGAGCGGCTGGGCGGAAAGCGCGGTGGTGATGGCAGCGCTGGGCATCAACCTGTTGCTCACCCTGGCCGCATTGCTGGCGGCCGGGCCGCTGATGCGGGTGCTGGGCGCGCGGATCGAGGCAGTGATTACGCGCCTGCTCGGCGTGCTGCTCGCCGCGCTGGCGACGCAGTTCGTGATCGACGGCGTGCGAGCCAGCCTGGGCTGATCGTTACGCCCTTACGTAGTGTTACTTAAATGCGACAATCGGCAGGATTATGAACCGCCGATGATCGAACCGCTTGCGCTGAAGCCGCGGCCATGTTCTCCCGCCGCCAGGAACCAAGGAAACGAGGGGCCGGCATTGCGCAATGATTGCACGATGCCTGTTAGTTGCGTTGCTTAGGGAGTAACACATGAAGCGTTTCACCGTCGGCCTGCGGGCCGGCACGGCGGGCATTGCGCTCGCCATCGCGGCCGTTGCCGCCCCCGCCATGGCGCAGGACGCCACCCAGACCGAGGACACCACGGACGCCGAGCAGAACGACACGATCGTCGTCACCGGTTCGCGCATCCAGTCCCCGAACATCACGTCGGTCGCCCCGATCCAGTCGGTCACGGCCGAGCAGATCACCGATTCGGGCGTCGTCAACATCCAGGAGCTGCTGCAGGAAAATCCCGCGTTCGGCGCGCCGACCCTGTCGCGCACCAACACTGCCTTCCTCACCTCGGGCACCGGCATCGCGTCGACCGAGCTGCGTAACCTGGGCACTGCCCGCACGCTGGTCCTGATCAACGGCCGCCGCGTCGTTTCGGGCGTTCCCGGTTCGGCAACGGTCGACCTGAACGTCATCCCGACCCAGTTCCTGCAGCGCGTCGACACGCTGACCGGTGGTTCGTCCTCGCTCTATGGCTCGGACGCCGTCGCTGGCGTCGTGAACTTCATCTATCGTGACAATTTCGAAGGCATCGAAGCCAACGCGCAGTACGGCATAACCGAGCGCGGCGATTCGCCTCGCTATCAGGCGAACCTGACCGCCGGTGGCAATTTCGCCGATGGCCGCGGCAACGTGATGGTCCATCTGGGCTACACCAACGAAAGCGGCCTGCTGTCGCGCCAGCGTCCGGAAACCGTGCTGGACGATCTTGACACCTTCTACTTCGTGACCGGCGATCCCGCCGATTACGGTGTACCGACCGAGGGTGCGCTGTCCGGCTTCGCGCCGCAGGGCCGCTTCACGGCCGGTGGTCGCAACTTCACCTACAGCCCCACCGGTCAGCTGCAGGAAGGGTTCTCCACCCCGGTCAACGGGTTCAACCGTCAGTTCTTCCGCACCATCGCCGTGCCGGTCGAGCGTTACCTGTTTGCCGCGCGCGGTACGTTTGACGTGACGGACAATGTCCGCCTGTTCGCCGAAGGCACCTATAACAACACCCGCGCATCGCGCGAAATCGAGCCGTTCGCGCTTCAGTCCAACGGCGTCAACGGCATCTATCCGGGTGTCGGCGGTGCGGTTCCGCTCGAAACGCTGGTCAACGGCGCGCTGGTACGCAACCCGTTCGTGCCGGACGCCATCTTCAATGCGGCGACCGACACCAATGGCGACGGCATCCGCGACATTCAGTTCGCCCGCCGCATCAGCGAGTTCGGCACCCGCAACGGCAGCACGAACCGCGATTTCTATCGCTTCGTCGTCGGACTTGAAGGCCAGGTGTTCGGCGACTTCCGCTGGGATGTCAGCTACAACTATGGCCGGACCGCTGAATCGCAGCAGTCGAACGGTCAGGTCAACGTCCTGAACTTCCGCAACGCGCTCAGCGCGATTCCGGGTGAAAACGGTACCGTCGTCTGCGCCGATGCGAATGCACGGGCACAGGGCTGCGTTCCGATCAACATCTATGGCGCCGGCAGCATCTCGCCGCAGGCGGTGGCATACATCGCCGCTGACCAGACGCTGCAGACCACGATCACGCAGCAGCAGCTGCAGGCGAACCTGTCGGGCACGCTGGTCGAACTGCCGGCCGGTCCCCTCGCCATCGCCATCGCCATCGGTGCGGAATACCGCAAGGAATCGAGTGTCGAGAATAACGACGCGCTGACCAACGCTGGCCTCAACGCCGGCAACGCGCTGCCCGACACGTCGGGTTCGTTCGACGTCCGTGAAGCCTATGGCGAAATCAACATCCCGCTGCTGGCCGACACCACCCTGTTCCAGTCGCTGAACCTTCGTGCGGCGGGCCGTGTGTCCGATTACTCGACGGTCGGCACGATCTACACCTGGAATGTCGGCGGCGACTGGACGCCGTTCAACGGCCTGCGGTTCCGCGGCACCTATGCCAGCTCGGTGCGTGCGCCGAACATCGGCGAGCTGTTCCAGGGACCGGCACAGACGTTCCCGACCGGGATCAGCGATCCGTGCATCGGCATCGGTGCGACGGGCGGCGGTACGCTGGGCGACAACTGCCGTGCGGCACCGGGCGTGCTGGCGAACATCGCCGCCAATGGCACGTTCACCGCAACGCAGCTCGACACGCAGGGGATCAGCGGCTTCAACAGCGGCAATCCGAACCTTCAGGAAGAATCGTCGCGGTCCTGGACCGTCGGCGGCGTCCTGTCGGCGCGTGATTTCGGGGTCGAAGGCCTGTTGTCGTCGCTGACGCTGTCGGTTGATTACTTCAACATTGACATCAAGGACGTCATCACGGCTCCGCCGCGTCAGTTCACGCTCAACCAGTGCTATCAGGGGGGTGTCACGGCATTCTGCGACCTGATCGATCGTCGTGACGTGGGCACTGCCGTCAACAGCGCCGGATCGCTTGAGTTCATCAACGCGCCTGCCATCAACGGCGGCCGGTTGCTGACCGACGGCATCGACGCGGTTCTCAGCATGAACGTGCCGGTTGCCATCGGCACCAACGGCCGCATTGGTGTGCGTGTTTCCTATACCCACCTGTTCCGCGGCTATCTGGTGCCGCTGCCGGGTGCGCCGCGCGACAACTTCGCCGGTGAAATCGGTACGCCGAACGACCGCTTCACGACGACGCTGGCGTACAGCAACGACGATCTGCGCCTCAACCTGACCGGCACGTGGCTGGGCAAGTCGTTCGAGGACGATCTGTCGCTAGCATCCTATGATGTGGGCCGGTTCGACGTTTCGGTTCCCTCGCGCTTCTACCTGGACAGCCAGCTGACTGTCCGTGCGGGCGATGCGATGGAATTCTTCGTCGGTGCCGACAACCTACTCGACACGCGTGCGCCCAACATCCTGTCGGGTTCGCCGTTCAACGTGACGGGCACGGACACGGCGGCAAACGTCTATGACGTGTTCGGTCGCCGCTATTATTCGGGTGCGCGTCTGCGCTTCTGATCCCGATCAGAACCGGATGAAAATCGGGGCGGTCTCCATTGGAGGCCGCCCCTTTTTTTGATCACGCGACGCTAAGCTTCAGCGCGCCGTCGCCGTCCTCGACCCGGACGGTCTGGCCGCCCAGCACCCCGCCGGACAGGATGAGTTCGGCCAGCGGATCCTGAAGATACCGCTGAACCGCGCGCTTCAGCGGACGGGCGCCATAGACGGGATCATAGCCGACCCGGCCCAGCCAGGCGCGCGCGCCCTCGGTCAGTTCGATACTGATCTTGCGATCCTTGAGCAGCCGGGCAACGCGCACCACCTGAATGTCGACGATCGGCGCCATATGCTCCGCGCCCAGCCGGTGGAACAGGATGATCTCGTCCAGCCGGTTGAGGAATTCCGGCCGGAAGTGCGCGCGCACCACCTCCATCACCTGTGGCTCGACGCTTTCCACCCCCTCGCCATCGGCAAGCGCGGTCAGATACTGGCTGCCCAGATTGCTGGTCAGGATGACGATGGTGTTGGAAAAATCCACCGTCCGCCCCTGACCATCGGTCAGCCGGCCATCGTCGAGCAGCTGAAGCAGCACGTTGAACACATCGCCATGCGCCTTTTCCACCTCATCGAACAGCACCACCTGATAGGGCCGCCGCCGAACCGCTTCGGTTAGAACGCCGCCCTCTTCATAACCAACATAGCCCGGCGGGGCACCGATCAGGCGGGCCACGGAATGTTTTTCCATGAACTCGCTCATGTCGAGCCGCACCATCGCGCTGTCATCGTCGAACAGGAATCCGGCCAGCGCCTTGGTCAGTTCCGTCTTGCCCACGCCCGTGGGGCCGAGGAACAGGAAGCTGCCAAGCGGCCGGTTCGGATCCTGAAGCCCCGCGCGGCTGCGGCGGACGGCGGTGGACACGGCCTTGACCGCCTGTGCCTGACCGATCACGCGGTTGCCGATCGCCTCCTCCATCTTGAGGAGCTTTTCGCGCTCGCCCTCCAGCATCTTGTCGACGGGGATGCCGGTCCAGCGGCTGACGACGCCTGCAATGTCGTCGGCGGTCACTTCCTCGCGCAGCATCGCACTGCCGGTCTGGGCCTGCGCGTCTTCCAGCTGGCGGGTCAGAGCGGGAATGGTGCCGTAATTCAGCTCCGCCATCTTGCCGAGGTCGCCCGCGCGCTGCGCCTGTTCCAGCTCCAGCCGCGCCGCCTCCAGCTGTTCCTTCAGCTTGGCCTCACCGGCAATCTTGTCCTTTTCGCCCTGCCACCGGGCGGTCAGTTCGGACGATTGCTGTTCCAGATTGGCCAGCTCGCCCTCCAGCGTGGTCAGCCGGTCGCGGCTGGCGGCGTCGCTTTCGCGGCGCAGCGCCTCTCGCTCGATCTTGAGCTGGATGATCCGCCGGTCGAGCGTCTCGATCTCCTCCGGCTTACTCTCCACCTCCATGCGGATGCGGCTGGCGGCCTCGTCCATCAGGTCGATTGCCTTGTCCGGCAGGAAACGGTCGGTGATGTAGCGGTTGGACAGCGTGGCCGATGCGACGATCGCGCCGTCGGTGATCCGCACGCCGTGGTGCAGTTCGTATTTCTCCTTCAGCCCGCGCAGGATGCTGATGGTGTCCTCTACCGTCGGTTCGCCAACGAACACGGGCTGAAACCGCCGCTGCAGCGCGGGGTCCTTTTCCACATATTTGCGATATTCATCCAGCGTAGTCGCGCCGATGCAGTGCAGCTCGCCGCGCGCAAGGGCGGGTTTCAGCAGGTTGCCGGCATCCATCGCCCCTTCGGATTTGCCCGCGCCGATCAGCGTATGCATCTCGTCAATGAACAGGACGATATCGCCCTCGCCCGCCTTCACCTCATCGAGCACGCCCTTCAGCCGTTCCTCGAACTCGCCGCGATATTTGGCGCCCGCGATCAGCGAGCCCATGTCGAGCGCCATCAGCGTGCGGTCCTTCAGCGTGTCGGGCACGTCGCCATTGGCGATGCGCAGCGCCAGCCCCTCGGCAATCGCGGTCTTGCCGACGCCGGGATCGCCGATCAACACGGGATTGTTCTTGGTGCGCCGGGCCAGGATCTGGATGGTCCGCCGGATTTCCTCATCCCGCCCGATCACGGGGTCGAGCTTGCCGTCGCGCGCGGCCTGGGTCAGGTCGCGGGCGAATTTCTTGAGCGCGTCATAGCGATCCTCCGCCCCGGCGGTATCGGCGGTCTTGCCCTTGCGCAGCTCGTTGATCGCGGCGTTCAGCGCATCGGCCCGGACGCCCGCCGATGCCAGCGCCTTGCCCGCTGCGGTCTGCGGCGACAGGACCAGCGCCAGCAGCATCCGTTCGACGGTGACGAAGCTGTCGCCCGCCTTTTTCGCTACCTGTTCCGCCTGATCCAGCACGCGGACCATGTCGTTGTCGAGGCCGGGCGTCTGTTGCGCCCCGCCGCCCGACACGGCCGGGATTTTGGCCAAGGCGGCATCCGCCTCGCGCAGCGCCGTTTCCGCCGATCCGCCCGCCGCGCGGATCAGGCCGGACGCCATGCCTTCCTTGTCCTCCAGCAGCGCCTTGAGCAGATGTTCGGGCGCAATCCGCTGATGGCTCATGCGGATGGCAACGGTCTGCGCCGATTGCAGGAAGCCCTTGGCGCGATCAGTGAATTGTTCGAGATTCATTGGTGGTCCCCGTCCTTCGTACCAGCAACATAGTGTTGTATTAATGCAACACAAGGGGGCGCCCGGCCGTCCTGATGGTCAAAGCAATCTTAACCATGTCGGGCGTAGCATCGCGGCCAGTCCGATGAACCAGGCGCACCGATCCCTGCCCCCGCTGGCGGCCACCGGCCCGGCAGTTGCCATCGCATTGGCGATGACAGCGGCATGGACCATTGCGGCATGGCCGTCGCTGAGCGCGCTTGCCCTGCCCGATACCGACGACATGGCGCGGCTGGCGCAGGTGCGGGACTGGCTAGGCGGACAATCCTTCAACGACCTGACGCAATACCGGCTGGGCGCGAGCGGCGGCCTGCCGATGCACTGGTCGCGGCTGCCCGACCTGGTGCCCGGCGCGATCATCGCCGTGCTGACGCCTGTGATCGGGGTTCACATGGCCGAGGTGGCGGCGGTGATCGCTTCACCTGCCCTGTTGTTTGCGCTGTCGCTGGCCTTTGTCGCGCGGATTGCGCTGCGGCTGGGCAGCGGCCGTTCGGCGGGGATCGTCGCGGTCGTTCTTGGCGCGCTGGCCTATCCGATGACGGCCATGTTCCTGCCAGGCAAGATCGACCATCACGGGTTCCAGATCGTCATGCTGCTGATGGCGGCCGATGCCGCGCTGGGCGGGCCGCGCGGACGCGGGCCGCCGGTCGCCGGCCTCTGCATTGCGCTCAGCCTGGCGGTTGGCCTGGAAAATGTCCTGCCGCTGGCGGTCATTCCCATGCTGGCCGGGCTGGCCTGGATTGTCCGCAGGGCGGATTCGGAGCGGCGCCTGTTCGGTATGGGGGCGGGCATGGCGGTTGGCCTGGCCATCACCACGCTGCTGCTGCGGCCGCGCATCTGGCCGGCGGACCTTTGCGACAGCCTGACGCCCGCGCTGACCCAGGGTGCGGCGGCGGGCGCAGCGGCGATGATCCTGTTGCCCATGCTGGGCAAACGGTTGAGCCAGCCGATGCGAATGGCGGCGGCTGGGGCGGCCTTGCTGGCCATGGGCGCGGTGCTGATCGGGCCGGGCCATGCGTGTCTGGCCGGTCCCTATGGCGCGGTCGATCCGCGCCTGGCTAGCCTGTGGCTGAGCCATGTGGCCGAGGCGCAGCCGCTGCTGGCGCTGCCTGTCGGCACTGCCATCGGCTATGGCGGCGTGTTCGTCACCGGCCTGATCGTGGCGCTCGTGCGGGCCGTGTCGCTCAACCGGCGTCGGGACCGGGCGATGGCCGCGCTGATCCTGGCCGCGTCGGTCGCCGCGATGATCCAGGCGCGGGGCAGCCCGTCCGCCGCCGCGCTGGCGCTGCCCGTGCTGGCCGCGATGATCGCCGACCTGCGGACACGTGGCGGCACGGCAAGACGCGTTGCCGGCTGGCTGGTATCGACTGGCGTGTTCTGGACGCTGATCGGGGGAGTTATCGGCGGAATGATCGGCGGGACGGGCAGCGGCGATGAAGGTGCGGCCACCCGTGCCATCGCATCCGATTGCGCGACCCCGGCCGCGCTGGCCAAAGCCGCGGCCCTGCCCCCCGGCCGGGTGATCGCCCCGATTGACCTGAGCAGTCACCTGCTGGGCGCGACCCGGCACCATGTGATTGCCGGCGCCTATCACCGCAACACGGACGGCAACCTGGCCATCATCGACTATTTCCACGCCAACCCGGCCGCGCGGCGCGCGATCGAACGCGATCTGGGCGCCGATTACGTGATCCAGTGCGCCGGTTCGAACGACCTTTCCATTCGACAGATTGGCCACACGGATCAGCATCGCTGATGCAGACAGCGCTGACCACCGCCAGCCAGATACCGGCGCGTGCGCGTGACGCCGATGCGGCGGCCGGCATCCTGAACCGACGCTGGTTTGCCATCGCCGTCATCCTGTTGGCGGCTGTCCCGCTACTCTGGCCCGAACTGCCGCCCCTGACCGACCTGCCCGGACATGTCGGGCGCTACCGCGTGATGACCGCAGACGGCACCGGCCCGTTATCCCGGTTCTTCACGTTCGAATGGCGATGGGTGGGCAATCTGGGCATGGATGCGATGGTCGCGGCGCTCGCCTCGCTGCTGGGCTTGGAGCCGGCGGTCAAAGCGACGGTCATCCTGATCCAGTGCGGCAGCGTGGCCGCAATCCTGGCGCTGTCGCGGCAGGTGCACGGCCGGGTCACCCCATTCGTTCTGTTCGCAGTGCCGCTGGTCTATAACCAGCCCTTTCACTTCGGATTCCTGAACTATTGCATGGCAATGGGCCTTGCGCTGGCGGGCCTCAGCCTGTGGCTGCGGCTTGGCCGGCAAAAGCGATATCGGCTGCGGGCGGCGCTGGCGGTGCCGTTCAGCTTCTTGGTGTGGACCGCCCATATCGTCGGCTGGGGCAGCTTGTGCCTGCTGGCGTTCGGTGCCGCGGTGGCGGAACGGGCAGACCGTCGCGAAGGCATGGCGGAACGACTGATCCGGGCGGCGCTATCCTGCTTTGCCCTTGCCGGACCCATCGTCCTGATGCTGCTCAATGCCGGGTCCGGCGGCGGCACCATCGAGCGGTTTTTCAACCTGGTCATCAAGGCTCGCGGCCTGGCCAGCATCATGCGGGACCAGTGGATCTGGGTTGACCTGCCATCGACGTTGTTGGTCGTCCTGATCGTCTATGCTGCCGTGCGGGGGCGGCTGGGTCGTCTGCACCCCGTTGCCGCGTGGATGAGCGGCGTGATGGCAGCTGCCGTGCTAGCAATGCCGTTCATGGTGATGGGATCGGCCTATGCGGATGTCCGGCTGTTGCCCTATGCCATGATCGTCGCTCTGGTTGGCATCGCACCCGCACCGACGGACAGCGATAACAGGATGCGCGCCTATCTGCTTGTCGGCATGGCGTTCTGCCTGATTCGGCTTGCGGCGACGACGGTCAGCCTGATCGTCGTCGATCAGGGTTGGCAGCGCGAGACCGGTGCGATCGAGGCGCTGCCACGCGGCGCACGGGTGATGGCGATGGTCGCGCGCGATTGTGACGAGCCATGGGGTGTGTCGCGGCTGATCCACCTTCCCGGACTGGCGATGGCGCGCCGCGACGCCTTTGTGAACAGTCAGTGGCCCATGCTGGGCGCGCCGCTGATGCGCTTTCGCAACCCCCGGCCCGGCTATTTCGATGCGGACCCGTCGCAGATCGTGCTGCGCGTTCGCTGCCCCGACCTTCCGGCGAATATGACCCAAAGCCAGTCGCTGGCGACCTTTCCGCGCGAACGGTTCACGCATCTGTGGCTGATCCGGCCGCATCCTGTGGACCCCGAACAGCTGAGGGGCATGACGCTGATCTGGTCGAACGGCGACAGCAAACTGTTCAGGATCGATCGTTAGGCAAAAGCGCGACCAGCGGAAATGCGCGCCGCTTGCAGCATCTCTGTCCCCTCGCCTAGAAGCGCGCGATGGAGGCAGGGGCAGACCGACTTCGCTGGTGGCAGACACGCTGGTTCGTATGGGCGGCGGCGCTTGCCTGTGCGATCCCGATGCTGTGGCCGCAGGTGCCGCCGCTGCTCGATCTGCCCGGCCATATCGGGCGGTATCGGGTGCAGCAGATGTGGGGCGAAATGCCCCATCTCGCCGAATGGTACCGGTTCGATTGGCAGTTGATCGGCAATCTGGGCGTCGACCTGCTCGTTTTCGTGCTGGAGCCGGTGCTGGGTCTGGAACCGGCGGTGAAGGCGATCGTCATCACCATCCCGCCGCTGACCGCGCTCGGCCTGCTGTGGATCGCGCGGGAAGTGCATGGGCGGGTGCCGGCCACCGCCCTGTTCGCCCTGCCGCTGGCCTACAGCTTTCCGCTGCATTTCGGCTTCGTCAATTTCGCGCTGTCGATGGCGCTCGCGCTCAACGCCTTTGCCCTGTGGTTGCGGCTGGCGCGGCTGGGCAAGCTGCGGCTGCGCAACTGGATCTTTCCGCCGATCGCCTGCCTGATCTGGGTCACGCACACCTTTGGCTGGGGAACGCTGGGCGTTCTTGCCTTTTCGGCCGAGCTGATCCGCCGCCACGACATGCGCGGGCCGGGCGGGGATTTCATCCAGCGGTGGGTAAAGCCTTGGTTCGTTGCCGGTATCCAGTGCCTGGTGCTGGCCCCGCCGGTCATCCTGATGATCGCATGGCGCACCGGTCAGGCATCGGGGGCGACCACGGATTTCTTTAACTGGCAGGCCAAGATGATGTGGCTGACCATGGTCCTGCGCGACCGGTGGCAGCTGTTCGACCTGGCCAGTGTCGGCGTCCTGTATCTGGTGCTGTTCAAGGGGGTGCGCGATCCGAATATCGAATATTCGCGCAACCTCCTGATCTCGCTTGCCTTTCTGGCGCTGGTCTATGTCCTCTTGCCGCGCATCGTGTTCGGATCGGCCTATGCCGACATGCGCCTTGCGCCCTATCTGTTTGCCGTCGGCTTGATCGCGCTGCGCCCGAAACCGGGCCTGTCGATCCGCGGTGCATCGGTGCTGGCGGGGATCGGCCTTGCTTTTTTCCTGGTGCGGCTGGGCGGCACCACGGCGAGTTTCTACCTGTATGATCAGAGCTACAAGCGTGAGCTTGCCGCGCTGGAGGCGTTGCCGCCCAAATCGCGGCTGATCACATTCGTCGGCGTGTCCTGTGCCCAACCCTGGGCCATGACGCGGGTCGAGCATCTGGCCGGGCTGGCGCTGGCGCGAAAGCTCGCCTTTGCCAACGATCAATGGTCGATGGTCGGTGGCCAGTTGATGACGACGCGGTACGCCGCAGGGCTGGGCTATGCGTCCGATCCGTCGGAGCTGGTGACCAGTCACCAGTGCCGCCGCGAATGGTGGCGGCCGCTGGCCTGGGCGATCACGCATTTCCCGCGCGATGCGTTCGATCATGTCTGGCTGATCCACGCCCCGCCCTATGACCAGCGGCTCAACCAGGGGCTGGTGCCAGTGTGGACCAACGGGTCGAGCACGCTGTTCCGCGTCAATCCCGCCGTACCGCCGGCCGTGGTGACGGTGGAAGACCTTGGCCCCTATGGCCCGTTCGCCATCGAGCGGCTGGCGCGGCGCGAGGTGCGGCTGCGCGAGCTGCGTGACCGGATCGAACGGCGCGAGCTGGACCCGCCGAACGAGCGGGAGCGTTAAGGGCCGCGATGCCTAACCCCGCTTGAACGGGGTCATTTCGCCCAGAAACGCCTCTTCGCTTTCCATCGCCGCCGTCTCGCGCGCCAGAAAATCCGCGATGGCGCGGCGAAATCCCGGATCGGGGATGTAGTGCGCGGACCAGGTGGGCACGGGCGCATAGCCGCGCGCCAGCTTGTGTTCGCCCTGCGCCCCCGCCTCGACCCGCGCCAGCCCGCGTTCGATGGCGGCGTCGATCGCCTGATAATAGCACAGCTCGAAATGAAGGAAGGGCACGTCCTCGCGGCAGCCCCAATAGCGGCCATACAGCGCATCCGACCCGATCAGGTTCAGCGCGCCCGCAATCGGCCGTCCGTCCCGTTCCGCCAGGATCAGCAGCACATCGTCCGCCATTTCCTGCCCCAGCAGGGTAAAGAAAGCGCGCGACAGATAGGGCCGACCCCATTTGCGCGCGCCCGTATCCTGATAGAAAACCCAGAAGGCGTCCCAATGCGCCTCGGTGATCGCCGCGCCGGTCAGGTGGCGGATGGTCAGCCCCTCCACCGCCGCCGCCCGTTCCTTGCGCAGGTTCTTGCGCTTGCGGCTGGCCAGATCGCCCAGGAAATCGTCGAACGAGCCATAGCCGCGATTGGCCCAGTGGAACTGGACGCCCCGACGGATCAGCCAGCCGGCGGCGCGAAAGGCGTCGAGCTGCGCCTCCTCGACAAAGGTCGCATGGGCGGATGACAGGCCGTTCTGATCCGTCACCGCCTCGATCGAGGCGATCAGGCCGGGGGCCGCATCAGCATCGCGCAGCAACAGGCGCGCGCCCGGCACGGGGGTGAACGGCACTGCCACCTGAAGTTTTGGATAATAGCGACCCCCCGCCCGTTCCCACGCATCGGCCCAGGCATGGTCGAACACATATTCGCCCTGGCTGTGCGATTTGCCATAGGCCGGGGCGATGGCGGCGGGGCGGCCATCCGCGCCATCGACCACGATGGGCAGCGGTTGCCACCCGGCCTGTGCCGACGCCGATCCCGACCGTTCAAGGATCGACAGGAACCGGTGGCTGAGGAACGGATTGCCGGTGCCCGCGCACGCATCCCATTCGGCCGCCGGAATGGCGGTTACGCTTTCGGCGATGCGGGCAGTGATGGGCCGGGCGGTCACGCCATCAAGGTAGGGCGGCGTCGCCCGCCCGCAATGGCTGATCAAGCGGCGCAGGCTTCATTGTCACGATCCGTTGCGGCAACGGCACCTCGACACCGCGATCCTGAAACAGGCGCCACAGTCGGTTCAGCACATCCGACTTCACATTGCCGACGCCGCTTTCGGGATCGTTGATCCAGACAAGGATTTCGAACGCCGCGCCATTTTCGGCAAAGGCGGTCATCCACACATTGGGCGCGGGGCTTTTCAGGACGCGGGGGCTGTCGGTCGCGGCCTGCATCATCAACTGCTGCGCCAGCGCCATGTCGCTGGAATAGGCGATGGTGACGGGGATGCGGATGCGCACGTCGCGGTCGGAAAAGGACCAGTTCTCCACCTCCTGCGTCATCAGGTTTTCGTTGGGGATCAGATGCTCCTTGCCATCGCGCGTAATCACGCTGACCGCGCGCACGCCGATCTTGTTCACCCAGCCGAAACTCTGACCCACCACGATCACGTCGCCCGGCTTGATCGACCGGTCCATCAACAGGATGATGCCGGCGATCAGGTTGCCGATGGTCTTTTGCAGGCCAAAGCCCACCGCCAGGCCGAATGCGCCCGAAAAGATCGCAAGGCTGGTCAGGTCGATCGACAACAGGTCGATGCCGACAAAGAACGCGATGACGACCACCGCAATGCCGGCCAGTTTCTGGAACAGCAGCTTTTGCGTCGGATCGAACGCGCGCGAGCCGCTGATCGAATGAGCGATCAGCTTGTTGGTCAGCCGGGCGATGGCGAACAGGGTGACGCCCGCAATGGTGATCGTGACCAGATCGAGGAGGGAAATGCGGCGGCTGCCCACCTGAACCGCCAGCGAATCGAGCAGTTCGGTGACCGGCGTGAGGCCCCCGACCGCGCGGGTGAAGATGGCCACAAAGACGAACAGGCCGACCGCCCAGGCCAGCCCGCCCACCACGCGCAGGCCACGCAGGGTCTGGATCACGCCGCGCGCCGCCGCGATGCTCCAGACAAGGCCGATCAGCAGCGTGGCAAGGCCGGTCCACGGCCACAGCCGATTGGCGATGGCCAGCATCAGCGCGATGGTCAGGTGGCGCAGGATGGGGGCAATGCGGGGCAGGATCGGCGTGCCCTGAAACCCCGTCCGATCGCCCAGCATCGCCACCAGTGCTGGGCCGATCCAGCGCGCGGCAGCCCAACCCGCGATCAGGGCAAGGCCGATGATGCCCAGCGCCACCGCCGCCTCGACCAGCTCCGGCCCGTCGGGCACGTCGATGCCACGCGCGGCCAGCCAGGCGCCGATGCCGTTCATGCCTTGATGGATCGCCAGGCCGCAAAGCCGCGCTCGAGATCGGCGATCAGGTCGTCCGAATCCTCCAGCCCGATCTGCAGCCGGACCACTGGCCCCTCTGCCAGCCAGCGGGTCGCGCTGCGATGCCGCTGCGGATCGACGGGCAGCGCCAGGCTTTCAAAGCCGCCCCAGCTATAGCCGATGCCGAACAGGCCCAACGTGTCGATGAACGCCGCCCGCGCCCGGTCGCTGCCCCCCGCGAGCACGATGCTGAACAGGGCTGACGCACCGCGAAAATCCCGCTGGAACAGGGCATGGCCCGGGCAATCGGACAGAGCCGGATGCAGCACCCGCGCCACCTCCGCCCTGCCCTGCAGCCATTCGGCGATCCTGAGCGCCGCCGCCCCCTGTTGCGCCAGCCGGACGCCCATGGTGCGCAGCCCCCGCGCGCCCAGCCAGGCATCGTCGGGGCTGGCCGTCTGACCCAGTTGATGGCTGACGGTGCGCAGGGCGTCAAAGCGGCCCGGCCCGGCGGTCACGCTGCCCAGCATCACGTCGCTGTGCCCAACGACATATTTGGTGCAGGCCATGATCGAATAATCGACCCCCATGCCAATGGCCGGCAGCAACAGCGGCGTTGCCCAGGTATTGTCGATCAGCGTGGTCAGCCCCCGCGCCTTGGCGACAGCGACGATGGCCGGCACATCCTGCACCTCGAACGTCAGGCTGCCGGGGCTTTCCATGAAGATGGCGCGGGTGGCAGGGCTGATCAGGTCGGCGATTCCCGCGCCGATCAGCGGGTCGTAATAGCGCGTCGTCACGCCGAACCGGGCGAGGAAATGGTCGCAGAAGCTGCGCGTCGGGTCATAGGCGCTGTCGGTCATCAACAGCTCGTCGCCGGGGTTGAGACAGGCGAGCAACGCAGCCGATACCGCCGCCACGCCGGACGGATAGAGGAACGTCGCCTCTGCCTCCGGCTCCAGCTGCGTCAGCGCGTCGGCCAGCGACCATTGGGTCGGCGTGCCGCGCCGGCCGTAGAACAGCCTGTGGTGCGTATCCGCCCCGCCCCGCGCGCGCAGCTCGGCGACGCTGTCATACAGGATCGTCGACGCGCGCCAGACCGGCGGATTGACGATGCCGTTGGTCCATTCCGCGCGCCGGCCGCCGGTGATCAGGCGGGTTGCGGGGCGTTGATCGTCGGGCGGCGTCTTGCTCACGCAGTCACTTCCTTTGGCGTTTCGGGGTCGATGCCCCATTCGGACCAGCTGCCGTCATAGAGCGCGCCGCCCTGCCCGATCCGGTCCAGCCCGAACAGCAGAACAGATGCGGTGATGCCCGATCCGCAACTGGCGACGATGGGGCGGTCAAGGTCGATGCCCGCCGCATCGAATTCGGCGCGGATGGCGTCCGGCGACTTCCATGTCCCGTCGGCCTGAAACATCCGGCCATAGGGCAGGTTCAGCGCGCCGGGGATATGCCCCGCCGCAACGCCGGGCCGGGGATCGGCCTCTGCCCCCGAAAACCGGGGTGCGCCGCGCGCGTCGACCACCTGTTCCTCGCCGCTCGTCACATTGGCCAGCATCGCCGCCTTGTCGCGGACCGCGCCGCTTGCCGGTCGCGGGGAAAAGGTTGCAGGGCATGGCCGGTGTTCGCCCGCCTCAAGCGGCCGACCCTCCGCCCGCCATTTGGCCAGTCCGCCGTCGAGAATGGCGACATCGGCAAAGCCCATCGTCCGCAGCATCCACCAGGCGCGGGCGGCAGTGCGGATGTCGCTGTCGTCATACAGGACGACACGCCGCCCCTCGCCAATGCCCAGCGCACCCATCGCGGCGGCGAACGCATCCGGCCGGGGCAGCATCATCGGCGCGGGATGATCGGGATCGGCCAGCGCCTTCAGGTTCAGGAACACCGCGCCCGGAATGTGCGCGGCGGCAAATTCGGCGGCGGGATCACGGGGCGTCAAATGATAGCTTGCATCCACGATCACCAGATCAGGGTCGGCCAGATGCCCGGCCAGCCATTCGGTCGATACCAGCGTTTCCATGCGCGCCTCCTTGCCGCCGTCCTAGCCGTTCGTCCGGAGCGAAGTCGAGACAGCGTTTCCGACGTCATTCCGCTGCGGGGATGTTCAAACCCGATCGCCCGCATCGAGCCGTTTCAGGAAATGCGCGGCCTGCGCCTTCAGTGCGCGCTTGTCGTCATCCTTCATCTTCGCCCAGTTGCGATAGGGCATGGCAAGCCGCTGGTTCTTGCCAAGCTTGTCCGCGTTCCTGTCCAGAAAATCCCAGTAAAGCGCGTTGTACGGACACGCTTTCGGCCCGGTCCGCTGTTTGACGTCGTACCGGCAATGCCCGCAATAATCGCTCATCCGGTCGATATATGCTCCCGACGCGGCATAGGGTTTGGATGCCAGCAGGCCGCCGTCCCCGAACTGGCTCATGCCCAGCGTGTTGGGCGCCTCCACCCATTCATAGGCATCGGCATACACCTCAAGATACCAACGTTGCACATCGGCCGGGTCCGCCCCGATCAGCAGCGCGAAATTGCCGGTGACCATCAACCGCTGGATATGATGGGCATAGGCGAAATCCAGCGTCTGGCCGATCGCCTGCGACAGGCAGTGCATGTCCGTCTCGCCCGTCCAGTAGAATGCGGGCAGCGGCCGTTTGGCGTCGAGGAAATTGCGGGCGGTATAGTCCGGCCCCTCCCGCCAATAGATGCCGCGCACATATTCGCGCCAGCCGATGATCTGGCGGATAAAGCCCTCGACAGCATTGAGTGGCGCGCGGCCCTCGGCATATTCCGCCTCCGCCAGCCGGCACAGCTCCAGCGGGTCAAGCAGGCCGCAGTTGAGATAGGGCGACAGGATCGAGTGCCACAGGAACGGCTCGCCGGTCAGCATCGCATCCTGATAATCCCCGAACCGGGGCAGCGCGTGGCGAATGAAATGCGCCTGCTGCGCCAGCGCATCCGCGCGCGTCACGGCAAAATCGAAGCCGTGGAGCCTGCCGGGATGATCGGCGAACCGGTCCGCAACCAGCTTGAGCACCGCCTTCGTCCCCGCGTCCGGCGCAAAGGAAAGCGGCCGTGGCATCAACAGGTCGCGGGTCGCGGGCTTTCGGTTTTCCTTGTCGTAATTCCACTCCCCGCCTTCGGGCTTGCCGTCCGCATCCAGCAACAGGCCGGTCTTGCGGCGCATCTCGCGATAGAAAAACTCCATGCGCAGCTGCTTGCGCCCCTCGGCCCAGTCGTCGAAATCGGCATGGGCGGCGATGAAGCGGTCATCCTCGCGGATATCGACGGTGCATCCGAACTTGTCGGCCCATTGGTCCTGCGCCTGGCGCACCCGCCATTCGCCCGCTTCGGTGGCCACGATCCGTTTCGGCGCGTGCCGTTCGACCGCGCGGGCCAGTTCGCCCGTAAAGCTGCCGGCATTGGCTGGATCATCGAGCGCGATGTAATCCACCGTCCATCCCGCCGCCCGCAGCGCTTCGGCATGGTGGCGCATCGCGGCGAACAGGAACGCGATCTTGCGGACGTGATGGCGGACATAGGTCGCCTCCTCATCCACCTCCATCATCAGGATGACGCTGGTTTTGGGGTCCGCATCCTTGAGGGCGGACAGCCCGAAACTCAGCTGATCGCCCAGTACCGGGATCAGCGTGTCGATGCCCCGTTCCATTCCGCCCCGTTCCTTCCTAAATGCGCGAACCATGACACCCAAATTCCTTGGCCAGACCGCCGACCTGCCCCAGACCCCCGAAGAAGCGGTGCTGGATTATGTCCCCAACCCGCAGGCCGGGCAGCTGTATCTGGTGCGCTTCGTCGCGCCGGAATTCACCTCGCTCTGCCCTGTGACGGCGCAGCCCGATTTCGCCCATCTGGTGATCGATTACGCCCCGGACCAGACCATCGTCGAATCCAAATCGCTGAAACTGTTCCTGGGCAGCTTTCGCAACCATCAGGCGTTTCATGAAAACTGCACGGTCGGCATCGGTCGCCGGCTGTTTGATGAAATGAAGCCGAAATGGTTGCGCATCGGCGGATATTGGTATCCGCGCGGCGGCATTCCCATCGACGTGTTCTGGCAATCGGGCGAACCGCCGGCCGGGCTGTGGCTGCCGGATCAGGGTGTGCCGGGATATCGCGGCCGCGGGTGAGTCGCGCAGGCCGCACCATCGGCGGCGCGTAACAGCTGAAAATTGCATCATTTTGTTTCTGTTGCACCGCAGCATCGATGCAACCATAGTGTTCATCCGGGGTTTAGGTTCGGGTGCCGCCGCGTGGCACCCACCAAACAGATCAGGGATAGAGCATTATGGCGCATCATCCGCTTGCGCCGGCAGGGACCGGCCATGTCGCACTGCTCGGCAATTTCCTGCCCCGCCGGTGCGGCCTCGCAACCTTTACCACCCATTGTCATGACGCGCTGGTCGAACAGTTTCCGGACCTGACCGTCGATGTCTATGCGATGGACGACCGTGCCGAAAGCTATGCCTACCCCCCCGCCGTCACGCACAGCATCCCCCAGCATGATCGCGCCGCCTATCTGGACGCGGCCCGCCGGATCGAGGGGTCGGGCGCCCAGGCGCTGTGGGTTCAGCACGAATACGGCATCTATGGCGGTGCGGCGGGCGAGCATCTGCTGGCGCTGATCGACCGACTGACCATTCCGGTCGTCGTCATGCTGCACACCATCCTGGAACAGCCCAGCCCGGACGAGCGCCGGGTGATCGAGGCGCTGATCGCCCGCGCTGCCAGGGTGATGGTGATGGCCGAACGAGGCTGCGAAATCCTGATGCGCACGCACGGCACCGATACGCGAAAGATCGTCACCGTGCCGCACGGCGTGCCCGACCGCCCGCTGGTCGCGCCCGACAGCATGAAGGAACAGTTCGGATGGCAAGGGCGCAAGGTCGTGCTGACCTTTGGCCTGCTCGCCCCGTCAAAGGGGATCGAGACGCTGATTTCCGCCGTGCCGGCCATTGCCGCCCGCCATCCGGAGGCGCTGTATATCGTGCTGGGCGCGACACACCCCAATGTCGTCGCGCATGAGGGCGAAGCGTATCGCCAGCGGCTGAAGGCGGATGCCGAGGCGCTGGGCGTTGCCGAACATGTCCGGTTCATCGACGGGTTCATCGAACAGGAAGAACTGCTGGATTATCTGCAGGCCGCAGACGTCTATGCCACACCCTACCCGAACCCGGCACAGATCACGTCGGGAACGCTGTCCTATGCCGTGGGCGTCGGCGCGGCGGTCGTTTCGACCCCCTATGTCCACGCCACCGAAATTCTGGCCGACAATCACGGCATCATCGTGCCGTTCGGCGACAGTGCAGGCTTTGCCGACGCGATCAACGGCCTGTTCGACGAAGCGGACCGGCGCGATGCCCTGTCGGCGCGTGCCTATGCCCGGGGGCGCACGATGCTGTGGCCGCGCCTTGCCGATACGGCGATGGCGGTGATCGAGGACGCGATCGAGCGCCAGCCGCGCTTCCTGCGCGTCGAACGATCGGCGGACCACCCCCCGCTGGCGCCGGACTTGTCCGCCGTCATCCGCATGAGCGACGGGACGGGGATGCTGCAGCACGCGATCCATTCCGTGCCGGATCGCCGCCACGGCTATTGCATCGACGATAATGCCCGCGCCTTCATCCTGATGCACCGGATCGACCCGCTGGACGATCAGGTGCGGGATGAGTGGACCACGGTCTATGCCTCGTTCATCCAGCACGCCTGGAACGAGCATCAGCGCCGGTTCCGCAATTTCATGGGGTTCGACCGGCAATGGCTGGAAGATACGGGGTCGGAGGATTCCAACGGCCGTACCCTTTGGGCGCTGGGCGTCGGCGCGGCGGAGGGCCGGATTCCCAAGCATCGCATCTGGGCCGGCGAATGGTTTGAGCGGACGGCGCCGATCGCACTGAACCTGGGCAGCCCGCGGGCGCGCGCATTCGCCATGCTGGGTGCCGCCGCCTATCTGGAGGCGCGGCCCGACCATGGGGTATCGCATACCATCCTGACCCGGTTCGGTGAGGAGCTGACCGAACTGCTCGATGCGGCGCGGCGGCCGGAATGGGAATGGTTTGAAATCGTCCTTGCCTATGACAATGCCCGCCTGCCCGAGGCGCTGCTGCGCGCAGGCCAGGTGCTGGAACGGCAGGATTTCATCGACACCGGCCTGGCGACGCTGGAATGGATCGTTTCGCGCCAGACATCGCCCGATGGCCGGTTCCGCGCGGTTGGCACCGACAGTTTCGGCCGGGCCTATGCCGATCCCTTGCCCTTTGACCAGCAGCCGCTGGAGGCGCAGGCGACGATCGATGCCTGTGCCGCCGCATTCCATGCCAGCGGCGACACGCGCTGGATCGACGAGGCGGAACGCGCCTATCGCTGGTATCTGGGGGTCAACGACCTTGACCTGCCGCTGGCCAGCGGAGCCGATGGCGGATGTTTCGACGGATTGATGCCGTCGGGCCTCAACCGCAATCAGGGTGCCGAATCCATTTTGGCACTGCAACTTGCCTCATGCGCGATTTCTGCCCTTTCAAAACGGCGCGAGTCCGTGTCAAACGGTCAGGAACGCGCTGCCTGAGGCCAATTCCTCGCGGCAACGCATCAAGGGTTCGCACGCGGGGGATTTGATGCTCGACCTGTTCCATCACCCGGCCCGGCTGTATGCCGATCCGTCGCGGGTGGTCGTGCGGCCGTTCCATATCGGATGGTCGTCCAATGGCGGCGGGCCGAGCCGCACGGAACGACTGGTCAGTGCCGTTCTGGCGCTATCCCTGCCGGAGGCGCGCGCCGAGCTTGAGCTGGTGCTCAAGGATTTCGAGGCGCGGCACTGGCAGACGCGGCGCGTGTTCATGACCCGGTATGAACAGATTGCGCAGGTGCTCGGCCTGGACGATGCGGTGATCGGCGACGAGCGCCGCCAGCTGATCGGCGCCTATTTCTGTCACGAATACAGCTATGCCGCCGCCGCGCTGATGAACCCCAGCGTGGTGCCGCATTTCGACCAGTCCGGGATGCCGGCGGGGTCCACCCGCATCCTGATGTCGATGCGTGCCGTCGGCGAAGGGCACATCTCGTCCGTCGCGTTCCGCGAGGGGATCATCGGGCCGGGCAACGAATTGCGTCTGTCGCCCGAACCGCCCTTTGCCACGGCGGTCGATGTGGAGGGTGAGGAGATTCCGGAAGGTCCGGTGACCGTGTGCCGCCACCGTGACAGCACCCTGTCCGGCACGGTGATCTTTCCCATCACCCACGCCCAGTCAAAGGGGCTGGAGGACCTGCGCCTCGTGCAGTTCACGCATGACGATGGCAGCGTGGAATGGCTGGGCACCTATACCGCCTATAACGGTTCGGCGATTCAGTCGGAGATGCTGCGGACCCGCGATTTCCGCAATTTCGACCTGGTGCCGATGAGCGGCAGTGCCGCGCGCAACAAGGGCATGGGCCTGTTCCCGCGCAAGATCGGCGGCAGTTACTGGATGATCGGGCGGCAGGATGGCGAAAACCTGTTCCTGATCCAGTCCGATACGCTGACCCATTGGGACGAGGGGCAAAAGCTGCTGACCCCCCATTATCCGTGGGAGCTGGTGCAGATCGGCAATTGCGGGCCGCCGATCGAGCTGGACGAGGGCTGGTTGCTGCTAACGCACGGCGTCGGCGCGATGCGGAAATATTCGATCGGCGCGGTGCTGCTGGACAAGCACGATCCGTCAAAGGTGCTGGGCCGCACGGCCGAGCCGATCTTGTCCGCCGCCAATCAGGACCGCGAAGGCTATGTGCCCAACGTCGTTTATAGCTGCGGCGGGATGCGGCATGACGACCGGATCTTCATCCCCTATGGCGTGGCGGACAGCTCGATCGCCTTTGCGTTCGTGCCCATCGCTTCGCTGATCGCGGCTATGGTCTGAACCGCCGGCTGATCACTCATCCCCGCTCGTCCTGAGCCTGTCGAAGGACGCGGCCCCGGCCCTAGCCGATCCAGCGCCAGATCCCGGCGGCGACACCCGCCAGCGGGATGTGTGCCCAGGTCGCAGCGGCCCAGATCACGGTGCCCGCGCCCAGGGCATGCGCGCCGGGCATTGCCGAACGCCACGGCACGCGCCCGGCGATCAGCGCGGCGAACGGCCAGTAGCTGGTCGTCCGCGACCATTCCGGCCAGAATCCGGGCTGCAGCGTTGCCTTTTTCGCATCCTGCAACGCCGCCCCGACCAGCGCCAGCACGGCGATGGCCGCCGTCAGCACCAGATTGGCGGGGATCGGGAACACCGCCGCATGGACCAGCGCCCACAGGCCGAACCCCCACATCATCGGATGGCGGGTGATGGCGAACACGCCCTTTGGCGTCGGCACGGTGGCGGGCGGCCCCTTTGGATCGGGCAGCGCCGGGTTGCGGACCAGCGATCCGGCAAACAGGACCGCGCCAACCCACATCACCGCCGTACCCGCCGCCCAAAGGCCATTGCCGACCGGCCATAGCGGCGCCTGTGCCGGCAGCGTCTGATAGACATGGGCCATCCACCCCAGCGTGGCAAAGGCGACGATGGAATAGACACCCAGAAACCCGTTCGCCCCCAACCGCGCGACCAGCGGCGCGCGCAGCGGGTGCGACAACAGGAAATGCGTGCCGACAAAGGCGATGCAGGCAAGGATCAGCATCATCATCGGCGGCACGCCTCCATCGGGTCAGAAGGTTGCCGGGCGCGGCGGTACAGCGGCATCCGGTTCGGCCAGGGCATCGACCGCCCGATCGCCGTCATCGCGCAGCGTGTCGAGGTGCATCCACTTCTTCACCACCGGGCTGAACAGCACGACAGCAACGCCGATGCCGATCGCGATCCAGCCGAACAGTTCGTAAATGTCGAGCAGGCCGGTCTTGGTCATCTGGCCGTCATGGCCGCCCGTCGCCTCACCGATCTTGCCCGCAACGAAATTGCCGACCGCCGTCATGTAGAACCACGCCCCCATGATCAGCGAGGCGAGGAATTTCGGAGCGAGCCGGTTCATCGCCGACAGGCCGACCGGCGACAGGCACAGCTCGGCCGTGGTCGCCAACAGGTAATAGGCGAACACCAGGAACACCGGCGTCATCGCCTCGATCCCCCATGCCTGCGCACCGAACACGAGCACAAGGTTGGCGGCACCCATCTGCAACAGGGCGATGCCGAACTTGGCCGGGGCAGACGGCTCCAGCCCGCGCTTGCCCAGCCATTGCCAAAGGGCGGCAAAGATCGGGGCGAACAGGATGATGTAAATCGGGTTGATCGATTGGAAGATGCCGGCCGGCACCCCGCCGCGATCGACAAATTCGTCGGTGAACAGGTTCATCGAACCGCCCGCCTGTTCGAACAGGCCCCAGAAGACCGGATTGAGGGAAATCAGGAACAGGATGGCGAACATCCGTTCGCGCGGTTCCTTTTCCAGCTTGAAGCTTTCGAACAGGACATAGGCGAGCAGCGCGACGCCGGAAACGGCCAGCAACCCCTGAATCACGTTCTGATACTGAACGAGCGCCCAGATCACGGCCACGGAGGCAACGCCAATGCCGTACAGGCCGAATTCCTTGCCACGGGCAAGCGGTGCAGGCGCCTCTCCGGCCCCGCGCAGCGATCCCCTGCCCAGCGCAAAAACGATCAGGCCGACAAGCATGCCGATCCCCGCCAGTCCGAAGCCGTAACCCCAGCCGAGCGTCTGGCCGAGATAGGCGACAAGGATCGTGCCCATCGCCGCCCCCACATTGATGCCCATGTAGAAGATCGTATAGGCGGCATCGCGGCGCGTGTCGGTGAGGTTATAAAGCTGACCCACCATGACCGAGATGTTCGCCTTCAGGAATCCCGAACCGACGATGATGAAGGCAAGCGCGGCCCAGAAGACGTTGATCGTCGGGTCGCTCTGCCCGCCGGTGCCTTCGACCGCCATCAGCGAATGGCCCGCCGCCAGCAACAGGCCGCCGAACAGCACCGCCTTGCGCTGTCCCAGATAGCGGTCGGCCAGATAGCCGCCCAGTACCGGGGTGATGTACACCAGCGAGGTATAGGCGCCGTAGATCAGGTTCGATTTGCCGTCCGAAAACAACCAGTGCTGCGTCAGGTAAAAGATCAGGATGGCGCGCATGCCGTAATAGGAGAAACGCTCCCACATTTCGGCAAAGAACAGCATGTACAGGCCCTTGGGATGGCCCGCAAATTCCGGCTTGCGGCTGGCCGCGATCATCAGTCCGACGGCCAGGAACGCGAACAGCACTGCCATGGCGATGGCCATGATCCAGTCTGCTTCCGCCCAGGCAGCGATTGGTTTGAAGGAAGACAAAACGGACACCCTTTCGGCAAAACAAATGCATGGCCCGGGCGCACTTTGCACCCGGACCGAAGATGCGCCGCAGCCTAGCCAGCGAAACTGGCTTGCCAAGCAATTATTGTGCGTCGGCCGGTGCCACCCTAGATCGCGGGGCATGACGTTCAATGATCGCACCAGTCCGCTGACCCTGCTTGCCACCCGCCGGTCGGGTCGCCCGCGCGAAATGACTGCCCCGGGCCCGGGCGAGGCGGAGCTGCGGGCGATGATCGCGCTGGCGGCGCGCACGCCCGATCATGGCAAGCTGGCCCCGTGGCGCTTCGTCATCGTGCCGCCGGATGCGCGCGATGCGCTGTCCGCGATGCTGACCGATGCCTATCGCGCCGAAAAGCCGGAGGCAGGTCGGCTGGAGATCGAGGCGATGGACAATTTCGCGCGCATGGCCCCCGCGCTGGTCGTGGTGCTGCATTCGCCGAAACCCAGCCATATCCCGGCCTGGGAACAGGAACTGTCGACGGGCGCGGCGACCATGAACCTGCTGCATGCCGTCCATGCCCATGGCTATGTCGGGGGCTGGCTGACCGGTTGGGCCAGCACATCGGATCGCGTGCGGGACGCATTCGGCGCTGCGCATGAACGGATTGCCGGATTCGTGTTCATCGGTACGGCGGCCAAACCGCTGGAGGAGCGGCCCCGCCCATTGATCGACGATATTGCCTCCATCTGGCACGGTTGACCCACACCGACGCTGGACAGGCCGGACCGATGGTGTATTAAGGTGCTATGGCGCTGCTCGATCACGATGAAAGCCCGGTCTATCTGAAATTGCGGGCAACCATTGTTGCCGCGATCCTGAAGGGACGGTTTCGTGCGGGCGACCAGTTGCCCTCGGTTCGTGCGCTTGCCGCCGAACATGGCGCCAATCCGCTGACCGTCGCAAAGGCGTATCAGCGGTTTCAGGACGAAGGCTATGTCGAGGTGCGGCGCGGCGTCGGGATGTTCGTCCTGCCCGGCACGGCGGAACGGCTGCGCACGGCGGAACGGGAGCGGTTTCTGGCCGGAACCTGGCCGCGGGTTCAGGAACAGATCGCATTGCTCGGCCTGAGCGTCGACGACCTGCTGGACCGCGAAATCGCCTGATTGCCGGTGCCCCGCCGGGCAGCGTTGCATTTATGATTCATCCACAGAAAAATCTTCCGCTGATCGACGGAACAGGGCGGCTCATCGCTGCGTTCATGCTATGGTCCGCAGTCTGGAGGAAGCGACATGGCCCGCGGTGACGACATTCTGATGCTGAGCCGGACGATCGGCCGGGGCGAACAGGGCCTGACCTATCGGCTGGACAAGGTGAATGCCTGTCCCGATTGCGGCGAAAGCCAGTGGTTCGTCGGCCGGATGACCGCCGAATGCGCGTGCTGCGGTGCTGCATTGCCGCTCAGCCATAGCGGCCTGCGCAGCTACATGATGACCGGCACCAGCAATCTGACCGGCACGCTCGCCGCCTGAACGGTCGGCGACAGGCGATCTATTCGGGGGACTCGCCCGTCCAGGCATCGGCAATCCGGTCGCGCGCCTCGGTCAGCAGGCGCAGGTAATCGGCGCGGAACGGCTCATCCAGCGTGACGGCCAGCCGCTGGCGCACGCCGTCGAGCACCGCATATTCGGCGCGATGGGCGAAATGGTCGCCCGGCGGCATGGCGTCATCATCGAACCAGCGGCACAGCAGTTCGAACAGGACGAGCGCCTCGTCCCGTTCGCTGACCAGCCGCACCCCGATCATGCAGCAAAGGCCGCCGCGGGCACGGCATACAGCTGTTCCGCCCCCGCCCGCGCCGCATGGGCCAGGCCCAGCGCCTCCGGCACCACCTGATCCAGGTAAAAGGCGATTGCCGCGCGCTTCATCGCGGCGAATTGCGGATCGCCGGTCCAGCCGTCCAGCGCCGCGAGCTGCCGTTCCATCAACCAGCCACAGGTGGCGACCGACATCATGGTCAGGAAGGGATAGCTGGCCGCCAGCCGGTCATCGGCCGATGCCCCTTTCAGCGCCCCGCCGATCGCGGTCACCTCTGCGATCAGGGTGCCCAGCGCGGCATGGCGTGCCTCGGCCGCCAGCTGGCCGACAAAGCGGTCGAACACCCCGCCGCCGTCCAGCCCCAGCTTGCGGCCGACCAGATCGGCGGCCTGGATACCGTTCGTCCCTTCGTAGATCGGGGTGATGCGCGCGTCGCGGAAATGCTGGGCAGCGCCGGTTTCCTCGACATACCCCATGCCGCCATGCACCTGAATGCCGATGCTGGCGACTTCGTTGCCGATATCGGTGCCATGCGCCTTGGCCAGCGGGGTAACAAGGTCGACGCGCGCCTGCGCCTCCGCATCGCCCAGCGCGGCCTGATCCACCTGTCCGGCGGCGTAATAGACGAGCGCGCGGGCGGCCATGGTCTGCGCCTTCATCCGCATCAGCATCCGCCGCACATCGGGATGTTCGACGATGGCGACCGGCGACTTGTCCGGCGATCCGGCCCGCGCCGACTGCACCCGGTCCAGCGCATAGGCGACGGCGCGCTGGGTCGCCCGCTCTGCCACCTGCACCCCCTGCAGCCCGACATTCAGACGCGCATTGTTCATCATCGTGAACATCGCGCGCATCCCGCCATGTTCCGGGCCGATCAGTTCGCCGATGCAATCGCCATTGTCGCCGAACGACAGGACACAGGTCGGCGATGCGTGCAGCCCCATCTTGTGTTCGATTGACACGACGCGGATGTCGTTGAACGCGCCCGGCGTGCCATCGGCGTTCAGCCGGTATTTGGGCACCAGAAACAGGCTGAGGCCGCGCGTCCCCTCTGGCGCGCCGGGCGTGCGGGCCAGCACCAGGTGGACGATATTGTCCGCCATGTCATGGTCGCCAAAGCTGATATAGATTTTGGTGCCCGAAATCCGGAACCGCCCGTCACCGATCGGCTCCGCCCGCGCCCGCAGCGCCCCGACATCGCTGCCCGCCTGCGGTTCGGTCAGGTTCATCGTGCCGGTCCATTCGCCGGTCGCCAGTTTCGGCAGATACAATGCCTGCTGTTCCGGGCTGCCATGATGGGCCAGCGCCTCGATCGCGCCGACGGTCAGCGTCGGGCAGAGTGCAAAGCTCATGTTCGCGCCGCCCAGCGTTTCCAGCACGGCCGTGGTCAGCGAAAAGGGCAGCCCCTGTCCGCCATAGGCCTCTGGCGTGCCGATCGTGCCCCATCCGCCCTCGACATAGGCGCGATAGGCGGCAGCAAAACCGTCCGGCATCACCACGCCGGATTGGGTCAGGCGCGCGCCCACCGTGTCGCCGATGCGGTCCAGCGGCGCCCATTCGCCCGCGGCAAATTGGCCTGCCCCCTCCAGCACGGCATCGACCACATCGGCGCTGGCGGCGGCGAAACGGTCGCTGTCGGCAAGGGCGGCAATCCCGGCGATGCTGTCCAGCACGAACCGCTGTTCGGTAACGGGGGCGGTGAAGCTCATGAATCCTCTCTTGTCGGCGTTTTCACGGAAGTATAGCGGCGGTTTCGTGACGCTTCAAAGCACCCGAACCTTACCCTACGGCGAGGCCGCGCTTGCCGATGCTGCTGCGGCAATCGCGGCCGGGCAATGCGTCGCGGTGCCCACCGAAACCGTTTACGGGCTGGCCGCCGACGCCACTGATTCGCGCGCCGTGGCGGGCATTTATGCGGCCAAGGGGCGGCCCAGTTTCAACCCGTTGATCGTGCACGTGCCGGATACCGACGCCGCCCGCCGGTTCGCCCTGTTCGATGCGCGTGCCGACAGGCTGGCGGCGGCGTACTGGCCGGGGCCGCTGACCCTTGTCCTGCCGCTGCGGCCGGACAGCGGAATTGCCTCTCTGGTAACGGCGGGGCTGGACAGCATCGCCATCCGCGTGCCCGCCCACCGCGCCATGCAGGGGTTGCTCGCCGCGACGGGCAAGCCGCTGGCCGCGCCATCGGCCAATGCCAGCGGGACGATCAGCCCGACCCGCGCCGCTCATGTGCTGGCGACGCTGGACGGGCGCATTCCCCTGATCCTGGATGACGGGGCGACACGGGCTGGGCTGGAATCGACCATCATCGCCCTGACCGGGACGCAGGCCCGGCTGCTGCGGCCCGGACCCATCGCGGCGGCGACGCTGGCGGCGGCACTGGGCGAGCCGGTGCTGGCGGCGGACGATGGCGCGGTGGTCGCGCCGGGGATGCTGGCCAGCCATTATGCGCCGTCCAAGCCGCTCCGGCTGAATGCCACCGACGCCCGGCCGGGTGAATGGCTGATCGGGTTCGGTGCAGTCACGGGGCAGGATACGCTGTCCGCCACCGGCGACCTGATCGAGGCGGGCGCGCGCCTGTTCGACAGCCTGCACCGCGCCGATGCGAGCGAGGCCGGGGGCATCGCCGTCGCGCCGGTGCCGATGGACGGCCTGGGCGCGGCAATCAACGACCGGCTGACGCGGGCCGCAGCAGACAGGGACTGACGCCGGCTGGCGCCAGTCCCCGCTGCTTGCTTGGGACGTGCAGGGTTGAACGGTGGGTCAGAGCCGGCCCAGCCGGTGATAGAGGTGACTGAACTTCACTGAATCCGGCGAGCCCTGCACATCCTCTCGCTGAAGATGGCTGAGCACGGCTGCGCGGATCAGGCGGAAATCCTCGCTGGAAAAAACCGGGCGAGCGCGGGTCGGCTCCGGGCTGGTGCGGGTGCGCTTGGGCGTTTCCATCATGGTGATCATCATCGTCTTTCCTCCTGTTCAGGCGAACTGGTTCATGGTGTTGTGCGCGCCGCCCGCCTTCAGGGCGGCATCGCCGGAAAAATATTCCTTATGGTCGTCGCCGACGTCGGATCCGGCCATGTTCTGGTGCCGGACACAGGCGATGCCGTCGCGGATCTCCCGCCGCTGCACCCCGGCAACGTAGCCGAGCATCCCGGCATCGCCGAAATAGTCGCGGGCCAGAAGGTCAGTGGACAGGGCAGCGGTGTGATAGGTGGGCAGCGTGATCAGGTGGTGGAAAATCCCCGCCCGCGCGCTGGCATCCCGCTGAAAGCGGCGAATGCGCTCGTCCGCCTCCTGCGCCAGTTCGGTGCCGTCATAGATGACGCTCATCAGCGCATCCCGCTCATAGGCGGCGACATCGCGGCCCGATTTCGCCCAGGCGTCATAGACCTGCTGGCGAAAGTTCAGCGTCCAGTTGAACGACGGCGAGTTGTTATAGACCAGCTTGGCATCCGGCACGACCGCGCGGATGCGGTCCACCATCCCCGCAATCTGTTCGATGTGCGGCTTTTCGGTCTCGATCCACAACAGGTCGGCCCCGTGCTGAAGCGCGGTGATGCAGTCGAGCACCACCCGGTCCTCCCCCGTGCCGGCCCTGAACTGGAACAGGTTGGATGCCAGCCGTCGGGGCCGCATCAGCGCGCCATCCCGTTCGATCAGCACATCGCCCCGGATCGCATCCAGGCTGGTCACCGGCTCGCAGTCCAGGAAACCGTTATACTGGTCGGCCAGATCGCCCGGCGTCCGGCTGAGCGCGATCTGCTTGGTGAGGCCAGCGCCGAGGGAGTCGGTGCGCGCAACGATGATCCCGTCATCCACGCCAAGCTCCAGAAAGGCGTGGCGACAGGCGCGGATCTTGGCCAGGAAATCCTCGTGCGGGACAGTCACCTTGCCATCCTGATGCCCGCACTGCTTTTCGTCGGACACCTGATTTTCGATCTGAAGCGCACAGGCACCCGCCTCGATCATCTTCTTGGCCAGCAGATAGGTCGCCTCGGCATTGCCGAAGCCGGCGTCGATATCGGCGATGATCGGCACGACATGGCTTTCATAGCCATCGATGCGATCCTCGATCGCCCGCGCCTCGGCCGCATTGCCCGCCGCCCGCGCCTTGTCCAGCGCACGGAACATCATGCCCAGTTCGCGCGCGTCAGCCTGTTTGAGGAAGGTATAGATTTCCTCGATCAGCGCGGGGACGGCGGTTTTTTCGTGCATCGACTGATCGGGCAGCGGCCCGAAATCCGACCGCAGCGCCGCGACCATCCAGCCGGAGAGGTAGACATAGCGCCGCCGCGTGCTGCCGAAATGCTTGCGCATCGAAATCACCTGCTGCTGCGCGATGAAGCCGTGCCATGCGCCCAGCGACTGGGTGTAGGCGGCCGGATCCGCGTCATAAGCGGCCATGTCGGCGCGCAGGATGCCCGCGGTATAGCGGGCGATATCCAGCCCGGTGCGGAACCGGTTCTGCAATCGCATCCGCGCCACCGCCTCTGCACCGATGCCGCTCCAGCGTTCGGCGTTCGGCTCGATCGCCTGATCCGCGGCCCGGATCGCTGATTGATAGGTCATGGTCGTTCCTTTCCAATTCCATGTCGGATCGGGGGCATGACGCATTGCGGCACCGCTTGGCAGGGCGATTAGTGACGGCCTGTCATCACATGACTTGATCACATTGTGAATTATTGACAATGTATCAGCATGACGACGCATCAGGATCGCAAGCTGTATCTTGGCCCCCGGCTGCGCGTCCTGCGCCGCGAGCTTGGCCTCAATCAGGCGCAGATGGCGCAGGAACTGGGCGTATCGCCCTCCTATCTCAACCATCTGGAGCGTAATCAGCGGCCGTTGACGGCGCAGATGCTGCTGCGGCTGGCCAACACCTATGAAATCGACGTGCGCGATTTCGTGGCGGGCGCGGCGCAGGCAGATGGAGGCGACCTGCAATCGGTGTTCGCCGACGGGCTGGTCCGCGATATCGGCATCGCCCGGAACGAGGTGATGGAGGTTGCCGAAAACTATCCCGGCGTCAGCGAAGCGATCATGCGCCTGTACCGTGCGCTGACGGACCTGCGCGAAGCGCCGGGCCGGGTCGAGGAACTGACCGTGCGCCCGGTTTCGGCGTCCAACGCCGTCCAGTGGCTTCGCGACATGCTTCAGGCGCGGCGGTATCACCTGTCCGACATCGATGATGCGGCAGAGGCGCTGGCCGCCGATCTGGGCGCGGGGCCGGAAACGATGCGCCCGGCAATGCGCGCGATGCTGGCCGATCGCTATGGCATCCGGGTTCAGGTGGTCGAGGACGGGGTGCTGGTCGATGCCCTGTGGCATTATGATTTCCACCGCCGCCGCCTGATGCTGTCGGAACGGATGGACGAACAGAGCCGGCAGTTCGCCGTTGCCGTCCGGCTGGCGGAATCGGCCCTCGCCGACCGCATCCGGGCCGAGGTGGAACGGGCCGGTGCGCCGGACGATGAAACCCGGATGCTGCTGCGCCGCGCGCTGGTCAGCTATGCCGCCGCCGCCATCGTCATGCCCTATGCCCGCTTCCTTCAGGTGGCGCAGGACAGCCAATATGACATGGAACTGCTGAAGGCGCGGTTCGGGGTCTCCTATGAACAGGCGGCGCAGCGGCTCGTCACGCTGACCCGGCCCACGGCGCGCGGCGTACCGATGTTCATGATGAAGATCGACTGGGCAGGCGCGGTGTCGAAACGCTGCACATCGGACGGGGCATGGGTTGCGCGCGCCGGCGGCGGATGTGCCCGATGGGGCGTGCAGCGCGCCTTTCGCCAGCCGGGCGAGCCGGTGACCGCGCTGGTCGAGGCACCGGATGGCGAGCGGTTCGTGACAGTGGCCCGCGCCATCCCGCCCCGGCCGGGCCGGGCGCCATCGATGATCATTCTGGGCTGTCCGGATCGGCACGCCGGGCAGATTGGCGGCCTGACCCGGATGAGCGCACCGCCCGTCGACGCCATCCCCATCGGCCCGCGCTGCCATCTGTGCGAACTGGCCGGATGTCCGGACCGCGCCCTGCCCCCGGTCACCCGCGTCCTCGACCTCAGCGATTATGCGCGGCCGGCGTCGCCCTACCCGTTTCGCGCCATCTGAGCGGCGGCACGAACAGAAAAGGGCCGCCCCTTTCAGGACGGCCCCGATCTCGCCTCAACTCCGCCGACGGCCGGGCTTGCTTGGGCACCCGGCGCCGGCGAAGGGGGATCACATGGCGTTCGGCATCGCCATCATGTTGCCGTCCTCGATCTGATCGGCACGGTTTTCACCGGCTTCCTCGATCGCATCGGCCTGCGCGTCGGTTGCGCCATTGGCTTCGGCCTGATCAGCGGCCATTTCAGCCTGATCTTCCACGTTCTCGGCCACCGCTTCCTGGGGCGAGTTCGTGCAAGCGGCCAGCGGCAGGGCAACCAGCGCAAGCGCGGGAACCAGCAATGCCTTCATAATCCTATCTCCCTGTTGGGTCGGGCAAATTCCCGTGGTCCCCGAAACAGGTGACGGGGCATTCGGTTCCCCCGCCGGTTCAACCATTCGTCGCAACCTGGCTTTTCAGCCGCTCGGCAAAGCTCTTGCGCAGCTTGTTCAGCTTGGGCGGAATGACCGCGATGCAATAGGGATTGCGCTGTCCCTCGCCCGACCAGTAATCCTGATGATAATCCTCTGCCGGATACCAGGGGGCATCCGGTTCGATGGTCGTCACGATGGGCGCAGGCCAGTTGGGCGCATTGCGCGCGATCGCCGCCCGTGCCGCTTCTTCCTGCTCCGCCGAATGCGGGAAAATGGCCGATCGGTACTGGGTGCCGATGTCGTTGCCCTGACGATTGAGCTGCGTCGGATCATGGGTGGCAAAGAACATGTCGAGCAGATCGGCATAGCTCACCTGATCGGGGTCGAACGTGATCCGGATCGCCTCGGCATGGCCGGTCGTGCCGCTGCACACCTGTTTGTAGGTGGGGTTGGGCACGGTGCCGCCGATATAGCCGCTTTCGACGGCATTCACGCCAATCACATCGGTGAACACCGCCTCGGTGCACCAGAAACAGCCGCCGGCAAAGGTTGCGGTCTCGCTCGCCATCCAAACATCTCCATCGTGGAATAGCTTCTTAAGATAGGAATGCGATGGCTGCGCACAATCGGCTGGGATATGGCGCGTGCGACAGGCTGATTGGCAGAAGGATGAAGTGATGCGGGACGGGACGGTGCTGGTGACGGGCGGGGCGGGCTATATCGGCAGCCATGCGGTGCTGGCGCTGCTGGATGCGGGATGGCGCGTCGTGGTGGTCGACAATCTGGTCACCGGGTTCGACTGGGCGGTCGATCCGCGCGCGACCCTCGTGGTTGCCGACATTCAGGACGATGCCGCCGTGCGCGGGGCGATCCGCGACCATGGCGTGACCGCGATCATGCACTTTGCCGGTTCGGTCGTCGTGCCGGAATCGGTCAGCGACCCCCTGAAATACTATCGCAACAACACCGCCGCCAGCCGCAGCCTGATCGAAAGCGCGGTGGCGACCGGCGTTCGTCATTTCATCTTTTCGTCCACCGCCGCCACCTATGGCATCCCGGAACAGGTGCCGGTGAGCGAGGACGTGCCGAAACTACCGATCAATCCCTATGGCATGTCCAAGCTGATGACCGAAATCATGCTGAAGGACGTCGCCGCCGCGCATCCGATCAATTATTGCGCCCTGCGCTACTTCAACGTGGCGGGCGCCGATCCGCAGGGGCGTTCGGGCCAGTCCACTGCCGGGGCAACGCACCTGATCAAGGTCGCGGTCGAGGCGGCGATCGGGCGGCGCAGCCATGTCAGCGTGTTCGGCACGGATTTCGATACGCCCGACGGCACGGGCGTGCGCGATTACATCCATGTCAGCGACCTGGCGGCGGCGCACGTCCATGCGCTGGAACTGCTGATCGCGCGGCCGGGCGAAAGCCATACGATGAATTGCGGCTATGGCCGGGGCTATTCGGTTCAGGAGGTGCTGAACGCCGTCGACCGGATCACCAACCAGACGATCGACCGGCGGATGGAGGGTCGCCGTGCGGGCGATCCCGACGCGCTGGTGGCGGACAATGCCCGCATCCTGGCCACCCTGCCCTGGCGGCCGCAGCATGACGATCTGGACGGCATCGTGCGCGATGCGCTGGCATGGGAACGCAAGCTGGCCGAACGTCAGGGCTGACGGTCAGTCGGGCCGGACCTTTGCCCGTCCGGCCTTGACCGCGGAACGGCCCTTTTTTTCGTCCACCCGCTTTGCTTTGGCGGATTTGCTGGGCTTGGTCTTGATCCGCTTGGCCTGCCGCTCATGCGCCTTGCGGACCAGATCGGCCAGCCGTTCGCGCGCATCCTGGCGATTGGCCTCCTGCGTGCGGAACTTGCGGGCGATCAGCACCAGCTCGCCGCCGCTGGTCAGTTTCGATCCGGCCAGTTCCTTGAACCGCGCCCATGCCCAGGGCGGCAGTCCCAGGCGATAGGCATCGACGCGCAGCTGCACCGCGGTCGCCACCTTGTTCACATTCTGACCACCCGGCCCCGTCGCCGCCAGGAACTTTTCCTCGACGATCGCATGGTCGAAGGGGGAGGCAAGGTCAGCCATCCGGCTGCGCAAAGGGATCAGCAAAGCCCAGCGCCATGAACCGTTCGGGCAAGGGCGAAAACGCCTCGATCTTGGGCTTGCCCTCGCGCGGGACGATCAGTCCGGCGGCGTGGAGCAGCATCGGGATGCCGGTCAGCGCGGTGCCGTAAACCGGATCGCCAGCGACGGGCATGCCCAGCCCCTCTGCCGCATGGACGCGGATCTGATGGGTGCGGCCATTTTCGGGATAGAAGCCGATGAGCGCCCGGCCATTCTCGGTCGCCAGCCGTTTCCAGTTGGTCCGCGCGGGCTTTCCGCGGGGGTCGCCGCGCATCCGCCAGCCCTCTTCGCGGCTGCTCACCCTTGACAGCGCAAGGTCGATGGTGCCGGAACTGTCCGCCGGAATACCGTCGATCACGGCGAGATACCGTTTCTGAACCCGGCCCGCCTCGAACGTCTGGCCGAACCGCTTCATGGCTTTGGGATTGCGGGCCAGCAACAGACAGCCGGAGGTATCGCGGTCCAGCCGGTGCACCGGCTGGGGCAGCCGCTGAAAGCCGAAGGTCAGCTGATCCAGCATGTCCTCGACACTGGCGGACCGGTCGCGCGGCCGGTCGACCGGCAGGCCCGAAGGCTTGTCGATGACGACGGCTTCGCCATCGATGAACAGGACGCGATCGGAAAGCATGACCGCAGCCATAGCGGCTTTGGCGAATAGGGAAAGGGCGGGACCGCGAACCCCGATGGGGGGATGGGGTTCGCGGTCCCTGACATCGACCCGGCGCCGCTTGGGGGGAGGGAGGGAGGGCGGCGCAGCGGGTGGATGATCCGGTTCGGTTATCCGAACAGCTTGGCCGCCGTTTCGGCGACGCGGCGGCCCTGATACCGGGCGCCGTCCAGTTCGACCGCGCTGGGCATCCGGCTGCCATCGCCATCAGCAATGGTCGTCGCGCCATAGGGCGATCCGCCCTTGACCTCATCGACGCCCATCTGCCCCTGGAACCCATAGTCCAGCCCGACGATGGTCATGCCGAAATGCAGCAGGTTGGTGATCATGCTGAACAGCGTGACTTCCTGTCCGCCATGCTGGCTGGCAGAGCTGGTGAACACGGCGCCAACCTTGCCGTTCAGCGCGCCGCGAAACCACAGGCCGCCGGCCTGATCCAGGAACGCCGCCATCTGGCTGGGCAGGCGACCGAACCGGGTCGGCGCGCCGAGGATGATGGCGTCGTAATCGGCCAGTTCCTCGACATTGCCGATCACCGGATGCGCGCTGTCCGTCTTGAACCCGGCAGCGGCGACCACCGCCGCAGGGGCAGTTTCGGGCACGCGCTTCACATCGACGGTGGCACCGGCGCTGCGCGCGCCATCAGCCACCGCATCGGCCATCTGTTCGAGATGACCATAGGACGAATAATAAAGGACCAGAACCTTGGCCATGGCGTATCTCCTGTGTTTGAACCTGGATCAGTCAGCGTCGACCAGGACGATTTCCGCGTCCTCGATCGCCGTAATGGTCACGGTCGCCCCGCCCTTCAGCGCGGCACCGTCGCGGGCCTTGAACGGCACGCCGTCAATCTCGATCGCGCCGGTTGCGGGGACCAGATAGGCATGACGGCCATCGCCGATGCTGTGGGTCAGGGTTTCGCCCGCCTTCAGCGTCGCACCCATCACCCGCGCATCGGCGCGGATGGGCAGCGCGTCGCCATCATCGGCAAAACCGCTGGCCAGCGTGACCAGCCGGCCGGAACGCTCTCCCTTCGGGAAGGGCTTTGCACCCCAGCTGGGTGAGCCGCCCTGTTCGCGCGGGCTGATCCAGATCTGGAAGATGCGCGTGGTTTCCGGCTCAAGATTATATTCGGCGTGCCGCACGCCGGAACCGGCGCTCATCACCTGAACGTCGCCCGCCTCGGTACGCCCCTTGTTCCCCATGCTGTCCTGATGCGTGATCGCGCCGGAACGGACATAGGTGATGATCTCCATGTCCTGATGCGGGTGCGGCGGAAAGCCGCTGTTCGGCGCGATCTCGTCGTCATTCCATACCCGGATCGAACCCCAGCCCATGCGGGCGGGATCATAATAGCTGGCAAACGAAAAATGATGCCGTGCCTTCAGCCAGCCATGATCGGCATGGCCCAGGCTTTCGAATTCGCGTCTTTCGACCATTGGATGTCTCCTTGTTGACTGGGGAGATAATCGTCAGCGCACAGACGTAAATGGAAACGAATGAAACGGATTGTTTCCATGGATGGGCAATGTTATGCCATCGCAATGAACCTGCCTGATTTCGAAGCCTGGGCGATCTTTGCCCGCGTCGTTGAACTGCGCTCCTTCAGCGGCGCGGCCGACAGCCTGGGCGTGTCCAAGGCGACGGTGTCCAAGGCGATTGCCCGGCTGGAACAACGGCTGGGCACTACCCTGTTCCACCGCACGTCGCGAAAGCTGACGCTGACCGAGAGCGCAAAGCCGCTGTCCGAACGGGCGGCCGCGATCCTGGCCGAGGCAGAGGCCGCCGAGGAAGCAGCGCGGGATCAGGCCAGCGCGCCCACCGGCCTGATCCGCGTGGCGGCACCGATGACGTTCGGCGTGCACCATGTGTCCGCGGCGATTGCCGAATTTCTGGCACTGAACCCCGGGGTCGAAATCGACCTGACGCTGTCGGATGCCAAGATCGACATCGTGGCGGAGGGGATCGACATCGCGATCCGCATTGCCGACCTGCCCGATTCCTCGCTGCGCGCCCGCCGCGTGGCCCCGGTGGCCATCCATATCGTCGGCGCACCGGCGCTGTTCGACCGGATCGGCCGGCCGAAACACCCGGCCGATCTGGGCAGGTTTCCCTGCATCGCCTATACCAATGTCGCACAGCTCTGGCATTTCCGCGGGCCGGATGGCGAGGAAGCGGCGGTCCGTCCGCAAGGGCCGCTGCGCGCGAATAATGGCGAGGCGATGCTGCCCGCGCTGCGGGCGGGGCTTGGCGTTGCCCGCCTGCCCGACTTCATCGTCGGCAAGGATCTGGCCGACGGGCGGCTGGAGGCGGTACTGACCGAATGGCACAGCGCCAGCGTTGCACTGCACCTGCTGACCCCGCCCAGTGCGCTTCGTCCCGCGCGGGTCGAGGCGCTGCTGACCCACCTGGCCGACCGGCTTCGAGCGAGCTGTGCGGCGGCCTGACCGATCGGGCTTCATGCCCGCTTAACCGATTTAACCATCACGACTCGCGGATTTGGGCCGGTTAGGAAGAAATTAACCTTTTGCGTTCAGTGATGCTTAGGTTAATGAATCGCTGCTGATGCGTCGGCCTATCGGGGGCGATCGCGCCGAAACAGGGGACTGGCGATGCGGGTATTGTTGATCGAGGACGAACCGACCACGGCCAAGGCGATCGAGCTGATGCTCACGACCGAGGGTTTCAACGTCTACACGACCGATCTGGGCGAAGAAGGCCTCGATCTGGGCAAGCTGTATGATTACGACATCATCCTGCTCGACCTGAACCTGCCCGACATGCACGGCTATGACGTGCTGAAGAAGCTGCGGGTGGCGCGGGTGCAGACGCCGGTGCTGATCCTGTCCGGCATCAACGAAATGGACAGCAAGGTCCGCTCGTTCGGCTTTGGCGCCGACGATTATGTGACCAAGCCATTTCACCGCGACGAACTGGTCGCCCGCATCCACGCCGTCGTCCGCCGGTCAAAGGGTCATTCCCAGTCGGTCATCCGCACCGGCAAGCTGGCCGTGAACCTGGATGCCAAGACCGTCGAGGTCGATGGCGCCCGCGTCCATCTGACCGGCAAGGAATATGCGATGCTGGAGCTGCTTTCGCTCCGCAAGGGCACGACGCTGACCAAGGAAATGTTCCTGAACCACCTGTATGGCGGCATGGACGAACCCGAGCTGAAGATCATCGACGTGTTCATCTGCAAGCTCCGCAAGAAGCTGAGCATGGCGTGCGAGGGCGAGAATTACATCGAAACCGTCTGGGGCCGCGGCTATGTGCTGCGTGATTCCGATGCGGACACAGGGGAACCTGTCGCCGCCGTCGCCTGAACGGCGCTGCACGATATTCGTTTGGAGTGAGGGGCGTGTCGAGGCCCGCGGTTTCGGGGGGAACCGCGGGCCTTTCCCTGTCCGCACGTTCCGCGCCGCGGGCGCTTGAAATGATCAGACAAATGCCCGACACTTGGCCCGGCCAGCATGACTGGAACAGGCAAGGGGGGATGTCGGGTACATGAATGATGCAGGATCCGTCAGCCGGCGTTCGGTACTGGCCGGGGCGGCCATCGGCACAGCGGCCGCCGCCAGCGTGCCCGCCATGGCCCGATCCACTGCCGGCGCACCCGCACTCGCGCCGCGCCCGCCCATGGGCTGGAACAGCTGGAACAGCTTTGCCACCACCATCGACGAGGGGCAGTCGCTGGAAACCGCCCGGATCATGGCGGACCGGCTGCTCCCCTTTGGCTATGACATCTTTACCATCGACATTCAGTGGTACGAGCCGGAGGCGCGAAGCTATACCTATAACCGCGCGCCAAAGCCCGCGATGGACGATCATGGCCGCCTGTTGCCCGCGCCGAACCGCTTTCCGTCCAGCGCAAACGGCGCGGGGTTCCGGCCGATCGCGGACAAGGTCCATGCGCTTGGCCTGAAATTCGGCGTCCATCTGATGCGCGGCATTCCGCGGCTGGCGGTCGAACGGAACCTGCCGGTCCTGGGCACCCGCTATCGCGCGCAGGACATTGCCGACCGGACGAGCATCTGTCCGTGGAACCCCGACATGTTCGGCGTCGACATGCGCCGGCCGGGGGCGCAGGCCTATTATGACAGCGTCTTTGCGCTGTTCGCCGAATGGGGCGTCGATTTCGTCAAGATGGACGATATGAGCCGCCCCTATGACGCCCATGCGGCGGAGATTGAGGCGGCGCATCGCGCCATCGCACGCACCGGCCGGCCGATCCTGCTGAGCCTGTCGCCCGGCGAAACGCCGGTGCCGCGCGCCGATCATGTCGGCCGTCATGCGCAGATGTGGCGGATATCCGACGATTTCTGGGACGAATGGCCACAGCTGGAGGCGCAGTTCACGCGGCTGGAAAACTGGTCGCCCTATATCGGGCGGGGCGGCTGGCCCGATGCCGACATGCTGCCGCTGGGGCAGCTGGCCCTGGGCGAGCGGGAAACGCGCTTTACCCCCGACGAACAGCGGATGGTGATGACATTGTGGTCGATCGCCCGGTCGCCGCTGATCATGGGCGGGGACCTGCGCCATCTGGACCCGCCGACGCTGGCGCTGCTGACCAACCGCGCGGTCCTTGCCGTCAATCAGGCGAGCCATGCCAACCGGCCGCATTTCATCGCGGACGGGACGCGCATCTGGTCCGCCATTCCCGATGGGGCGCCGGGCGACCGCTATGTCGCGCTGTTCAACCTGACGACCAAGCCGCTGGAGGTCGCCATTCCGGTCGCCGACCTGGGGCTGAACCGCGTGTCTGCGGTCCATGATCTGTGGTCGGGGCAACGGGCAGCCGGGGTGCAGGGCCGGTTTGCCCGCACCCTGCCCGCCCATGGCGCGGGGCTTTACCGACTGGTCGCCTGAACCGTTACTTGCGCCGCCAGACCTGCTGCCCGCCGACCCAGGTTTCCAGCACCTGTGTCTCGCGCAGCGCCTCCGGCGCCGCCTGGGTGGGATCGCGGTCGACGATCAGGAAATCGGCGCGCTTGCCGGGGGCCAGCGTGCCGAACCGCTCTTCGGCAAAGCCGGCATAGGCGGCATCGGTGGTGAAAAAACGCCACGCCTGTTCCCGCGTCACCGCATCCTGCACGCGCCAGCCGCCTGCAGGCTGGCCCGCCGGGTCCTGCCGCGTGAACGCCGCCGCCCATCCGACGAACGGATTGGGGTTTTCCACCGGATAATCGGACCCGAACGCCATGCGCCCGCCCGCCTTCAGGATGGTGTTCCACGCATAGGCCCCATCGAGCCGCGCCGGGCCAAGCCGCGCCTCGGCCATTTCCCGGTCGCTGGTCTGATGCACCGGCTGCATCGACGCGATGGTCGTGTGCTGCGTGATCCGCGGCAGATCCTTCATCTCGATGACCTGCGCGTGCTCGATGCGCCAGCGCCGGTCGCCGCCATAGGTGTCGGACAGTTCGTCGATGGCATCCAGCACCTGCTGGTTCGCGCGGTCGCCAATGGCGTGAATGGCGATCTGAAACCCGTCCATCGCCCCGCGCGTCATCAGGTTCTTGAGCTGCGCATCGGTCAGGAAGCCCAGGCCCCGCTCACCGGGCTTGTCCGCATAATCCGCCTTCAGCCACGCGCCCCGGCTGCCCAGCGCGCCATCGGTGTACAGCTTGATCCCGCCCATGCGCAGCTTGTCGTCATACAGCCATGGCGTCGGCCCCGCACCGCCAACGGCCAGCGCCGGGCCGATATTGGCGGCATAGGACATGATGCGCACCCGCAGATTGCCGGTGTCGCCCATCTGGCGATAGGTCAGCCAGTCGTCGGTCGTCGTCCCCATGTCGGCGGTCGCGGTGACGCCCATCGACAGCAGCGCGTCCTGCGCCTTCAGGAACGCCTGCGCCCGCTCGCGCGGGGTGGGCTGCGGCACCTTGTCCTGGATCAGCGCCATGGCGGCATCGACGAACACGCCGGACGGACGGCCGCCCGCGCCCTTTTCGATGCGCCCGCCGGCCGGGCTTTTGGTCGCTGCGGTCACGCCCGCCTCGCGCATCGCCGCACTGTTCGCCCATCCGGCATGGCCATCGGTACGGCCCAGCCAGACCGGCCGGTCGCCGACCACGGCATCCAGTTCGGCGGCCGTCGGAAACCGGCCAAGGCCCCAGCGTTCCTGGTTCCATCCGCCGCCAATGATCCAGCGGGCATTGGGATTGGCCGCGGCATAGGCGCGCAGCTTTTCCAGCGCCTCGTCCAGCGACCGGGTGTCGAACAGGTCAAGCTGAAGCGCGCGAAAGCCCAGGTCCATGACATGGCCATGCGCGTCGATCATGCCGGGGATCGCGATGCCCCCCTTCATGTCCGCGCGCCAGTCCAGCCGCTCCGGCCGCTTTTCGCCATCCTTGAGCAGGCGGACGACCTTGCCCTGCTTGTCGATCAGGATGCCGGTAAAGCGCACCGTGCGCCCCTGTTCGTCCAGCGCCACGCCCTGGACATTGTCGACCAGCGCATCGGCCAGCGCGGGGGTTGCGGGGATCAGGGCGGCGGCCGCCAGTGCGGCGATGCGAAGCGTCATGTTCATGGACGACGGGCATAAGCCCTGTTCCCCGCCCGCGCCAGATGGTCTAGGGGCCAGATTGGACAAGCAGAAACGCCCGTTCAGGCTGTGCTGGTCGAAGCCATGTCCCTTTCCGCCCGGAAAGTGCGCGCGCCCTTCGACCCTGCGCCCCGAACGGATCAAGGACCGGACCAGACGTGGCGACCCAGGCTAAGAGCGACACCCCCCTTCCCGTCAGCATCGACGATGTGCGCGCCGCGCATGATCGGGTGACCGGATCCATCGTCCGCACCCCCACCCTGATCAGCCGCACCCTGTCGCAACTGACCGGCGCCACCGTCTATCTGAAGTTCGAAAATCTTCAGTTCACCGCCGCGTACAAGGAACGCGGCGCGCTCAACACGCTGCTGCAACTGGACGATGCGGCGCGGGCAAAGGGCGTGATCGCGGCATCGGCCGGCAATCATGCTCAGGGCCTTGCCTATCACGGCGCCCGGCTGGGCGTGCCCGTCACCATCGTGATGCCCAAGCCCACGCCGACGATCAAGATCACCCAGACGGAGGGGCATGGCGCCAATGTGGTGCTGGAGGGCGAGACGTTCGACGCCGCTTATGCCCATGCCCGCAAGCTGGAGGCGGAACGCGGCTTCACGTTCGTCCACCCGTTCGACGATCCGCGCATCATCGCGGGACAGGGAACCGTCGCGCTGGAAATGCTGTCCGATGCGCCGGATATCGACACGCTGGTCGTGCCGATCGGCGGCGGCGGACTGATTTCCGGCGTGGCAACGGTCGCCCACGCGACGGGCCGCCCGATCGACGTGGTCGGCGTTCAGGCCGAATTGTTCCCGTCCATGTATAATGCCCGCAACGGCACCACCCTGGCGTGCGAGGGCGATACGCTGGCGGAGGGGATCGCCGTCAAGCAGCCCGGCGGCTATACGCGCCAGATTGTCGAGGCGCTGGTCAATGACATCGTGCTGGTCGGCGAACGGCACCTGGAAGAGGCGGTCAGCCTGCTCGTCCAGATTGAAAAGACGGTGGTCGAGGGCGCGGGCGCCGCCGGCCTTGCCGCGCTGCTGGCGCATCCGGAACGCTTTGCCGGCAGGACCGTGGGCATCGTGCTGTGCGGCGGCAATATCGACACCCGGCTGCTGGCCAATGTCCTGCTGCGCGATCTGGCGCGTTCGGGCCGCCTGGCCCGGCTGCGCATCCGGCTTCAGGACCGGCCCGGCGCGCTCTATCATGTCGCCAAGATCTTTCACGATCAGGGCGTGAACATTATCGAGGTGTATCACCAGCGCGTGTTCACCACCCTGCCGGCCAAGGGGCTGATCACCGATATCGAATGCGAAACCCGCGACCGGGCGCATCTCGACCGGCTGATCCAGGCGCTGCGCGATGCCAGCTACGAGGTGAGCCAGGTCGAACTGGCCTGATCCGGCGCGGCGAAACCCGCCGAAACGACGAGTGGAATCGGGCGCGCGGCAAACCGAATCCGCGCCCGGTCGCCAGCATGGGCGGGCTGGCCTATCATCCCGGATGAGCGCACAGACCTGCTTCGGTCCCCGCTCCGCTTATCCACAGGCAATGCGGCGGCGTTAACCGCTTTTCGTGGTAAAGCCGCTTTTCATCATCGAATCGAGCCTGCATAGTCCAGTTCTCGCCGCGCGGTGCGGCCTGGTTGGAGATTATTCTCGGTGAGCGCTCCTTTCCGGTTCCCCCGATTTTTCGTCACCAGCCCCAGCCCCTGCCCCTATTTGCCGGGTCGGCAGGAGCGAAAGGTCTTTACCGAACTGAATGGCGAGAACGCGGCCGAACTGAACGACGCGCTGGGGCAGATCGGCTTTCGCCGCAGCCAGTCCGTTGCCTATCGCCCGTCCTGCCCGAATTGCCAGGCCTGTGTTTCCGTCCGCGTGCGCGCCCGCGAGTTCCAGCCCAATGCCAGCCAGCGAAAGCTGCTGCGCCGGCATGACGATCTGGAGGTGACGGCGTGCCGTCCATGGGCGACGGAGGAGCAATATGCGCTGCTCCGCCGCTATCTGTCCGCCCGCCACCCGGTCGGCGGGATGAGCCAGATGGACGAGCATGACTATGCCGACATGGTCGAGCAAAGCCCGGTCAACAGCTATGTGATCGAATATCGCGAACCGTCGGTCGGCGGCACGCCGGGCCGGCTGGTCGGCGCGTGCATCACCGATCAGCAGGCGGATGGCCTGTCGATGATCTACAGCTTCTTTCTGGCCGATGACGACAGCCGCCCCGGCATGGGCACTTACATCATCCTCGACCATATCCTGCGCGCGCGGACGGTCGGCCTGCCCTATGTCTATCTCGGCTATTGGGTGAAGGGATCGGCCCGGATGGCGTACAAGGCGCGCTATCGCCCGATCGAGGCGCTTGGGCCCAATGGCTGGCGGCTGCTGCCCGACGATGCCGATACCGACATGGTCGCCACCCGACAGCGTGAATCCGCCTGACCAAAGGCATGGACGGGCCGGGAAACCCCCGGCCGCCGGTTATTGCTGCACGCCGCCCGCCACGATGCCGACGGTGGCAGGCTGAACCCCGTCCCCCTCGACCCGCACCGTGATCGTGCCCCGCGCGCCCGGTCTGGCACGGACGATGGCCAGCGCCATGCCGTTAAAGGCGCGGCGCTCCGCCGACTGGAACGGCACGAAACTGGTCGGATCGCCATTGTCGGTGGCAACCAGCTCGCCCGGTCCGGTGACCGTGACGCGCAGCGGGGTCATGGCGCGGGGCGCGACCTGACCGTCCTTGTCGAGCACCCGGACGGTGACGAACGACAGGTCCTTGCCATCCCCCGCGATCCGCGTGCGGTCCGCCTCTGCCGACAGCCGCGCGGGATCGCCGGTGGTCCGCCGCGTCGCGCTGGCCCATGGCTTGCCTTCTTTCCACGTTTCCACGCGGATTTCGCCGGGCTCATAGGTCACGAAATCCCAGCGAAAGCGATAGGCGAACGGCGCGCGCTTCAGCCGCCCCTGCGACTTGCCGTTGACGAACAGCTCCGCCTCGTCCGCGCTGGAAAAGACGTGGACCGGCGTCACCTGTCCCTCGCGCCCCGGCCAGCTCCAATGTGGCAGGATGTGCGCGAATTTCAGGTCGGGCTTCCACCGCGACAGATAGAGCCAATAGCGGTCCTTGGGGAAACCGGCGAGGTCAAGGATACCGGAATAGGAACTGCGCGCGCCATAATAGGGGGTCGGCTCCCCCAGATAATCGAACCCGGTCCACACGAACTCGCCCGCATTCCACGGATGCTGGTCATCGAGCGCCCAGACTCGATCGGCCGATGATCCGAAATCGGATGCGAACAGCTCATAGGCGCTGACCTGCTGGGTCACCGGATCGCCGCCCACGCCGGGGCGCACGCTGGCGCTGATCGCCCCCGGCACGGGGAACAGATATTCGCCGCGGCTGGACAGGGCCGACGCGCTTTCCGAATGCAGGATCGCCTTGTCGGGAAAACGCGCGCGGAAGGCCGGATACTGGCTGGGCAGCGTACGGATGCCGTGACCCTGATAATTGATGTTCAGCACATCGACGACGCCGGGCAGCGGCATGTCCGCCTTGGCAAAGTTCATTGCGCTGGTCGTCGGGCGGGTCAGGTCCTCCTCGCGCACGATCTGCACCAGCTTGCGGCCGATCGCCGCCCCTTCCTCGCCCGTATATTGCTCGCCCACCTCGTTGCCGACGCTCCACAGGACGATGCTGGGATGATTACGGTCGCGGCGCAGCATCGCGCGCAGGTCCGGCTCGTGCCAGTCGGGAAAGATCAGGTGGAAATCGAGCGGTGTCTTTTTCCGCTCCCAGCTGTCGAACACCTCGTCGATGACCAGAAAGCCCATCCGGTCGGTCAGCTCAAGCAGTTCCGGCGCAGGCGGATTATGGCTCATGCGGACAGCGTTGACGCCCATGTCGCGCAGCAATTCCAGCTGGCGTTCCGCCGCGCGCGTGTTGAACGCCGCGCCCAGCGCGCCAAGGTCATGGTGATTGTTCACCCCCTGAAACCGGACATGCTCACCATTGACGATGATGCCGCGATCGGGATCGAAGCGGATCGTTCGGATGCCGAAGCGGGTTTCCACCTCGTCCACCACACGCCCGCCCTGCATCACGCGCGTCACCGCGACATAGCGGTTCGGCACCTGGGTCGGCGGCGGCCCCCACAGGCGCGGCTTTACGATCACCGCAGACCCGTTGGCGGTCGCCTGACCATCGGCAGCGACGCGGATGGGCGCGCGCGCAATGCTGGCCACCGGCTTGCCGGTCCGCCGTCCCTGACCGTCCAGCGCATACAGCGTCGTCGCAACCTCTGCATCCGCCGGTCCTGCGCCATCATTGTCGATCGTCACGTCCAGTTTCACGGTGGCGCGCTCGGCGGACACTTCCGGCGTCGTGACGACCGTTCCCCAGTGCGCGACATGGACGGGGTCGGTCCTGGTCAGCCAGACGTTGCGATACAGGCCGCCGCCCGGATACCAGCGGGCACTTTCCGGCGGATTGTCGAGACGGATGGCAAGCTGGTTCGCCTCGCCAAACCGGACAAAGGGGGTCAGGTCCAGCCGATAGCTGTTATAACCATAGGGCCAGCCGCCGACGAGCCGACCGTTCAGCCACACCGTCGAATAGGACATCGCCCCGTCGATATCGAGGAAGATGGACTTGCCCCGGTCGCCGGCCGGTATGTCGAGGACGCGGCGATACCAGCCGATGCCCCAGCTGGGCAGGCGACCCATCCCGCCATAGGGGCCGGTTTCCAGGAACGGGCCGCTGATCGCCCAGTCGTGCGGCAGCGTGACGGATTGCCACTTGCTGTCGTCGAACCCGGCCCGGACATAGGGGTGGTCGCTGCCCGGATCGCCGGCAGGGCGGACATGGCGGCGGGCCGGATCGCGGATCAGGGCATTGGCGCTGGGCAGGATCCAGGGTTTCAGGATGCGGGCGTTGCGGGCATCAACGGCCACTGCCGCGTCGGGGCGCGCATCGGCCACCTTGCCGTCCGCGCTCTGGGTGACTTCGGGCCGGACATCGTATTCCAGGCCCGCGCCGCTGCCGGCCGGCTCGCCCTTTGCAAAGCGCCATCCGGTGTCGATCAGTACCCGGTCCCGCGCAATGGCCGGGCTGCACGTCACCGCCATCGCCAGCATCGTCACCAGGAGCGCCGCCCAATGGCGGATGATCGTTTTCGGCACCATGTCCTCCGAACCTTTGCAGACGGTCTGATCCGTCGAAACGAAAACAAAAATGGGCAGACCGCAAGCGATCTGCCCATCGAGGGGGAGGTTAAATCGGGAAGCGGTTTATTCGCGCCAGCACGTCAGAACCGTCCGCGAATGCCAACCAGGACGGTGCGACCCGGATTATATTCGTTGAAGGTGGCATTTTCGAACTGGAAGTAGGTGCTCTGCGCTTCCTTGGTGATGTTGATCACGTTGAGCGTCAGGGTCGGCAGATATTTGGCGCCGAAGACGGTGCCGAGATCGAGGTTGCCCGAAAAATCGAGCTGCCCGTAATCGCGGCCAAAGATCGCGGCGGCGGGAATGCCGTTCTGATTGAGGCCCGAACCCTGCGACCCTTCGTTGAAGGTGTAGGTCAGCCGGGCATCCAGGCCGCCGCCTTCATAATATCCGGTCAGCACATAGGTCATCGGCGCAACGCCCAGCGCAACCGCCGGCGCACCCGTGCCCGTTCCCTTCTGATCGATGATGGTCAGGTTGCCCTGAAAGCCGAAACCGTTGATTCCCGCCCAGTCGGTCAGGAAATCGAGCGGCTGGGTCAGCTGGAACTCCAGGCCGTTGACGATCAGCTTGCCGTCCGAATTGACCTGCTGCTGGATGACGATCGGCACGTCGCGCAGCGCCTGGCCCGGCGTGGCGCGCGCGGCGAGCGCGTCCCGCTGCGCCTGGGTCAGCGATTCGATGTTGATGCCGAACTGTTCCAGGAACGAGAAGGGCCGGTTGGTCAGGCCGTTGACGGTAAAGCCGGTGATCGACTTGCGGAACGCCGCCACCGCAATCACGCCTTCGCCGCCGGTGTAGTATTCCGCGCCCAGATCGATGTTGTTCGAGATGAACGGATCAAGCTCGTTATTGCCGACCGTGCCGATATCTGCCGATGGCTGGACGAAGCTGGCGCCCGGCAGCAGTGAATTGGGATCGGGCCGGGTCATGGTGCGCGACACCGATGCGCGCAGGACAAGGTCGCTGCCCACCTCGAACGCTGCACTCAGCGAGGGCAGGAAGTTCGAATAGACCGTCCGCGTCCGGGCAAAGTTGATCGTGTTGGGATACCGGCCGCCATCGGCAATCTGCGCACCGCCCGGCAGCGTGTTGCGCGGATCGGGCACGCTGATCCGGCCGCCCACAATCTGTTCGGTGCGGACATAGCGCAGGCCGCCGTTCAGCCGCAGGCGGTTTTCGCCGATATCGAAAATGCCGTTCAGCTCGGCAAAGGTGCCCGTCACCCGTTCGTCGATCAGGCCGCCATTCGCGCCGCTGCTGCCCGTGCCGGTTTCGCCGGCTGCCGCAAGCAGCGTGTCGTAATCGGTGTCCGCGCGGAACCGGTCCCAGTCGACGGTGACGAAGCCGTTCGTGCCGGGCCGCAGATAGCCGGGCACGGCCGCCGTCGGCACCCGCGATCCGGCATAGGTGATCGCCGGCTGACCCGCCGTGAAGTTGGTGCCATAGCCGGGAAATGCCGGAAATCCGGCCGGTGTCGCGCTGCCCGGCTGATTAAGGCCGGTGCAGGGCGTCGTGGACGTGTTCGGCGCGGGCAGATTGATGCTCGGTCCGTTGCCGCAAATGAGGTTCTGCCACGGACCGGTATTGTCGAACGGGGTGATCCGGCGGCTGGTTTCGTCATAGGCCGCCCCCACACGGGCGCTGAACCGGCTGGCATCGCCGAACAACAGGCTGCCACGAACGCCCTTTGTCTCCGTCCGGCGCTCTTCGCCGTTCAGGTTGACGCGGCCGCCGCCTGCCCAGCCGAAATTGGCGGGATTGTTCAGGTCGATATTGGTGCTGACGATCGGAATGCCGCCGGACGTGTTGTCATAGTCCACGGTCACGCCGCTGCTGGGGGGTGTGATGACCAGCACGGTCGGGCTTTCGCGGCGGAAATTGGACTTGGTGTAATTGGCCTGAAGATCGCCGCTGATCCAGTCGTTGACGGTGAATTCCATGCCGGGGTTCACGCCATAGAAATCGACCCAGTCCTTGTACGGCCGATATTCGAGGAAGAATTGCGCGTTGGCATAGGTGCCGCTGGTGACGACGCAGCCCGCCGTGCAATCTTCGCGATCATAGGTGGTGTTGAGCGGGATGGCCGCGCCGTTGCGCCCGACCCAGTTCATTGCTGTCCGCTCGAACTCGTTGGTGCGATAGCCATACATGCCGTCGACATAGAAGCGCAGGCTGTCACTCGGCCGCCATTCGATCGACGCGATCGCGTTTTCGCGGTTGCGGTCGCCGATTTCCGTGCGCGGACGGCTTAGCCGCGGGATGATCCCATTGTCGATCTGGGTGATCGACGCGCCGGGATTGTTGGCCAGCAGGAACGCCTGATCGATCACGGCACCCGGCGTCAGACCGTTTCCGGCATTGACCGGCACCGTCGCCGGAATGGTGAAATTGCCGCCGCCCGTGGAATTGCGGTTCGTCGCCGGATTTTGCGCCGCGGTCAGATTGGGGTTAGTGAAGCCGATCGTCTCATACCCGTTCACCTGAAACTTGTTGCGCACGATCGTGCCGCCGATCAGCACGCCGAAATTGCCGAAGGTCGCACTGGCCAGTGCATAACCGCGATAGCCCCAGTCATCCGTCGTGCTGACCTGGCTGGCCTGGATGCCATAGTTGAAATGGAAACCCGGATTGTCGAACGGGCGCGCCGAACGCAGGTTCACGGTGCCCGCAGCCCCGCCCTCGACCTGACCGGCCGTGGGCGATTTGCTGACGGTCAGCTGGGTAAACAATTCAGTGGGCAGCAGGTCGAGATCGACCTCGCGGTTCGTGCTCTGCGCATCAAAACGGACAGAGGCAACGGCGACCGGCGCGCCGTTCAGCAAGACGCGGGTGAAATTGGTGCCAAGGCCGCGAATGGCGACATTGGCGCCCTCGCCCGTCACCTCGCGCGTGATCGTCACGCCGGGGATGCGGTTCACCGATTCGGCGATGTTGGTATCCGGAAACTTGCCGATGTCTTCGGCAAAGATGCTGTCGGTAAATCCGACCGCCTCGCGCTTGGCCCGCACCTGGCTCTGCAGCGACTGGCGAAAACCGGTCACCAGGATGTCCTCGCCTGCCTCAGCCGGCGCGGCCGGATCGACTTCGGGTGTCGCGGGCTGGCTCTGGGCAGACTGGTCTGCCGGTGATGCAGCATCTTGGGCCAGTGCAGGCCAGGCACAGCCAGCCATCAGGATTGCGGAAAGTGCGGCGCCCCGGCGCAGCGCAAACGAAGTGCGTGTCATGGTCCTCTCCCTGTCCCTGCGATCTTCCCCAATCTTACGCCGGGATGTTCGCGGTAACATAACAAGAATATCATTTTGCAGTCCGTGTCAATTCTGCAATGTTCACGGGAACAATCTTTCGCACCGGCGGAGCCGCCGAGTATTGAACAAGCCCGCGAATGCGGCGGGATGGGGAGGAAGGATGAGCGACGGCGATCAGTCCGCGGCGGCGGGTCGCATGGCAACAATGCGGGATGTTGCCCGTCATGCCGGTGTATCGCACATGACCGTGTCACGCGTGATCAACGGCGATCGGGCAGTGCGTCCGCAAACCCGCGAACTGGTTGAAAAGGCGATCCGGGAACTGCGTTTTGCCCCGAATGAGGCGGCGCGTGCCCTGTCCAGTGCCGTTCCCGCCCGGATTGCCCTGCTCCACCGTTTCCCCAATGCAGGGTCACTGGGCAATTACCTTGTGCATCTGCTGCAGGCGGCAACCCGCGCCCATGCGAGCATGGTGGTGCATGAGGTGCCGGAGGGCGGACAGGCCGAAACGATCGTCGAACTGCGACAGGACGGCATCCGGGGCGTGATCCTTGCCCCACCCATGGGCAACGACCGCACCCTGATCGACGGGTTGCGGCAGGAGGGGCTGGCCGTCATCGCCACCGGGTCGATCCATGCCGAAAGCGGCCTGGCCAGCGTCGGCATCGACGACCGCGCAGCGGCACGGGCGATGACGGCCCATCTGCTGGGTCTGGGCCATCGCCGGATCGGGATCATCACCGGCCGGCCGAACCATGCATCGTCGCAATGCCGGCTGGACGGGTATCGCGATGCGCTCGCGGCCGCCGGGATTGCCGTCGATCCGCACTGGATCGCACAGGGCCTTTATACTTATCAATCCGGCCTTGCCGCTGCAGAGGCACTGCTGTCGCTGGCTGAACCGCCGACCGCCATTTTCGCCAGCAACGACGACATGGCGGCGGCGGCCATGGCGGTGGCGCATCGCATGGGCCTGGATGTGCCGGCGGACCTGTCCGTTTGCGGATTCGATGATACGCCGCTCGCCTCCACCATCTGGCCGGCACTGACGACGATTCGCCAACCGAACGAGGCGCTGACCCAGCGGGCGTTCGACATGATCATGCAGCGGGTCGGCGGCGGTGTGGCGGATGAGGGGGAGCGGGTGGAACTGGACCATCTGCTGGTGCGTCGCCAGTCGGACGGCCCCCCGGCACCCTGAACAGACCAAGGGCGGCCCGAACCGGACCGCCCTTGCCTGTGCTGCGCCTGGGCGACGGGGATCAGCCCCGGCGGCCGTCGCGATCCAGCCGTTCGTACCGGATGCGCTGCGACAGCCCGTCGAAGCGGCGGTCGAGATCGCGCCGTTCCGCGACGGTCAGGCCGCGCCCGCTGCGCCGATACTGCGCCTCCAGCCGGGCAAGCTGGCCGAACTGCGCACGCAGGCTGTTCGCTTCGCGGGCGCTGATCGCGCCGCGCCGCTGCGCGGTGCTGATGCGTGCGTACAGGTTCGCCTGACGCTGGTTGATGCTCTGCCACCCGTTGGCGTCATAACGCACTGCCTGGGGGTGCGGGCGATAGGACTGGGCCTGCGCTGCGGCAGGCAGGGCGGCCGTGGCGATACCAAGGCCAGCGGCGATCAGGATCAGTTTCTTCATGGCTCGTCTCCTCATGCGACCTTGTGGTCGAGAGGCAATCTGGCCCGGCCCTGTCGCCAGCGTGTGTCAGCGACAGGGCAATCTTGTCCGCAATTGTCGCAAGCCCGCGACGATCGTTCAGGAACGGGGCATTACCCCTCTGCAAACACGCCGCACGCAATCCGGCCGCCGCTGTTGCCGGACGGGTCGGTCTTCATGTCATCCGGCCCGGCATGGACGACGAATGCCGATCCGTCGGCATCCATGATCGCAGCCAGCGTCGCGCCGGGCAGGGTATAGTTCAGCGTGCCCTTCCCATCCGCACCGATCAGCAGGTTGGGCAGATCGCCGGCATGGGATCCGGCGGGGTTGTCCAGCCCGTGCTGACGCCCGGCCGGGTTCCAGTGCCCGCCCGCCGTGGTGAAATCGGGGGCGTCGCACTTGCCGACGGTGTGGACGTGCACGCCATGCGTGCCCTGCGGCATGTTCATCGCCTCGATCGTCATCACCACGCCATCGGTTGCAGCCGTCGCCGTCACCGTGCCGACCGGCGCATTGGTCCCCGTGCGCAGGCTGGCGCTCAGCACCTGCGCGCCGGCGGGCGCGGCCGGGGCCATCGGTGCCGAAGCCGTCTGGCTGGTCGCGGTACAGGCGGACAGCGCCATCGCGCCTGCCGCCAATGCAAAAATCGCCCTGTTCATCGCCTGTCGCTCCTGTTCGCTTGTTGCCATTCGTTAATGAACGATCGACGCGTCGGTTCCGGCCGCGCTTGCCGTCATCGGCCCCGCAACCAGCAGCGGATCGATCCGAGCATCGCCCCATTTCATGCCCCAGTGCAGGTGCGGCCCGGTCGACCGCCCGGTCGTCCCGATCGCCCCGATCACCTGCCCCTGCCGCACGCGCTGCCCCGCCCGGACATCGATGCGCGACAGGTGAAGGAACGCGCTGTTCAATCCCATGCCGTGGTCCAGCATCAACAGATTGCCCTCCAGCGTAAAGGGCGCCTCTGCCGCCAGGACGACGACGCCGTCGGCAGGGGCAATGATGGGCGTGCCCGTCGGCCGCGCCACATCGACGCCGCCATGATAGGCCCCCGGCTCACCGCGATAGATGCGCTGGGCACCGAACAGGCCGGATATCCGCCCGGTCACTGGCCAGACAAAGGATTGCCGCCAGCCCTGACTGTCCGAACCGATATTCCGCGCCGCCTCGATCCGCGCCAGTTCGCCCGGTCGCCGCGCCTGAAACTCGGCACTGGGCTGGCTGAACCGCGGCAGGCTGTTCAGCCGCTCGATCCGCCATTCGCGCCGGTCGATGGCCAGCGTCTCGCCGATGCGGCGGCCATCGGCCAGCACCGCGGTCAGCGACACCTGTATCGGCGCGTCGCGGTCAAACGCGATCAGGAACCGGCCATCGGCAGCGATGGGGACCGGCACGTCGCCCAGCATCAGCGACGCGGTGCCGCGTGGTGCCTTTCCACGCACGATGCCGCCCTGCACGATCCGGCCGTCGAGAACGAAGCCGTCGACCGGACGGACTGTCTGCGCCTGCGCCACGGCGACTCCGCCCAGCATGGCGGGCACCAACATCCAGGCAGCGGCAGCGCGCCAGCCATTGCGGCCCGGCATCAGTGCGACAGGGCCTCCGTCGCCAGTTCGGCGCTGGCATAGGGCTCCTGCCGCTCCACGCTCCAGTAGCGCAGTTCATCCAGCGGGATTGCCGCACCGGAACGGGCGCACAGCACATGGTCGCCATTGGCCAGCACACGAAACCCGTTGGCCATGTAATGCAGTTTGGCGAGGCGACGGGTGTTCGACATCAACATGGGGTCTGGCTTTCCTGATCGGCGGTCACAACAGGCTGGGCTGTTCGGGCTTTGCATCAGGATAGGGCTTGCCGCCGCCGCGCTCAACCCGCGCATCGACATCGCCGTCGCCGAAATGCAGCACCAGCGCGCCCGCCGCCCGCGCTGCCTCTGCCGTCACCACCGGCCGGTCGCCGATCCGGGCGCTGACGCGGACATAGCCTTTTTTCAGCAGATTGTCGGGATTGGCCGCATCCAGCAGGCGCGACAGCGCGTCCAGCCGCTGACGGTCGGCGGCAATGCGCCGTTCGATCACCTGCGGCGTCATGCGGCGGGTCAGCGCGTCCAGCCGCTCGCCCGCCAGCGTCGCCTTGCGCGCCAGCACGTCCGGGCGCAGCCGCGCGTCGAACTGATCCAGCCGCCGCCGGGCCAGCGTGATCCGCCGTTCCAGCCCCAGCCCCAACCGCTGCCCCGCCTCGTCCAGCCGCTGACGCTGCGGGCTGAGCAGCAGGTCGGGCCTGGGCATCAGCCGGGCGATCGCAGCCAGTCGCTCGCCCGCCCGCTCGGCATAGCGCCGGGCCAGCCGCTCCGCCCGCGCGCCCAGACCGTCGATGGTCAACCGTACCTCGGCCCGCACCGGCACTGCCATTTCGGCAGCGGCCGTGGGCGTGGGCGCGCGCCGGTCGGCGGCATAATCGGCCAGCGTCGTGTCCGTTTCATGCCCCACGGCGGAAATGGTCGGGATCGAACATTCCGCGATGGCGCGAACCACCGCTTCCTCGTTGAACGCCCACAGATCCTCGATCGACCCGCCGCCGCGCGCGACGATCAACAGGTCGGGACGCGGCACCGGCCCGCCGGGCGTCAGCGCGTCGAACCCCCGGATCGCCGCCGCCACCTGTCGCGCCGCGCCATCGCCCTGCACCAGCACGGGCCAGACGACGACTTGGCTGGGCCAGCGATCCGCCAGCCGGTGCAGGATATCGCGGATTACTGCGCCGGTGGGCGATGTGACGACCCCGATGACGCCCGGCAGATAGGGCATGGGCGCCCGCGCCTTGCCCTTGGCGAACAGGCCCTCCGCCTCAAACCGCGCCTTGTTCCGCTCCAGCAGCGCCATCAGCGCGCCCTCGCCCGCCAGTTCCAGCCGGTCGATCACGATCTGGTATTTCGACCGCCCCGGATAGGTGGTGATCTTGCCGGTCGCCACCACCTCCAGCCCGTCCTGCGGCGCGAACGGAATGGCGGCCGCCGCGCCCTTCCAGATCACGGCGTCGATGACGGCATTCTCGTCCTTTAGCGCCAGATAGACGTGGCCCGACGCCGCCCGCTTGTAGCCGGAGATTTCGCCGCGCAGCCGCACCTGCCCGAACTCGCGCTCCACCATCCGCTTGAGCCGGCCCGACAGTTCGGACACGCTTTCGGGCGCAGCGTTGTCGCCGGGGGTGCTTTGGGCTAGCAGCCGCCCGGATTGGGATTCATCGGAAAAGGGATCGGGCATGAACGTCCTGCTGGTCGGCTCTGGGGGGCGGGAACACGCGCTGGCGTGGAAACTCGCCCAGTCGCCATCCTTATCGACGCTTTATGCGGCGCCCGGCAACCCCGGCATTGCCGATCATGCGACCTGCGTTGCGCTGAACGTCGCCGATCATACCGCCGTCATCGCATTCTGTGCGCAGCACGGCATCACGTTCGTGGTCATCGGGCCGGAAGCGCCGCTGGTCGACGGCCTGGGCGATGCCCTGCGCGCGGCGGGGATCGGCGTGTTCGGCCCGGATGCCGCCGCAGCACAGCTTGAAGGGTCAAAGGGATTTACCAAGGACCTGTGCGCCCGCGCGGACATCCCGACCGCAGGCTATGTCCGCGTGACGTCGCTGGATGCTGCCCGCGCGGCGCTGGCGGATTTCGGCCTGCCCGTGGTGATCAAGGCGGACGGACTGGCCGCGGGCAAGGGCGTGACCATTGCAGAAACGGTAGTGGATGCGGACGCGGCGCTGACCGCCCTGTTCGCCGAGCCGGGCGGCGAGGCGGTGATCGAACAGTTCCTGACGGGAGAGGAAGCCAGCCTGTTCGTGCTGACCGACGGCACCTCCATCCTGCCGATCGGGTCGGCGCAGGATCACAAACGGGTCGGCGATGGCGACACCGGCCCCAATACCGGCGGCATGGGCGCATACAGCCCCGCCCGCGTGCTGACGCCGGAGCTGGAGGCGCTGGCCATCGACCGGATCGTCAGGCCGACCGTGGCGGCGATGGCGGCGGACGGCGTGCCGTTCAAGGGCGTGCTCTATGCCGGGCTGATGCTGACCGACACCGGCCCGCAGCTGATCGAATATAATGCCCGGTTCGGCGACCCGGAATGTCAGGTACTGATGATGCGGCTGGAGAGCGACCTGCTCGACCTGATGATCGCCACCGATCGCGGCACGCTTGGCTATCTGCCCCCCGCGCGGTTCAATGACCGTACCGCGCTGACCGTGGTAATGGCCGCCAATGGCTATCCCGGCACCCCGGAAAAGGGCGGCCGCATCACCGGCATAGAAGCCGCCGAGGCCGAGGGGACCAAGGTGTTCCATGCCGGCACTGCGATGACCGATGACGGGCTGGTCGCCAATGGCGGCCGCGTGCTTGCCGTCACCGCGCTTGGCACCACCGTCGCCGAGGCGCAGGCCACCGCCTATCGCGGCGTCGACGCGCTGGATTTCCCCAGCGGCTTTGCCCGCCGCGACATTGGCTGGCGCGAGGTTGCACGGGAGGGGCGCTGACGCACGGTACCTCGACTTTGCCGGTCGTGCGCGGATAGGATGATCGCCATGGCGCTGCCCAAGCTCTTCCTGCTATTCGCGGCCTTTGCGCTGGCGGGACCGGCGGTTCAGGTGCCGCAGCGCGACATCGATCCGCCCGTCTGGGTCGTGCGCGATGCCGATACGACCCTTTATCTGTTCGGGACGGTTCACTGGCTGAAACCGGAACTCGCCTGGTTCAATGACGAGGTGGCGGCGGCGTTCAACGCGTCGGACGAGGTGGTGATGGAGCTGGCACCGGGCGCGCAGGCGGCGGCGCGCGGGGAATTCCAGCGGCTCAGCACCCTGCCCGACGGCACGCCCGCCCTGCCCGACCGGCTGCCCCCCGGCTATGCCGTCAAGTTGCGGGCCGCACTGAAGCGGGTCGGCTATCCAGAAACCGCGTTCGATCGCACCGCGCCATGGCTGGCGGCGACCAGCCTGTCGGTGCTGCCGCTGCGCGAGCTTGGCTATGACGAGGCGCTGGGCGTCGAGCGCGTGCTGGTCCGCGCCGCCGAGCGCGCGGGAAAGCCGGTCAGCGGGCTGGAACAGCCAACCGACCAATACGCCATCTTTGCCGGGTTGAGCGAGCCGGACCAGATCGCGATGCTGACCCGCATCCTCGACAATCAGGCGACGGTGCATCAGGGGACGGAACGCGCCGTCGCCGCCTGGTCCAGCGCCGACACTGTCGACATGGCCGCCGTCCTTGCCGAGGATCAGGCCAAATCGCCGAAAGCGCTGACCGACCCTCTGGTCGGCGCCCGCAATCGCCGCTGGGCCGAATGGGTCCGCGCGCGGCTGAACCGGCCGGGCGTTGTGTTCATGGCGGTGGGCTCTGGCCATCTGGCCGGACCGGGCAGCGTGCAGGCGGAACTGGAGCGGATGGGGCTGAAGGTGGATCGGCTTCGCCCCTGACGCCCCCTGCCCCGCCTTGCCTTCGCGCCCGCTTTCCGCTAACGGCCCGCGCTTGCCGCGTGCAGGGTCATCCCTGGAGGCCTGCCCGGTGAAACTGGACTGAACTTTTAGCGCAAAACGGAGACGACATATGAGCGACGTGCTCAACCTGTCGGCCGAGACGCGCGAGCGGGTTGGCAAGGGAGCCTCCCGCGCGCTTCGTCGTGAAGGCCGCGTGCCCGCCGTGATCTACGGCAACAAGCAAGAACCCACCGCGATCAGCCTGAATGAGCGCGAGCTGATGAAGGCGCTGATGACCGGCCACTTCATGAACTCGGTCATCATGGTCGATGTCGGTGGCAAGGCGGTTCGCACGCTGCCCAAGGACGTGACGCTCGACGTGGTGATGGATCGCCCCGTCCATGTCGATTTCCTGCGCATTTCCAAGCACGCCACCGTGACCGTTGCCGTTCCGGTGACCTTCACCGACGAAGAACTGGCCCCCGGCATCAAGAAGGGCGGCGTGCTGAACGTCGTTCGCCACGAGCTGGAACTGGTCGTCGACGCATCCGAAATCCCGGAAAGCATCGAAGTGTCGCTGAAGGGCCTGGACGTGGGCGAATCGCTCCACATCTCCGCCGTCACGCTGCCCAAGGGCGCGGAAAGCGCGATCTCCGACCGCGACTTCACCATCGCCACCATCGCAGCGCCGACCGCCCTGGTCGACGAGCAGGAAGAAGCTGCCGCGGAAGCGGAAGCCGGCGCTGATGCCGACGCCAAGGACGAAGCGTCCGACGCCGAATAAGTCAAACCGTTACCCCGGCGAAGGCTTTGGCTTTCGCCGGGATGACGTGACGGAGCGACATGATGCAGCTGTGGGTTGGCCTCGGCAATCCGGGCGCTCAATATGCGATGCACCGGCACAATGTCGGGTTCATGGCGATGGACGCCATTGCCGAAGTGCATGGCTTTGGCCCGCCGCGCCAGCAATTCCGGGGCTGGACGCAGGAAGGTCGGATCGGCAGCGACAAGCTGATCCTGCTGAAACCCGGTACCTTCATGAACGAAAGCGGCCGTGCGGTCCGCGCGGCGCTGGATTTCTACAAGCTCGCGCCGGGCGACGTGACCGTGTTCCACGACGAACTCGACCTGGCGCCGTTCAAGGTCAAGGTAAAGGTCGGCGGCGGCACGGCCGGGCATAACGGCCTTCGATCCACCGACCAGCATATCGGCCCGGATTTCCGACGCGTCCGCATCGGCATCGGCCATCCGGGGCACAAGGACCGCGTGACCGGCCATGTCCTTGGCAATTACGCCAAGGCCGAGATCGAGCCGCTGTCCGACATGCTTGGCGCCATCGCGGCAGAGGCGCCGTGGCTGGCCGCACGGGACGATGTGCGGTTCATGAACGATGTCGCGCTGCGGCTTCAGCCCTGAGCGATGCGATGCTGGCCGCTCGACTTCGCGCGGCACGACCGGCATGACGGTGAAACGATGACTGATCCTTCACGCCTGCTGCCCACGCGCCGCGACCTGTTGTCGGGCACCGCCACCGCCGCGGCGATGCTGGCCCTGCCCGCCGCCCCCCTTGCCGCACAGGAACCGGCAGCGCGGACGCTGTGCAATCCGGCCGCCACGCCCCGCGCGCGCGCCGTCTATGCCTATCTCTGGTCGATCTACGGCAAGCGGACGCTGACCGGACAGCAGGAAAGTTTCTGGCTGCCCGAAGGGCCGACCTTCGAACTCGATTATCTGCGCCGCACGACGGGGCAACTGCCCGCGATCCTGGGCCTCGACTATATCGAGCCGGCGGACTTCGCCAATGTGAACGACCGCGCGACCCGCTGGTTCGATGGCGGCGGCCTGCCCAGCATCTGCTGGCACTGGGGCGCGCCCGATCAGGGCACCGGGTACGACAATTCGAAAAAGCCGTTCGACCTGCCCGCCGCGATGCGCGCCGGCACCCCCCAGAACCGGGCGATGATGCGCGACATCGATCAGATCGCCGATCAGCTGACCGTGCTGCGCGATCGCAACATCCCCGTGTTGTGGCGGCCGCTGCACGAATTTTCGGGCGACTGGTTCTGGTGGGGCAAATGGGGCCCGGCGCGGTTCCGCGCGCTATGGGCGCTGATCTTTGACCATTTCACCCGGGTTCGCGGGCTGAACAACCTGATCTGGGTGCTGGGCTATGCGGGCCAGAATATCGATCCAGCCTATTATCCCGGCCGGTCGATGGTCGATATCGCCGGGGCCGACCTGTATGTCGATCATCACGGCCCGCTGGCCGACATGTTCGGCGCGGTAAAGGCGATCGTGGGGACCAGCGTGCCGATCTGCCTGCATGAAAACGGGCCGATTCCCGATCCGGCCGGGCTGGGGCCACAGGCCGACTGGCTCTGGTTTCTCACCTGGCACACCCGCTGGCTGACCGAGCCGGACCAGAACGCGCCAGAAGGGCTGAAGGCCGCCTACGCGTCCGATCGCTATGTCACCCTGTCCGAACTGCCGGACCTAAAGGGCTGATATGCCGAGCCGCAACCTCTTCGCGACCCGTTTCTATGAAGGCACGCTGGCCGACGCGGCACTGCTCGCCGATCTTGAGGACTGCGCGCTTGCGCTGGCGGCGGAGGATCGGGCGGGCCAACGGTGGAGCCGGGACCATGGCTATCGCGGCTATACCAGCTATGCCTCGCTCAACGATCTGCCGCTGCGCGATCCGGCGATTGCCGATCTGGTCCGCCACCTCAATCGCCACGTCGCCGCCTTTGCATCCGACTGCGCATTCGACCTTGGCGGAAAGCGGCTGAGGCTCGACAGCCTGTGGGTCAATGTGATGAAGCCAGGCGCGACGCATAGCGGCCATATCCACCCGCACAGCGTGGTCAGCGGCACCGTCTATATCGCCGTGCCGCCGGGTGCGGGCGCGCTGAAGCTGGAGGATCCGCGCCTTGGCCTGATGATGGCCGCGCCGACCCGCATGGCCGATGCCGAAGAGGCGCTGCAACCCTTTGTCTATGCTCAGCCCCGCGCCGGGACCGTGTTCCTTTGGGAAAGCTGGCTGCGGCACGAGGTGATGCCCCATGCGGGCAAGGGCGAGCGGATCAGCATCAGCTTCAATTATCGCCGCTGATCCCGCCCCCTTCCCTTCCCGACCCATGCAGCTTAAGGGCGCGGGCCAGATTTCCTTTATCCCCCGGAGTATCCCATGGGCTTTCGCTGCGGCATTGTCGGCCTTCCCAATGTCGGCAAATCCACGCTGTTCAATGCGCTGACCGAAACGGCGGCAGCACAGGCGGCGAATTACCCGTTCTGCACGATCGAGCCGAATGTCGGCAATGTCGCGGTGCCGGACGAGCGGCTTCAGAAACTGGCCGCCATCGCCAGTTCGGCCAAGATCATCGAAACGCAGCTCGGCTTTGTCGACATTGCGGGCCTGGTCCGCGGGGCAAGCAAGGGCGAGGGGCTGGGCAACCAGTTCCTGGGCAACATCCGCGAGGTGGACGCGATCGTCCATGTCCTTCGCTGTTTCGAGAATGACGATATCCAGCACGTCGACAACCGCGTCGATCCCATTGCGGATGCCGAAACGGTGGAAACCGAACTGATGCTGGCCGATCTGGAATCGCTGGAAAAGCGCGTGCCCAATTTTCAGAAAAAGGCAGCGCAGGGCGACAAGGAGGCCAAGGTCGCGGCATCCGTGCTGGGCCAGGCGCTGGACCTGCTGCGCGATGGCAAGCCCGCCCGGCTGACCCAGCCCAAGGATGCGGACGAAGCGCGCGTGTTCGCGCAGGCGCAGCTGCTGACCGCCAAGCCCGTCCTCTATGTCTGCAACGTCAATGAAGAGGATGCAGCGGACGGCAACGCCCTGTCGGCCAAGGTGTTCGAAAAGGCGAAGGCAGAGGGCGCAGAGGCGGTCGTCGTTTCCGCCGCGATCGAGGCGGATATCGCCACCATGCCTGCCGAGGACCGCGCCGAGTTTCTGGCCGAGCTTGGCCTTACCGAAACCGGCCTCGCCCGCGTGATCCGCGCCGGATATAGCCTGCTCCACCTGCTGACCTTCTTTACCGTGGGGCCAAAGGAAGCACGGGCCTGGACCGTCGAGGCAGGGGCCAAGGCCCCGCAGGCCGCCGGCGCGATCCACACCGATTTCGAACGCGGCTTCATCCGCGCCGAAACCATCGCATTCGACGACTATGTCCAGTTCAAGGGCGAGGCTGGCGCACGCGATGCGGGCAAGCTGCGCGCCGAGGGCAAGGAATATGTCGTCAAGGACGGCGACGTGATGCTGTTCCGCTTCAACGTCTAGGCTTATCGGGCGGCACCCCATTCCAATGCGGTGCCACCTGCTCTAGATGCGTACCATGCTCGCCCGGCTGTTCCTTGCCCTGATCCTGGCTGCGCTGTCGTTGCCGCCGGCCGTAATGGCCTGTCATCAGCCGCGCGCGGAACCGGCCGCTGCAACCGCTTCGGCACACGCCATGCCCATGGCGGATGACTGTCACCGGACGGTCCGCACCCCGGCACCGGACCAACCGCAACCGGACCGCGCGCCGGACCTGTGCATGGGCTGTGTCGCGCCGGCGACGATCCGCCCGGTCGCCATTGCCCAGCCGCTGCCGCTGCGCGCCCTGCCCGCCCGGCCGATTGCCCGGGATGGCCGGCACCTGCCGATCGCCAGCCCCGCCACGCCCCCTCCGCGCCTGACCGTCTGAACACCATCGCGGGCCATGCCGCCCGCATCAGTTCGGACAAGCGGAGTATAGAGAATGAAGATTACCCTGTTCGCGGCGGTTGCCGCGAGCGCGCTGTTGCCCATGCCGGCAATGGCGCAGGACCAGATGGATCATGGCCAGCACGGCCAGCACCAGCCGTCCCCGACACCAGCACCAGCGCCAGCGCCAGCATCCCCGGATCATGCCGCCATGGATCATGCCGCCATGGATCACGGCGCGATGGACCATGGCGGCCATGCCATGCACCCAGCGATGATGAACGCCGGATCGGGCACCGCGCGCCTGCCCGATGCCGAGCCGATGCGGGCGATCCACGCACAGGCCGGTGGCTGGGGCGTCATGATCCATGGCTTTGTCTTTGGCGCAGTGACCGACCAGTCCGGCCCGCGCGGCGACAGCCAGCTCTATGCCCCCAGCATGGCCATGGTGATGGCCGATCGCGCGCTGAATGACCGGACGCAGCTTCAGCTGAGGCTGGGAATGAGCGCCGACCCGACCATGGGCGCGCGCGGCTATCCCAATCTGTTCACGACGGGCGAGACGGCGAATGGCGAGGCGCTGATCGACCGTCAGCATCCGCACGACCTGTTCATGGAACTGGCCGCGCGGGTCGATGTCGCGCTGGGCGAAACCGATGACACCCGCCTGTTCGTCTATGGCGGCCCGGTGGGCGAACCGGCGCTTGGCCCCCCCGCCTTCATGCACCGGCGGTCGGCGCAATATCTGGCGCTGGGACCGATCACCCATCACTGGTTCGATTCCACCCATATCGCCTATGGCGTCGTCACCGGCGGCATCGCGGCGAAGCGGTTCCAGCTGGAGGCATCAGCTTTTCGCGGGCGCGAGCCGGACGAGGAACGCTGGGGCATCGAAACGCCTGCACTGGACAGCTGGTCCGTCCGGGCCACCTGGGCGCCGAGCGACAACCTGACCGCACAGGTCAGTTTCGGGCGGCTGAAGGCACCGGAGGCACTGCACCCGGATGAGAATGAGGCGCGAACCACGGCCAGCGTTCATTATGCGGCGCGGGACGTGAACGCGACCCTGGCCTTTTCATCGAAAAATCGGCTGCCCGGCCCGGTGTTGACCGCCTGGCTGGCAGAGGCGAACTGGAACCTGACGCCGCGCCACAGCCTGTTCGGGCGGTACGAAAATGTCGCCAATGACGAACTGTTTCCCGAAGGGGACCCGCTGCACGGCCGGCCGTTCCGCGTGGCCAAGCTGGAGGGCGGCTATGCCCACCGTATCCTGCTGACCCGCGACGTGGAACTGGCGATGGGCGGATCGGTCGCGACCTATTTCAAGCCCGATGCGCTCGATGCCGCCTATGGCCGCGATCCACTGGCGCTGACCGGGTTCCTGAAGCTGACCGTCGGTCAGTAACGCTCAGGCCGCCCGGCGGAACACGCTGTCGAACGGGACGAGCGCGTCCAGAAACTGTGCCGCGCTCGCCTCCCACGTAAAGCCCTGACCATAGGCCGCGCAGGCGGCGCGGTCGCGGGTCAGGGCCGCGGCGATCGCGGCGGTCAGGTCCTCGTCCAGCGCGCCGACCTCTGGCGTCACCACGTCGATCGGTCCGGTCACCGGATAGGCCGCGACGGGAACGCCGCAGGCCAGCGCCTCGATCATCACCAGGCCGAACGTGTCCGTCTTGCTGGGGAACACGAACACATCGGCAGCACTATAGCATTGCGCCAGTTCAGCGCCGAACCGCGGCCCCAGGAACAGCGCGTCGGGATAGGCGGCCTCCAGCGACGCGCGCGCCGGGCCATCGCCGACCACCACCTTGCTGCCCGGATGGGTGGATTTCAGGAACGCCTCGAGATTCTTTTCGATGGCAACGCGCCCGACATAAAGCTGCACCGGGCCGGGCAGTGCGGCCATGTCGGGATGCGGGGCTATGCCGGACCGGAAATTGGTCAGATCGACGCCCCGGCCCCAATGGCGCACCTTGGTCAGGCCATGGTCGTTCAGCGTCTGACGGATGCTGGGCGTGGATGCCAGCACGGCCTGCGCCGGCAGGTGGAACCAGCGGATATAGCGCCAGATCAGTTCGGCCGGGATGCCGGTGCGCGCCGACACATAGTCCGGAAACTGGGTATGATAGGCGGTGGTGAACGGAAACTCCCCACGCAGGCACCATCGCCGCGCGGCAAGGCACAACGGCCCCTCTGTCGCCAGGTGGATGGCATCGGGGCGAAACGCCTCCAGCATCGCGCCGATGGTCGCGGTGCGCGCCATGGCCAGCCGGATTTCGGGATAGGTGGGGCATGGCACGGAATAGAACCGGTCGGGTGAGATCACCATCACCTGATGCCCCTGCCCCTCCAGCACGCGGCGGACGGATTGCAGGGTGCGGACCACGCCATTGACCTGAGGTTCCCAGGCATCGGTGACAAGCGCGATCCGCATTGGCCTCATGCCGCCGCCAGCGTTTCCACCACGGGCGGCGGCACGCCGTCACGCAGCGCCATTTCGTCGGCCCAGTGCAGGATTTCCATGCGGCCGTCGAAATGTTCGACGAGCGCGGTGCATCCTTCCACCCAGTCTCCGTCGTTATAATATTCGATGCCGTCGATCATCCGCGCATCGGCGGTATGGATATGGCCGGCGATGACGCCGTCGACGCCCCGCGTTCCGGCCTCTCGCGCCACGATCTCCTCGAAGTTGGAAATGAACTCCACCGCGTTCTTCACCTTCTTCTTCGCGTGCTTCGACAACGACCAGTAAGGCAGATTGGCCCAGCGCCGATAGGTGTTCACCCAGCGGTTAAGGGCCATCATGAATGTATAGGCCGCATCGCCCAGATGCGCCAGCCAGCGGTGGGACAGGGTGATCGCGTCGAATTCATCGCCATGCAGCACCAACAACCGACGCCCGTCTGCGGTTTCATGAATCGCCTGCCGCTTGATCTCGACACCGCCGAAATTCAGGCCGGTGAACTGGCGGAACATTTCGTCGTGATTGCCGGGGACATAGACAATGCGCGTGCCGCGCCGCGCGCGTTTCAGGATGCGCCAGACGATGTCATTGTGCGCGGCGGGCCAGTAGAACTTCTTTTTCAGCCGCCAGCCATCGATGATGTCGCCGACAAGATACATGGTCTCGCTGTCCACATGATCCAGGAAATCGATCAGCATTTCCGCGTTGCAGCCGCGCGTGCCCAGATGGACGTCGCTGATCCACACCGTGCGATACTGCCGCCGCTGAGTCACCGCCTTTTCGGGGATGCTGGGCGCTGACCGCGTGAAATCCGCCAGGTCGTTGATGTCCGCGCCGAACGGTAATTTGGTGATGGTCGCCATCGGGTGCCGCCTTCTTGGATCAGCCTGTCGATGCCCGGCCAATGCCCCGCAAATGTTACATCTGGAATCGCGCGGGAGTCGCCAAACCGTCACATTTCCGCGCCTTCCGGACGGCTGGCGCAGGGGGTCGGGCCGTGCGATAGCGGCCGCTTCAACCGGGGGCCGTGCAATGTCCATCCAGACCTGGTGGCTTTATGTCACCGCCGTGTTCCTGATTTCGGCAACGCCGGGGCCGAACATGCTGCACGTGATGGCGCAGAGCATCCGCCACGGCGTTGCCCGGTCGACCATTTCCATGGCCGGGCTGATGCTGGCGAACATCATCTGTCTGCTTGCCTCGGCCGCCGGCCTTGGCGCCCTGCTGCGCGCCTCGCCCATGCTGTACGAGGCGATGAAGCTGATCGGTGTCGCCTATCTCGTCTGGCTGGGCATCAAGGCGTGGCGCGCGCCGGTCGAGGCCGAGGCGGCGGATACCCCGCGCACTGGCGGATCGGCGCGCAGCCTGTTCCTGACCGCGATGGGCACCGGCTTTTCCAATCCCAAGCTGATCGTCTTTGCCGCCGCCCTGTTTCCGCAGTTCATCGACACGGGCCGGCCAGTCGCGCCGCAGTTGGGCATCCTGATCGCCACGTTCACCGTGATCGAGGGGTTCTGGTTCACCACCTATGCGCTGGGTGGCCGGTCGCTGGCCCGATACCTGGCCCCGCCCGCGCGCCAGCGGTTGTTCAACCGGGCGACGGGCGGCATTTTCATGGCGTTCGGGCTGGCGCTGCTGGGCAGCCGGGTGTGATCCGGGCTTGACCTTTGCCTGCTTTGTCGGCTTCGACGCGGGGCATGAGCGATCTCGACCAACTCCGCGCCGACCTGATCCCGGCCATTGAGCAGGCACCCGCGCTGGACGCGCTGGAATCCCTGCGCGTTTCGGCGCTTGGCAAGCAGGGCAGCATCACCGCGCTGCTCAAGACGCTGGGCGGCATGACCCCCGAACAGCGGACGAGCGAGGGGCCGCGCATCCATTCGCTGCGTGAAGCGGTGACCGACGCGATCACCGCGCGCAAGGCGGTGCTGGAGGCCGACGCACTGGCGGCAAAGCTGGCGGCGGAGCGCGTCGACCTGACCCTGCCCGCTGACATGCCCCCACCGGGCGGCGTGCATCCGGTGGCTCAGGTGATGGACGAGCTGGCCGAGATTTTCGCCGATATGGGCTTTGCCGTCGCGACCGGGCCGGAGGTCGAGGACGACTGGCACAATTTCACCGCGCTCAACATTCCCGAAACCCATCCGGCGCGGGCGATGCACGATACCTTTTACGTCGACGGGCCGGACGGCGCGCGTCGCGTGCTGCGCACCCATACCTCGCCCGTGCAGATCCGCACGATGACGTCGCAAAAGCCCCCCATCCGCATCATCGCGCCGGGCCGCGTCTATCGCAGCGACAGCGACGCCACCCACACGCCGATGTTCCATCAGATCGAGGGACTGGTGATCGACAAGGGGATCACGCTGGCGCACCTGAAATGGACGCTGGAGACGTTCCTGAAGGCGTTTTTCGAACGCGACGACATCGGTCTGCGCCTGCGCCCCAGCTATTTCCCCTTCACCGAACCGGGGGTCGAGGTCGATGTCGGCTTTACCTGGATCAAGGGCAAGCGGGTGATCGGCGGCGACGGCAATGCGGCCGATGGCGGCTGGATGGAAGTGCTGGGCAGCGGCATGGTCCATGCCCGCGTGCTGGAAAATTGCGGGCTGGACCCCAATGAGTGGCAGGGCTTTGCATTCGGCACCGGCGTCGACCGGCTGGCGATGCTGAAATACGGGATGGACGATCTGCGCGCCTTTTTCGACGGGGATATCCGCTGGCTGAAACACTATGGGTTCGGCGCGCTTGACGTGCCTACGCTGTCGGGGGGAGTGGGCGCATGAAGTTCACCCTTGGCTGGCTGAAAAGCCATCTCGACACCGCTGCAGATCTGCCCGCGATCCTGGATGCGCTGACCCGCATCGGGCTCGAGGTGGAGGGCGTGGACAATCCCGCCGACCGGTTCGCCGGTTTCACCGTCGCGCGCGTGCTGACCGCTGAACGTCACCCCCAGGCCGACAAGCTTCAGGTGCTGAGCGTCGATACCGGCACCGGCACCCCGCTACAGGTGGTGTGCGGCGCACCCAATGCCCGTGCGGGGCTGGTCGGCGTGCTGGGCCTGCCCGGCGCGGTCGTGCCGGTGAACGGCATGGAGCTGAAGGTTTCCGCCATTCGCGGCGTCGAATCCAACGGCATGATGTGTTCGACGCGTGAACTTGAGCTGGGCGAGGATCATGACGGCATCATCGAATTGCCCGACGATGCGCCGGTCGGCACGCCGTTCCCCGCCTATGCCGGGCTGGACGATCCGGTCATCGACGTATCGATCACGCCGAACCGCCAGGATTGCATGGGCGTTCGCGGCATCGCGCGCGATCTGGCCGCGGCCGGCATCGGCACGCTGAAGCCGCTGGCGGACGTGTATGCGTTTCCCGCTCATGCTGAGCCTGTCGAAGCCTCGTCCCTGCAGGGGCAGCGTCCTTCGACAGGCTCAGGACGAGCGGACGGGGTGGCGGAAGTCGAGGGCATCGGCCCGGCACCGGACGTGCGGACCGACGATCCCGCGGGCTGCCCCGCCTTTTATGCGCAGAGCGTCAGCGGCGTCGCCAATGGCGATGCGCCCGACTGGATCGCCCGCCGCCTGACCGCCATCGGGCAGAAACCGATCAGCGCGCTCGTCGACATCACCAATTACGTGATGATCGACCTTGGCCGCCCGCTTCACGTCTATGACCGCGCGAAGCTGACCGGCGGGCTCGTCGCGCGCAAGGCGGTGGCCGGCGAACAGGTGCTGGCCCTCAATGGCAAGACCTATACGCTGGACGAAACCATGACCGTCATCGCCGACGATGTGGCGGTGCACGACATTGGCGGCGTGATGGGCGGCGAACATTCGGGCTGCTCGGAAACGACCACCGACGTGCTGATCGAGTGCGCCTATTTCACGCCCGAACATATCGCGGTGACGGGCCAGAAACTCGCCCTGACCAGCGATGCGCGCCAGCGGTTCGAACGCGGCGTCGATCCGGCGTTCCTTGACGATGGCCTTGCCATCGCCACGCGGCTGGTCCTGTCGATCTGTGGCGGCACGCCCAGTGCGATCACGCGCACGGGCCAGCCGCCGCGGGAACCGCGCACCGTGGCATTCCGTCCGGACCTCGCCGAAACGCTGGGCGGCCTGCCCGTGCCCGCCGATCGTCAGCGCGCGATCCTGGAACGGCTTGGCTTTACGGTAGACGGCGATGTCGTCACCGTTCCCACCTGGCGGCGCGATGTCGATGGCCCGGCCGATCTGGTCGAGGAAGTCATCCGGATCGAGGGGATCGACAAGGTCCCCTCCACTTCCCTGCCCCGCACGCCTGGCGTCGCCACGCCGACTGCGACCCCGGCGCAAAAGCTGGAGCGCCGCCTGCGCCGCACAGCCGCTGCGCGCGGCCTGTCCGAAGCCGTCACCTGGAGCTTCATCGGCGAGGCGCAGGCGGCGGCGTTCGGCGGCGGCGCGTGGACCGTGGCCAACCCGATCGCGGCCGACATGAAGGTCATGCGCCCGTCCCTGTTGCCCGGCCTGTTCGGCGCGGCCGACCGCAATCTGCGGCGCGGAGCGACGAGCGTGCGGTTGTTCGAAATCGGCCGGCGCTACCTTGCCGATGCCGAGCGCCCGACGCTGACCGTCCTGCTGGCGGGCGAGCGCACCCCGCGCGGCTGGACGACCGGCAAGGCGCAACCCTTTGGCCCGTTCGATGCCAAGGCGGAGGCGCTGGCCCTGCTGGAGGCAGCGGGCGCGCCGGTCGCCAATCTGCAAGTGATGGGGGAGGCTGGCGATGCCTGGCATCCCGGTCAGTCGGGCACGCTGCGGCTGGGACCGAAAACCGTTCTGGCCGCATTCGGCATGATCCATCCCGCAACGCTGAAGGCGTTCGACCTGGATGGCGTGGCGGTGGCGGCGGTGGAGCTTTATCTCGACGCCATCCCGCCAAAGCGCGCTTCCGGCTTCATGCGCCCCGCTTATGCGCCCCCGGCGCTTCAGGCGGTGACCCGCGATTTCGCGTTCCTCGTCCCGGCCGATCTGGTCGCGGGCGATCTGGTTCGCGCGATCCGGGGCGCGGACAAGGGGGCGATCACCGACGCGCGCCTGTTCGACCGGTTCGAAAAGGATGGTCAGCTCAGCCTTGCGGTCGAAGTCACGCTGCAACCGGGCGACAAGAGCTTCACTGATACCGAGCTGAAGGCGATCGCCGACAAGGTCGTGGCGGCCGCGGCAAAGCTGGGCGCGACGCTGCGCGGATAATCCGGGCGGACAAGCTGATGGGCAGGCGGGGTCAGCCAAACCCCGTCTGGTTCAGCCATGCCTCGCACAGCCGGGGCCAGATCGCGACGGGCAGTCCGTCGGTATCCAGTGCAAAGCCGTGCGGCGCATCGGCAAAGATGTGCAGCTCGGCGTGGCGCCCGGCGGCTTCCATCGCGGCATGCAGCCGCCGGGCGTTTTCGACCGGGACCACCGAATCATTGCCCGAATAGACGATGAAGCAGGGCGGCGGATCGGGCAGCAGCTGCGCATCGGGCGCCTGCGCATCGTACAATGCCTGTTTCTCGGCCGGCGGCAGCGGCGGCTTGTCCGGAATGATCGTCCGCCCCCGCGCATTGGTCGATATCGGGGCATAGCCGATGATCATGGCATCGGGCCGCGTCGGCTGATCGGCGTGGCGGGATGCCGGGGGCTGCCCGTCGGCGGGATAATGTGCGGCAAGGCACGCGGCCAGATGCCCGCCCGATGACAGGCCGACCACGCCGACGCCCCCGGGGGCCGTCCCGCCCGCGCGGATGACGCGCATCGCCTCCATCGCATCGTCGACCGGTGCCTGCGGGCCACCGATGGCGTCAGGAAAGCGGTGGATCAGCACATGGGCGGCATAGCCCAGCCCGGTTAGCCATCGGGCCACGGCCACGCCCTCCCGCTCGACCATCAGCGCCGTATAGCCGCCGCCGCCCAGCACCAGCATGGCCCGGCCATTGGGATTGCGGGGCCGATAGGTCAGCAACACCGGGCGGGCCACGGCAGTCACCACCGCCGGGCGCGTATCGGGGGCCAGCGAAAAGGCACCATCCACGGGTGCATCGGTCCACAGGGTGGTGGCATCATCGGCGTCGAACGGATGGGTCATGCCATCCGCCTATCATCCCGGCCGCCGCATCGCCAATCCCGCCAGCGGGCTTGACCGAATCGACCCGCGTCGAAAGGGAAGGGACCGGATCAAGCGAAAGGACCAGTTCCATGCCAACCGCCCTCATCACCGGTGCGACCGCCGGGTTCGGCGCGGCCGCCGCGCGCGCCTTTGTCAGTGCCGGATGGCAGGTGATCGGCACCGGTCGCCGGGCCGAACGACTGGATGCGCTGAAGGCTGAACTGGGCGATGCGTTCCTGCCGCTGGCATTCGACGTTCGGGACGAAGCGGCACGCAATGCGGCGCTGGACGGGCTACCCGCCGCCTTCGCAGGCATCGACCTGCTGATCAACAATGCGGGCCTCGCGCTGGGCACCGAGCCTGCGCAACAGGCCAGCCTCGCCAACTGGCAGACGATGATCGACACCAACATCTCGGCGCTGGTCGCGATCACGCACAAGCTGTTGCCCGTACTGATCGAACGCAAGGGCGCGATCATCAATCTCGGCTCGATTGCGGGCAACTATGCCTATCCCGGCGGCAACGTCTATGCCGCCAGCAAGGCGTTCGTGAACCACCTGTCCCATGTGCTTCGCGCCGACCTGAACGGCACGGGCGTTCGCGTGACGTGCATCGAACCGGGCATGGCGGAAACCGAATTCACGGTGGTGCGCACGGGCGGCAACCAGCAGGCATCGGACAGCCTCTATGCCGGCGTGAATCCGATCACGTCGGAGGATCTGGCCGACACCATGCTGTGGATCGCCACCCTGCCCCCGCACCTCAACATCAACCGCATTGAGATCATGCCGGTGCATCAAAGCTTTGCCGGATTCGCCATCCACCGGGAGGTGCCGGCGTGAACAAGGCCCTCACCCTTCCGCGCCTGACGGCGCTCCCTCCCTCTCCCGCAGGCGGGAAAGGGACGGGGCCCGCCGCCGCAGGCGGTGGGAAGGGTGAGGGCCTGTGAGCGACTGGCTGTCCATCACGAACGGCGCGCTCACCGGCCGGATCAATCCGTTCGGGGCGGAGCTGTCTTCGCTGACCGATGCCATGGGCCGCGAATGGATGACGGATGCGGACCCGGCATACTGGACCGGCCGTTCGCCGCTGCTGTTCCCCATTGTCGGCGCGCTGAATGGCGGCGTCTATCGGCATGGCGGAACGGAATATGCCCTGCCCCAGCATGGCTTTGCCCGGCGCCGCGCCTTCGCAGTGATCGAGCATGGCGGCGACCATGCCCGCTTCCGCCTTGCGGACGATGCGGACAGCCGGGCCGTCTATCCCTTTTCCTTCACGCTCGACGCCGAATACCGGATCGACGGCAATGCGCTGGTCATCGCCTGCACCGCTGCCAACACCGGCGACACGCCGATGCCCGTCAGTTTCGGCTATCACCCGGCCTTCGCCTGGCCGCTGCCCGGCAATGCGGACAAGCAGGGGCATGTCATCGAATTCGACCAGCCCGAGCCTGCGCCGCTTGCCCGCGTATCGGGCGGCCTGATCGCCAGCCATGACCGGCCAAGCCCGCTGATCAGGGGCAAGCGCCTGCCGCTGGACGACGCCCTGTTCGTTCAGGATGCGCTGGTCTGGGACGGACCGGCCAGCCGCGCCGTCACCTATCGCTCGCCCGGCGGTGCATCGCTCCGCATCGACTATGCCGATGCCGACAAGCTGGGCATCTGGACGAGGCCCGGGGCGCGCTTCATCTGCATCGAACCCTGGTGGGGCATCGCCGATCCGGCAGGGTTTGCCGGCGAGATCAGCGAAAAGCCGGGCATCCGGATCCTGGCACCCGGCGAGGCGCGCCGGTTCGCCATGACGATCACGGTCTTTGCCTGACCGCTGTTGACGGCTGGGGATCGCCCCCGCCCGTTGCGTCGGCAACCGGCGGGGGCGCATCGCTCATCCTTCGATAAATGCCAGCAGATCGGCGTTGATCACATCGGCATGGGTCGTCGCCATGCCGTGCGGCAGACCGGGATAGACCTTCAGCGTGCCGTGCTTCAGCAGCTTGATTGCCTTCATTGCACTGTCGTGGATGGGCACGATCTGGTCGTCTTCGCCATGCATGACCAGAACTGGAATATCGAGCGCCTTCAGATCCTCGGTAAAGTCCGTCTCGCTGAACGCCTTGATGCAATCATAATGCGCCTTGGTGCCGCCCATCATCCCCTGCCGCCACCAATTATGGATCACGCCCTGATCCACCTTTGCCCCGTCGCGGTTGAAGCCAAAGAACGGCCCGGTCGGGATGTCGAGAAAGAACTGGGCCCGATTGGCGATCAGAGCCTCTCGGAACCCGTCGAACACCGACAGCGGCAGGCCTTCCGGATTGTCCGGCGTCTGAACCATGATCGGCGGGACCGCACCGATCAGCACAGCCTTGGCCACCCGCCCCGGCTCGGCGCGGGCGGCATAATGCGCCACTTCACCGCCGCCGGTCGAATGGCCGATATGGATCGCCCCATTCAGGTCCAGCGCCGCAGCCAGCGCCTTCACGTCGGCGGCATAGGTGTCCATCTCGTTGCCCTGCCACGTCTGGGTCGACCGGCCATGCCCGCGCCGGTCATGCGCGATCACCCGGTACCCCTTGTGCAGGAAAAACAGCATCTGATTGTCCCAGTCGTCGCTGCTCAGCGGCCAGCCATGATGGAACACCAATGGGGTCGCATCCTTTGGCCCCCAGTCCTTGTAGAAAATCTCGGTGCCGTCGTCGGTGGTGATGAATGGCATGATGCTGCTCCTTGTGCCTGAGCCTCAATGGCCGAGTCGCCGGGCGTCAGGATGCTCCGAACGCAGGTCGCTGTCATGACAACCATGCCGGGATCCGCCGCACTCGACTTGGCAGGGCCGGGCGGCTAGGGCGCGCGGATGACTTCCCCATTCGACCGTCGCACCTTTGCGATCATTTCCCACCCCGACGCCGGCAAGACGACGCTGACCGAAAAGCTGTTGCTGTTCGGCGGCGCGATCCATCTGGCGGGCGAGGTGAAGGCGCGCGGGGCAGCGCGGCGCGCCCGGTCGGACTGGATGAAGATCGAGCAGCAGCGCGGCATTTCCGTCACCAGTTCGGTAATGACGTTCGAGCGGCAGGGCGTGACCTTCAACCTGCTCGACACGCCGGGCCACGAGGATTTCAGCGAGGACACCTATCGCACGCTGACCGCCGTCGACAGCGCGGTCATGGTGATCGACGTCGCCAAGGGCATCGAAAGCCAGACGCGGAAATTGTTCGAGGTGTGCCGCCTGCGCTCCGTCCCCATCATCACCTTCGTCAACAAGGTGGACCGGGAGGGGCGCGAGGTGTTCGCGATCCTCGATGAAATCGCGGAGCTGCTGGCGCTGGACGTCACGCCGATGACCTGGCCGGTCGGCATGGGCGGGCAGTTTGAGGGGATTTACGACCTCGTCACCCACCGCCTGCTGCTGCCCGAAGGGGACAGCCGCGAATTTCAGGGCAAGGTGGTCCAGTGCAGCGGCCTGGACGACCCGCAGCTGGACGCGATCATCTCCGCCGACACGCTGGCCAAGCTGCGCGAGGATGTGGAGCTGGCGCAGGCGGGCTATCCCGAATTCGACATGGATGCGTATCGCAACGGCGATCTGACGCCCGTCTATTTCGGTTCCGCGCTGAAGGAATTCGGCGTGGATTCGCTGATCGAGGCGCTGTCCACCCACGCGCCCCCGCCCCGGCCCCAGCCCGCCGAGCCTGCGCCGGTCGATCCGGCGCAAAACGAAGTCACCGGCTTCATCTTCAAGGTGCAGGCGAACATGGACCCGAACCATCGGGACCGGATCGCCTTCATGCGGCTGTGCTCCGGCACGTTCAAGCGCGGGATGAAGCTGACGCCCACCGGCCATGGCAAGCCGATCGCGATCCATTCGCCGATCCTGTTCTTTGCCCGCGAACGCGAACTGGCGGACGAGGCCTATCCCGGCGACATCATCGGCATTCCCAATCACGGCGTGCTGCGCGTCGGCGACAGCTTGAGCGAAAAGACGGGTGTCCGCTTCACCGGCCTGCCCAATTTCGCGCCGGAAATCCTGCGGCGCATCGCGCTGAAGGATCCGACCAAGACCAAGCAGCTGCGCAAGGCGCTGGACGATTTGTCGGAGGAGGGCGTGATCCAGGTCTTCTATCCCGACATCGGGTCGAACTGGATCATCGGCGTCGTCGGCCAGCTTCAGCTGGAAGTGCTGCTGTCCCGGCTGGATGCGGAATACAAGGTCGGCGCGAACCTTGAGGGCGCGCCGTTCGAAACCGCCCGCTGGATCTCGTCGGACAGCCCAAAGGATCTTGAGGAGTTCATGTCCATCAACCGCGGCGCGATGGCCAGGGACCGCGACGGCAACCCGGTGTTCCTCGCCAAATCGGCATGGGAAGTCAGCTACATCGCCGACCGCTATGCCAAGGTAAAGTTCGCCGCGACGCGCGAACGCTGAACCCGGTCAGGTCAGCAGCGCCGCCGCCGCGACGATGACAGCGGCGACCAGCACGGATGCGCTCAGCCAGCGAAGCGCCGACACGATCGCCTGTTCGCCCGGGCCGATCACCGGCGGCGCCTGCAGCCGGGCCACCGCCGCCCGGATCAGCGCGGGCGCATCGTCGCCCAGCCGCGACAACTCCCATGCGATCGGCGCGATCTGCGCGGTCCAGGTGGCGGGCGACACCCGGTCCAGCGTCACCCGCGCGGTTGCCCGCGCCATTGCGCCGGACAGGTCGTTGTCCGGCGCGATCCGGCCAAGCACGCCGTCCAGCGTCATCAGCGCCTTGAACACGATCAACAGGTCCGGCGGCAGCACCAGCCGCTCCTCGCGCATCACCCGCAGCATATCGGTGACCAGCGCGGCCAGCACGATCCGCTGCCCGCCGCCATGCCGCGCGATCAGCCCCTCTGCCGCTGCGGTCAGCTTCTGGCCGCCGCCCGGCCCGCTCCCCGTCCACACCGCCAGCGTATCGGCCAGCGCGGGTGCATCGCCGCTGCCCAGCGCGCGGACGAACCCGATAAACTCCTGACGCCGCCGGTGACTGATCTGTCCGGTCATGCCCATGTCGAGCAGTGCGATCCGGTTGCCCGGCTGACACAGCAGGTTGCCGGGATGCGGATCGGCATGAAACCGGCCGTTCAGCAGCACCATGTCCAGCACGATGTCCGCGCCCGCCTCTGCAATCATCACGGGGTCGATCCCCGCCGCGCGCAGGGTATCGCCATCGACCGGGCGAACGCCGTCGATATAGTCCATCACCAACAGGGTTTCGCTGGTGTAGCGCCAGTGGATCACCGGCACGACGACGCGGTCATCGCCCGCGAAATCGGCGCGAAGGGCATCGGCGTGCCGTCCCTCGCTGGCCAGATCCAGTTCCTCCAGCATGGCCGTCGCCAGCTGGCGGGCCATGGCGACGGGGGTAAATCGCCGCGCCTCGGCACTCGCCCGCTCGGCAATGCCGGCAAGTTCGGCGATCAGGCGCAGGTCGGCCGCAATCGTCTCCGAAATGCCGGGCCGCCGGATCTTCAGTACCACCTCCCGCCCGTCCTCCAGCGTTGCACGGTGCACCTGCGCGATCGACGCCGCTGCCAGCGGCTGCGGATCGAACCGGGCGAACAATGCCTCCGGCGCATCGCCCAGCGCCGCTTCGACGTGCGACCGCAGCGTCTCGAACGGCAGGGTCGGCGCATCGGCGTGCAGCGCGGATAGCTCCGCAATCCATTCCGGCCCCAACAGGTCGCCGCGCGTGGCAAGGATCTGGCCCAGCTTGATAAAGGTCGGACCCAGCGCCTCGATCGCCTCTCGCGTCCGGCGCGGCAGATCGGGGGGCGCATCGCCGCTGCGATCGGCAAGGCCGAGCCGCGCGGCCAGCACTCCGATGCCATAACGCGATATGACGCCGCCAATTTCGCTCAGGCGCTGGCGGTCACGGGCGGCGACGCGGATCGTATCGAACATGGCCAATCAGGTAAGGGGCCGCGCCGCCCTATCCAACCCAGTCCCGGCGCAGCGACCGGATGGCCAGCAACATCAACCCGGCCGCCACCGCGTAAAAGCCGAGCGCCGCCATCGCCGCATAGCGCAGCGCCTCGTCGCCATAGGTGCCGGTCATCGCATCCGCGACAGCCCCCATGATCCACGACCCGGCACCCAGTCCGATCAGGTTGTTGATGAACAGGAACGACGCACTCGCCGTCGCCCGCATATGCGGCGGCACCAGATGCTGCACGGCGGTCGTCACCGGGCCAAGCCACAGGATGTTGAGGCCGTTGGGGATCAGGAACAGGAACCAGGCGATGACCGGTGATCCCGTCATCACAAAGCCGCCAAGGAACAGCGGAATACTGGCCAGCCAGGCAAAAGCGGGCAGCCGCGCATAGGCGCCGCGATCCGCCTGTCCCAGCCGGTCGGCCAGCCATCCGCCGGCAAACACGCCGATCGTCCCGCCGACCAGCAACAGCGAGCCAAAGAAATAGCTGGTCGACGACAGGTCGAAACCGAAGCTGAGCATCAGCACCGACGGCACCCAGAAGGCGAGGCCATAGCCGCACATCGAACTGAATGCGGCGGCAAAGCTCATCAGCCAGAAACTCGGCTTGGCGGCCAGGATGCGGAACACCGCGCTGACCGGCACCCGCTCGCCCGCTGGCTGGGCGGGCCGCGCCGGTTCGCGCACGATCAGGCGGAACAGCGGGGCGATGACCACGCCCGCAATGCCGACGACGATGAAGGCCCAGCGCCAGTCCACGCTGGCCGCGATCCACGCACCCAGCAGCGTCCCGCTGGCGAGGCCAATGGGGATGCCCAGCGAATAGATGGCCAGCGCCCGCGCCCGCTGATGCGGGGGGAACGTGTCGGCGATCACCGCATAACTCGGCGCAACGCCCCCCGCCTCCCCCACGCCCACGCCCAGGCGGAATGCGAACAGCTGCCAGAAACTGCCCGCCATGCCGCACAGCGCGGTAAAGCCGCTCCACACGGTCAGCGACAGGGTGATGACCCATGTGCGGCTGGTCCGGTCGGCCACCAGCGCCAGCGGAATGGCCAGCGTGGAATAAAGCAGCGCGAACGCGATCCCGCCCAGCGCGCCCAACTGCGTGTTGGTCAGGTTCAGGTCCGCCTTGATCGGCTGAACCAGAATGCCCAGGATCTGCCGGTCCAGGAAATTGAAGGTATAGACGAGCAACATCATCGCCAGCGCCGCCGCGCGATACCCCGGCGTGGTCGCCGGCATGCTCGCCGGCATGGTCTGGTTCATCCTCATCCCTCCACCGGCGGGGATGGCGCGCGGCCATCCCCCTACACCCGCCCGACGCTAGGCCGCGCGGATCAGAAGCGGAAGCCCGCCGTCACGTTCCAGGTGCGCGGATCGCCGAAATAGGCGGTCTGGATGTTGCCGATCGACGAAAACTCCTGCCCGTCGGTGCGATAGATGGATTTGGTCAGGTTACGCACGCCGCCGCGCACATAATAGCGGCCCCCGGCTGCATCGAACTGAACGAACGCATTGACCAGCCAATAGCCCGGCTCCGTCAGGCCCGGCCGGTTGTCGATCGACAGGAAATGCCGGTCGACAAACCGCGCATCTCCGCCCAGCGTCAACGCTCCGGCATCGCCCAGCGGGATCGCGTAATCGCTGGCGAGCGAAAAACTGACCGGCGGGGCAAAGGGCGGCTGGCACACCACCTGATTGCCGGTCGGGTTGCACGAATAGGCCGGCGCCCGGCGACCATCGGCAAACTCCTCGTATTTCGCGTTCAGATAGCCAAAGCTGGACCGGATCGTCCATTCGCGCACCGGCTTCACCGTTGCCTCGAACTCGATGCCCCAGATGCGCAACTCGCCCGCGTTCAGCACGGGGAATGCACCCGCGCTGCCGCCGCCGACCCGCGCCTGGAAATCCTTGTAGGTCGAATAGAAGACATCGCCGGCAAGCTGGACGCGGCCGTTCAGGAAGCTGCCCTTGGCACCCGTTTCATAGGTCCAGACGGTTTCCGGCCGGAAAAACGGCTGGATCGTCGGTACGCCGTCGACCACCACGGTCACATCGCCAATCCCGTTGACGCGGCCGTTGAACCCGCCCGATTTGAACCCGCGCGAGGCAGAGGCATAGAGCAGCGTATCCGGCGTCGGCTTGAACGACAGGCTGACCGTCGGCGTCCAGGCGTCGAAATCCACGCTGTCCAGCGTGTTGAACGGCGCGGGCAGGTTGGTCGGAAACTCGAACCGCCCGCCCGTGACGCCGCCCGTCACCGTCGTGGTCAGGCGGGTATAGCTCTTGCGCTCCTTAGAATAGCGCAGGCCACCGGTCAGCGAGAATTGATCGGTAAAGTCATAAGTGAACTGACCAAAGGCGGCATAGCTCTTGGTATTCTGGTCATCATCGATGAACCGCGTGAACGTCAGCGGCGGCCCGGCGAGCGAGAGGTAGACGAGATTGTCGCTATACGCTTCCTGATGCGAGGTGACGTCCTCGTTCAGGTAATACAGGCCGAACACGCCCGACAGCGGCCCCTTGTCGTATTTCAGCTGCAGTTCCTGGCTGAACTGTTCCTGCCGCACGCCGACAAACGCGTCCGCGACCTCCAGCTCGGTTGCGTCGAAATCGAGGTAATAATCGGGGCTGAGCTTGCGATAGCCGGTGATCGAGGTGAAGGTCAGACTGTCGGTCAGGTCGATATTCGCGGTAAAGCCAAGGCCCCAATGGTCCACGCGCTGGCCCTGGCCGGGGGCCAGGCTGGTCGAGGCGCGGTAATTCCAGGTGCGGCCGTTGGGAAAGGCGGGCTTCAGCACCGGAAACCCGAACAGCCCGGTCAGCGGCGCCGTGGCCTGACCCAGGGCGGCGGCATTGCGCTGCTTGTAATAATCGCCCGACAGGATCAGCTCGACGTCCTCGCTGGGCGTCGCGCGCAGGATGCCGCGCGCGGCCCATTGGTTGCGGTCGTTGTAATCCTGGCCCGTCCGCGGATCGATCACCACGCCGTCACGCCGGTCGAACACGCCCGCCACCGACAGCGCCAGCTTGTCAGTGACCAGCGGCGCGGAGGCATAGCCGTTGACCAGCCACTGGTCATAGCTGCCATAGGTGACCGATCCGGCCGCGCGAACATCGGTGGTGCTCGGCTTGCGCGACACCACGTTCACCGCGCCGCCGACCGTGTTCTTGCCATACAGCGTGCCCTGCGGCCCGCGCAGCACCTCGACCCGCTCGACATCGAACAGGTTGAACAATGCGCCCTGAATCCGGCTCATATACACCCCGTCGACATAGATGCCGACCGCCGGGTCAAAGGTTTGCAGCGCATCCGGCTGGCCGATGCCGCGGATGAAGATGTTGGCGTTGCTGGTCGAACCGCGCCCCTGCACCAGATTGACGTTGGGCACCGTCCCCTGAATGCCGCCAAGGTCGGTCGCCTGATATTTCTCCAGCGTCGCGGCGGACAGCGCGGTTACCGCGACCGGCACGTCCAGCAGGCGTTCCTCGCGGCGGCGGGCGGTGACGACGATCTCGGCATCTTCGGGCGCGGCTTCGGTGGAAACCGGGTCCATGTCCTGCGCCGCGGCGGGCGCGGCGATCATCAGCGCGGGCAAGGCGGCGGCGGACAGGATCAGCGCGCGGACGCTGGACGAACGATGCTTCATGGCGAAACCTCCCCTGTGGATGGCAGCCCGTCGGACGCGGGTTGTGCCGTGTTGCGATCCGCTATACTGAAACCTGAACCGGGTTTCAACTTGGGAATGTATCGGAGGGAGCCGGATGGGGACGGAACCGGGAACGGCGGGCGCATCGGCGGCCAGTGCGGGCAAGGAACCGCGGACCGAGCGCGGCCGCCGCACGCTGCGCGCGATCCTGGATGCGGCCGCCGCCGAGTTCGGGGAAAAGGGGTTTCACGACGGATCGATCAGCGGGATCACCCGCCGCGCGGGCGTCGCGCTGGGCAGTTTCTACACCTATTTCGACAGCAAGGACGCCGTGTTCCGCGCGCTGGTTCAGGACATGTCGGATCAGGTACGCGATCAGGTCGCCCCGGCGATCCGCGCCGCGCCCGATCAACTTGCCGCCGAACGCGCGGGCCTGCTCGAATTCATCCGCTTCGTGCGCGAGCACAAGGAAATCTATCGCATCATCGACGAGGCTGAATTTGTCGATCCCGACAGCTTCCGCCGCCATTACGCCACCACGGCGGATCGCATCCGCACCCGCCTGTCCGCCGCCGCCGCGCGGGGCGAGGTGCGCGGCGATGTGGACGAGGTTCATGCCTGGGCGATCATGGGCATGAACGTGTTCCTCGGCCTGCGCTATGGCGTGTGGAGCGATGCCGAACCGCCGGAGGGGGTGGCCGACCGTGTTGCCGACCTGCTGGCCAACGGCCTTGCCCCCCGCAGCTGACCGGTCACTCCCCCTTCAGCAAGTCCTTCAGCCCGGCAAAGGCACCCGTCGCCACCTCGTCGTCGCGCTTGACCCCCGCCTCGCGCAGCGCCGCCTCGGCCGCAGGGCTGCGGGGATAGGGGTCGAGCGCCAGCGCCATCGTCTCCGCCGCCGCCTCGCCCAGATCAATCGCGCCGCCGGTGTAGAACAGCGTGTCCGCCGCCTCTGCATCGATCTCCACCTCGTCCGCCGGGGCGGCATCAAGGTCCGCTTCCGGCACAAAGCGTAGTGACACCGGCTCCTCGATCCGCGCCGCCACCGGCTCGCCGGTTGCGATGCAGGGCTGCGCCACCTCGGCGATCACCCGCCCATCGGCCAGCACGTCCGCCCCCTGTCGACGCAGCGCAAACTCGGCCGACAGCGTATCGACGGCGATCAGGCCGAACCGCGCGGCCAGCCGCTCCCGCTCGTCCGCCTCTGCGCTGATCGTCACGGTTGTGGGCGCGGTGCCGATCCGGTCGATCCGCTGCGGACGGCTGAATTCCGGCGTCATGGCAATTCGCCGCGCTGAATGGCGTCCAGCGGCACCTGGCTCAACGCCCGCCGCCACGCGGACAGGCCCGCCACGACATGATCCAGCGCCGCCGGCTCCGGCGCCTCGCCGCGATAAAGGTTGCGCACCAGCGCCTCGCCAAGCCGCGCATCCCCCTCGGCCAGCCCGTCGCGATAGGCGCCCAGCCGGCCGCCCAGCATCCCCATCATGCGGCCGACCTGCTTGCCGACGACGACATCGCCAAATCCGATCTGGCGCAGCTGGCCGTCCATGTCCTGAACGAACCGCTCGGCAAGCTGTGCGTTCAGCACCGCCGCCGCATCGCCCGCCTCCTCCTCCAGCCGCAACAGCAACATGGCCAGCACCGCGGCCACCATGTCGAACCGGCCATCGATCGTGTCGGGCACCTGCCCGTCCAGATACCAGTGCGGCTCCCGCGCGCGGGCGATCACGACCTCATAGGGACGCTGCGCGGGCAGCTCTCCCTTTGCACCGAACAGGCGTTCCAACAGTTTCATTCAACCGGCCCTTTCGGCATTCCATCCACTGCGCCCTTGTGGCGCCATGATTGGCGGCATATTGAGCGGGCTGGCGATGGTTGCAATGGATAGCGCCGCCGCCTTGTGGTTTTCGCGGAGAAGTGTCGATGAAGCTCCTTTCGGTTCGTGCGCTCGGCCTGACGCTGGCGGTTGCCGGTGCGCTGGTCAGCGGGGGCTGCACCAAGCTGAAAAGCCATCAGGGCTATGTCATCGATCCCGATCTGGTGAACTCGGTCCAGCCGGGCGTGGACACGCGCGACTCGGTCACGCAGACGCTGGGCAGCCCGACCTTTGTCGCGCAGTTCAACGACAAGCAGTGGATCTATCTGTCCCGCGACAGCCGGAACCTGGCCTATAACCGCCCGCGTCCGGTGGAACAGACCGCCATCCGCATCACCTTTGACGATGCCGGCACCGTCACCGCGATCGACAAGACCGGGGTGGATCAGGTCGCGTTTGTCGCGCCCAGCGACAAGAAGACGCCGACCCTTGGCCGGGAACGCGGCTTTTTCGAGGATCTGTTCGGCAATATCGGCACGGTCGGTGCGCCCGTCGGCGCTGGCGGCCCCGGTGGCGGCGGCCCCGGCCAGTAATCTTCCTTTCGCGCGGCTAAACGGGCGATTCCCGGCCCGTTCAGGCGAATCGGCCTAGCTTCCTCTCATCAGCGGCGGACCGAACCGCCGCGCATGAGGAGGAATTGAAGATGCGCAAGCCCATGCTGATGCTGTTGATGGCGGCGGTAGCCGTTCCTGCGGCCGCGATGCCGACGGCGGCCAGCGCCCAGTCATGGCGCGAGCTGCGGGACGATCGCCGCGACGTGCGCGAGGAGCGCCGCGAACTGCGCGACGCCTATCGCCGGGGCGACCGGGGCGACATCCGCGAGGAACGCCGCGACCTGCGCCGCGAAACCCGCGATCTGCGCCGGACGGAACGTCAGTTCGACCGCAACCATGCCTGGCGCGACAATGACTGGCGCGACTATCGGGCCAGCCATCGCGGCGTCTATGCCCGCGGCAACTGGCGCGCGCCGTTCCGCTACAACCGCTGGAACAATGGTGCGCGGATTGCGCCCGCGTATTTCGGCCAGCGTTACTGGATTTCCGATCCGTGGCGCTATCGCCTGCCCCCGGCGCGCGGCTTCCAGTATGTCCGTCACTATGACGACGTCCTGCTGGTCGACACCCGTCGCGGCGGGGTCGTCCGGGTGTACAACAACTTCTTCTGGTAAACGTTGATCGGGGCGGTCCTTCGGGGCCGCCCCTTTTTACCCGTCACCGCATGGTGAACAGCACCTGATCCACCACCCGGCCACCCGGCGCCACCAGCGCCAGCCGGTGCGCCCCCGGCCCGGCCAGCACCATCGGCCGCCCGTCCGCCGCGCCCAGATCGCGCCGGTCCAGCATCAGGCGATGGCCGACCACCTCCCCTGACACGCCGATCACCAGCCGCTGGCGATCCACCGGAATGTCGGGATCCAGCGCATAGACGCTGCCCGAAACCGGGCTGGTAATCCGAGGCCGCCGCGCGGTTGCCGGGGCCAGCGCCACCTCGCTCATCCCCGTGCCGGCCAGGAAATAGTCGCGCCTTGGCTGTTCCAGTCCGGCGGCAAAGCGCACGGGCTGCGGCTCCACCCCCTGCGGCATTGGCGGCGCGCGCCCCGGCCGGTCGCGGTGCAGCGCCAGCATCACATCGCGCCACACCGGCGCCGCGCCGCTGGTCCCCGACACCGCGCGCATCGGATCACCCTCCAGGTTGCCGACCCAAACGCCGACGACGTACCGGTCGGTAAAGCCGATGCACCAATTGTCGCGCATCGCCTTTGACGTGCCCGTCTTGACCGCCGCCCAGAAGGGGAGCCGCAACGCGCTGTCGGTGCCGAATGTCGCGGCGCGGGCATTGGCATCGGCGATCATGTCCGCCACGATCCACGCGGCGGCGGGCGTGGTGACGGCGCGCGGCTCCTCTGCCGCCTCCCCCCTGGTCAGCCGCAGCTTCTGCCACTGTCCGCCCCGCGCCAGACTGCGATAGGCGGCGACCTGTTCCATCAGCGTCACCTCCGCCGACCCCAGCGCCAGCGAATAGCCGTAATATTGCCCGTCCTCGGTCAGCCCGCGATAGCCGGTATCCCACAACCGGTCGCGGAACGCCTCCACGCCCGTCAGCAGCAACGTCCGCACGGCCGGCACGTTCAGCGATCCGGCCAGCGCAACCCGCGCCGACACCGGCCCCTTGAACGCGCGGTCGTAATTCTGCGGCACATACAGGCCCGATGCCGTGTCCAGCTGCACCGGCGAATCGTCCAGGATGGATGCCGGGGTCAGGTATCCCCGCTCGATCGCCTGCGCGAACAGGAACGGTTTCAGCGTCGATCCAGCCTGCCGGTACGCACTCGCCCCGTCCACCGCCGCCGCCGTAGACGCGCCGCCGACCCCGCCGACATAGGCCAGCACCTCGCCCGTCACGGTATCGGCCACGACCACCGCCCCGTCCCGCGCCCGCGATCCGCCCAGCCCCTTCAGCTGCCGGGTCAGCGCCGCCATCGCCATGCGCTGCACGCCCGCATCCAGCGTCGTCGTCACCTTCGCGCCCGGCGCTTTCAACAACCTCACGGACAGGTGCGGGGCAAGACCGGGATCAAGGCGCAGGCTGCGCGCCGGACCCAGCATCGACGCCGCCCCGCTGCGAAACCGCGCACAATCGCCCCGGCCGGCAATCGCACAGGCCCGCCGCGCCACCGCCGCCGCATCCGCCCCCGGCGCGGGCAGCAGCGCCGCCAGCAGCACGCCATCATCCCGCGTCAGCGCCCCCGGCGTCTTGCCGAACAGGCCCAGCGCCGCCGCGCCAACCCCCTGCGCCTCGCCGCGAAAGCCAGCCAGGTTCAGATAAACCTCAAGGATCGCGTCCTTGCCCCATGCCCGCTCCAGCGCCCATGCGGCACGCATCTGCCGCACCTTGTCCCGCCATCCCCGCGCACCCGGCCGGGCAAGGTCGGGCGCGATGAACGCGGCAACCTGCATCGAAATCGTGCTGCCCCCACGCACCCGCGCGCCCGTCACCCGGTCGCGGATGCTGCCGCCCAGCGCCCACCAGTCCACGCCGCCATGATCGGCAAAGCGCCGGTCCTCCGCCCCGACAATCGCCCCCCGCGCATCGGCCGTAACATCGCCCAGCCGCACCCATGCCAGCCGCCGCGCCGCAAAATTCACCCGCTCGCTGTCGATCAACACCCCGTTGCGGTCATACAGCCACGCCTCGGAGGGCTTGTAGTTCGCCTTGACGCTGGCCAGCGAAGGCAAGGGCGGCGGCAGGGTCAGCCAGCTCAGCACCGCATACAGCGCGGCGAGGAAGCCTAGCGCGATCAGACCCCCATGACGGCGCGCGATCATCGCCCACTCACCCCCGGCACTCCCGCGAAAGCAGAAGCCCAAAGCCCCAAGCCAACCGCCAGACAACCCAGGGCTCCTGCCTTTGCAGCAGCACGATGGAACCGACACGCATCAGTCGCACCATACCGTTCCTCGCGAAGGCCGAGGGCCAGTCGCGAACGGCTGCGATCCGCCCCCTCACCGCTGCCGCACCGTCACAACCCCGTTCGGCACCGCCGCGCGTATTTCCGGCGAATACATCGCCTCTACCCGGCTGGGCGGCAGTTGCAGCGTGCCCGCGCCGTTCAGCCGCACGGTGTAGCTGACGGTGTGCGTGCCCGCAGGCAGCCAGGCGAAATAGGCGCGCCAGGCGTCCTGTCCGCGCTCGACATAGCTGGGGGATGCGCCCCCGCTCTCTCCGCCCTCGCCCAGCAGCGCCGACTGGTTGGCCATGCCGCCGATCACCGTCGCGCCCGCCGGGATCGGGTCAGACACGACCACCCAGCTCCGCTCGGCGCTCGCCTCGATGGTCAGCGTCACGCGCAGCACGTCGCCGCGGGTCAGCACGCCTTTGGTCCGTGCCTGCACCACATCGACCTTGCGGGTCATCCGGTATCCCGCCGCCAGCGGGCGGGTCAGCGGCACGGCAGCCTTGACGCGGACAAAGGCCCATGGCCCGGCCCCGCCGCTCTGCGTCAGCGACAGCGGCGCGCGCGTGGGCGGAAGCGGGAAGCTCAGCAGCCGCGACGAAGCCGCCAGCGGCCAGCTCCGGCTGACCCGCGCGGTCCCCAGCGATGCCGTCGTCACCCCGGCCACCGCCTCCGCCGGATAGGCGGCCGCGAACCGCCGCGCCAGGATCGTGCCCCAGGCATTGGCCGTCGTCGTGTCCCAATGCCCGCGCTGTTGCCGCGACGCGATGCCGGTCATCATGCGCGGGCCATCCTCGCCCCAGCCGGGCCGTCCCAGCACCGCGGACAGCGCCTTGATCGCAGCCTCGTCGCCCGAACTCATCATCCACCATGCCGCCTGTCCCTGATCGGTCAGGTCGAGCCGCGTCCCTTCATAGGCCAGCCGCTTGCGAAGCTCGCCCTCGCCCGCCGCCCGCAGTGCCGCCCCGTTGGCCAGGCCGGAAATACGCCCCAGCGCCGACAGGTAATCGGCCAGCGTCGCGGTCGGCATTTCCGCCGGCGTCATGCCCACCTGCCCCAGCATCGCAGCGTTGGCTGCGCCCGCCCGGGCCAGTGCCGCCAGTGCCGCAATCCGCTGGATGCGCACATCGCCATAGTCCTCGCGCCGCAGCCACCCGTCCAGCACCGCCTGCATCGCCGCGATCATCCGGTCGCGCGACCCGCCGGGCAGCGGCAGGCCGGCCTCGGCCGTGATCGACAGGACATAAGCGGTCAGCGCCTCGGACCCGCTCATCCCCTCGACCGGGAAATATTTCAGCAGGCCGTCGGCATCCAGATAGGCGGGCATTTCCCCCGCCAGCCGGTTCCACGCCGCCACATCGCCCAGCGCCACCGCCCTGGACAGCCGCTGCTCGAAACAGGTATAGGGATAGGCTGCCATGTAATCGCGCACGCCCTGCATCGGCGGAACCAGCGTGTCGGTCAGCGTCACCTCGACCCCGCCCAGCCCCGGCAGGAATCCGACAGGCGGCGCAATCGGAATGTCGCCGCCCGCGCCCACCCGCGTCAGCGTCGCGGCCCAGGTTTCGACCGGCACCGGCGGCACGACGTTCTGCACCACCGTCATCCGGTCGACCGCCCGGCCATCCTCGCTGCGCGCATTGACGGTCCAGGTCAGCGTGCCCGTGCCGCCCGGCGCGGTCAGGTTCCACGCCACCGGCACCGCGCCGCCCGCCGGGATCGTCACGCTGATCGGGCGGCCCGTTGCCACGCGCGGGCTGACCGTCACATCTGCCGTCACCTTCACTGCGCGGTCCGATCCGTTGCGCAGGGTGAACTGCGCCGCATACCGGTCCCCGCCCCGCACCAGCGGCGGCACGCCGGCAAAGATCGACAGGTCCTGTGCGGTGCGCACGCTCGCCTCGCCCATGCCGAACGCATTGCCATCGGCCGCGCCCGCCACCGCGACCAGCCGGAATCCGGACAGCGCATCGGACAGCGGTACCGCAACCCGCGCCCGGCCCTGTGCGTCCAGCGCCACCTGACCCCGCCACAGCAACACCGGCTGAAAGTTTTCGCGGTTCAGGCCGGACAGGTCGCCGCCCCCGCCGCCGCCGGCCTCCACGGCCTTTCGCCCGTAATGCCGCTTGCCCACCACCTGCATCTGCGCGGTAGAGGTCAGCACCGACAGCGGACGGTCGCCCATCATCGCGGTCAGCACGTCCCAGCTTTCATTGGGGGCAAGCTGAAGCAACGCCTCGTCCACCGCGACGAACGCGACATCGGCATCGCGTGCCGGGCTGCCATCGGGGTTGGTCACCGCGATCGCCACCTGCGCCGTGTCGCGCGCGGCATAGCGTTCCTTGTCCGCCTTTACCGCAACGCCCATGCGGAAATCGTCCCAGCCGACCTTCACCCGCGCCACGCCCATCCGGTATGCGGGCTTGGCCAGATCGACCAAAGCCGTCGGCCGTGCGCCCTCGCGGGAGAAAAAGGGCAGGTTCCATTCGCGCGCCAGATTGGCCAGCCACAGCGACCATCCGCCGATCCGCCCGCGTACCGCCATGACGCTGACATAGACTTCGGGCGCATAGCCGCCGGGCATCGCCACCTCGACGACGGGATCCTTGCCGCTCAGTTCGGTGACAAAGCTGTCGATCACGCCCTCGCGCTCGACGGTGACCAGCGCGGTCGCGGACCGGAACGGCATCCGCACCTGGAACCGCGCCTTGTCGCCTGCCTTCACTTCCTGCGTCTCGGCGATCACGTCCATGCGGTCGCCATTGTCGCCGCCAAACCACCAGTCGTCCTCACCCGCCAGCCAGACCGACGTGCCCGCCACCGCGGCATTGCCATCCGCATCCTCGGCAGTGGCAACGGCATAGACCTCACCCGACACGCCGGGGTCGAGACGGCATTCGGCCAGCCCCAGTTCGTCGGTGGTCGCGGAACAGCTCTCGTCGATCCGCGTCGTCTTCATCTGGTTGTCATAGGCATAAAAGCCGCCGATCAGCCGCCGCCTGGCGGTCAGCACTTCGCGGCTGAACAGCTCGACCTTGATCCGCTGTCCCTTGATCGGCTTGCCACCGGGGTCCAGCGCGACCAGCTTCAGCCGCAGATCGTCGTCCTTCATCATCCAGCCATCGGTCCTGACCCCGATCTGGACGGCACTGTCATACAGCGGCACCCGGCGCGACGCGGTCAGGATCTCGCCATTGGCGTCCTCATAATCCATCTCGACCAGCAGGTCGGTGGGGCCGGAAAGGGTCGCGGGCACATCGACACTGGTCCGCGCCGTCCCTTCGCCGTTCAGGGTCAGCGGCAGCATCTGCGTCGGCGGCAGCGGGGACAGTTCCTCCTCGCCATCGCCGTTCAGCGGCTTGACGCCCTCCACCATCCGCCGCCCGGCAAAGCTGTATCCGTCATACCCCTTGGGCCGGCGAACCCCCTCCATGAACGCGACGCGCAGATCGACGGCCAGGTTGGACGCGCCCCCGCCCGACAAATATCCGGCGAACAGGTCCAGCGGCACCGATTTGGGCTTTACCATCGGCGCGCTTGGCCCGCTGACGCTCGCCTTCATTGTGGGCAGGCGATATTCGTCCACCTTCACCGACTGGCCCGACCAGATCGTGCGGTCGCCATTGACGAAGCGCAGGTTGTAATCGCCCATCGGCGCGGCTGCCGGCACCGCCCAAGTCGTCTCGCCCGATCCGCCCGGCCGGATCGTCAGCGGCAGTTCGAATTCCGTCCCGCTGCCCGAATGGCTCAGCACCAGCTTGCCGGTAAATCCGGGCATCAGGCTGAATCCGCGCGGCGACGGCATCCGCACGAAATGCTTCATGTTCACCGTCTCGCCCTGCTTGACGAGCGCGCGGTCGAACACGGTATGGATCACCTCCTCCCGCGCCGACCAGCCGAACGGCAGGTCAAAGTCATAGGGGCGGATGCCCTCGCCCCACTGGGTCAGGGTGAAGCTCATGTCATCGCCCGCGCGAGCGGAAATCATCAACGGATGCGCCTCGCTCGACGGGCCGCAATCGGTATAGGTTTCCGGTTCCGGCAGCCCCTTGGCAAACGCCGCGCGTCCCTGTGCATCGCTGCGCCCGCGCGCCAGCTCGGCCCCGGTGCAGCTGTCGGTGACGCGCACCTCCGCTCCCGCCAACGGCTTGCCGGTATCGAGCGCGGTGACCCAGGCAAGCGATCCGCCCCGGCCCCATTTGAAATGCACCGCCATGTTGGTGACCAGCGCACCCGCCGCCACATAACGCGGCGCATTGCGGCCCAGCAGCGCCGCGCCCAGCCGGGGGCTGGCAAATTCGACGACATAGAATCCGGGCTTGCCCAGCGCGATCGGCACCACCTCCATCGGCTTGCCGCCTGCGGGCAGGGGCAGGTTGAACGCCTTGCCCGCCCCGCCGGTCAGGATCGGCTTCGATCCGGTGTCGTTGACCGTCACCGTCTCGCCGCCGCGCTGCTCCTCATGGCTCTTGTAATCATCGGCCTCGTCGATGGTGCGCAGCCATTTGGCGACGCTGGCATCCGATCCCGCAACGTGCAGCGCCTGTCCGGCCAGCGCGGCATTGCTGCCCGGCAGGGGGTTTTCGACATTGCGGATGGTGACGGGCAACGTGCCGCCCTCCTTCGCCTCCACGATCCCGAACGGTGCTGCGAACTTCACCAGCGGCGGCGCCTCGTCGAACCGCACCTCCAGCGGAAAGCGTTCGGCGTTGCTCAGCGGCCGGCCGCTCTCGTCCTTGACCCCGGCGGGCAGGACCAGTTTGGCGGCCACCGCCTCGGGCAGGGGCGCGGCAAAGCGAACCTCGCTCACCATCGCCTTGTTCTTGTCATCGTCGGTGATCGCGGCGGTCAGCACCTTGCCGCCCGGCACCTCGATCCGCGCCTGTTTCGCCACCTCGGCGGGCACGGGCGCGGAAAAGCGCAGCCAGCCCGGCGACACCGGATTGCACCCGGCTTGCGGGTTGACGCGCGAACATTCGAAGCGCGCGGTGAACGGCTTGCGCACCGTGAAATCGAACCGTTGGTCCGCCCCCGCCGTCCGTCCGCCGCTCTCGATCCCTGCGCCCCACACCAGCGCCATGTCGCGCCCCGGCGGCAATGGCCGGCGACAGCGCAGCGCCGTCACCCCGGCCAGCGCCCGCTTCGCCTCATCCGCGCTGGCGGGCACCGTTTCGGGCAGCCCCGCGTTCGACAGGAAGCTGCGGCTTTGCCAGTCGTCCTTGCTCAATTTCTTCAACAGGTCGATGGCGGCATCCGTGCCCAACACATCCACCGGGATGCGTTCGCTCAGGCCGTCAATCGCGCAATAGGCATTGGCCCCCACCGACCCCGGCGATGCGGGCAGGTTCGCGGCGACCAGGAACACCTGATCCTCCTCGATCTCGCCGCCATAACCGCCGGGCAGCACCGCACGCGCCACCGGCCCGCCGCTGTCCACGCTGAAGCTGCGCGTCCCCTCAACGGCATAGCCCGCCGCACTTTTCAGGCCATCGCGCAGGTCAAAGCGGCACGTGACGCCGCCGGGAAGGCCGCTGGCGAAATCATAGACCCAGGTTTGCGGATCGACCCAGCGCCCCTCGCCCCCCACCGGACAGGCGATGGCGGCGGGCGCTGCGGCGCGCGGATCGCCCAGCGGCACCATCGCCGCGCTGAACCGCAGCGTGAAGCGCTGGATCGCACCGTTGCCCAGACCCGGCGTCGCCAGTGTCACGCGCGGGGCATCATCGGCCATGGCCAGCGGCACGCCGATCACGGCCAGGGCAAGCGCAACGCGCACTGCAAGCATCATGGGCATCCCTCCCGCCCGGTTGTCCACCGGCACTACCGGCCGGACCATAGCAGTGTCCAGAATGCCTGACAGTGCTTTGTTTACATTCGTCATTTATCGGTGAACATTGAACTACGTAAATCGCGCAGGTTGGGGGGTGTGGCGATTGATGATCTTCCTGCTCGGTCTGGTCGATGCGTTCACGCATGAGATGCTGTTATTCGCCGCGATCGGGTTTCTGATCGGCGGGATCGACGATCTGTCCATCGACCTCATCCATGGCTGGCATCTGCTGCGCGACCGGATATCCGGTCCGCGCCGCCCGCGCATCGCCCTGTCGCAACTGCCGGTGCCCGCCGATCCGTCGATGATCGCGGTGTTCGTGCCCGCCTGGGACGAATCGCAGGTGATCGGCCCGATGCTGTCGGGCGCGCTCGCCCGGTTCGATCATTCGCGCTATCGCATCTATGTCGGTGTCTATCCCAACGATCCGGCCACCATGGGCGCCGTCACCGCGATCGCCCGCACCGACCTTCGCGTCCGTCCGGTTGTCGTCGATCGTCCGGGTCCGACGACCAAGGCGCATTGCCTCAATCAGCTATGGGCCGCGCTGCTTGCCGATCAGGCGGCGGGGAACGATCCGGCCGACCTGATCGTGCTGCATGATGCAGAGGATTGGGTGCATCCCGGCGAACTGGCCGTCTATGCCCATCACATCGGCCGGTACGATGTGGTCCAGATCCCGGTGCTGCCGCTGGTTCATCCGGCATCCCCCTTTGTCTCCGGCCATTATGCCGACGAGTTTGCCGAGGCGCATCTGAAGTCGCTGCCTGTGCGCGAACGGCTGGGCGCCGGCCTGCCGCTGGCAGGCGTGGGCTGCGCGATCCGCTTTTCCATGCTGGTCGCCATCGCCACCGCGCGCGGCGGCAAGCCGTTCGACGAGGACAGCCTGACCGAGGATTACGAACTGGGCCTTGCCATCCACCGGCTGGGCGGTCGGGGCGCGCTGGTCCGCATGGCAGAGCGGCCCGGCGGTCCGCTGGTCGCGGTCCGCGCCTATTTCCCCGACACCATCGACGCGGCCGTTCGGCAAAAGGCGCGGTGGATCACCGGCATCGCGCTGGCCGGATGGGACCGGACGGGGTGGAGCCGCGCGCGGCAGTGGCAGGATCACTGGATGCGGATGCGCGACCGGCGCACGCTGATCGCCGTGATGGTGCTGGCTGCGGCCTATCTGGCGCTGCTGGGATGGGGTGTTGGGCGGGTCGGACACTGGCTGGCCGGCGTGCCGGTTCCTGCAACCGATCCGTGGATCGCCTGGCTGATCCCCATCAATGCCGTGCTGCTCGGCTGGCGGCTGATCGTCCGCGCGATCCACGTACGCGCCCATTATGGCTGGGGACAGGCGCTGTTGTCCGCCCCTCGCGCGATTGTCGGCAATTTCATCGCGCTGCTCGCCACCCGGCGGGCGCTGTTCGCCTATTTCCGGTTGCTGCGCGGCGCGCGCCTGCACTGGGACAAGACCGCGCACCACTTCCCCGTCGCCCCGGATCGCGCCACGCGATGAGCCTGGGCCAGGCCGCCGGTCGCCCGCTGCGCTTTGCGGGCCTTGTCCTGACGGGCTGGGTATCGCTGCGCGTGCTCGTCCTCTGGTCGCAAACGGGCAATCTGCCCGATGCGATCCGGCAGGGCGTGCCGGGCGGCACGATGGTCGAACGACTGGTGGCGCAGACGGACCTGATGGCCGCCCTGCCCGGCCCGGCGGCGGCACAGGCCGCCCTGCCCCGCGCCGTTCCTCTTGCGCCAGCCCCGCAGATCGCGCCCCGGCTATTGGCGCCCGCGAGCAATCCTGTCCCCGGACTGCTCGCCATCCACACCCCGGCGCACGTGGCCGAACCCGACCGCATCCGCATGGCGAGTGCCGCCATCGCCCTGATCGACCCCATCCATCTCGTGGCGCCGGAAAGCAGCCCGCGCCTGATGCCGGATGCCGGGGCGCTTGGCCCCCGGCCCGGCGGCCTGTCGGGTTCCGCCTGGCTGGTGGCGCGCGGCGGCTCTGGCAGCACGGTCGCCGGTCAGGGGCAGCTTGGCGGGGCACAGGCCGGCGCGCGGCTGCGCTATCCGGTCGCCGGACCCGCCCTGACCGCGATGGCGGGCGTCAACCTGCCGCTGGCGACAACCGGCCGCGAATTGGTCACCGGCATCGAATGGCGGCCGGTGCGCGCGCCGATCACCCTGATTGCCGAGCGCCGCGATGCGATTGACGGCGTGGCCGGGACCGCCGTTGGCGCGGGTGCCGTGATGGGCATGGGGCCAAGCCCGGTCGGCGGCGGCGTTTCGGTCGAACTCTATGGCCAGGGCGGCGCACTGGTCCGCGACCGGATTCAACCCTATGCCGATGGGGCGGCCCGCGCACTGCGCCCGGTCGGGGGTGGCATCTCGCTTGGCGGCGGGGTGTGGGGCGGCGCTCAGCGCGATGCCGCGCGGCTGGATATCGGGCCCAGCGCGGTTGCGACCGTGCGCCTGGGGCCACAGCCGGTGCGGATCGCGCTCGACTGGCGGCAACGCGTTGCGGGCGACGCCGCCCCCGACAGTGGCCCGGCCCTGACCGTCGGTTTGGACTTCTAGCGGGCAACGGTCCTGCGGCGGAAAGCGGCGAACGCCACCATCGCGCCTTTTTCCTGCCCGGTGATCGCGCTATCGGTCGTCGGACATGGACCTTTACCTTCCCATCGCCAACCTGTCGGTCAATGCGCTGGTCATCGTGCTGCTGGGCGGCGCGGTCGGCCTGCTGGCCGGGATGTTCGGCGTGGGTGGCGGGTTCCTGACGACGCCGCTGCTGATCTTTTATGGCATCCCGCCCACCGTCGCCGCCGCCTCTGCCGCAAGTCAGGTGACCGGCGCCAGCGTTTCCGGCGTCATCGCGCATATGCAGCGCGACGGCGTCGACCTTCAGATGGGCGGCGTGCTGGTGCTGGGCGGCGTGGTCGGATCGCTGCTCGGCGCCGTGCTGTTCGACTGGCTGCGCGGCACGGGCCAGATCGATACAGTGATCAACATCCTCTATGTCCTGCTGCTCGGATCGATCGGCGGGCTGATGCTGTGGGAATCGCTCGCCTCGCTCAATGCGGTGCGGTCGGGCACGCCCCAGCCGCTGCGCAAGCGGCACTGGCCGCTGATCGCCGCGCTGCCCTTTCGCTGGCGCTTCTACCGGTCGGGCCTGTACATCTCGCCCATCGCGCCGTTGGTCCTGGGGATCGCGGTCGGCATCCTGACGATGCTGCTGGGCGTCGGCGGCGGCTTCGTGCTGGTGCCAGCGATGATCTATCTGCTGGGCATGAGCACGCGCGTCGTTGTCGGCACGTCGCTGTTCCAGATCCTGTTCGTCACGGCGGCCGCCACCATGGTCCACGCCCTGACGACCAAGGCGGTGGACATCGTGCTGGCCGCCCTGTTGCTGATCGGATCGGTCAGCGGGGCGCAGATCGGCGCACGGCTGGCCCAGCGGGTCCAGCCGGAATATCTCCGCCTGCTGCTTGCCATCCTGGTGCTGGCGGTGGGGGCGCGGATGCTGCTCGGCCTCGCCTGGCGGCCGGACGAGATCTATTCGATCGAGCTTGGCTGACCATGGCCCGCTGGCTGCGCCCCGTGTTGCTTGCCCTCGCCCTGCCGCTGACGCTGGGCGCGGCAAAGCCGGTGCTGGTGCCCGACGTGTCGCAGCGCGATATCGAAATCGTGTACAGCTTTACCGGCGCGGAACTGCTGCTGTTCGGGGCGATCCTCTATCCCGGCGGCCGGGTGCCCGGCGGGGACGAACCGGCGGACATCGTCGTGGTGGTCAAGGGGCCGACCGAAAGCATCCGACTGCGCGAAAAGCGAAAGGTTGCCGGCATCTGGGTCAATGCGGACAGCGCACGCTACCGATCCGCCCCGTCCTTTTACGCGATCGCTTCGTCACGCCCGATCGACGAGGTGGTGGATGAGCGGACCCGCGCGATTTACGAACTCGGCCTCGACAGCCTGCAGCTGTCGCCGATCACCGCTGCCACGCCGCAGGAGCAGCGCCGCTTTGCCGATGGCCTGGTTGACCTGAAGCGTCGGGCCGGCCTCTATTACGAGGCACCGGGTGCGGTGGAAATCACCGAGGACGTGCTCTATCGCGCCCGCCTGGCCATCCCCGCGCGCGTGCCCGTTGGCCGGTTTACCGCCGAAACGCTGCTGATCCGCGATGGACGCGTGCTGGCGGCTGCGGTCCGGGATATCGAAATCCGCAAATCCGGCTTTGAACGCTTCGTTGCCGCCGCCGCCGATCAATGGTCGTTCCTGTACGGGATCGTCGCGGTCGCCCTGTCGCTCGGGCTGGGCTGGCTGGCGGGCCAGTTGTGGCAGCGCATCCGCACAGGGTGAGCATCCGGTTATCGTCCGACAACCATATCTTTACGCCTGTTCTGCAAAAGGCGCAGGGTCAATGGGGTGGGATCGGAACGAATGGCGGACATGCAGGGTGCGCGCGGATTTGAACCGGCGGTGACAGCGGGCGGTTCGGCCGGCGCGGTTGCCGCGGTGGCTCAACCGGTCGGGATGCTTACCTCTGTTTCCGGCGGCTCGGGCGAAATCGTGCTCGACGGCAATGCCCTCGCCGCCCTGTCCGGCAACGCCGACAGCGGCCTGGCCCATGCCGGACAGATCGGCAGCCAGATCAAGCTGCGCGCCGGATCGGTCTGGCTGGTCGCCACCGTCCGCAACACCCGCCTGACCAATGCCGAACATAATGAACTGTCGGCTCAGATCGACTTTCTGGGCGAGGGGGACGAGGAAAAGCTGACCGGTCGGCTGTTCCGGTTCCGTCGCGGCGTCACCCGCTATCCCGCCCCCGGCACGCTGGTCTATCCCGTGTCGACCGTCGACCTGTCGCAAATCTATGCGACCGAGGACCGGCCCAATATCGAAATCGGCACTGTCCATCCCACGCGCGACATTCGCGCCGCGCTTTATGTCGATGCGCTGCTGGGCAAGCATTTCGCGCTGCTGGGATCGACCGGTACCGGCAAATCGACCAGCGCCGCGCTGATCCTGCACCGCATCTGCGACATGGCGCCCCAGGGTCATATCGTGATGATCGACCCGCACGGCGAATATTCGACCGCCTTTTCGACCAATGGCGCGCTGTTCGACGCCAGCAATCTTCAGATCCCCTACTGGCTGATGAACTTTGCCGAACATTGCGAGGTGCTGCTCACCTCGACCGGCTCGGATCGACAGGTGGATGCCGACATCCTCGCCCGCTGCCTGATCGCCGCCAAATCAAAGAACCGGATCGCGCAAGAGGTCGGCAAGCTGACCGTCGATGCGCCGATCCCCTATCTGCTGTCCGACCTGTCGACCGCCATCCAGAACGAGATGGGCAAGATGGACAAGGCGACGGACACCGCGCCGTTCCTGCGGCTCAAGGGCAAGCTGGACGAGATCAAGTCCGATCCTCGCTATGGCTTCATGTTCTCCGGCATGCTGGTCGGCGACAGCATGGCGCAGTTCATCGGCCGGATGTTCCGCCTGCCCAGCGACGGCAAGCCGATTTCGATCATCGACGTCTCCGGCGTGCCCAATGAAATCACCTCGGTCGTGGTGGCCGTGCTGGCCCGGATGGTGTTCGATTTCGCCATCTGGTCGCGCAACGAACCGCAGCGCCCGATCCTGCTCGTCTGTGAAGAGGCGCACCGCTACATCCCGAACGAACGGCACGCCGATGCCAGCTCGGTCGGCCGCATCCTCAGCCGCATTGCCAAGGAAGGCCGCAAATACGGCGTCTCGCTCGGCCTGATCACGCAGCGGCCATCGGACCTTGCCGAAGGCGTGCTGTCCCAGGTCGGCACGATCATCTCGATGCGCCTGAACAACGAACGCGACCAGGCGTTCGTCCGCGCCGCCATGCCCGAAGGGGCGCGTGGCTTCCTCGATTCCATCCCGGCGCTGCGCAACCGCGAATGCATCGTCTGCGGCGAGGGTGTGTCGACCCCGGTGCGCGTGGCGTTCGACAATCTTGAGGAACATCGCCGGCCCGCATCCGAAGACCCCGTCTTCTCCGACCTCTGGCGTCAGTCGGGCGGGGATGAGGAGATCATCGCCCGCACCATCAAACGCTGGCGGTCACAGGGGCGCTAAGCCGCTGGCTGATCGGCAAAACCGATGGCATCCAGCAAAATCGTACCCTCGATCAGCCTCAGGGCATTCAGCGCGCCACGCTCGCCATCCGGGTGCCGCATCGCCAGCCACTGCAGATAAAGTCGCGCGATCCGCTCGCCGGTTTCGCGATGCGCACTCTCGCCGCCTGCCGCTGCGGCGACGATCTCCAGCCATACGCGAATATAGGGGGAAAAGAGCGGCGATCGCATCGCCCCCACGGTCACGGTGACCAGCGCTGCTTCCGTCTCAAAGGTCGCTGGCGTGACGGCCGCGTCCAGCAGCGCCTTCATCCGTAATGCCAGATGATCCAGCAATGCGGCGACCAGCATGGACTTCGACTGGAAATGATACAGCAACATCCGGTCCGACGTGCCGGATGCCGCGGCCAGCCGTCGTAGCGTTGCCTGCCCAAGGCCATGCGCCAGCACATGATCCGCCATTCGGTCCAGCAGAACTGCCCTGTTGTATCGCATCGCCACCTCTTGCATTCGATGTAGCAGTCGCTACAAATCGTGTCCGTATGTAGCAACTGCTACGTTTGCAAACAGGATGCAGTGATGGCCGTTTTTCAGACCCTGCTGTTGATCGCCTATTTCGGGGCAACCATTGTCATCCTGGCCATTGCAGCAAACCGCCATACGGTTCGCACCATCCCGTTCCTCGTCGTCCTGACCGCAGCTTTTGCGTTGTTCACGAGCGCCACGATCGCCAAGGAAGGCGTGATCCAGTTCTGGATCAATCATTCGACCACGATGGCCGGCAATCAGGTGTGGTTTGACCTGCTGATCGCCGTTTCAATCAGCTTTTTCCTCATCGCACCCCGGGCGCGGGCGGCGGGTATGTCGATCCTGCCCTGGGCGATAGCCGTGTTGGCCACGGCATCGTTGGCGCTGCTGCCAATGCTGGCGCGACTCCTGTGGCTGGAACAGCGCCGGGGCTGATCCGGTTGCTGCTTATTCTTTTCCGGCGCGCCCGCCATTCGCCGTAGGGACAGCCATCAGCCGGGCCAGCATCGCGCGGAACTCGCGCAGTTCGCCGCCGCTCAGCTGTTGCTGGACGGTGAACTTGAAATTGGCCGGGTTCACCGGGCGGCCGCCGCGATACACCTCGTAATGAAGGTGCGGGCCGGTCGACAGGCCGGTCGATCCGACATAGCCGATGACCTGCCCCGCGCTGACCCGCGTGCCGGGGCTGACGGCGATGCGGCTCATATGGGCATAGCCGGTGGCCAGGCTGCCTGCGTGATTGACCTTCACGAACTTGCCGTGGCCGCCATGCCACCCGGCATAGGCAACCACGCCGCTGGAGGCGGCGCGGATGGGCGTGCCATAGCTTGCCTTGAAATCCAGGCCGTTATGCTGGCGGCGATAACGCAGCACGGGGTGGAAGCGCGCGCCGAAACCGCTGGACACCGCGCCCGGCACGGGCCGCGCCATCTCGCCGCGGTTTTCGCCGACGCCCTTGGCATCGAACCATTCGGTGCGGCCGCCCTGTTCCCACCGGACCAGCTGGATCTGGCGGTTGCCCTGGTCGATCGCGGCATAGAGCAATTTGCCCAGCCGCTCCTCGCCGGTTTCCGCCCGCTGCCGCTCGACGATCAGGTCGAACTGGTCATTGGCGCCGATCCGCGACATGGGGAGGCGCAGCCGCATGGCGCGGATATACGCCTCGACCGCGCGGGCCGGGGCACCGGCGGCACGCGCCGCACGATACAGGCTGCCGCCCACCCGTGCCCGGATGCGCAGCGGCGTATTGTCGATGGCGATGGGAATGCGCTTCAGCGCCAGCGCGCCGCCATCGGTTCGCTTGACGTCGATCGCCAGATCGAACCGCGCACGAAATGCCAGCATCTCCAGCGGCCGGGCGGCATCCTTTTCCGGGCGGCGGCCCAGCTTCATCGCAATGCGGGTGCCCGGCCGGATCGCATCCAGCGGCACTGCATCGCCGACCATGGCGGCCACGCGCGCGGCCTCGTCATCGGCCATGCCCGACCGGGTCAGGAACCGTTCGAACGAACCGCTCATCGTTCCGCTGACATCGATCACCGGGCGTTCGGGCGTGTCGTTCAGCGGCCGTGCGGCGGCGGTCGCGCCCATGCGCGTTCCGCTGTTCGCGCCCAGCGCCAGCGCAGTCACGCCCTGGCTGCGCGCCTGATCCAGTGCATCCCCGGCCAGCGGCGCGGGCGCGCGGCCCAGGATCGGCCGCTCAAACCCCGGCGACAACAGCCAGGCAAGCGCCAGCATCCCGGCACAGGTTGCGGCGCCGCGATACCATTCGCCGCTGCCAATGCGCGAGCCAAGGTCGGGAAAGGGATCGAAGTCGGGAAAACGGTCGGCCAGCGTCTCGACCCAGGCCGGACGGCGAAGGCGCAGGGCAGGCACCGCAGCGCCCTGAGCGCCGCTACCGCCGTCCAACCATTCATGCTCGCCCCGCAGGAACAAAAACCCGCACCCCCAACCCGTTGATCCGGCAACCCATTCCGGTCGCTGGACCGGCATGATTTCTGTGAAGCAAAGGTCCTAAAGTCAAATTAACCCGGCCCAGTAACGGCTCTGCCTGCGACGAACCGTGCCGCTGGCCGGGCGACCGGGACGCGGAACCGGCAACCGATCGCTTAAATCGCGCAATGCCGGTTGCCATGGGCATCGGGATGGCCAATCTTGGCATGGCTATGGCCCAGTTCGCGCATCGACCGGTCACTGCCGTGCTGGGGCCGACCAACACGGGCAAGACTCATCTGGCGATTGAGCGGATGTGCGGCCATTCCAGCGGCATGATCGGCTTTCCGCTCCGCCTGCTGGCGCGCGAAGTCTATGACCGCGTGGTCCGAATCAAGGGCGCGAACCAGGTCGGACTGATCACGGGTGAGGAGAAAATCCTGCCCCCCGATGCCCGCTGGCTGCTGTGCACCGCCGAATCCATGCCGACCGACCGCAGCGTGGGGTTTGTCGCGCTGGACGAGGCGCAGCTGGGTGCCGATCCCGAACGCGGCCATGTGTTCACCGACCGCCTGCTCAACGTGCGCGGGCGCGACGAAACCATGATCCTCGGGTCGGAATCGCTGCGCCCGATGGTCCGGTCACTGATCCCGGATGCCGAAATCATCACCCGGCCCCGCTTTTCGACGCTCAGCTATGCCGGCGCGAAAAAGCTGTCCCGCCTGCCCCGGCGCAGCGCCATCGTCGCGTTCAGCGCAGAGGAGGTCTATGCCGTGGCAGAGGCGCTCCGGCGGCTGCGCGGCGGGGCCGCCGTCGTCATGGGCGCCCTGTCGCCCAGCACCCGCAATGCGCAGGTCGCGATGTTTCAGGCGGGCGAGGTCGATTATCTCGTCGCCACCGACGCCATCGGCATGGGCCTCAATATGGATGTCGGCCATGTCGCCTTTGCCTCGCTGCACAAATTCGACGGCCGCCGCCATCGCCGTCTGACCGTCGCCGAGATGGCGCAGATCGCCGGGCGCGCCGGCCGGCATCAGCGCGACGGCACCTTTGGCGCGCTGCACGAGGACGGGCCGGAGGCGTTTCAGCCGGAAGAGGTGCTGGCGATCGAGGGGCACCGCGTGCCGCCGCTGGAACAGCTGTACTGGCGCAACGGCGCGCCCGATTTTTCCAGCATCGACGCCCTGATCGACAGCCTTGAACGGCGGCCCGCCGATCCCGTGCTGCGCGCCGCGCCAGAGGCGGTGGACCTTGCCGTGCTCAAGCGGCTGGCCGCCGAAGGCTGGGTCCGCGACCGCGCGCGCCATCCCGCCATGATCCGCCGCCTGTGGGCCGCGTGCGGGCTGCCGGATTTCCGCAAGCTAGGCCCCGATCCCCATGCCCGCTTCGTCGGCCGCCTGTTCCGCCACCTGTCGGAAGGGACGGGCCATATCCCGCAGGACTGGTTTGCGCAGGAGATTGACCGGCTGGACCGGCTGGGCGGCGATGTGGAAACCATCGCCGGGCGGATCGCCGCGGCGCGCAGCTGGGCCTATATCGCCCACCGGTCCGACTGGCTGGAAAACCCGGCCCATTGGGCAGAACGGACCCGCGCGATCGAGGAACGCCTGTCCGACGCGCTGCACGCCTGTCTGACCCAACGCTTTGTCGACCGTCGGACCAGCGTGCTGCTGCGCCAGATCGGGGCCGATCCCGCCGCCCTGCCGGTCGATGTCGATGCCGATGGCGCAGTCAGCGTGGAGGGCGAGCCGCTGGGCCGCCTCAGCGGTTTCCGGTTCGAGGTCGCGGCCGATGCCCGCGCGTCGGACAAGCGGATGCTGCTGGCGGCGGCCGAAAAGCGGCTTGCGGGCGAACTTGCCGCACGCGCCGATGCCCTTGCCGCGTCGCCGGACGCGGCCTTCTCGCTGACCGTCGACGGCACGGGTCAGCCCCGGATCGCCTGGAACGACGTGCCGGTCGCTGCCCTGGCCGTCGGCCCTGCCGCCCATCGCCCGCGCGTCCGGCTGGACCGGGCGACCGCTGCCCTGCCCGCCCGCGCCCGCGATCTGGTTCAGGGCAGGCTGGACCGCTGGCTGGCGGATCAGCTGAACCGGCATCTGCCCGGCCTTGCCCCCCTTGCCGCGCTGGCCAGCGCCATGGATGCGCCGCCCGGCGTGCGCGTCGTGGCGGCGGCGCTGCTCGATGGCCTGGGCATCGCCCCGCGCGATGGCCTGGCGGCGGCGGTGGACACGCTGCCCGGCCCGGCGCGCCATGCGCTCCGCCGCGCCGGGGTCACCATCGGCACGCTCGACCTGTTTGATCCCCGGATGCTGAAGCCGCAGGCCGCACGCCTTCGCCATGCCCTGTTTCGGGCAGCGGGGTCGCCGGTGCCCGCACCCGCCCCTGCCGGTGCGACGGTGGTCGCCGTATCGGGCGATGCTGCACCCGGCTATCGCCGCATCGGGGATCAGGCGGTGCGGATCGACCTGGTCGAGCGACTGGCGCGCGGCATCCACGACGCGCGGGTCGCCGCCCCCGCGGATCAGCCGTTCGAACCACCCATGGCGCTCGCCACCTCGATCGGCCTGACCGCACCGTCGCAGGACCGGTTGATGACCGCGCTCGGCTTTCGGCGGCGCGGGCAGGAACCCGGCTGGGTCTGGCATGGCCGCCGCCGCCCGCCGCGTGCCCGTGCCGAACCCGTCGCCCGCCCCGGCAATGCCTTTTCGGGGCTGGCAGAACTGATGCTGAATGGCTGACCGGGCGGGCGATCACGGGCCGTCGATGCGGCTCGACCGGTTCCTCTGGTATGCGCGGCTGACGAAATCGCGCAGCCTGGCCCAGACGCTGGCAGAGGGCGGCCGCCTGCGCCTTGACGGGCGGCGCATCGACCGTGCCCATGCCGCCGTCCGCGTCGGCGCGATCATCGCCTTTCCGCTGCACGGCCAGGTGCGCGTGGTGCGGGTCACGGCCCTGCCCCACCGGCGCGGGCCGCCTGCAGAAGCGGTTGGCTGCTACGAAAACCTTGTCACCGGCGATGCCAACCCCGTTGACGCGCCCGACAGCGCCGCATAGCAGAAGTGCGCACAACACGAACGGAGCCTGCGCCCCAATGACCTATGTCGTCACCGACGCCTGCATCAAATGCAAATACATGGATTGCGTCGAGGTCTGCCCGGTGGACTGTTTCTATGAGGGCGAGGTCATGCTCGTCATCAACCCGAACGAGTGCATCGACTGCGGCGTGTGCGAACCCGAATGCCCGGCCGAGGCGATCCTGCCCGACACGGAAAACGGCCTTGAACAATGGCTTGAGCTGAACGCGACCTATTCCGCGCAATGGCCCAACGTCACCAACAATGCCGGCCAGACGCCTGCCGATGCCGATGAGCACAAGGGCGAAGAGGGCAAGTTCGACAAGTATTTCTCGCCAGAGCCCGGCGCCGGCGACTGATCGCCACCGCTGACGCCGCTGCGCGGATCAGGATAGCGGCCTCCGCCACGCGAATGGCGGGGGCCGTTTTGCGTTGGGCCGAAAGATCGTGCCGCGCGTGAAACATGTGCCAAAATGGATAAAATGGACAAGCCCGGCGCGCCGCGCTGGCATTTCTGTGTCCAACGTGTTATATAATGGCCAGACGGGTGGATTCGATGCCCCCCGCCGCGGAGACGTTGACAATAATGCCCCGGTCGCACCAACCCAGCCCGGTTAGCGGGCCAGTGTTGTTCGTGCAACCCCTCGGGGCGCGAGTTCACGGAAAGGTTCCTCCTACATGGCTGCCAAGGCGCTGTCCTTCGACGTCGGCGATTATGTCGTTTACCCCAAGCACGGCGTGGGCCGTGTAATCGAACTTCAGAAGCAGGAAATCGCGGGCATGCAGCTTGAGCTGTATGTGCTGCGCTTCGAAAAGGAAAAGATGACGCTGCGCGTTCCGACCAACAAGGCGGAAAGCGTCGGCATGCGCAAACTGTCCAGCGACAAGACGCTCAAGGAAGCGCTCGACACGCTGAAGGGCAAGCCCAAGGTCAAGCGCACCATGTGGTCGCGCCGCGCGCAGGAATATGAAGCAAAGATCAATTCGGGCGATCTCGTTTCCATCGCCGAAGTGGTCCGCGACCTGTACCGTGCCGACGATCAGCCGGAACAGAGCTATTCGGAACGGCAGATCTTCGAAGCCGCCGCCTCGCGCCTGGCGCGCGAACTGGCCGCGATGGAGCAGGTGGACGAACCGACCGCGCTCAAGAAGCTGATCGAGATCCTGAAGGCCGCAGCCGCGATCTACAACAAGGACAAGGAAGACGCCGCCGCCTGACGGCAGCGACTTCGGTCACATGGCAACGGGGCGGTCCGGCAACGGGCCGCCCTGTTTCGTTCGGGGCGATGCGCCCTTGCCCGCCCTTTCTCCTACGTGTATGATCCATATAATACACATGGAAGGGGTCCTCCGATGCTGCGCTCTGCCACCCTTGCTGCACTCGCGCTTGCCGCCACTGCGTGTACACCCGCAATTGGCACCCCCGCATCGGACAGCGCCGATGGCACGCGCCGCTTTTCGGTCGCCGGGTTCGACCGCATCGCGCTGAACGGGTCGGACAGTGTCGATGTCCGCCATGGCGACACGTTCAGCGTTACGGCGCGCGGGCACCAAAAGGCGCTGGACAGCCTTGACCTGGTCAACCGCGACGGCACGCTGGTCATCGCCCGCAAAAAGGACGCGGGCTGGAACTGGGGCAGTGACGGGAATGTCAAACTGTCCATCGTCCTGCCGCGGCTCACCGGCGCCTCGCTTGCCGGGTCGGGGGACATGACCATCGACCGTGCCGATGCCGGTTTTGCCGGCGATCTTGCTGGATCCGGCAACCTGACCGTCGGCCGCCTGGCCGGGGATCGGGCAACGCTTGCCGTCGCCGGTTCGGGAACCCTGTCGGCGGCGGGAGAGGTCGGATCGGTCGAGGCGAGCATTGCCGGTTCCGGCGATATCCGCGCGGAACAGCTGCGCGCCGCATCCGCCAGCGTTTCCATCGCCGGGTCGGGCGATGTCCGCATCGACGTCAATGGCACCGCCACTGTCTCGATCCTTGGCTCGGGCAATGCCGATCTGGGCGATAATGCCCGTTGCACCGTCAACAAGCGGGGATCGGGCACCGTCCGCTGCGGCGGATAGGAGTAAGCGGGGCACGCGCGATCCGGCTTGCCAGCGGCGCGCCGATGGTGCGATCAGTGGATATGCGCCGCCTCACTCCCCTTCTCGCCCTGCCCCTGCTGATCGGGGCGGCACCGCAATCGCTCGAACGGCGCGTGGTGCTCAGCGGGTTCGACAAGATCCGCGTCGACGGCCCATGGCAGGTGGAAGTGACCAGCGGCGGCACCACCGGCGCCACGCTGACCGGCGACCGTCCTTCGCTGGAACGGGTTCAGGTGCGGCAGGAGGGCAGCACGCTGATCGTCTCCCCCGTGCGCGGCGCGGACGGCGCTTGGCGCGGCGGGGCGGCTCCTGCGCCTGATGGCCCGGTCATCCGGGTGTCCGCCAGCGCCCTGACCGGGGCCAGCCTGAACGGCGCAGGCACGCTCAGCATCGACCGGATCGAAGGGGCGCGGGTCCAGGTCGCCGTCAATGGCGCGGGCCGGCTGTCGGTCGGCGATATCGATGCGGACGACCTCAACGCCACCGTCATCGGCCCGGGCGCCATGACCCTGGCCGGCACTGTGCGCCGCGCCCGCATCCTGTCCAATGCCGGCGGCAGCATCACCGGCTTTTCGCTGGTGGCGGACGAGGCGCTGGTGCGATCCGAAGGCACCGGCACGATCCAGATGACCGCCCGCTACCGCGCCGATGTCAGCGGCCTTGGCCTTGGCAGCATCACCATCGGCGGCAACCCTGAATGCCGCATCAGCGGCCCCGCCCCCATCCAGTGCGGCAAGGGCGACGCGCGGTAGGCTTTACTGACGACAATTTGCTGATCGGCGCCGGTGTCGGAGCGCATCCCTCGGCAAGCTCAGGATGAGTGAATGGCCGGGACGTCATGCTCCTCCCCTGCAAGGAGATGTGGCAGCGCGGCACGCGCTGACGGAGGGGTATCCCCCCTTCGACGGCGCGTCACCCCTCCGGCGCTATGCGCCACCTCCCCTTGCGGGAGAGGCGTTGGGCCGTAATCCGACCAAAGCTGCCCATAAGCTAACGATCCCGTTGCGGACATTGTTGTGCTGATGTACCGAATGCTTGATGAGACAACGTCTGCAGACAGCCCTTTTGATCGGCGCTGGTCTTTTTGTCTGCGCTGCAGTGACGACTTACATTGCCGATCGACCGAAGGTTCTGGCTGCCGTCTGCGATCTCGGGCTGCCTAATCTTTCGCGGCCCGAATCCATTCCGGCGGACGTCCTGAAATGTGAGATACTAGGCGAGCGTGAAACAATAGCGGGGACCATATTCAGCAGTGATCACGGGTCATCGATAATTGGGGAAAACGAAACGGAGCCTGTCGCATTATATTTAGCACGAGGATTTCCGCATCTTGCCCAACAAAGCGAACGCTCTTGGAAAGAGCACTGCGTCGACGGGGCAACGGCACGGGTAACAGGGTGGCGAACGCAAACACCCGGATCTTATGGGCATCTGGGCTTTGCCAAACTGCAATTCTACGTTGAGTCGATCGACGATGTCGGCCCGTTGCCGCAAACGATCGTGGGTAGCATCAACGATCGAACCTGGTGCCGGGCGCCTGATGAGCGCGATGGCAACTAACCACCCAATCGCTGCCGCTCGCACGACCTCTTTATAGCGGTCGCTCGAAGCTTCGGGGCCACTCCCCTCACGCCGCCACCGGAAACCTCAGCAGCCGGTTGTCCAGCGCCACCAGCGCCTCGGCATCCCGCCCCACCGCGCGCACCAGCTCCGGGTGGCGCACGTCCAGCCCGCCGGTCAGCGCGCCGAACGCGGGCAGCACGATCTTGGTCGGGCTGGTCAGAAAGCATCGCCGCGACACCAGCCGCCCGCGCACCTGCACCCGGAACTTGGGATGAAAATGCCCCGACAGCTCCGGCGCGGGATCGCCCGGCACCGCCTCGTGCCGCAGGGTCAGGCCGTCGATCACCGCCTCGTCCATGATCTCGCCGCCAAGGCCGTCGGTGACCGCGCCGTCATGGTTGCCCGCGATCCACACCCAGCGGCGCGGCCCGATCAGCCGCTTCAGCCCGCTGCGCACCTCGGCGGGCAGCCGCTCGACCCCGGCGCTGTCGTGGAAACTGTCGCCCAGGCACCAGATTTCGCGCGCCCCCGTCCGCTCCACCGCCCGGATCAGCGCGCTCAGCGTCGCTGCGCTGTCATACGGGGGCAGCATCTGGCCCCGCGCCGCAAACCAGCTCGCCTTTTCCAGATGCAGGTCGGCCACGATCAACGCCCGGCGGCGCGGCCAGTACAGCGCGCCATCGGCCAGCGCGGCAAAGCCATGACCTGCGAACGAAAAGGGAACCATGACCCCGCTATGCCCGCCGCCCGCCCGGTCGGCAAGCCTATATGGCCGACGGGTCGGCGATGCCACGCGGCCCGGCCGGCACATCGCGCGGCATCCGGAACACCACCTGCCGGTTGGGGAAATCCACCTCGATCCGCCGGAACTTGCTGATCGCATCCATGCCCAGCATGATCGCGGGCCGCTTGTCGAGGCCAAGGCGTGCGAACGGCGGCACGTCGACAAACGCCATGGGCAGATTGGTAAAGCTCATCGCGCCCAGCTTCAGCCGGTCGACATAGCCGTAATCAGCGGTCACCTGCCCCCCCGTCACGCTCAGCAGCGACATCGGCACCGTCTTGCCGCCCCGGCGCGCGATGATCGCACGCAGCGCGCTGTTGCCGATGGTGACGGACGACCCGGTATCCACCACGACGCGGACCCGGTGCCCGCCATAAAAGGCTTCGGTCAGGATCAGCTGACCCGCCCTGTTGCGCGCCTCCACCACGATTTCGTCCGACCGCGCACGCGTTGCGGTGCGGCGGCTGGACGGCATCAGCTGCATCTGGTTGGCATCGAAATCGATGACGACGCGGTGCCCCTGCAGCACGTCGACCCCCAACAGGCCCATGCCGCCGACGTGATGCGCCTCCAGCGCCGGGGCGGTGATCGCGCTCGATCGGCTGCGCTCGGTCAGCCGCAGCGAGGGGATGGTCACCGTCGGCACCCGGCTGGTCCCGCTCATCGCGGTCAGGCTGATGACCGGCCCGGCGGTCAGCCGCAGCTGCTCGGCCAGCTGGCGGGCGATCACCGTGCGCTGCGACCCGGTGTCGATCATGAACGCATGGGGACCGATCCCGGCAATCTCGACCGGCACCGTCATCCGCGTTTCCTGATAACCGATGGCCAGCACCTCCGCCTCGGTCAGCGCGGCATCGCCAGTGGGGGCCGTGGCGGCGGGCGGCGCGGGCATGGGCTGGGCCGGGCGATCCTCGCCCACGCCCCCGATCATCGCCAGCAAGGTGAACAGCCAGCCCGTCATGGACCCACGATATGCCTGTCGCGCCCACCCCGCAATCTTGCGGCGCAGCACAAGCCGCCGGATCAGCGCCGCATCGCCCGCGGTACCAGCGCCAGTCCCGCCGCGCTGACGATCCCCGCCGCGATCAGATAGACGCCAACCCGCGCAATCCCGCCATCCGCCGCCAGCGCCTGTGCCGCAACCGGTGCCAGCGCGCCGCCCAGGATGCCGCCCACGTTGAACGCGATCGACGTGCCGGTATAGCGCACGCCCGCCGGGAACAGCGATGGCAGCCACGCACCCAGCGGGCCATAGGCGAAGCCCATCAGGAACAGCGCGATGGCCAGCCACAGGAACACGCCCCCCACGCTCGCCCGCCCCAGCAGCGGCCCCATCAGCACCCCGGCCAGCACCGCGCCCGCAAATCCGACCGCCAGCATCCGTTCCGGCCCGATCAGGTCCGCGCCGACGCACGCCACCACGATGCCAAGCGCCAGGAACAGGATGGCCGCAATCTGGATCGCCAGCACCAGTTCCCGGTCCATCCCCAGCGTGCCGGTTGCATGGCCCAGCGCAAAGGCGGTCGACAGATAGAACAGCGCAAAGCATGCGATGGTCGCCCCCGTCGCGGCCAGCGTCTCGCGCGGATGCTGCGTCAACAGCGTGCCGATCGGCACCTTGGGCAACGCGCCCCGCGCCTCTGCCGCCGCGAACGCCGGCGTCTCGGTCAGGCTGAGCCGCACCCACAGGCCCAGGATCACCAGCACCGAACTGGCGATAAAGGGCAGCCGCCAGCCCCAGTCGCGGAACGCCGCCTCGTCCAGCATCGCGCCCAGGATCAGGAAAAACCCGTTGGCCGCGATGAACCCCACCGGCGCACCCAGCGGCGGAAACATCCCCCAGCGATAGGTTTGACCGCGCGGCGCATTCTCGACTGCCAACAGGCTGGCCCCGCCCCATTCGCCGCCCAGCCCCAGCCCCTGACCGAAACGCAGCACGCACAGCAGCGCCGGCGCAACCCATCCGACCATCTGATAAGTGGGCAGGAACCCGATCAGCACCGTCGATCCGCCCATCAGCAGCAACGATGCGACCAGCGTGGATTTGCGCCCCACCCGGTCGCCGAAATGGCCGAACACGATGCCGCCCAGCGGCCGGGCCAGGAACGCCAGGCCGAAACTGGCATAGCTCAGCATCAACTGCGCCGCAGGATCGCTGGCCGGAAAGAAGAGCGGGCCGAACACGAGCGCGGCGGCGGTCGCATAGATATAGAAATCGTAAAATTCGACCGCCGTTCCGGTCAGGCTGGCGAACAGGATGCGGCCCATCCCCGCCGGTCGCCTGCCCCCCGCCAATCCGCCGTTCATGCCGTTTCCCCCGAAATTGCCCGCGCGCCCTGCCGGGATCGCCGCCGCCGGTCCAGCGCAATTGCGCTTTGGACGGCTAAGGCTCGCCTTTGGCTCATCCGCCCGGATAACGGTCGAACATCGGCAATCCCTCGGCGCCCGCCATCCACCCGATCCGCTCGGCAATCTGGATGTGCCCGAACGGACCGGCCAGGGCGTCCGGATCGTCCAGCGTGGCCGACTGCACGTCGATCTTGCCGGGAAAGATCGCATCATTGGTATAAAACAGGCCCGTGCCGCACCTGCCGCAGAAATGCCGCCGCCCATGCTCGGACGAGGCATAGACGACCGGATCGCCCGTCACGTTCAGCGCATCTGCCGCCACCAGCGCCCATGCAACCATGGGCGCACCGGCATGGCGGCGACAATCGCTGCAATGGCACAGCGCGTGATGATCGAACGTGTCCGGCATTTCATAGCGGATGGCCCCGCAATGGCATTGTCCCGTCAGCATCCGTTGCCCCTTCCTTGTTCGCCATATGTTCTAACCCACTGGCCCGTGCGGGTAAAGCGTCAACCTGAATAACAGGTCGTGCGGACGATGCGCGTCACCTTGCCCTTTGCATCCCGCTCCTCCTGCCGGTCCGCGGTGCAGTTGTTCTCGTTCGGGAACCAGCCCTGCGCCACCCCGATCCGCCAGACCAGCACGGTCAGGCCGGAGAACAGCAGAGCGACGGCGATCTTGCGGATCATGCGATTCTTGATGGGCATGGACGACTCCGGGCGGGTTGCCCCGTCCATACACCAGCCGCCGGGCGGCGCTAGGGCTGGGCCAGCAGCCAGCGGCGCACCGCCGGGTCGTCGGTCATCCCCGCCGCCCGCATCCGGGCCGCACGCGCGGCCGCCCTTTGGCCCAGCCGTTCAAGCAGATGCGCACGCGCCGCCCACCATGGCTGATATCCCTGTGCCGCCGCCGAAATCGCATCCAGCATGGCCAGACCGTCGGCCGGCCGCCCCGCCTCGCCATGCGCCACGGCGCGGGCCACCTGTGCCCCGATCGACGGCGCAATGCGGACCAGCAGGTCGTGCAGCATGGCTGCCGCATGGGGCGGCGCTGCATGCGGCGTGGCGATGGCGACCATCTGATGCGACTGGATCGCCGCTTCGATCTGAAACCGGCCCGGCGTAGCGATCCGCGCGGCCCCGGCCAGCAGCGTTTCTGCCTCGCGGATCATCGTCGCATCCCACAATCCACGATCCTGCCGGTCCAGCGGGACGAATGCGCCCGCCGCATCCCGCCGCGCGGTGGCCCGGCTTTCGCAATAGAGGATCAGGGCAAGCAGCCCCCTGGCCTCCGCATCCTGCGGGGCCAGTCCGGCGGTCAGCCGCGCCAGCCACAGCGCCTCCTCCGCCAGGCCGCGGGTCGCGGCATGGCCCGCAAACCGGTCGTCCCATCCGGTGCCATAGGCGGCATAGATCGCGTTCAGCACCGCCGCCATGCGCGGCCCCGCCTCCGCCGGATCGGGCACGGCAAACGGCACGCCGGCGTCACGGATCTTTGCCTTGGCCCGCGACAGGCGCTGACCCATGGTGGCCGGCGCGATCAGGAAACTGGCCGCAATTCGGCCTGCGTCCAGCCCCAGCACGGCCTGCAGCATCAGCGGCGCCTGAATATCCGCGGCCAGCGCGGGATGGGTGCACGCGAACATCAGGCCAAGCCGATGGTCGCCAAATGCCGCTCCGCTCATCGCCTCCCGCTCCGCCTCGATCAGCGCGCGCATCGGCTCGGCCGCTGCCCGCACGCCCTCGTGCCGCTGCTGATGACCGATCGCCCGCCGTGCCGCGGTCAGCAGCCACGCCTCCGGCCGGTCGGGCACGCCGCGTTCCGGCCAGGTGGCCAGCGCGGCGCGAAACGCCTCGCTCAGCGCATCCTCGGCCGCCGCGATGTCGCGCGTCCGACTGGCCAGCATCGCCACCAGCCGCCCATGGGAATCGCGCGCCACCCGTTCGGCGGTGCGGCGCGCGTCCATCGTCACCGGCCTATTCCATGCCGGCGGGCGGCGCCTCGACCGGCCGCACCTCAACTGGCGTGTCGGCGGCACAGGGCGCCCGCGCGGCCCATTCGATCGCCGCGTCCAGATCGGCGACCTCGATCACGACGAAACCGCCCAGCTGCTCCTTGGTATTGGGGAACGGGCCGTCCTGAATGGTGCGGCCGTCCGCGCCCACGCTGACCAGCGTTGCGGATTCCGGCGACATCAATCCGTCGCCATACAGCATGACGCCCGCGGCCTGCATCGCGCCGATATAGGCCATCCATGCCCCCCAATAGGGACCGGCGGCCTGCGGATCGTCGCGCTTGCCCATTTCGGCGGCGGTTTCGCGATAGACGAGCATATATTGCATGGGGATATCCTTCCTCATCATCGGCGCGCTGACAATCAGCACCCGTAACGATGAGCCGCGACCCCCGCCCGTTTCGACAGCAACGCCGAAAAAAATCGGCGTCGCTCGAAAAACCTACAGATAATCGGCCAGCGTCAGGGGCAGCGGCTGGCTGGTCCCGCCCCGCTCCACCGTCAGGTTGAACACCGTTCCCGCTGGGTCATAGCTTCGCTGGACAAAGCTCTCGAACGTCATGCCGCGCAGCTTGTCTCCGGGTTTCAGCCCGGCCTGTTCCGCCGGACTGCCCGGCCCGACCTTGCCGACAGCGATGGCGTCCCCCGCCCGTTCGATCCAGATGCCGGTCCGGTTGTACATGTCCGGCTGCATGGTCTGGCGATTGCGCTTCATCAGCACGGCGTTGTCGCGGTTGCTGGTTGCGATGTTGAACAGGCGCAGCAGCGGCAGGCCGACGATCCCGTTTTCGAACTCGTTCCAGTCGGGCCGGTCCTTGATGAACACCAGCGGCCGCTCGATAACCGCCCCGGCCAGCTCGATCCGTTCCGCCCGCACCACGCGCGTCTCGCCATCCGGTGCGGCGGGTGCCCATTTGGGCGCGTTCCACAGCCCCGCCGCCTCCGCCGCCTTGCGGTACAGCCGAATGACCGGGGGCATCCCCGTGTCCAGCCCGAACCGCATCGGCGGCGCGCCATTGATGCTGGCATCGGCATAAAGGAACCGGCTGTCCTCGCTCTGCCCGCGCTGGACGATCGCCTTCTCGAACCGGGTCCACCCGGCCATGTCGCCCAACCCTTGCGGATGGACGCGCCACTGGCCGGCATCCATGTCGAGTTCGCCGTCCATCACCGTCAGTACGCGTCCGGGCAGAGAGATCAGCGCCCCGTCTCCCAGCGCGCGATCAATCCCCGCCAGCGCCAGCACCGGCACCTCGAACCGGCCACCCAGCAACAAGCCGCTGGCGCGGTAAATCGGGTATTCGGCATTGCCCCAGGACAGGCGCAGCTTTCGATAGCCGATCCTGGACAGCTTCAGCTGCTGGGCCAGGTCGGTGTGGATCAGGCCGAACTGGCCGCCAGTATCGATCACCATCGGCAGCGTCGGCGACGTGCCGATCGATCCCGCCACCAGCAACCGGCTGTCGGTCAGCTTGATCGGCACGCCCGCCGCTCCGCTGACCTGTGCCAGCGCCCGGCCAGCACCGCTCATCATCATCGCGGCGGCGCCGCCAATCATTACGTCACGACGGGCAATCGGCATACGCATACTCCTCGACAGACAGGTGCTGGATCAAGGTAACAGAATGATGACGGCCGGGGATCGGCGCTTGCCCCGTTCGCCGCTGTTCCCTAACTGTTCACCGATGAATGCTCCCGCCGCCCCCGGTCGAACCCTGTCCGACGATCCGCCCTATCTGCGCGGCCTCAACCCCGAACAGCGGGATGCGGTGCTGACCACGGACGGCCCGGTGCTGGTGCTGGCGGGCGCAGGCACGGGCAAGACAGCGGCACTGACCGCGCGGCTGGCGCACCTGCTCTACACGCGGCGCGCCTATCCGTCGGAGATTCTGTCCGTCACCTTCACCAACAAGGCCGCGCGCGAGATGCGGGAACGCGTCGGGCGGCTGGTGGGCGATGCGGTGGAGGGGATGCCGTGGCTGGGCACCTTTCACTCGATCGGCGCAAAGATGCTGCGCCGCCATGCCGAACTGGTCGGCCTGCAAAGCAATTTCACCATCCTCGACACCGACGATCAGCTGCGCCTGCTGAAACAGCTCGTCATTGCGGCCGATCTGGATGAAAAACGCTGGCCCGCGCGCCAGCTCGCCGGCCTGATCGACGGGTGGAAGAACAAGGGGCTGACCCCGGCCGATCTGGATGCCGGGGAAAGCGAACTGTACGCCAATGGCCGCGGGCAGGAACTCTATACCCAGTATCAGGCGCGGCTGCGCGCCGTGAACGCCTGCGATTTCGGCGACCTCCTGCTGCACAGCCTGACCATCCTCAAGGATAACCGGGAGGTGCTGGAGCAGTATCAGCAGCGGTTCCGCTACATCATGGTCGACGAATATCAGGACACGAACAGCGTCCAGTATCTGTGGCTGCGCCTGCTGGCTCAGGCGCGGCGCAACATCGCGTGCGTCGGCGATGACGACCAGTCGATCTATAGCTGGCGCGGCGCGCGGGTGGAAAACATCCTGAAATTCGAACGGGATTTTCCCGGTGCCAAGGTGATCCGGCTGGAACAGAATTACCGTTCCACGCCGCACATCCTGGGCGCGGCATCGGGCGTCATCGCCAACAATGCCGGGCGGCTGGGCAAGACGCTGTGGACCGAACTGGACGCCGGCGAGAAAGTGCGCGTCATCGGCGTGTGGGACGGCCCGGAGGAAGCGCGCCGGGTCGGCGACGAGATCGAGGCGGCGCAGCGGCGCGGCACCAGCCTCAACGACATCGCCATCCTGGTCCGCGCCCAGCATCAGACGCGCGAGTTCGAGGACCGGTTCATCCAGATCGGCGTCAACTACCGCATCGTCGGCGGCTTCCGCTTTTACGAGCGTCAGGAAATCCGCGACGCGCTCGCTTACCTCCGCGTGGTCAATCAACCGGCGGACGATCTGGCCTTTGAACGCATCGTCAACGTGCCCAAGCGCGGCCTTGGCGACAAGGCGCTGGCCAAGGTGCATCAGCTCGCCCGGGTTCAGGGCATTCCGCTGACCCTTGCTGCCGCGCGCATCCTCGACACCGACGAACTGACGCCCCAGGCCCGGCGCGCGCTCGGAAACCTGATCGGCGACATCGCCCGCTGGCGCGACATGGCAACCAGCCTGCCGCACCCGGAACTCGCCCGCATCCTGCTCGACGAAAGCGGCTATACCGGGATGTGGCAGGCGGATCGCAGTGCAGAGGCGGCCGGCCGCCTCGAAAACCTGACCGAACTGGTCCGCGCGATGGAGGAATATGAAACCCTCGGCGCGTTCCTCGAACATGTCAGCCTGGTCATGGACAATGACGCCAGTGACGGCGGCGCGCGGGTGACGATCATGACGATCCACGCGGCCAAGGGGCTGGAATTCGACACCGTGTTCCTGGCGGGATGGGAAGAAGGGCTGTTCCCCTCGCAACGCGCGCTGGATGAGGGCGGGCTTGCCAGCCTCGAGGAGGAACGCCGCCTCGCCTATGTCGCGATCACCCGCGCACGGCGGCACAGCACCATCCTGCACGCCGCCAATCGCCGCATCTATGGCCAGTGGACCAGCAGCCTGCCCAGCCGCTTCATCGCCGAACTGCCGCCCGAACATGTGGAAAGCGAAACGACCATGTCGGGCGGCGAAAGCCTGTGGCGCGCCAACTGGTCGGAACGCGCCGACCCCTTTGCCGATGTTGCACGCGGGCAGGGGCGCGGGCCGGGCTGGCAACGCGCGGCGGGGGTGGACCTTAAGAACCCCGGCGGCAGCTATACCCCCCGCAGCTTCACGCGAGAGCCAGTCCGCGTCGTGGAAAGCCGCGCCCCGGCGGTCAGCCTGGGCAACAAGGGCCGCGACGACATCAGCATCGGGATGCGCGTCTTTCACCAGAAATTCGGCTATGGCGCGGTTGCCGCGATCGAGGGCAACAAGCTGGAAATCGACTTCGAACAGGCCGGCCGCAAACGCGTCCTCGACAGCTTCGTGACGCTGGGCTGACCGGCCTCAGCCTCCGGCGGGCCAGACCATGCGGAAAGCATCGAACCGCAATCGAACGGCGGCCGTGAAGCATCTGCACCACAAAAGCCGCCGGTCAGGAAACGACCCCATTCCGGATTCCTCTTCTCATCGTCGCCCCGTGCTTGACACGGGGCCTGGCTATTGCTGCGGCATCCCGGTTGCGAAGCACTGCTCCCACAGGTCATCCCAACCGGGATGATCCGTTTCGATCAGCGCAAACCTCCATTCGCGCCGCCATTTCTTGACCAGCTGTTCGCGCAGGATCGCGCTGTCGATGGTGCCCGCCGGGCATGGCCGCTGCCTCCATGATCGAACGGACGCGACCAGGGCCGACGGTACCTGCGATGCGACGCGGCCGCGACGGGCGCAATTACACCGGAATGACACACGGATCGGAACCGCACCCGCCGGGCCGGCGGCCATGCGCGGGCCTTTCATCCTCCGGGTGGGAGTATTCGCTTCGGCGGCGGCGATGGTGGAAGGGACTGGATTCGAACCAGTGTACGCTCACGCGGGCAGATTTACAGTCTGCTGCCTTTAACCACTCGGCCACCCTTCCGGGCCAGCCGCCGAAGCGAGCGCGAGCCTTTGCCGTCCCCCGCCCCGCCTGTCAACGCCCCGCGTGCGTCCCGCCGTCAATGTCTTGCGCCCGCGGGGCCGTGGGCATAGCAGGCGGGATCATCGTTACAGGCGATCGGAAAGAACAGCATCATGGCACGACGCGGACATCGCCCCTCTCAGGCCCCGGCTGGCCGCCCCCGTTTCTGGGGCCGCCATGCCGTGCTGGCCGCGCTGGCCAATCCCGAACGCACGGTGCGAAAGCTGTGGGGAACGCGGGAGGCGCTGTCGACGCTCGACCTGCCGCCGGTTCTGCCGATCACCTATGCCGATGTTGCCGATCTGGCGCGGCTGGTCCCGTCCGATGCGCCGCATCAGGGGCTGGTGGCGGAGGTCGACCCGCTGGAGGATCTGTGGCTCAGCGAAGTGCTGGGTCAGGGGGAAAAGGACAATCGCCCGATCCTGATGCTGGATCAGGTGACCGATCCCCACAATGTCGGCGCCATCCTGCGATCCGCCGCCGCCTTCGATGCCCTGTGCATCGTGACCCAGGATCGCCATTCGCCGCCGGAATCGGGCACGGTCGCGCGCGCTGCATCGGGCGCGCTGGAGTTCGTGCCCTGGGTCCGCGTGGTCAACCTGTCCCGCGCGCTGGATGAGATTGGCGAGGCGGGCTATTGGCGCATCGGCCTGGCCGGTGCGACAGAAACCACGCTGGACAGCGCGCTTGGCACGGATCGTGTGGCACTGGTGCTGGGTGCAGAGGGCGACGGGATGCGGCAGAACACGATGGCCCATTGCGACGTGCTGGCCCGCCTGCCGATCAGCCCGCGCATGGAGAGCCTCAACGTTTCCAACGCAGCAGCCATTGCGCTTTACGCGGCGGCAACGCATCGTCGCCAGGACTAGGGGTCGGCTGGAACACATCGGAACGGGGGCGCTGCAATGTTGAAACGGATGGTCGCGGTGCTCATGGCGGTGCTGGCGCCGCTGATGCTGACCAGCTGCTTTATCGCTCCGGGCAAGTTCGTCTCGACGCTCGACGTGAACCGGGATCGCAGCTTCACCTTTACCTACAAGGGTGAGGTGTTCGCCCTCGACCTTGAAAAAAGCATGCAGGGGCTTGGCGACCTTGATGAAGAGGGCGGCGAGGAGGACGGCGAAGCCGTGACCGAGGGCGAGGCTTCGTGGCAGCCCGCGTCGCTGAAGCAGGATTCGGCCGATTTCTCCGAAGAAGAAGATGACGACAAGGCGGAACAGGAGCGCAAGAACCGCGCGATCGCCGATGCTCTGCGCGGCGAGGCAGGCTATCGATCGGTGGAATATAAGGGCGATGGCCTGTTCCTGATCGATTATGCGATCAACGGGCGGCTCGATCACGCCTTTGTCTATCCCTATAATCTCGACGCGGAAATCGTGTTGCCGTTCGTCGCCATCGAACTGCGCGGCAATGAACGGGTCCGGGTGAAAGCCCCTGCGTTTGGCGAGGGCAACCAGCAGTCGGGCGGCATGGCCGGCAGCAGCGCCAGCAAGGCAGCGGACCGGCTGGACGGTACCTTCACCCTGACCACCGATGCGGAAATCATCAGCCAGAATAACGAAGATGGCGCAACAGAGGCCAATGGCCGGCGCAGCGTGACCTGGCGGGCAACCCCGATCAGCAAGGACGCGCCGATGGCGGTCCTGAAACTGGCCCCCCTGCCCCCGGCCCGCTGATCCGGGCCAGTCGGCGCGCGAGTGCGCAGACGAAGGGCAACCGCGTCAACGGGCTGGCAATGTTGGATTTTTTCTGATCCAGTCGGTGCGATGACCCCGACTGGATCAGCCCTGATGCCCACGCTTGCCCGGCACGCCGCCGCCGCCGGTCAACCGGGCGGTCGGCCGCGTGAAACCCGTTCAATGTGTCAAAACTGTCAGCCGACCGGGGGATCAGTCTTCTTCGGCGATCCGCACCTTCATGCCGTCCAGCTCGGCGGTGAACAGCAGCTGGCACGACAGGCGCGACGTCGCATCCCGGTCGGACGCACTGTCCAGCAGGTCGTCCTCGTCCGCACTGACCGGGCGCAGTTTGGCCGCAAATTCCGGGTCGACATGGACATGGCAGGTCGCGCACGAACAATTGCCGCCGCACAGGGCAAGCAGCTCGTCGAACCCATGGTCGCGGATCACTTCCATCACGCTCAGGCCGGGCGTGGCGTCGACGGGGTGTTCGGTACCATCGCGGGTGACGACGATCAGTTTTGGCATTGCGGGCTCCACGGCTATTGCCTGACCGCCTCTGCCGCTGGGATCGGCAAAGATCAAGGACGGGTGACATGGGATTGAGCGCGGAACAACTGAACGCCGGGATGGACGCTCTGGCGGACCGGGAACCCGCGATCGCGGCTGCGCTGGCCGACTATGGCTATCCCGCCCCCCGGCTTCGCGAACGGGGCTATGCCACCTTGCTGCGCACGATCATCGGCCAGCAGGTCAGCGTAAAGGCCGCGCAATCGGTGTGGAACAAGCTGGATGCCCTGCTGGACGGCGCGGTCCTTGACCCCGCGGCTCTGCTCGCGGCCGATGCCGAAACCCTGCGCGCTGCCGGGCTTTCCCGGCAAAAGGCGGGCTATGCCCTTGGCCTCGCTGATGCGGTCGCTTCTGGCCGCATCGACCTGCACCAGCTGCCGGCCGACGACGAAGAGGCGATTGCCGCGCTCGTCTCGCTAAAGGGGATCGGGCGCTGGTCCGCCGAAATCTATCTGCTGTTTGCCGAGGGGCGGCCCGACATCTGGCCCGCGGGCGATCTTGCCGTCCAGATTGCCGTCGGTCGCATCCTTGGCCTGTCCGAAAAGCCGACCGAAAAGGAAACCCGTGCGCTGGCCGATCCATGGCGCCCGCATCGCGGGGCCGCCGCCATCTTTGCCTGGCACCATTATCAGGGGGGCGTACCGGTCGGATAAAAAATCCCCCTTTCGCCGGGGTGCTGGCGAAAGGGGGTGGGGCAGTTGCTCTGGTTCCTGGATGATCGGGGCCAGAGAGGGAGCCGTCAGATGCTCAGGCGCAGCGACACCCGGATGTCGCGGCCGGCCAGTGGCACGAAGTCCTTGGTAAAGCTGGCATGCCGGCGGGCGTCGACGTCAAAGATGTTGTTGGCCGACAGGATCACCGCGCTTTCGCTGGCGCTGCCGAACGGACGCCATGCGACAGAGGCATTGACCAGCGTGAATGCGTCGGTCGGCAACTCGAATGCCGCAACCTTGTCCTGTTCGAACACATGCTCGACCTCGACCCGGCCATTGACCGGCCCGGCATCCGCCTCCAGCCCGCCGCGCAGGCGAAGCGGCGGAATGCGGGGAACCGCCGTATCCGTCGCGGTCAGGCGCGCATCGACATAATCCGCAACGCCGTCGGCACGCAGGGCAAAGCCGTCGGTCTGCACCAGCGTCGCGGACAGCTCCGCCTCGAACCCGTAATAGCGGGCATCGGCCTGCTGATACTGGAACACGGGCAGCTCATCCAGCTCCTCGCCGGTGTTGAACTCATAGATGTAATCGTCGAACCAGGTGGCATAGGCGGCCAGGTTGAACTTCAACGGCCCGGCAGTGCCGCGCACGAACCCTTCGACACCCCAGCTCTTTTCCTTGGTAAAGAACGGGTTGCCGATCTCGAACGCCTGAGTGGCGATGTGCGGGCCATTGGAGAACAGCTCCTCGGCCGCCGGGGCGCGTTCCGCCCGCGATCCGGTGATGCCGATGCGCAGCTGATCGCTGGGCGCATAGGTGAGGCCGACTGCACCGGAAAAGGTGTCGAACCCGCGATCGATCGCAACGATCTCGCCATCCTCCTCGCCGCCGATCAGCACCGAATTGGATGACACGTCCGTCCGCTCGTACCGCCCGGCGACTTCCAGCTCGAGCGGGCCAAGCCCGACTTCCTGCACCGTAAAGATGCCGAATTGCGCGGTGTCGTTGCGCGGCACGAACGCCTCTGCCCCAATCGCGTCGAACCGCCGGGTAAAGCCCTGAACGCCGGTCACGCCGCGCCAGCCGTCGCGATCGGCCTGAACCAGCTCCAGCCGGCCTTCGAATGCTTCCGACAGGAACCGGGTGCCGACCTCTGCGCCCTCGAACTCCGTATGCTCGTAATCCGAAAAGCCGACACGGGTGCGAATGGTGTCCAGAAATCCACCATCCACATTGATCTCGCCGCGCATGTCGGCGCGGAACTGCTTGATCCCGATCGTCACCGGACCTTCTTCGGCCTCTGCCGCTTCGGCGCCGCCTTCCTCGCCATGGGCATGGCTGCTGCCGGGCCGCGCCGGCACGCCATAATTGCTGTCGTAATAGCCGGCAGAGATGCCCAGGCTGCCGCCATCGTTGATCAGCGCAATGCCGCCGCCCAGCGTGTACGTCTCGGTCGCCGTATTGGGCACCCGGCCGCGCAGGCCGGCCAGCGCCTCTGCCTCCGCCGCCTCGTCCAGATTGCCTTCCGCCCGCTCCTCGGCCGCGATGTCGAGCTGTTCGGCGCGCAGCGTCGGGGATAGCACATAGCCGCCGACGCGCAGGTCACCGGACTTGCGATAGCTGCCATCGACATGGGCGACGATCTGCGGCGTCAGCGCCACATCCAGCGCACCGCCGATGCTCCGCTCCTCAGCCGCCGATCCATAGCTGCCGATCGCATCGACATGCACGCCGTTCTCCGGCACCGCGCGCGGAATGCGCCGGTCGATGACGTTGACCGCGCCACCGATCGCCTGGCTGCCGAACAGCAGCACGGCCGGACCGCGCAGCACCTCGACCCGCTCTGCCGTCAGCGGGTCGATGGTCACGCCATGGTCGGCAGAGGTGTTGGACACGTCCAGCGAACCCAGCCCGTCGGTCAGAACGCGAATCCGCTCGCCCTGAAAGCCGCGCAGCACCGGGCGCGACGCACCGGGGGTGAACGACGTGGCGGACACGCCGGGCAGCCGGGTCAGCGTATCGCCGATCTGCGGCCGAAGATCGCGCAGCAACGCATCACCGGTCAGCACCGACTTCTGCGCCAGCACGTCCAGTTCGCGGACATAGGGCGCGGTAATGATGATGTCCGTCGATGCCTCGCCATGCACGCCGTCGCGCGACTGCGGGTCCGCCTCGTCCGGGGCGGCGGTGACCGGCACGGCCACCGGCTCGCGCGGAGCAGGTGCCGGTGCCGCGATCAGCGCAGACGATGCTAGCAGGGTGTTGAGGATCGACATTGGAAAAACCCCTTGAACTCGACTCGGTATCGGGGTCGTTCCTAACGATATGTTACACTATTACAATAGCGATGCTGCATATGCGAGTAAGGGTGGCGTCGATCGCTCGTCGGCGGCCGCCATCCGATGGCGGCGCGCCTGTGCCCGGTCGGCCGTTCAGGCGGCGACGCGTTCCGGCGAACGGTCGCCCGCATCGATGCGATAGGCGCGCTTTACCAGGCCATTGGTCAGTTCATAGGCAAGGTCCGCCGCTTCCCAATCCTGCAACCGCCCTTCCGCGACCAGCCGCGCCAGAAACGCGCAATCGACGCGGCGGGCGACATCGTGCCGCGCGGGAATGGACAGGAAGGCACGGGTATCGTCGTTGAACCCGACGGTGTTGTAGAACCCGGCCGTCTCCGTCGTCATCTCGCGGAACCGGCGCATCCCCTCCGGACTGTCATGGAACCACCAGGCCGGGCCAAGCTTCAGGCAGGGATAATGCCCGGCCAGCGGCGCCAGCTCGCGGGCATAGGTGCTCTCGTCCAGCGTGAACAGGATGATCGACAGCTCGGTCGATGTGCCGAACCGGTCGAGCAACGGGCGCAACGCACGCACATAGTCAGTGCGAAGCGGGATATCGGCGCCCTTGTCGCGGCCGTGCGAGGTGAACAGGCCGTGGTTATGATTGCGGTCAACGCCGGGATGGATTTGCATGACCATCCCGTCCTCGATGCTCATCGCGGCCATTTCGGTCAGCATCTGCGCCCGGAACAGCTCGGCATCGGCGGCCACCCATTCCCCGCGCGTTACCCGGTCAAACAATGCCTCTGCCTCGGCAGGGGTCAGATTGGCGGTCTGGGCAGTGATGTGGCCGTGATCGGTCGCGGTCGCGCCTGCTGCGCGGAAATCCGCGCGCCGCTTGCGATGGGCGGCCAGATAGCCACGCCACGACCACACATCCTCGCCCGTCACCTCGGCGAAACGGTCCATCGCCGGACGGAACGCCTCATGCTCCACATCGATGACGGCATCGGGGCGATAGGTCGTGACGACCCGCCCACCCCATCCCGATGCCTGCACGGCGTGATGCGCGGACAGGTCATCCTGCGGCCCTTCGGTCGTGGCCAGAAACCCGATGTTGAACCGGTCGAACAGCGCGCGCGGGCGAAACGCCTCACTGGCCAGCTGCTCGCCGATGCGGTCGAAATACTGGTCGGCGGTCCCGCTATCCAGCGCCACGTCCAGGCCGAAGACATTGGCAAAGACATGATCCAGCCACATCCGCGACGGCGTGCCGCGGAACAGGTAATAGTGATCGGCAAAGATCCGCCATGCCCGGCGGGGATCGTGCGGCGGCGTTCCGTTGCGATCCGGCACGCCCAGGTCCGCCAGGGCAATGCCCTGCGAATAGAGCATGCGATAGACATAATGATCGGGCGCCAGAAACAGCTCGGTCGCGCTCGTCCAGTTGCGATTGTGCGCAAACCAGCCGGCATCGGTATGGCCATGCGGACTGATGATCGGCAGATCGGCAATTGTCGAATACAGGTCCCGGGCAATGGCACGGGTCCGGGTTTCGGCCGGAAACAGGCGATCGGGATCAAGGGTCAGCGGGCGGGTCATGACAGTCCCTGCAGAATGATAGCGGTACCCGCCGGATAGAAAGCAGCTTTCACGTGAATGCAAGCCGGTAACGCGGCCGATCCCGTGCCAATGTCATTCAATCCGTGATCGGAACATGCCCCGGCAATGCAGCGATCCGGCCGAGCCACCCGGCGATGGCCGGGTATTCATCCAGCGCGAAGCCCCCGTCATCGGCGACATGGGTGTAGGCGTAGAGCGCGATATCGGCGATCGAAAAGGACGTGCCCGCCATCCAGTTCCGACCACTGAGGTAGCGGTCCATCATCGCCAGCGCCGCGCGGCCTGCCGCTTCCTTGCCCGCCACCTGCGCGCGCTGCGCCTCGGTCAACCGGTCCTCGCCCACCCAGCGCCGCCAGAAGCGCAGCGTGGCGACGTTGGGCTCGTGGCTATATTGTTCCCAGAACAGCCAGCGCAGCATCTCCGCCCGCTCCATCCGGTCGGTCGGGATCAACGGCGATCCATCCGCCAGCCAGCAACAGGCGGCATTGCTCTCTGGCAGGAACCGGTCGCCGATCTGCAAAACAGGGATGCGGCCATCCGGGTTGATCCGCCCCAGAAATTCCGCCGTCCGCGTCTCCCCGGCCAGGATGTCATATTGCCGCCGGTCCAGCGGAACGCCGCAATGCGCGGCCGTCAGCCGGATTTTATAGCAATTCCCCGACAAGGCATATTCGTGAAGGATGAGCCGCTCGTCAGCCATGCGTCACGCCATCGTCAGCACGATTTTGCCGATATGGTCACCCGCTTCCATCCGGCGGTGCGCATCGGCGGCCTGCTCCAGCGGAAAGCGGCGGTCGATCACGGGTTTCAGCCGCCCTTCCCGGACCAGTGGCCACACGGTGCGGAACAGTTCGTCGCATACCAGCGCCTTGAAACTGGCATCGCGTGCGCGCAGCGTCGATCCGGTCAGCGTCAGGCGGCGGCGCATCACCTCGAACACCGGGATGGTCGCTATCGCGCCCCCCTGCACCGCGATCGACACATGGCGGCCGTCATCGGCCAGGCAGGCGATATTGCGGGCGACATACTCGCCGCCGACCATGTCCAGCACCACATGGACGCCGCGTCCGCCGGTGATGTCCCTGACCCGGTCCACAAAATCCTCGGTCCGGTAATTGATCGCATGATGCGCGCCCAGCGACAGGGCGGCCGCGACCTTGTCATCCGATCCGCAGGTGACGATCACGGTCAGCCCGAACAGCCGGGCAAGCTGGATCGCCATGGTGCCGATGCCCGACGTGCCGCCATGGATCAGCACCCGGTCGCCCTCTGCCGCATAGGCGCGCTCGAACAGGTTGGTCCACACGGTGAACAGCGTTTCGGGCATTGCCGCCGCCTCGTCCATCGACAGAGAATCCGGCACCGGCAGGCACTGACCAAGCGGGGCGACGGCATAGTCGGCATAACCGCCGCCACCGATCAGGGCGCAGACCGGCTGATCGATCCATTCCGACCCGACACCGGAGCCCAGCGCGACGATATGTCCGGCGATTTCCAGCCCCGGGATGCTCGGCGCGCCCGGCGGCGGCGGATACATTCCCCGGCGCTGCAGGACATCGGGCCGGTTCACCCCGGCCGCTGCCACGCGGATCAGGACCTCGCCCGGCTGAGGCTGCGGTACCGGCCGTTCGACGATGGTCAGCACCTCCGGCCCGCCTGCGGTGGCAGGGTCGATCGCTCGCATCGCTTCGGGAATCGCCATACCGGTATTCAGCTCCCCCCGGGCGCCGGCGCGCGGCCGCCATGTCGCGCCGCGCTGGTCCCGCCAGCCCGCTTACGCTTGCGCCCGGCGGCGGGTCAACCGCCACGGACGCGATAATCGGGGGCATCCGCGCGACCAGCGGAAAATTCCCCCCGGCGGCGTTGACACGGGCAGGCAGGCGGGCGAGCATCGGCGATATGGATATGGACGATCTCCCTCGCGCCCGCCTGGGCGACCTGATCGACCAGCTGGCACGCCAGGATCTGGACCCGCTTTCCGTGGCCGAGCTGGACGAGCGCATCGCCGCGCTGGAGGCGGAGATTGCCCGGGTCCGCGCGCACCAGGCGCGCGCGGTCAGTCACCGCGCCGTTGCCGACAGTTTATTCAAGCGATGAACATGATCGTACCGGAACCGACCCCGTCGTCGCGCATCCGGTGCAGGGGCACCCCGCTTGATGACCGGCCCCACAATCCCGACATAGGGTTTGCGGGGCCAGCGTCCCACCGCCCCGCCTGGAGTAATGAATAATGCCGTCCTTTGCCTCTGCCCTGGAATCCACGCTGCACAAGGCGCTGGAGGCCGCGTCTGCGCGCCGCCACGAATATGCAACGCTGGAGCATCTTCTGCTGGCGCTGATCGATGACGAGCACGCATCAAAGGTGATGAACGCGTGCGGCGTCGATCTGGGCGACCTGAAGGCGACGGTGGCGAAATATCTGGATACCGAGCTTGAGGCGCTGAAGGTCGATACACAGACCGATCCGTCGCCCACCAGCGGGTTCCAGCGTGTCGTCCAGCGCGCGATCCTGCACGTCCAGTCCTCTGGCCGGGACGAAGTGACCGGCGCCAATGTGCTGGTCGCCCTGTTCAGCGAACGCGAAAGCTATGCCGTCTATTTCCTGCAGCAGCAGGATATGAGCCGGCTGGATGCCGTCAGCTATATCAGCCACGGCGTCGGCAAGGGCGGCACCCCTGCCGAAAGCCGAGAGGTGAAGGGCGCGGCCGAGGAGGAGAAATCGGCCAAGCAGGAACAGAAAAGCGGCAAGGGCGAAAGCGCGCTCAAGCAGTTCTGCGTCGACCTCAATGAAAAGGCGAAGAACGGCAAGGTCGATCCGCTGATCGGCCGCGGGCCGGAGGTTGACCGCACGGTCCAGATCCTGTGCCGCCGGTCCAAGAACAACCCGCTCTACGTCGGCGATCCGGGCGTCGGCAAGACCGCGATTGCAGAGGGCCTGGCCCGCAAGATCGTCGAGGGCGATGTTCCCGACGTGCTGAAGCCGGCCGTCATCTATTCGCTCGACATGGGCGCGCTGCTGGCCGGCACCCGCTATCGCGGCGATTTCGAGGAGCGGTTGAAGCAGGTCGTCTCCGAACTGGAAAAGCTGCCCCATGCGGTGCTGTTCATTGACGAGATTCACACCGTCATCGGTGCCGGCGCGACCAGCGGCGGGGCGATGGATGCGTCCAACCTGCTGAAGCCCGCTTTGTCGGGCGGCTCGATCCGCTGCATCGGCTCCACGACCTACAAGGAGTTCCGCAACCACTTCGAAAAGGACCGCGCCCTGCTGCGCCGGTTCCAGAAGATCGACGTGAACGAACCGACGGTCGAGGACACCATCAAGATCCTGGCCGGCCTGCGTTCGGCGTTCGAGGAGCATCATTCCGTCAAGTATACGCCCGACGCGATCAAGGCCGCGGTCGAGCTGTCCAGCCGGTACATCAACGACCGCAAATTGCCCGACAAGGCGATCGACGTCATCGACGAGGTTGGCGCCATGCAGATGCTGGTGCCGCCGTCGAAGCGGAAAAAGACGATCACCGTCAAGGAGATCGAACAGGTGATCGCCACCATGGCGCGCATCCCGCCGAAAACGGTCAGCACCGACGACACCCGCGTGCTCGCCAATCTGGAAACCGACCTGAAGCGGGTCGTGTTCGGCCAGGACAAGGCGATCGAGGTCCTGTCCTCTGCCATCAAGCTCAGCCGTGCGGGCCTTCGCGAACTGGAAAAGCCGATCGGCAATTACCTGTTCAGCGGCCCGACCGGCGTCGGCAAGACGGAAGTGGCGAAGCAGCTGGCCGAATTGCTCGGCATTCCGCTGCAGCGGTTCGACATGTCCGAATATATGGAACGCCATTCGGTCAGCCGCCTGATCGGTGCGCCTCCGGGCTATGTCGGCTATGATCAGGGCGGCCTCTTGACCGATGCCGTCGATCAGAACCCGCACAGCGTGCTGTTGCTGGACGAGATCGAAAAGGCGCATCCCGATCTGTTCAACATCCTGCTTCAGGTGATGGACAACGGAAAGCTGACCGATCACCACGGCAAGACGGTGGATTTCCGCAACACCATCCTGATCATGACGACCAATGCCGGTGCATCCGACATGGCCCGCGAAAGCATCGGGTTTGGCGAGTTCACTCGCGAGGATGTGCAGGAGGACGCGGTCAAGAAGCTGTTCACGCCGGAATTCCGCAACCGCCTCGATGCCATCGTGCCGTTTGGCTATCTGCCGCCGGAAGTAGTTGCGCGCGTCGTGGACAAGTTCATCCTGCAGCTGGAGTTGCAGCTGTCGGATCGCGGCGTCCATATTCATCTGGACGATGCGGCCAAGGCATGGCTGACCGAGCGGGGCTATGACAAGCTGTATGGCGCGCGCCCGATGGGCCGCCTCATTCAGGAAAAGATCAAGCAGCCGCTGGCCGAGGAACTGCTGTTCGGCAAGCTGGTCCATGGCGGCGAGGTCAGCGTGAAGCTGAAGGACGGGGCGCTGGCCTTTGAAATGGTCCCCGCCCCGCCCCGCAAGTCCAAGCGCAAGGGCGGCCGGAAATCGGCCCCGACCGAGGCGTAATCCGGCCAGACAGGCTCCGGTTACACCGGCAAAGAAAAAACCCCGGCAGGCCACCGCCCGCCGGGGTTTTTGATTTCCGATCCGCAGCCGGGATCAGCGCATCATCGACATCACCTCGACCGAACCGGCGCCGCCGTTCAGGCGACCCAGCTTGGCCTCGGCATCCGCGCGCGCTTCGGCAACGCAGCCATCGGCCGTGATCTGCTCGGCATCGGTCTGCTTGCCATAGGCGCGGCACATCCGGCGGATGGCGGTGCCCAGGCGATTGTTCAGCACCACCCGGTCGGCGGCGCTGGTCAGGTTCAGGTCTGCAAAATGGACGGTCGTCGAAACGACACGCTGTTCAGCCGTGGCTGGAACAGCCGTCGCCGCCGCGGCGGCAGCCACGGCGAGCAAAAGGGTACGGGTCATGTTCCTCAACTCCTGCGTCTGCGATATTCTTTTCTGTGTACGCCGCGCCGGCTGTTTGCCTGATCGCGTCGTGCCATTGAACGCGGCCCGGCTGTTGCCGGTTCCGCCCCAATGGTGGCAGCGCCATATTCCATCGGTGCCGTGGCTTCTATTGCAAAGGTATCAAGTTGCAGCTGCGAAGAGACTTGGCACCGGCACGTGGTCGATTACGATTGTACTGACCGGACGGTCAATCCGCGCGGGGCAGATCAACCGACTTGCTTGCCGCCATGAACGGTGCCCGGCCAGATGCTTTGCCGGTCGATCCGCAGCGCCGTTCGCCATGCTAACTTTCGGATTTACCTAATCTTTGCGAACCCCCCGCTATCGATGCGGCCAATGCCGATGATCCGGTTCCTTGGCCTGTTCGCAGTTGTCGCCGCCTGGCTGGCCCCGGCGGCGGTTCATGCCGTCGTTCCGCCGGATGCCGATCTGCTGCCGGTCTGCGTTGCCGCCGTGCAGGCCGGGGATACGTCCGAAACCATTGTGCAGACCCCGGCAGAGCGGCTGACCTGCGGGGAACAGCAGCGCAAACTGGGTCCCGGCGATTACTGGGCGGTGTCCGGCCCGCTTGATCGGACGTCCACGGCCGCAGATCCGCTGACCATCCGCATCGCCAGCCTGTGGCAGGGCGATATCGCGCTGACCGTGCTTTACGCCGATGGCCGGCGCGTCACCCAATCGCTCACCAATCGCGACATCAGCCGGCATATCGAACTCGGCGCGCTGATCGGATGGACCATTCCGGCGCATGATGCGCCCGTGCGCCGGCTTGTCTGGCGCGTTGACGACAGTGCGAACATGCGCGGTGTCCTGGTCGGGGCGCATGTCATGACGCGGGAAGAGGCGCGGCGCGGCTCGCTGCAAATGGCGGCGGTCTATGCCGGGTTCGCCGGCCTCGCGATCGCACTGATCGTCTATAACCTCGCCATGTGGGGCGCGCTGCGCCACCGGTTCCAGCTGCTCTATTGCATGATGGTGGCGCTGCTGCTCGGCTATACGCTGTCCTCGTCGGGGTTGTTGGCGTGGGCGGTGCCCGACATCGCCAACAATGACCGGATCCGGTTCAATCACTTCTTCCTTGCCGCGTCCGCCTCCGCCGCTCTGTTCTTTGCCCGCAGCTATTTCGAACCGCGGGTGATGGACGGCTGGCTCAGCCGGATTCAGCTGATCGTGTCGGGCCTGCTGATCCTCGTCGGCGTTGGCTTTGCGCCCTTGTCGCACTGGTCGATCCATCTGGCCGACCGGCTGTACACGCTCAGTTTCGGGGCCGTCATGCTGCTGGCCGGCATGATGCTGTGGGCCAGCTGGGCGCGGCGCAGCCGCTATCGCTGGATGTTCGCCCTTGCCTGGGCAATGCCGATCCTGTCGGGCACCACGCGGACCATGATCAATCTGGGGCTGCTCCCCTGGAATTTCTGGGCCGACAATTCGACGATCATTGCGATGGCAGCCGAATCGCTGCTGTCGTCGCTGGCGATCGCCTATCGCATTCACCTGCTCAGCCGGGAACGCGATGCTGCGCGGGCCGGCGCAATCGCGGCGCAATTGCTGGCCGACACCGAGCCGCTGACCGGGCTGCTCAATCGCCGGTCGTTCCTGTCGCGCGCCATCGGTCGGTCGGGCGAGCAGCAGATGATGATCATCGACATCGACCATTTCAAACGGGTCAACGACACGCTGGGCCATGATGGCGGGGACGAGGTGCTGCGCGTCTTTGCCCGGATGCTGCGCGAGGTGGCGGGGCAAGGATCGCTGGCGGCACGGATCGGGGGCGAGGAATTCGTGCTGGTGCAGGACGCGGCATCGGCGATCAGCCCCGATGCGGTGCTTGACCGGCTGCGCGCTGCACGGATGCCGTTCGACCTGACCGTCACCGCCAGCATCGGTTGCTGCACCGGCCCGCTGTCGGACGAAAAGGATTGGAAATCGCTCTATCGCCGCGCCGACCGCGCGCTATTCGATGCCAAGGCTGCCGGGCGCGACCGCGTTCGCAGCGCGCTGGGCGCCGCTGCCTGAACCGGGGCGACCCATGGTCTGTTCACTTGCCGCCCGACGCCATTCAGGTTAATGGAGGACGGATTGGGGAGACGCGCTATGCGCAAGCGGCGTATCATGGCTGGAGCGGTGCTGGCGCTGTTGGCGCTGGCCGCCATGCGCCAACCCAACGCCGACATCCGCATCATCACCCATGATTCGGGCGACACGGCCCCGCACAAGGTGCAGGCGGCGCTCGATTTGGGCGTTCTGGCCGTGAATATTCTGGTCACCTGGACCGGTCGTCGCATCGCCGGATAAGCATGCCGCAGCGTCAACTGCCTGCCCGTCGCTGAACCATCGAACCATATGAAAAAGCACGGTTGCACGCCGGAAATCCGGTGCTTACACCTGTGTCAATGACGGACTTTGACCCCCTGTGGCGCACGCTTTATCGGCATCCGGGACCCTGGGATCAGGCGCTGCCGCCGGCCACCATGATCGACCTGTTCGACGAGACCGCGCGCGTCAAGGGTCAGGCGCCGCTGATCGATTTCCTCGGCCGGCATTACAGCTATGCCGAAACGCTGGACGGGGCGAACCGGGTCGCGGCCGGCCTTGCGCGGATGGGCTATGGCAAGGGCGACCGGATCGGCCTGTTCCTGCCCAACGTGCCCCATTATGTCGCGGCCTATTACGGCATCCTCAAACTGGGTGCGACCGTCGTCAATTTCTCGCCGCTCTATACCGTCGACGAACTGGCGGCGCAGGTTGCGGATTCGGGCACGCGGGCGCTGTTCACCCTGTCGGCCAGCGCGCTGCTGCCCACCGCGCTCAAGGTGCTGGACCGCAGCGGCCTGGAACGCCTGATCGTCGGATCGGTCGCCGGCGCGCTGCCGATGGCGAAATCCATCCTCTATCGCCTGTTCCGGCAGAGCGAGGTGACGGAAAAGCCGCATGATCCGCGTGTCACCGCCTTTTCCGCGCTGATCGCCAATGACGGACGGCACACCCCGCCCGCCATCGATCCCGAACGCGACATCGCCCTGATCCAGTATACCGGCGGCACCACCGGCACGCCCAAGGGCGCGATGCTCAGCCACCAGAACCTGTCCGCCAATGCCCGTCAGGTGGCCTGGCTCGACCCGCGGCTGGGCAAGCGGGAGGACCGGGTGCTGGGCGTGCTGCCCATGTTCCACGTCTTTGCCAATACCTGCGTCCTCAACCGGACCGTGGTGACGGGCGGAGAGATCGTGATGCTGCCCCGGTTCGATGCGGGTCAGGCGCTGGACGCGATCCAGCGGGCGCGCTGTACCGCCCTGCCCGGCGTGCCGACCATGTACCGCGCGCTGCTCGACCATCCGAAGCTGGCGCAGACCAATTTGCGGTCGCTGGAAATCTGCATCTCGGGCGGCGCGCCGCTCGCCGCCGAGCTGAAGGCGGCGTTCGAGGAAAAGACCGGCGCCCGCGTGATCGAGGGCTATGGCCTGTCGGAAAGTTCGGGCGTCGTCTCGACCAATCCCTATGACGCGGAGGGCAAGACCGGCACCATCGGCCAGCCGCTGATCGGCACCCGCGTCCGGCTGGTCGACAAGGAAGACCCCACCCGCCCTGCGCCGGAGGGGGAACCGGGCGAGATCGTCGTGTGCGGACCGCAGATCATGTGCGGATACTGGAACCGGCCCGAAGCGGACGCAGAGGTGTTCATCGACGATCCCGACACCCGCGTACCCGGCCGCCACTGGCTGCGCACCGGCGATGTCGGCACGATCGATGCCGACGGCTTCATCCGCATCGTCGACCGGTTGAAGGACATGATCGCCGTTGGCGGGTTCAAGGTATTCCCCAGCCAGATCGAGGCATTGCTGTATCACCACCCCGCCGTGAAGGAGACGCTGGTGATCGGCCTGCCCGACGCATATCTGGGCGAGCGGCCGCACGCCTATGTCACGCTGCATCCGGAGGCGGAACCGATCGACGGCGCGGCGCTGCGCGACTGGCTGAACCCGCAGCTGGGCAAGCATGAGCGCGTGGCCGAAGTGATCGTGCGCCTGACCCTGCCCAAGACGATGATCGGCAAACTGAGCCGCAAGGATTTGGTCGCCGAGGTGATGGCAGAGGCGGCGGCGCGCGGCTGAACGCTTCCCCGGTTGCAAGCGGCCGGGGGCTGCCGCATAGCTGCCGCCATGGCCGAGGACACCCAAGTCGCGCAGCTTTCGTTCGAAGACGCGCTGAAAGAACTGGAACGGATCGTCACCCAGCTGGAAAGCGGCGACGTGCCGCTGGACCGCGCGATCGACCTGTATCAACAGGGCGATGCCCTGCGCCGCCAGTGCGCGGAACGCCTGGAGCGCGCGCAGATGCGAATCGAGGCGGTGCGCGCCGGGGCCGATGGCCAGCCGACCGGCATTCAGCCCTTCAACGCAGGATAATCAACGCCATGGGGGGGATGACACCGTTGCTCGCCGCCGCGCTGGCGGATGTGGGCGAGGAAATGGACCGGCAGTTCGACCGGCTGTTGCCCGTGCCGGACGATGCCCGTGCCAGCCTGTATCAGGCGATGCGCCACGCCAGCATCGGCGGCGGCAAGCGGCTGCGCCCGCTGCTGGTCTTTGCCACCGGCCGGCTGTTCGGCGTCGACCGGCGCTGCATGGCCCGCGCCGCGCTGGCGATCGAGGCGATCCATGTCTATTCGCTGATCCACGACGATCTGCCCGCGATGGACGATGACGACATGCGCCGGGGCAAGCCGACGGTGCACAAGGCGTTTGACGAGGCGACGGCAATCCTGGCCGGCGACTGCCTGCACGATCTCGCCTTCGACGTGCTGGCGCATGAGGATACCCATGCCGATCCGTTCGTCCGGGTCGAACTGATCGCCGATCTGGCCCGCGCCGCCGGCCCCGCCGGCATGGGCGGCGGACAGATGATGGACCTGAAGGCGGAAGAGACGACGTTCGACCTGCCCACCGTCACCCGGCTTCAGGCGATGAAGACCGGCGCCCTGATCTCCGCCTCGGTCGAGGCAGGGGCCATCCTGGGCCGGGTTCCGGTCGACGGGCGCACCGGCCTTCGCGGCTATGCCCGCGACATCGGCCTTGCGTTCCAGATCGCGGACGATCTTCTGGACGTCGAGGGGGACGAGGAAGCGGCCGGCAAGAAGCTGCGCAAGGATGGCGAGGCGGGCAAGGAAACCTTCCTTTCCCTGCTCGGCATCGACCGCGCCCGCGAACAGGCCCGGCTGCTGGTCGATCAGGCGATCGAACATCTCCACGCCTATGGCCCCGAAGCGGACCTGCTGCGCGACATCGCCCGCTACGTGCTGGAGCGCGACCGGTGAGCGCCCCCCGCACCGGCGTCTATCCCGGCACCTTCGACCCGATCACGCTGGGTCACATGGACATCATCCGGCGCGGCGCGAAACTGGTCGACCGGCTGGTCATCGGCGTCACGACCAATCCGTCCAAGAACCCGATGTTCAGCGTCGATGAACGCATGGCGACGGTCCGCCGCGAAGTTGCCGGGATCGAAGGCGACATCGAAGTCGTCAGTTTCGATTCGCTGCTGATGGACTTTGCCGAGCGGGAAGGCGCGGGGATCATCGTGCGCGGCCTGCGCGCCGTCGCCGACTTCGAATATGAATATCAGATGGCGGGCATGAATCAGCAGATCAACAACCGCATCGACACTGTCTTCCTGATGGCCGATGTCGCGTTGCAGCCGATTGCCAGCCGCCTGGTCAAGGAAATCGCGCTGTTCGGGGGGCCGATCAACCGCTTTGTCACCCCGGCCGTGGAGGCAGAGGTCATCGCCCGGGTGGAGAGCATCGGGCGCAAGGGCAGCCGCGCCTGATGGCATTGGACTAAGCGCGGAATTGGGCTAAGCCGCGCCGGATTATCCGGTCAGTCGGGGTTTGCATGCGTTTTCTTTCCGTCCTGTTCCTCTCCCTGGCGACCCTCTGGGCGGCCCCCGCTTCGGCGCAGCAGCAGCTTTTGGTGCCCAGCAATCGCCCCCCTGCCCCGTCGACGACGGACAAGGAAAATCTCTGGATCCTCGATCTGTCGACTGGCGGGCGCGTCACCATCTGGCTGCGGTCGGACGTCGCGCCAAAGCATGTCGAGCGGATCAAGACGCTGACCCGGCAGAAATTCTATGACGGCCTTGTCTTTCACCGCGTGATCGACGGTTTCATGGCACAGGGCGGCGATCCCAAGGGCGACGGCACGGGCGGATCGGAGCTGCAGGACCTGGAAAAGGAATTCAATTATCTGCCCCATGTTCGCGGTGCGGTGTCCGCGGCCCGCCCAGGCGCGCCGCAGGGCGCTCCGGCGGAAATCGTGGCAAAGGCGGAAAATGGCGCGAACAGCCAGTTCTTCATCATGCTGGCCCCCCGCCTGTCGCTGGACCGGGACTATACCGTGTTCGGCCGCGTGCTGGACGGGATGCAATATGTCGATTCCATCCCGCGCGGCGAGCCGCCGGCTCAGCCCGCCCGCATCCTTCATGCCTGGATCGCGGCGGACAATCCCCCGCCCTATCAGGCGGATCAGACAAAGGCAGCGGTGCCGAACGAGGATGCCGACCTGGTAATCCCGCCCGCCGGCAACTGAACCGGTTCCCTGACTGATGAAGGTCGATGCCTTCGACTTTGAACTGCCGAATGATCGGATCGCGCTGCGGCCCGCCGAGCCGCGCGATGCCGCGCGGATGCTGGTGCTGGACGGCGATGCGACGCTGGACATGGGCGTTGCCGATCTGCCCCGGATGCTGCGTGCCGGTGACCTGATGGTGTTCAACGACACCCGCGTCATCCCTGCCCAGTTGGAGGGGATGCGCGGCGATGCCCGGATCGGCGCGACCTTGCACAAACGCGAAGGGCCGCGTCGCTGGCGCGCCTTTGTCCGCAATGCCCGGCGTGTCCGCGCCGGCGACCGGATCGACTTCGCAGCGGGCGTCACCGCCATCGCCGGCGAGCGCGGCGAGGATGGCAGCCTGGCCCTGGAGTTCGAGGGGACGGAGCCGGTCGAACTGCTGCTGGAACGGGCGGGCACGGTGCCGCTGCCGCCCTATATCGCGTCAAAGCGCGCAATCGACGACCGCGACCGGGCGGATTACCAGACGATGTTTGCGCGGGAGGCGGGTGCCGTTGCCGCGCCCACCGCGTCGCTCCACTTCACGCCCGCGCTGATGGACGCCATCGCCGCAGCGGGGATCGAAACGGCAACCCTGACGCTGCACGTCGGCGCCGGCACCTTTCTTCCGGTCAAGGCGGACGACACCGACGATCACCGGATGCACGCCGAATGGGGTCGCATCGACGCCGCGACGGCCGACCGGATGAATGCGGTCCGCGCGCGCGGCGGGCGCATCATCGCGGTCGGCACGACCAGCCTTCGCCTCATCGAAAGCGCCGCCGGCCCGGACGGGATCATCCGTCCGTTCGAAGGCGACACGGCGATCTTCATCACCCCCGGCTACACCTTTCGCGGCATCGACGGGCTGATGACCAATTTCCATCTGCCCCGGTCGACGCTGTTCATGCTGGTATCGGCGCTTATGGGGCTGGATCGGATGCAGGCAGCCTATGCCCATGCCATTGCATCGGGGTACCGCTTCTATTCCTATGGCGATGCCAGCCTGTTGCTACCGCCCCGCGCCTGACCTGAAACCAGCCCCCCACTCAGACAAGTCTAAAACCGGCGATATTTAGTTCTAAAATAATCATATATATGATTATAAACGGTCGGATTTACCACCCGTTTTGAACAGTTCCGGTCGAAATCCCACATTGTCGGATTGACAACGTAGGACAAATTGTTACCGCGGCGCTTGACAGTCATTGTGACTGTGATACCGCTAACAGCGTGGATCGCGTGATTCACCGGTATCTTTAACAACGGCGGGACACGCATCCGGCCGATTTTAGGAGGGGGAATATGAAGCAGTTCTCGCTGTCCACGGCGTTGGTCCGTTCTGCGTCGGTCATTGCCGTCGCCGCCAGCCTTGCCGTTCCGACCATTGCATCCGCCCAGGAAGCTGATCCCGCCGCGACCAGCCAGGATCAGACCGATGAAGACATCGTCATCGTCGGCGTCCGCGCATCGATCAACCGGGCCATCGACATCAAGCGTAATTCCGCCGGCGTCGTCGACGCGATCTCGGCCGAAGACATCGGCAAGTTTCCCGACACCAACCTCGCTGAATCGCTGCAGCGGATCACCGGCGTGTCGATCAACCGCGTGAACGGTGAAGGCTCGCAGGTCGCTGTCCGCGGCTTCTCCGGCGGCTTCAACCTGGTCACGATCAACGGCCGCCAGCTGCCCGCATCGAACGTCGATACCAGCGCCGGCAACGCCTTTGCCCGCGGCACCGGCCGTTCGTTCGATTTCCAGAATCTGGCATCGGAAGGCGTCAGCGCGCTTGAGGTGTACAAGACCGGCCGCGCCAGCGTGCCGTCGGGCGGCATCGGCGCTGCCATCAACATCGTGACGCGCAAGCCGCTCGATTCCCGCGAAACCGGCTTTTCCGGCTCGATCGGCGCCAAGGCACTTTACGATGTGTCGATGAGCGACGCGGAAAACGACCGCAGCCACATCACCCCGGAACTGTCCGGCCTGCTGAACTGGAGCAACCCGGACGGCACCTTTGGCGCGACCCTGTTCGGCAGCTATCAGCTGCGCAACTCGGCGTCGGTTCAGGCGAACCCGAACTACTGGAACATCGTGCCGCTGAACGAATTCCTGAATTCGGGCACGTACGTGAACGCCAATACGGTCATCGAAAACCGGCCGACCACTTCGTTCGTTCAGATCCCGAACGACAGCCGCTATCAGTTCTCGGAAAACCGCCGCGAACGCATCAACGCGCAGGGCGTCGTTCAATTCCGTCCGTCCGACTCGCTCGATCTCAGCATCGACGCGCTGTATGCCAGCAACTCGCTGCAGGAAGACCGCAGCGAACAGACCAACTGGTTCCAGCGCCCGTTCGGCCGCATCCGGTTCGATGGCGACCCGCAGATGCAGTCGGCGATCTTCCTTCAGGAAGCGATCCAGGCCGACAAGGGCTATGAGCAGCAGGCTTTTGCCACCAAGACCGAGCTCTACTCGGTCGGCGGCAACGCCAAGTGGGAAGTGGCCGACAATCTCAGCGTGATCGTCGATGGCTATCATTCGAAGTCGGTGTCGAACCCGAACAACCCCAACGGCACCTCTGCCACGCTGGTGGCGATCGGCGCGCCGGTGCGGTCCAGCCATTCGCTGACCTATGTCGACGGTTTCCCGCAGCAGGCCGAAACCATCAACGACTGCACCAATCGCGGCGGCAACTGTAACAACACGCTCGACCTGGCCGATCTCGGCTCGCAGGTCGGCCGCACCGTCACCTCCCGTCAGGAACAGCGGATCAACGGCGCAACCGCCCGCCTGGCCTGGGATTTCGGTGAAGGCAGCCGGTTCGATTTCGGCGGCCAGTATGTCGATTCCAAGATGCGCTCGACCTCTCAGCAGACGACGCAGACCCTTGGCGACTGGGGCATCACCGATACGGGCCTCATCAACCAGATCGCGGGCGATCTGGTCAGCACCTACTGCCTGACCTGCAAGTTCGATGCGTTCAACCCCGGCTCGACCGGATCGGCGCTGATCGCGTTCCGCGGCAATGCCGTCGACCTCAACAACGTGCTCAGCCCCTATTATGCGCAGCGCGGCAAGCCCGTCGGCCCCAACCCGCCGTCGGACGATACGGTCGCTGAAAAGACCTGGGCCGTGTTCGGTCAGATGACGTGGAACGGCGAAATCGCCGGCCGCCGCGCCAGCGCCGTGATCGGCGTGCGCTACGAACAGACCGATGTCCGTTCGGTGGGTATCCAGGCGATCCCGTCCGCCATCCGCTGGGCGGCCGACAACGACTTCTTCGTCGATGCCGGCGGCGCCGGGTCGGAAGTGGTCGGCACCGGCAGCTATGAAAACCTGCTGCCGTCGCTCGATTTCAACATCGACATCGTCGAAAACCTGGTCGGCCGCGTGTCGTTCAGCAAGACGCTGGCCCGCGCGGATTATGGCAACCTGTTCGCTACCGCGAGCGCCTTTGCCCCGCCGCGTCCCACCGCGACGGGCGGCGTGCCGACCGGCAGCTCGCAGAACCCTGCCCTGCTGCCGCTGCTGTCGGACAATTTCGACGTGTCGCTGGAATGGTATTACAAGCCGTCGAGCTTCATCTCGGTCGGTTTCTTTGACAAGCGCGTCCGCAACTTCATCGGCACCGGCGTTGAAAACCGGAACCTGTTCGGGCTGCGCGATCCCAGCTCGGGGACAGCGGGCACGCGTTCGGGCCAGGCGCTCGATTTCCTGCGCGCCAACAATTACGACGTGTCGGACATCAACCTGTTCTCGTACACGGCGCTGCTGGTCCAGAACAACGGCAACGCGGCAGCAGCCACGGCGGCGTTCAATTCCAACTATGCCAACGGCGCGCTGAACGATGCGTTCGTCAACGCACTGCTGGCACAGGTCGATGTGGTGGCGGCCGCCAACGATCCGCTGTTCAACTTTGCAGTGTCGCAGCCGATCAACAACCGCGAAGGCCGGATCAACGGCTTTGAAGTGGCCTGGACGCACTTCTTCGGGAACAGCGGCTTCGGCTTTGCTGCGTCGTACACCAAGGTGAACGGCGACGTGAATGTCGATCCCTATGCCAACCCGAACGAGAACGTGTTCGCGCTGACCGGCCTTGGCGACAGCGCCAACCTGACCGGCATTTACGACAAGAACGGCCTGTCGGCCCGCGTGTCGTACAACTGGCGCGACAAGTTCCTGACGGCGACCAACCAGGGCGCGAACCGCAACCCGCTGTTCACCGCCGCGTTCGGTACGCTGGATGCGAACATCAGCTACGACATCTCGGACAACATCGCGGTGTCGCTGGAAGCGATCAACCTGACCAGCGAATCGCTGCGGCAATATGCCCGCACCGAAACGAACCTGGTGTTCGCCCAGGAGCTGAAGCCGCGCATCCTGGTCGGCGCGCGCTACCGCTTCTGATGACGGGCGGCCTTTCACAAGGCCGCTTCGTTTACCCGCTCAGGAGGGGGAGGAAGGCCGTTGCCTGCGTGCAACGGCCTTTTTCCATCCGCTGCACCCTGGGGGGTCGCGCCTACCTGCAAATCCGATAGACTGCCGCCATGACCAACTATGCCCTGCTCAACAATATCGACCATGCGGATCTGAAGATCGCGCCGGGCCATGGCGCCCGCTTTGGGGAGGCGGTGAACCAGATCGCCGTGCTGCCCAATGAGTTCGAGGCCGTGCAGCGCGATTATCCCATGCTGCTGATGCGCGATGAGGACGGCGCGTTGCAGACGGTTGCCCTGCTTGGCCTTGACCGGGGCGAGAATCTGTTCGTCACTGACGAACGCTGGGACGCGCGCTATATCCCCGCGCTGATGGCGCGTGGCCCGTTCCTGATCGGACTGGGTGAGCGGGACGGCGTGCGCGAACCCATGATCCATATCGATCTGGATCATCCCCGCATCGTCAGCGATGGCGGCATGGGCCATCCGGTATTCCTGCCCCATGGCGGCAACGGCCCGGTGCTCGACGCGATGATCGAGGTGTTGCGGACCATTCATGAAGGCCATGCCGTCGCCGCCGAATGCTATGCGGCGTGGGAGGCGCTTGACCTGATCGAGCCGATCGCACTCGAACTGGCGCTCAACGACCGCGAAATCTATGCGCTCGAGGATTATCTGACGATCAGCCAGGCACGCTTTGCCGACCTGACAGGGGATGAACTGGGCACGCTGCACGCGCGTGGCTTTCTTGCGCCCGCCCTGTATCTGATCGCCTCGCTCGGCAATATCAGCGCCCTGATCGACCGCAAGGTCGCGCTGCTGGCAGCGGCAGAGGCGGAATAGCCGCGATGGCTTTGACCGTGCCTGCCCGGACCCGCGTGATCGACGGAACGGATGCAGCCACGCTGCCCATCGCCGATCTGATCGCAGAGGGGCGGCCGGCGATCCTGCGCGGCATCGCCCGCGATCTGCCGCTGGTCGCGGCAGGCCGCGCCGGGCCGGATCATGCCATCGCCTATCTCAAATCCTTTGATGGCGGCCGCCCGATCACCGTCTATTGCGGCGATCCTTCCATTGGCGGACGGTTCGGCTATGCCGACGAGTATCGCGGGCTGAACTTTTCAGCCACCCGTGCCGGGCTGTCGGAAACGCTCGACCGGATCGCCGCCACGCTGGGTGATCCCGCCGCGCCGAGCCTGTATGTCGGATCGACCGATCTCGATCTGTATCTGCCCGGCCTGCGCGCAGAGGCGGCATTGCCCTTTGGCGATCCGTCGCTTGCCGCGCATCCGCCGTTGGTCAGCATCTGGATCGGCAACCGCACCACCGCACGCGCGCATTTCGACATGTCGAACAACATCGCCGTGACGATGGTCGGCGGCCGCCGTTTCACCCTGTTCCCGCCGGATCAGATCGGCAATCTCTATCCCGGCCCGCTCGATCCCACGCCCGCGGGCCAGGTCATCAGCACGGTCGATTTCGCCGCGCCCGACCTGTCGCGGCATCCCGGTTTTGCCGATGCCCTCGCCGCGGCGGAGGTTGCGGAAATGGAGCCGGGCGATGCCCTGATCTATCCCGCGCTGTGGTGGCATCAGGTCGAGGCGCTGGATCCGTTCAACGCCATGATCAACTATTGGTGGAACCAGGCATCGCCCCACATGGACACGCCGATGCTGACTCTGCTGCATGGCCTCCTCTCGCTGCGCGACCGGCCGGACGGGGAAAAGGCGGCGTGGCGCGCCTTGTTCGACCATTATGTGTTCGGCCCGGCGACGCGCGCGGGCGATCCCCTTCCGCCCCATGCCCGCGGGCCGCTTGCCGCGCCGATGGACCCGATGGAGGCGCGCCGCCTGCGTGCCATGATCCTGCAAAAGATGAACCGATGACCGATCGCTCCCCTGCCCGCACCCGTGTCGTGATTGCCGGCGGCGGCACCGCCGGATGGTGCGCCGCCGCCGCCCTGTCGAAACAGCTGGGCGCGCTGATCGACATCACCCTCGTTGAATCGGACGAGATCGGCACGGTCGGCGTGGGCGAGGCGACGATCCCCACCGTCCGGTCGTTCCACACCCTGTGCGGCATCGACGAGCGCGAATTCATGGCCGCCACCCAGGCGACGTTCAAACTGGGCATCGCGTTCGAAAACTGGGCACAGCCCGGCGACCGCTATCTCCACAGCTTCGGCGTGGTCGGCAAATCCACCTGGATGGCGGATTTCCAACATATCTGGCTGGAGGCGCGGCGACAGGGGATTGCCGGGCCGATCGGCGATTACTGTTTCGAGCATCAGGCGGCGGACGCGGAAAAATTCTACGTCTCGGACGCTGCAAAGATCAGCTATGCCTTTCATCTCGACGCCACCGCCTATGCCCGGTTCCTCCGCTCGATCAGCGAACGGCAGGGCGTCCGCCGGGTCGAGGGGCGGATCGCCCGCGTCGAACAGCATGGCGAAACCGGCGATATCGCCGCGCTGCACCTTGAAAACGGCACGATGATCGCGGGCGACCTGTTTATCGATTGCACCGGCTTTCGCAGCCTGCTGCTCGGCCAGACGCTGGGCGTGCCCTATGTCGACTGGAGCGAATGGCTGCCGATGAACGCGGCACAGGCGGTGCAGACCGAAGCGGTGCGCCCGGCCGTACCCTATACCCGCGCCATCGCGCATGATGCCGGCTGGCGCTGGCAGATTCCGCTGCAGACGCGGGTGGGCAACGGCCTGGTCTATTCGACCGACTATCTGTCCGACGATGCGGCGCGCGACCGACTGCTCGGCGCGATCGAGGGCCGGCCGCTGACCGATCCGCGCCAGTTGCGCTTCACCACCGGCCGCCGCGCGCGGCTATGGGAACGCAATGTGGTGGCAATGGGCCTGTCCAGCGGGTTTCTGGAGCCGCTGGAATCAACCAGCATCCACCTGATGATGATCGCGGTCACGCGGCTGATTCAGATGTTCCCGTTCGGCACTGGCAGCCATCAGGCGCTGGCCGACCGGTTCAACGCGATCAGCATTGCCGAGCTGGAGGGCGTGCGCGATTTCATCATCCTGCACTATGCCGCGACCCAGCGCGACGACAGTCCGTTCTGGCAGCGGTGCCGGTCGATGACCCTGCCCGACAGCCTGCGGGCGCGCATGACCCTGTGGCGAGAAAGCGCACAGGCGTTTCAGGCGGGCGAGGATATCTTCCGGGTCGACAGCTGGATTCAGGTGATGCTGGGCCAGCGCGTCGAGCCGCAGGATTGGCACGCCGTCGCGCGCATGATCCCGCCGCCCCGGCTGGCGGAATCGCTGCGCGACCTGAAGCAGCAGATCGACCGTGCGGTGGGCCAGATGCCGCATCATGCGGATTTCGTGGCGGGATATTGTCCGGCCCGCGCGGCCTGACCCCTTGCGCCCGCTGCCAAGCGCGGCCACGCTGACAGGATGAGTGCGATTGCCCTTGCCGCCCTGCTCGCCCTGTCGGGCCAGCAGGCCGCGCCCCCCGCCCCGCCGCCGGTCGTGCCCACCATGCCGCGCGCGCTGATCATGGCAGAGCCGCTGGCGCTGTTCTTTGCCGGATGCGACGGCGATGGCGATGCCGTGCTGGCGCGGGCGGAACTGGTCGCCTGTGTGGATCGCACCTTTCGCCCGATGCTCGACAAGGGCGGGGTTGCGGCCGGTTATATCGCCTGGTCGGACTGGGCCGAACGCTATCTGGGCGATCGCAATGCCCTGCCCAGCCCCTTTGCCGTTGATGGCGACCGGGACGACCGGATCACGCCCGACGAATGTCTGGCCGCGATGAACCAGGGGTTCGACCGGATGGACCGGGACAAGGACGGCCGCCTGACCCGTGCAGAGATGCTGACCATCGCGGGCGCACGCAGCATGGATGGCGACATGCGCCGCGACCGCCCCCCGCAGCGCAGGCGATAGAGCGGCAATCGCCATGGGCGTCCATCATTCCCATGCCCATGGGCACGATCATGGCCACGGTCACAACCACGGCCATGGTCATAGTCATGGCCATGCCCCGTCCGGCGATTTCGGCTGGGCCTTTGCCATCGGCACGCTGCTCAATCTCGGCTTTGTCCTGATCGAGGGGACATGGGGGTTCTGGACCGGGTCGATCGCGCTGGTGGCCGATGCTGGCCACAACCTTATCGATGTCGCGGGCCTGGTCATTGCCTGGATCGGCTCCAGCCTGGCCCGGCGTTCGCCCTCTGCGCGGTTCACCTATGGGCTCAGCGCCGCCTCGATCCTTGCCGCGCTTGCCAATGCGGTGATGCTGATGGCGGCGATCGTCGTGATTGCGGCCGAATCGGTGCGTCAGTTCGTTGACCCCGCGCCCGTCCCCGGCCTTACGGTGATGATCGTCGCGGGCATCGGCATCGTGATCAACCTGGGCACCGCGCTGCTGTTTGCGCGGGGGCGACATGGCGACATCAACATTCGCGGCGCGTTCCTGCACATGGCAGCGGATGCGGCGGTGTCCGCCGGCGTGGTCGCGGCGGGCGCGATCCTGCTGCTGACCGGGGCCTGGTGGGTCGATCCGCTGGTCGGGCTTGTCATCGCCGCCGTCATCCTGTGGTCCGGCTGGGGCCTGTTCCGGGAATCGGTTGCGATGGCGCTGCACGGCGTGCCAGCCGGGATCGACCCGGTGGCGGTGGAGGCGATGCTGGCCGCACAGCCGGGCGTCGCGCGCGTGCACGACCTTCACATCTGGCCGATGAGCACGACCGAAGCGGCGCTGACCGCACATCTCGTCATGCCCGACGGGCACCCCGGCGACGATTTTCTGCTCGCACTGCAACATCGGCTAGCGCATGATCACCGGATCGGGCACATGACCGTTCAGGTTGAAACGGGAACGGGAACCGAATGTCGGCTGCATGGAGGGCATCGTTGAGCGATGGCGAGGCGCCGATTGCGCCTGCAATCCTTGCCGATCCCGCTGACCCGATCTGTCGGCTGGCGATCTTCGATTTCGACGGCACGCTGTCGGACAGCGGCACCTGGTTCCTGTCGATCGTCGATGAACTGGCCGACCGGTTCGGCTTCCGTCATGTCTCGCCAGAGGAGATCGAGACGCTGCGCGGCCGCACCACGCGCGAGGTGATCCGCGCGGTCGGCATCTCCCGCTGGCGGCTGCCCGCCATCGCCCGCTATGTTCAGGCGCGCTTTGCCGAAAATGCGCACCGGATCGAACTGTTTCCCGGCGTGTCCGACATGCTGGCACAGGTGCATGACGCTGGCATCCGCATCGCCATCTGCACGTCCAACACCGAAGCCAATGCCAAGGCCGTGCTGGGTCCGGCCAATGTCGCGCTGATCGAACATTTCGAATGCGGAGCCAGCCTGTTCGGCAAGGCGCGCAAGTTCCGGCGCCTGTTGCGCAAGCTGAACGTCCGTCCGGACGAGGCGCTGTCGGTGGGCGATGAAACCCGCGACGTCACCGCCGCGCGCAAGGCCGGGGTGCGGTGCGGCGCTGTCCTGTGGGGCTATGCCAATCCCGGTATCCTGGGGGCGATGCACCCCGACTGGCTGTTTACCGGCCCCGACCATGTGGTCCGCACGATCCTGGGTCGATAGGCGCGCCCGCCGGCGCCCCGGTGCGCAGGTGCCCGCTTCATTTTACCGGCCATAGCGCCTAAGGCGCGCGTCATGCCTCCCCGTTTTCAGTTCACCATCCACGCCACCGATGGCCGCGCCCGCACCGGCGAGATTGCGATGCAGCGCGGCACCATCCGCACCCCTGCCTTCATGCCCGTCGGCACGGCCGCCACGGTCAAGGCGATGAAGCCGCAGGACGTGCGCGCGGCGGGGGCCGACATCATCCTGGGCAACACCTATCACCTGATGCTGCGCCCGACGGCGGAACGGGTGGCGCGGCTGGGCGGCCTGCACGCCTTTATGGGCTGGGATCGCCCGATCCTGACCGACAGCGGCGGCTATCAGGTGATGAGCCTGTCCGAACTGACCAAGCGGAGCGAGGAAGGCATTGTCTTCAAATCGCACCTCGACGGCACCCGCCATATGTTGTCGCCGGAACGGTCGATGGAAATCCAGCGGCTGCTGGGATCGAACATCGTCATGGCGTTCGACGAACTGGTCCCGACCACCTCGACGCGCGAGGTACAGGCCGCCGCCATGGAACGATCGATGCGCTGGGCGCGCCGGTCGCGGGCCGGATTCGACGCGGGCGGCGATCATGCCGCCAACAACGCATTGTTCGGCATTCAGCAGGGCGCGCTGGACCAGGGGCTGCGCAAGGCAAGCGCCGATGCGCTGCTCGACATCGGATTTGACGGTTATGCCATCGGTGGCCTGGCGGTCGGCGAAGGGCAGGAAGCGATGTTCGGCGCCCTCGATTACGCACCGGGTCAGCTGGATGCGGCCAAGCCGCGCTACCTGATGGGTGTCGGGAAGCCGGACGACATTGTCGGCGCGGTCGAACGCGGCGTCGACATGTTCGATTGCGTGCTGCCCACGCGGTCCGGCCGCACGGGACAGGCGTTCACCCGGTCCGGCCCGATCAACCTGCGCAACGCCCGCTTTGCCGAGGATCAGGGCCCGCTCGATCCCGACTGCGCCTGTCCGGTATGCACCAAATGGAGCCGCGCCTATCTGCACCACCTGGTCAAATCGGGCGAGATATTGGGCGCGATGCTGATGACCGAACATAATATCGCCTTTTATCAGGCGCTGATGCAGGATCTGCGGAACGCGATCGGCCAGGGTCGGTTGACGGTATTCGCCAACGAATTCCGCAGCCGCTATTCCAGCGGCAAGGCGGCTGATGCGACTGGAGGGAAATCTTGACGGACGACACCACCAAACCCGTGGGCAACGAAATCACCGATGTCGCGCTGAGCGCGAAATCGACGCTGCAGGCGATCGAGGAAGCCAAGGCCAACGACCCGGCCGAAGCGGATGCCCAGAAAAAGCGCTGGCCCGCCAGCACCGTTGGCCTGGCCGCCGGCATCGGCGTCGGTTCGGCCGCGCTGGTCGCTGCCCTGCTCTACGCCAATCGGGGCAAGGGCAAGAAGTAAGCGGACGCTGGCCCGGCCCGTTCAGGCGCTGGCACGTTCCAGCAGGCGGACGGGCACCGGGTCGGGCGTGAACTCGCGCCCGTCCAGCATCGCCAGCATCAATTCGACCAGCTCGTCCCCGGCCCGGTCGTAATCCTGTTCGATCGTGGTCAGCGGCGGGCTGGCGTACAGTCCGGCGCGGATGCCGTCGAACCCGATCACCGGCACCGCGCCCGGCACGCTGATCCCGGCTTCCTGCAACCGCTGCATCGCGCCCAGCGCAACCAGGTCGCTGGCGGCGAACACGCCATCAAAGGTCAGGCCGATGCCCAGCGCCCATTCGATCGCCGCAATGCCATAGGATTCGCGGTCCCCGCCAAAGGGGACGGCAACCGGATCCACCTCGATCGCGGCCAGCCCCGCCGCTGCCATTGCCGCGCGATACCCGATGCACCGGTCGCCAAACTGCCTCAGGCTGTTGTCACTGGGGCCAAGGAACAGGATGCGGCTGCATCCCCGCGCGATCAGCCGCTCGGTCGCCAGCCGCCCGCCCGCGCGGTTATCGGCATGGACGGCGGCAATCCCTTCGACCGATCCGGTCCATGCGGCGATCCGCTTGCCCTGTTCGGCCAGCCTTGCAAAAAAAGCCCAGCCGTCGCGGTTCTGGCCCGAACCGATCACGATCACGCCGTCGGCCAGCCCCGAATCCTCATAGGCGCCGAAAAACGGATCGCCGCCCGCGCCCTGAAAACTGACCAGCAGGCTGTAGCCATGCTCGGCCGCCGCGACCGAGATTGCGCTCAGCAGGGAAAGATAGAACGGGTTCACGTCCCCCGCCCGGCCACCCGGCGGGGCCAGCACGACCAGCGCCAGCGTCTGCGTGCGCCCGGTGCGCAGCCGCGATGCGGGCACGTTCAGCGAATAGCCCATTTCCCGCGCAATCGCCTGAATCCGCTCGCGCGTTTCGGCAGCAACACTCGGATCGTTGCGCAGCGCCCGCGATACGGTCGGCTGCGAAACGCCAGCGCGTTCGGCCAGTTCAACGGAGGTCAGGCGGGGCGGCGGCTTGGTCAAACGGTCCTTCCTTCGCGGATGACCTACGCTGGCAAGCCGCTTTGGCGCAACCCCGCCAGGCCGTCCCGGTCAAGGACGCCGCGCTCGGTAATATATCCGGTCACCAGCCGGGCAGGGGTAATGTCGAACGCATGGTTGGCGGCGGGCGATCCCGTCACCCGCACCGTTTCGATGCGGCCATCGGCGGTCGGCCCGGTCAGCCAGGCCAGTTCGTCGCCCGACCGTTCCTCGATCGGCACCGCAGCGCCATCGGGCGTCGCCGGGTCGAACGTGGTCGACGGCAGCGCCACGTAAAAGGGGACGCCATTGTCGTGCGCGGCCAGCGCCTTCAGATACGTGCCGATCTTGTTGCAGACATCGCCGTTCGCCGTCACCCGGTCAGTGCCGACGATCACGGCATCCACCTGTCCCCGCATCATCAGCAGGCCGCCGGAGTTGTCACTGATCAAATGGTGCGGCACCCCGTGCCCGGCCAGTTCGAATGCGGTCAACAGCGCGCCCTGATTGCGCGGCCGCGTCTCGTCCACCCAGACATGGACCGGCACGCCCTCATCATGCGCCAGGTAAATCGGCGCGGTCGCGGTGCCGTAATCCGCCGTCGCCAGCCATCCGGCATTGCAGTGCGTCAGGACATTGACGGTCTGCCCCGCCTTTCGCGCCGCCAGATCGCGGATCAGCCCCAGGCCGTGTTCGCCGATCGCGCGGTTGATCGCCACTTCCTCGTCACAGATGCGGTCCGCCTCGGCAAAGGCGGCGGCGGCGCGTTGATCCGGCGACAGCGGCCGGACGATGCACCCCACCCGGTCCAGTGCCCAGCGCAGATTGACCGCCGTCGGCCGCGCCGCCCCCAGCAACGCGTCTGCCCGCGTCAGCCCCTCGTCCGAAGGATCGACCGCCAGCGCCATCGCCAGGCCATAAGCGGCGGTTTCGCCGATCAGCGGCGCGCCGCGCGTCCACATCTCGCGGATCGCCGTCGCGGCCGTCTGAGCATCGCGGATTTCGACCCACCGGATTTCCCAGGGCAGCAGCCTCTGGTCCAGAATGCGGCACCCCGCACCGTCATCCGTCCGCATGATCGACCGGGTGGCAACGCCGTTCAGTTTCACGGGCGCACCTCCGCCAGCGTGGCGACATCGCCTGCATCGCCCGTCCGGTCGATCAGCAGCGCCTGCATCCCTGCGGCCCGTGCGGCCTCGACCTCCGGCATCATGTCACTGACGAACAGCACATCGCCGGCCGCCAGCCGCAGCGCGGCGGCAATCGCGGCATAGGACGCCGCCTCCCGCTTTGCACCCACCCGCGTGTCGAAATGCTCGCCCAGATACGGGGTCAGGTCGCCCGCCTCGGAATGGCGGAACAACAGCTTCTGCGCCTCGACCGAGCCGGAGGAATAGATGTGCACCGGCACGCCCGCCGCCCGCCACCGCGCCAGCGCCTCTATCGTGTCGGGATAGACATGGCCCCGGATCGTGCCATCGGCATAGCCATCGGCCCAGATCATTCCCTGTATGGTCTTGAGCGGCGTCGCCTTGCGATCTTCGTCCATCCACCCGATCAGGGTGTCGACCGGATCGCCCGGTTCCATCGCGGCCACGTCGTTCAGGATGGGTGCGGCCGCATCGGGATGCGCCGCTGCCCAATCCCGCAGATGCGCGCGGGAATAGGGAAACAGAACCTCCGCGACAAAGGCGATGGAGGATGTGGTGCCCTCGATATCGAGCAGCAGGGCCTTGGGCTTGGTCATGCAGCGCCCTTATCAAGCCCCTGTCCGTCAGGGGAGGGGCAAGTGCTATGCCGCGACCGGTTCGTGTCGGGGAAATCGGCTGGCGATATCGTCGCCGGTGAATTTCGCCACCCAGCCGTCCGGATTCACGAACAGGCGGATCGCGGTAAAGGTCGGGCTTGGCCCCATGTCGAACCAGTGCGTCATGCCCGCCGGAACGGAAATCAGGTCGCCTGCCGTGCACAGCAGCGCATGAACATGGCCATTGGCGTGCAGCGTGAACAGCCCCTCGCCCTCGACAAAGAAGCGGACCTCGTCCTCGGCATGGGCGTGCTCGTCCAGGAACTTGGTCCGCAGGCTCGCCCGGTCGGGATGATCGGGGACCATGCGGACGATATCGACGGACTGATAGCCGCCCTCTGCCTTCAGCCGGTCGATCTCGGGCGAATACAGCGTCAGGATCGCGTCGTTATCCGCCCCCTGCGGCACATCGCGCAGCGGCCATCGTTCGAACCGCACGCCGATCCCGGCCATCTCCCGCGCGATCACCGCGCCATCGGCGCTGTCCAGCAGCACCGCATCGGGTGCATCCTCGGCATAAACGCGCAACCGGCTCATGGTCTTGCTCCGCTGATCGTCAGTGCGGCGATCTCTGCCGCGATCATGAATTCCGTCGCCTCGGCCACCCGCTCGGCTTCTGCAACATCCCGGCCCCAGCCATAGATGCCATGCGCGCGGATCATGAACACCGGCGCAGTGTCCTCGGCCGTCAGCCGCCCGCCCAGCGCCGCCTCGATCTCGCCCATGTCCTGGCTGTTGTCGACCACGGGGATTACCCGTTCGGTATCGTGCGTCTCGACGCCCGGATATGCCTTCAGCATCTCGTGCCCGGTCAGCACCAATGCGTCGCCCAGGGTACGGCTCAGCGCAACGCCGCCCGGCGAATGCCAGTGCAGGATGGCGCCAGCGTCGGGAAACTGGCGATAGATCAGCGCGTGCAGCACGGTTTCGGCCGATGGCCGACCCGGCTCCAGCGGTTCGCCCTCCGGCGTTGCCAGCATCAGGTCGGCGGGGGTCAGCCGCCCCTTGTGCGTGCCGGACCGCGTTATGGCGATCGTTTCGGCATCCAGCCGCACCGAATGGTTGCCGCTGGTCGCCGCTGCCAGCCCGCGCGCATCCAGCCGTGCGGTCGCCGCGATCAACGCCGCGATCGCTGCCTCTGCGGTATCCGGCTTTTGCGCGGTCATGCTCATCCCCGGGCATTTAGGCGCAAGCCCGTTCAGCCACAAGCATCACCCGACCACCCGCCCTTCCGCCGCGCCCCCTTGCGGGGAAGGGGCGAAGCAGGCAACGCTGTCCTATCCGTCAAATCACCGGGAACCTGCTGCTTGAACCCCGTCTTTGCCTCGCTCGACACCACCATATTCGAGGCGATGTCCGCCCGGGCACGCGAAACCCGCGCCATCAATCTGGGTCAGGGATTTCCGGAAGAGGATGGCTGCCCCGCCGTCATCGCCGCCGCCGCCGCCGCGCTGACCGGCCAGTCGAACCAGTATCCCCCGATGCCCGGCCTGCCCGTGCTGCGCGATGCGGTGGCAGGATGGTACAACGACACGCAGGGCACCGATATTGCGGCACAGGAAGTTATCGTCACCTCCGGCGCAACAGAGGCGCTGGCCGCCGCGATCCTGGCGCTGGTGTCGCCCGGCGATCAGGTCGTGCTCGTCCAGCCGCTTTATGACGCCTATCTGCCGCTGGTTCAGCGGGCGGGCGGCGATGCGCGGCTGATCACGCTTGCCCCGCCCGACTGGCGGCTGACGCGGGAGATGCTGGACGCGGTCGCCGACCGGCCGCGCTTCATCCTGCTCAACGATCCCGTCAATCCGACCGGCGCGATGATGGACGATGCCACCCGCGCGATGATCGCGCGGTGGTGCGTTGAGCACGACGTCATCGCCATCTGCGACGAGGTGTGGGAGGGCGTGACCTTTGACGGCCGCCGCCATCGCCCGCTGATGACAGAGGCGGGTATGCGCGAGCGGACGGTCAAGATCGGATCGGCGGGAAAGCTGTTCGCGCTGACGGGATGGAAGGTCGGCTGGCTGTGCGCCGCGCCCGCCCTGTCGTCGGTGCTGGCCAAGGCGCATCAGTTCATCACCTTTACCACGCCGCCCGCGCTGCAATGGGGCGTGGCCCATGGCCTGACCCATGAACGCGGCTGGATCGAGGGCATGGCAACGGATCTTCAGCGGTCGCGCGACCGGCTTGCATCGGGGCTGGCACAGGCCGGGTTCATCACAACGCCCAGCGCCGGCACCTATTTCCTGTCGGTCGATCTGCCGGCCAGCGGCATTGCGATGGGCGATGTAGAATTCAGCGAATGGGCGATCGACCATGCGGGCGTCGCCAGCATCCCGCTGTCCGCCTTTTTCGCCGCTGATCCCGTAACCACCCATGTCCGGCTGTGCTTCGCCAAATCCGACGCGACACTGGATGCGGCGATCGAACGACTGGCAAAGGCGCGGGCGCTGGCCTGATCGCGCGTCAGTCCGCCAGCGCCGGAGCAAGCCATTCCGGCACCATCGCATCGCCCGGTGCCTCCACCCGGCGATGCTCGACCATCAGGCCAAGGTCAGGATAGACGGCCCGCGTCCGCTCCCCCGCCTCGCCCAGCGGGGCGACCATCAGGCGGCGGTTCACCTTTGACCGGTGGTGCATCCGCGCCGTGTTCTCCTGGCCGACATAACAGCCTTTGGTGAAACTGACCCCGTTCAGCTCGCGGGCATTGCATTCTAGCCACAGCGTCTTGTCCTGGCCCAGTTCGCCCGCACCCTCCGTCACGCCCAACGCCAGCCGGTGTGCCCGCCACGCGGCCGACGCATCCCCGCCGCCCGGTTCGCCCAGCCAGCGATGCCCCAGCGTCGCCAGGCGCGGATCGGCCACGCCCCGCGCGGCATCATCGGGCGACCAGTGCACTGCAATCTGCGTCCGCTCGATCGTGACGGCACGGCGCAGGCGATACAGGGACAGCCGCCGGATCAGCGCGTCGGCCTCGCCCGCCTCGCAATCGATCAGCAGGTCCGCGCCATCATCCCACACGATGAATTCAAACAGCGCCTTGCCCTGCGGCGTCAGCAGCCCGGCCCAGACCGGCCGCCCCGGCCCGACCGACAGGACATCGTTCGTCACCAGCCCTTGGAGGAAGGGGCGCGCATCCGGGCCGCGCATCGCAATGACGGCACGGTCGGCCAGTTCGGTCGGGAAAGTGTCCATCGCGCCGATATAGGCCACCGCATCGGGCGCGCCAGCCCCGCAGCGGGGTGTTTCGCTAGCGCCGCTTTCCGCCTAAAGGCGATGGCATGACCGATACGCTCACGATCCGCCGCCCCGACGACTGGCACGTCCACCTGCGCGATGGCGCCATGCTGCAGGCCGTGGCGCAGTACACCGCCCGCCAGTTCGCCCGCGCGATCGTGATGCCCAATCTCGCCCCGCCGATCACCAGCGCGGATCAGGCCGATGCCTATCGCGACCGCATCCTTGCCGCGGTGCCGCCGGGGATAAGCTTCACGCCGCTGATGACCTGCTATCTGACCGACGGGGCGGATGGCGCTGCGATTGTCGAGGGTTTCCGGCGGGGATCCTTTGCCGCGTGCAAGCTCTATCCGGCCCATGCGACGACCAATTCCTCGCACGGCGTTACCGATATCGCGAACATCCGCGGCGTGCTGGCGGCGATGGAGGCGGCGGAAATGCCGCTGCTCATTCATGGCGAGGTGACCGACCATCATGTCGACATCTTTGACCGGGAGGCGGTGTTTATCGACCGCATCCTGTCCGGCATCGTCCGCGACTTTCCGGGCCTGCGCATCGTGTTCGAACACATCACGACCGAGGATGCGGTGCAGTTCGTGGAAAGCGCCGGCGACAACATCGCCGCAACCATCACGCCGCAGCATCTGCACCTCAATCGCAACGCGATCTTCGATGGCGGCATCCGCCCGCACGCCTATTGCCTGCCCGTGGTAAAGCGCGAAAAGCACCGGCTGGCGCTGCGCCGCGCCGCCACCTCCGGCTCGGCCAGCTTTTTCCTCGGCACAGACAGCGCACCCCACGCGTTGGAGCGCAAGGAAACCGCCTGTGGCTGTGCCGGCATCTTCAACGCGCCCTATGCCATCGAAAGCTATGCGCAGGTGTTCGACGAGGAAGGCGCGCTCGACCGGCTGGGGGCATTCGCCTCGCTGAACGGCCCCGCTTTTTACCGCCTGCCGGTGAACGAGGACACGATCACGCTAACCCGCGGCGGCGAAACGGTGGCCGCATCCATCCCGGCGGCCGGTACCAGCGTGGTGCCGTTCCACGCAGGCGAAACGCTCGGCTGGCGACTGGTCGGGTAAGCGCGGCTACCCTTGTCCGGCAACGCCCGCTCGTCCTCGGCCTGTCGAAGGACGCGCCCCGGCACGGGCAAAGCCCGCGCCGTCAGACGGCGCAGTCGCGCCGCTGGCCGGACCGATGGCGGGCGGTCGGACGTCGCCGACCGGCCATCGGTCAGAACGGCAGCCAGCGCTGCTTTTCGCTGAACCGCATATAGCCGACATTCGCGCCCAGCCGCCATCCGACGCCCAGCCGAATGGGGATCAGCACCGTATCCCCGCGCCGCAGATAACTCGCCGAAAAGCCGCCGACGAAATAGACGCGGCCCTCTGCGGCGGGGAATCGCTTATACAGCTGCTGCTGTTCGGCCAGGTTATAGACGAGCACGAACACCTTGGCCGCATCGCCGCCAATATCGAAGCCCACCGACGGCCCGGTCCAGTAAACCGGCGCCTGTCCCAGTTGCTTGTGGCTCATCGTGCCCGAACCATAGCGCAGGCCGACGACAAACGCGCCGCCCGCCTCCCGCCCGGCGATATAGGCGCTGGGCTCGCCCTGATCCTTCAGGATGTTTTCGATGATCCCGGCCAGGCCCTCGGCACCCTTGCCGAACACGCCCTCGGCCGCGCCGATCAGGTCCTGTTCGCGATAGGTCTTGGTGGTGTCGGCGTCCGCCGTCGTGGTGCCCGCAGGCGCCGTGCCGCTCTGCGCGCCATAGGGCTGGCCATAAGGGCTGCGGGCCGTGGCATAGGGATCATCGGTCGGAACGCCGTCCTGGGTCGTCGGCTGGACCGGCGGCGGATTGGTGGTCGTCACCGGCGGCGGCGATGCGGGGGGCAGCGTGCCGTTCAGGTCCTGATCCATCGCGGTGTTGGGGTCCACCGTCGCGATCTGCGCATGGGACAGAGCCGGCATCGCCAGGCCGATCGCCAGCATGATGCTCAACACAAACCGCTTCATATCAAAACCCCCGGGTCGGCCAGCATTAACCTTATGCCCGCGCCGCCTGTCCCGGCAATGAACAGACGACGACCCGAATCGATTTTGCGCCGGATGACCGGATTGCCCGCGAAACGACCGGCCGGACCGACAATGAAATCCCCCGGTTGATCAACCCCCTGCCCGTCGCTATAGCCCAGCGCTCGGCGCATCCGGAGACGTGGGTGAGTGGCTGAAACCAACGCTTTGCTAAAGCGTCATACGGGAAACCGTATCGAGGGTTCGAATCCCTCCGTCTCCGCCACCTCGACCCAATCACGACATTGACACCGGCCATCCTCCGCCGGCCGGGCGCAGCCGCCCGGTGCCGATCGTTTGCATTAAATTCCTATTGACTCGATGGGAATATGCCATCACTCACGGCATTGGGGCGTAGCGGGGGGTTCTCGCCGCGCGCGCTGCCGCCAATTTTGATGGGGAATGACATGATCAAGAAGTTCGGGTTTGCCGCTGCCGCCGCGCTTTCGCTGACGCTGGCCGCTTGTGGCGGGGGTGAAGCGAACGTGGCCGATGCCGACGCCAATCTGGTGTCGAACGACGTGGTGCTGGACGAATCGCTGGGCAACGAGCTGAGCATCGACAACGGCGCCTCGATCGATGCGCTGGGCAACAGCGGCGGCAACATCACCGAATAAGCCCGTCCCGTTCATGGGGTTTGCGGCATGGCCGAATCCGCGCCGCCGATCCCGGGAAACAGGGCTTTGTACAACGCCAGAATGCTCCCGGCGTTGCCTTTGAAGGCCCGGCCTCGTGCCGGGCCTTTTTGACGTGTCCGCGCCGCGGCCATCGCGTTCGCCGCGCCATGGGCAAGCCGGATTTGGCCGGTGCCAACCAGATGTTGGTCGCATATCCCATCAAATCGGTCGATATTGAACGCTGTGATGGAACAGCGGGATATGCCGATGACGGTGCACAGGCTGATCGAACCGGGCGCATGGGGCGCCGACCGGCTGGGACCGCTGGTCACGGCGCTGCGCGATGCGCGCAACCAGTGGCGCGTGCGTCAGGGTGGCCGCCGCGCGATCAGCCGCTTTCCACAACCGCGTGACGTGCAGCTTGCCGTCGAAACCATTTCCGGCGCGCTGTTTCCCCGCCGTCTGGGCAGCTATTCGGGCGATCCGGCGACCGAGGACGCTTGGGTCGCGGCAGAGCTGGGTCGCGGCCTTGCGCTGCTGACCGATCAGGTCGCGGCCGAACTGGATTACTGGCAGGCCGAAACGCCCCACCCCTTTGACCCGGATCAGGCGGAACAGATCGTCGCCCATTTCGCCGAGCATCTGCCCGATGTGCGCGCGGCGATCGACGCGGATGTGGAGGCGGCGTTCGCGGGCGATCCGGCGGCACGCAGCGTCGATGAAATCCTGATCAGCTATCCCGGCGCGCACGCGATCCTCTATCACCGGCTGGCCCATCCGCTGTACAATCTGGGCGCGGTCATCGTGGCGCGCGTGATTTCGGAACTGGCCAATGCCCGTACCGGCATCGATATCCACCCCGGCGCGACGATTGGCCCCCGGTTCTTCATCGACCATGGCACTGGCGTCGTCATTGGCGAAACGACGGTCATCGGGGCCAATGTCCGGCTGTATCAGCACGTCACGCTGGGCGCGCGCAGCCCCGCGGCCGCAACGGGCCTGACCCCGCGCGAACGCTTTGCCCGGCACCCGGTGATCGGGGACGATGTCGTCATCTATGCCGGGGCCACGCTGCTTGGCCGCATCCACATCGGCGATGGCGCGACGGTCGGCGGCAATGTCTGGCTGCTGGAGGACGTGCCGGCGGGCGCTGTGGTGGTTCAGCCGGGCGCCGTCCGGCTGGACGGGGAAGCCGCGATCCATGTCGCTGCCGCGCTGAAGGGCACGCGCGCATGAGCCTGCCCTGGCACCGGGTGCCCCGGCATGATGTGGAACCACGCCCGGTCATCGGCGTCCTGTGCTGCAACGAACGGTTCGACCGGCCGATCCAGTCGGTCGCCAGCCGCTTTATCGAGCCGCTGCACCGCCTGTCCGACGTGACCGTGCTGCTGGTCCCGGCCATTACCGATGCAGTGGACATCGCGTCGGTCGCGGCGCGGCTCGACGGGCTGTTGCTCACCGGATCACGCAGCCATGTCGCCCCGGCGCGCTATGGCATCAACAGCGATGCCTGTGCCGAGCGGCTGGATATCGAGCGGGACGAAGTGGCCATGCGCCTGGCCGCCCGGATGATCGAAACGGCCCGGCCGGTGTTCGGCATCTGTCGCGGGCTTCAGGAACTGAACGTGCTGTTCGGCGGGTCGCTGCACCTCGATCTGGGCGAGGGCCGCCATCACGGGGTGGAACGCGATGGCGCGTTCGAGGCGTTGTTCGACCATGCGCACAGCGTCGACCTGGCCGATGGCGGCGTGCTTGCCGGGCTGACCGGCCAGCGGCGGCTGACGGTCAATTCCGTGCATCGTCAGGGGATCGACCGGCTGGGCGAAGGATTGGCCATCGAAGCGACAGACCCGGAGGACGGCCTGATCGAGGCGTTCCATGCCCGGCCCTGCGGTGCAGAGGTACTGGCCGTGCAATGGCACCCCGAATGGCAGGCCGACGCCCCGGAAAGCGCCCGGTTGTTTCAGCGGATGGGCGCGTCGCTGCGCCGCGAACTTTAAGGATCCGACGGCATGGCACAAGGTAACCCGGCGGCGGGGTTGAGGGGCAATTTCGGGCTTCAGGTGCTGATCGGTCTGGCCATCGGCCTGGCGCTGGGATTTGTCGCGCGCGGGCTGGGCGATGGGAATGCGCTGGCAGAAGCGATGCGCACCATCGGCACGATCTTTGTTCAGTTGCTGAAGGCGCTGGTGCCGCCCATCGTGGTCACGGCCATCATCGCGTCGGTCGCCGCGCTGCGGACGCTGAACAATGCCGGGCGTCTGGTCGCAGCGACGCTCGGCTGGTTCGCGATCACGGCCTTTGCCGCGGTGCTGATCGGCATTGCACTGGGCATCGTGCTTGAACCTGGCCTGCGGGCGGGCGTGGATATCGCGGCTGCAAAGGCGCCGACGACGACCGGGTCGTGGCTCGATTTCCTGAAGGGGATCGTGCCGGGCAACGCCCTTGGCCTGACTGCATCCACCAGTCTGAAGGATGGGGCCGCCACCACCGCGATCGGCTTCAACGTGCTGCAACTGATCGTGATTGCTGTTGCACTGGGCGCGGCAGCGGTCGCCGTCGGCCCGGCGGGCGAGCCGTTCCTTGCCTTCAACGCCTCGCTTCAGGCGATCGTCCGCCGCCTGCTGTTCTGGGTTATCCGCCTGACGCCCATTGGCACTGCGGCGCTGATCGGCGATGCCGTGGCGCGCTATGGCTGGGACGCGCTGGCCTCGCTCGGCTGGTTCGCGCTTGCCGTCTATCTCGGCCTCGCGGCGGTGGCGTTCATCGTCTATCCGGTCGTGCTGAAAACCAATGGCCTGTCGCCCATCGCCTTTTATCGCGGGGTATGGCCTGCGGCACAGCTGGCCTTTGTCTCCCGCTCGTCAATCGGCACCTTGCCGGTGACACAGGAGGTGACGGAACGCGCGCTGGGCGTCCCGCCGGCCTATGCGGCTTTTGCCGTGCCGCTGGGCGCGACCACCAAGATGGATGGGTGCGCCGCCATCTATCCCGCCATCGCCGCGATCTTTGTCGCGCAATTCTATGGCATCGCGCTGGGGATCGAGCAGTATCTGCTGATCGTCCTCGTCTCCGTCCTGGGATCGGCGGCGACGGCGGGGCTGACGGGGGCGGTGGTGATGCTGACCCTCACCCTGTCCACCCTCGGCCTGCCGCTGGAGGGCGTGGGCCTGCTGCTGGCCATCGATCCCATTCTTGACATGGGCCGCACCGCCGTGAACGTGATCGGTCAGGCGCTGGTGCCACTGGTGGTATCGAAACGCGCCGGACTGCTGGCCGATCCGGGGCAGCCATCGGCAGGAACGATGGTCGCTGCCTGACCGGTCCGCCGGACCGAACAAGGAGAGTGACGATGCGCCTGGCCCTGATCGCTGCCCTGATCGCCTGTACCCCGGCAACGGCTGCCGCGCCGTCGGCGTGGCGCAGCCTGTCGAACGGCCGCGACTTTGCCGGCTGGACCGGGTTCAAGGGCGCGCCGGTGCCAACGAAATGGCGGGTTCAGGACGGCGCATTCACCCTTGGCCGCGATGGCGCCGGCGGCGATCTGGTCACCGCGGATAGTTTCGGGGATTTCGAGCTGGAACTGGAATGGAAGATTTCCGCCGGGGGTAACAGCGGCATCCTCTATTTCGTGCGCGAACTGGCCGACACGGATCAGACCTATCTGACCGGCCCGGAAATGCAGGTGCTGGACGATGCCCGCCATGCCGATGGCAAGCTGCCCTCGCACCGCGCCGGTGCGCTCTATGACCTGATCGTCCCCGCCGCGGCCGCCGCCCGGCCGGTCGGTCAGTGGAACAAGGTGCGAATCCTGTCCCGCGACGGGCGGATCGAACACTGGCTCAACGGAAAGCGGGTCGTCGCCACCCGCTATGGCGATCCCGCCTGGAACCGCAGGGTCGCGGAATCGAAATTCGCCGCCATGCCGCATTTCGCGCGCGAACCGCGGGGCAAGATCGCGCTGCAGGATCACGGCGATGCCGTGTGGTACCGCAACATCCGCATCCGCACCTTCTGACGAAGCGGACGGCATCGACACAGCGGGCGACCGTTCGGGGCCGCCCGCTGAGCCGGATCAATAGCCCAGCGCCTTCATCGTGGCATAGCTGAACTCGATGCTGGGAAACTCGTCCGGGCGATAGGGGGTCGCCGCAAAATCGTTCTCGACGAACAGGTGGCGCACGCCCGCCTTGGCGTTCCGCTTGAAGATCGCGGCAAAATCGATGACGCCGGCACCCACGCTCACCATCACCCCGTCCTTGGTGCGATCCTTGACGTGATAGGCGACGATGTCCCCTGCCAGCCGGTCGATCAGCGCATTGACATCCTGGCCCGCGGCAATGGTCCAGAACAGGTCCAGCTCGAACTTCAGCAGCGCGGGGTCGCGCCCGGCGATCATCAGGTCATACAGGCTGCGCCCGTCATGCTTCACCGTGAATTCGAAATCATGGTTGTGATAGGCCAGCTGGATGCCCGCCTTTTTCGACCGCTCGCCAAAACGGTTCAGGCCGGTGATCAGGCCGCGCCATGCCTCTGCCCCGCGCAGCGGCGCTTCGGCATAGGGGACGACGATGACGGATGCGCCCAGCACGCGGGCGCGCTCGATCACCTGATCGGGCTGTTCGACGATCTGCTGATAACCGACATGCAGCGACGGCGCGGTCAGGCCCAGCCGGTCCTGCGTCTTGCGCAGCATGGCCGGGTCCAGCTTGTCATACCCGCCGCCGCCATATTCGATCTCGCGATAGCCGATGGCCGCAACCCGCTCCAGCGCCGCCACAGGATCCTTCTCGAATGCCGCGCGGATGGTGTAAAGCTGCAGACCGACGCCCTTGATCGCGCCGCCTCCGGTTGCCTGCGAAAAGGCGGCCGGGGCCAGTGCGGCGGCCCCGCCGACCGCGACGGCCCCGGCCAGCATCTGACGACGTGTGGTGTTCATATGTCCCTCCCGTTGGACCCGGCCGCCCGGCGGCGCGGATCAATGATCACTTGGCGGCTTCGGCCTTCAGATAGGCGATGATCGCCGCGCGCTTGTTCGCATCGTTGACGCGGATCACCATCTTGGTGCCCGGAACGGTCGCCGCAGGATTCGCCAGATACGCGTCCAGCTTTGCCTCGGTCCAGGTGATGCCCGACTTCTTCAGCGCGGGGCTGTAATTGAACCCGGCGACCGATGCCGCCTTGCGCCCGACCACACCGTTCAGATTGGGACCGACGCCGTTGGCACCGCCCTTGTTCACCGTGTGGCACGCCCGGCACTGGGCGAACGCGGTCTGGCCGGACTGGCCCGGCTGCGCCTGCGTCGCCCCGCCCTGGCTGGCGGCGGTAAAGCCGATGGTCATTGCCGCAGCGATCGCGGCCCCGGAAAGAACGGTCTTCTTCATGTCTGCCTCCATTCGCGCTGGCCCTCCGCAACCTTGTCCCGGTGCGGCGGGTACAGCCTCAAGTCCTTGTCTTCATTGCGCCGGGTTACGGACGCGGGCCTTGCCCTCGCCTGAATATCCCGGTGCCCGCGGGGATCAGTGTCCCCCCTGCCGTGCCAGCCGCTCCACATCGGCCAGCCCGGTCCATTTGTCATTGCCCGCCGAATTGGCGATCGCCGCCTGAACGAACGTCATGGTGCGGATGCCATCGGTGATGCCGGGGAACCAGTCGGGCGATCCGGGTGCCGGCGTCGCGCTTGCCCCGGCATGGATCGACCGGCCGAACGCACGATACAGGTTGGCGAACGCCTCCAGATACCCCTCCGGATGCCCGGATGGGGTGCGCTGGCGCGCGATGGCCAGCGGGTCCAGCCCCGGCCCGCCTGCGCGCAGCGTCTCGACCGGCCGGTCGTGCCAGCGGATGACGAGCGTGTTCGGCTCCATCTGCCGCCACTCCATCCCGCCCTTTTCGCCATAGACGCGGATTTTCAGGCCGTTTTCCTCGCCCGCCGCCACCTGGCTGGTGCGCAGCGTGCCGGTCGCCCCGCCCGCCAGCCGCATCAGCACGGCGACATCGTCGTCCAGCCTGCGGCCCGGCACATGGATGCTCAACTGCGCGCTCACCGCCTCGACCGACAGACCGCTGATATGCTCGGCCAGCTGAAACGCGTGGGTGCCGATATCCCCGATACAGCCGCCAAGCCCCGCACGGGCGGGATCGGTGCGCCACTCGGCCTGTTTCTGTCCGTCCGCATCGATCGCGGTCGACAGCCAGCCCTGCAGATATTCCACCTCGACCAGCCGGATGCGGCCCAGTTCGCCGCGTGCGATCCGCGCCCGCGCCTCGGCCACCAGCGGATAGCCGCTATAGGTAAAGGCCAGGCCATAGAGCCGCCCGGACCGGGCAACCGCCGCCTCGATCTCCAGCGCCTCGGCCAGGTCGAGCGCCATCGGCTTTTCGGAAAAGACGTGAAACCCCGCATCCAGCGCGGCAATGGCCGCCGGCTTGTGCAGATGGTTGGGCGTCACGATGGCCAGCGCCTGCATCCGCTGTTCGGGCGGCAGCGCCTGCTCGCCCGCCAGCATCGCGTCCAGCGTGGGATAGGCGCGGTCCGGGGCCACATGGACGGCCGCTGCCGAGCGGGTGTTGCGGGCGGCATCGCTGCTGAACGCCCCGGCGACCAGGTCCCATTCGCCGTCCATCGCGGCGGCGATGCGGTGGACCGCGCCGATGAACGCGCCCTCGCCGCCACCGACCATGCCATAACGCAGCCTTGGGGTCGCGCCGCTCATTCGCCCGCCTCGTCCAGCTTCAGCGGGCGGACCCAGATGTTGCGGAACGACACCGGCGAATCATGATCCTGCAACTGGATGGGCAGCGAATCGCCATGCGGCTCATAGGTCGCGACCTTGCGCCACACCGTCGTGCCCAGCATCCGCTGGCGATGCTGTACCAGCACACCGTTCAGGAACACGGTGACATAGGCCGGCCGTTCGACCTTGCCCGCGGCATCAAACCGCGGCCGTTCGAACACGATGTCGTAACTTTGCCATTCGCCCGGCTTGCGCGACGGGTTCACCAGCGGCGGTTTCCAGCCATAGATGGACCCCACCGTGCCATCGGCATAGGTCGGGTTCTGATAACCGTCGAGCACCTGCACCTCATATCGCTGCATGAACGATATGCCGCTATTGCCCCGGTCCTGCGACGTGCGCTGGGGCGGGTTGGGGGAACGGAATTCCAGGTGCAGCTGAACGTCGCCGAACCCCTGCTTGCTGATCAGCGTGCTGTCCTTGCCCCCCACGCGCGGCGGCACGGTCAGCGCCCCGTCCTTGACCAGCCACGGGATGCCCGTCGTGGTCCACGCATCGGTCGACTTTCCATCGAACAGCACGACCGCATCCGATGGCGGCGCCCCGACCACCGGGCCGGGTGTCACCACGGTCGGTGCGGGGCGATCGGGATCATGCACGTGCCACTTGCCGCCGGGCAGCATCGGGGTGTCCCGGAACCCGGGCTTGTCCTGCGCCGCGGCCAGGCTGGCCGCCCCCGTCACCGTCAACGCCGTGACGGCCGCGATTGTCCAACGCTTCACATCTTCCTCCTTGTCCGTCCCGCTCAGGCCGGGTTGATCGTGCGATAGGCGGCGATCAGCCGATCCTCGCCCGCACGGCCGGCTACCGAATTGCCATGTTCCATGCCGATCACGCCGGCATAGCTCCGCGCCTTCAGCCAGGCACAGATATTGGCATAGTTGATCTCGCCCGTGCCCGGTTCCTTGCGGCCCGGATTGTCGCCGAATTGCAGATAGGCGATCTGGTCCCAGCACGCTTCCAGCGCGCGGATCAGGTTCCCGGACTGAATCTGCTCATGATATAGGTCCGCCAGCACCTTGACCGACGGGCTGTTCACCGCGGTTGCCAGCGCATAGCCCTGCGCAATGGTCTGCAGGAACACCCGCGGGTGATCGGTGCGGGTGTTCAGCGGCTCCATCACCATCACGATCCCGTGCGGGGCCATGATGTCGGCGGCGCGGCGCATCACCTCGATGATCCGCGCGGTCTGAATGTCCATCGGCACGCGTGGGTCCACGAACCCCGGCACCACCGTCGTCCATTTCGCGTTCAGCCGCTTCGCCACGTCCACCGCCGCACGGATATCGGCCAGAAACGCCTGACGCGGCGCATCGTCCTCGCCGCCCAGCACCGGCTGGAATGTCGACCATTGCGGCAGCGATGCGACGAACACGCCCATCGTCATGCCGTGCCGGGCCAGTGCCCGGGCCATCGCCTCCTGTTCGGCGACGGGCCGCTTGCCTGCCTCGTTATCCTCCCAGCCGCGAAAGCCCTGATCGGCGGCAAAGGCGATCTGATCGATCAGGCTGCCCCTGCTGGCAAAGCTGCCCTGATGCGGCGCAAAATTGAGCGCCAACCTGGCCGCCGATGGCGTCTTGTCCTGCGCCACGGGCAGGGCAGCGGCGGCACCCGCCGCGCCCAGTCCGGTGGCCAGGATCGCCCGGCGGCTAAGGGTCACGCCGCCTCGCCCGCCAGCTGCGCGCGCGTCTTGCCCCGTTCGCGCAGGATCACGATGCCGAACACGACCAGCAGGATCAGCGGCAGGATCGCCAGTCGCTGGAACGATGCCGATGCCGCCAGATCCTCGACCGCCAGCTTCGCCTCGCCGACCAGCGCGGCATAGGCATCCGCCCCGCCGGCAAAGCTGATCTTCGCCTCGTCATACATGGCGCCCAGGCGCGGCAGCACGACATAGCTAGCCAGCGCCCCCGCCGAACCGACCAGACCCATGGCCCAGGCGCCGCCGCGCGGATAGCGTTCCGCCACCGACGCCAGCATGGTCGGCCACATCACACAGACGCCCAGGCCCCAGACGGTCGATGCGGCAATCGCGGCCGCAGGCGACTGGGCCAGCGACAGCATATACAGCCCGATCATGGCCAGCAGGCTGGACAGCCAGAGCAGGCCGGGATTGGAAATCTTGTTCGCCAGACGGCCCGCAAAGTGGCGGAACACGAACATCAGCGCGTTGACGTACACGAGGAGCAGGATGCCCCGCATCCCCACCCGGTTGGTCAGCGCCACGTCGATCCACTGACCGGGAGCCAGCTCCGACGCGGCGGTCAGGAACATGGCGCCGAACCAGATGAAGAAGCTGGGGCGGCGGAACACCTCGCCCATCATCTCGCCGAACGACACCCCGCTCTGCGCGCGCAGCGGCGGCGGGAATCGGGTGGTCGCCGCCATCGCCACGGTGATGATCGCCGGAATGATGGTCAGACCGATGATCGCCTGCCATGGCAGCGCATCGCCCAGGAAAAAGCCCAGCAGCCCGCCGATGATGATGCCGCCGGGGAACCATGCGTGCAGCACGTTCAGCCGGTGGGTCGCCTCTTCGGGATAGATTTGGGCGGTCAGCGGGTTGATAGCCGCCTCGCACAGGCCCCAGCCGATGCCGCTGACCAGCATCCCGAACCACACGATCCAATAGATTGTCATGCCGCTGGCGATGGTGCCGGCCAGTGCGATCGCCGCCGTGCCGATGATGAAGCACAGACCGCTGCCCAGCAGCATCCGCTTCATCCCGATCTGGTCGAGCAGCGCGCTGGTGACGAACAGGGTGATGGCAAAGCCCAGGAACGCCGCGCCCAGCGCGCCCGCGATCAGCTCGCCCGCCTGCAACGGGGCGACGGGGTCGATCCATTCCGTCTTCAGCCCGCCGGCGATCGCCCCGCGCAGCGCCAGTCCGGCAGCGGCGGTAAACAGCGCCATGACGCTCAGCCAGAATAACCGCGACCGATCAAATACGCCTTCGCTCACTGCACCTTCCCCCATCATCGTCTTGTCCATTGTGCGGCCCGCCCCTTGTTCAGCCGTCCAGGCCGAGCAGCTTGCGGTTGACGGCGGGATCGCTGCCCGCCGCGAAATCGTCGAATGCGCGTTCCGGCCGCCGGATCATGTGCGCGGCGATGAATGGTGCGCCTTCCCGCGCCCCGTCCTCCGGGTGCTTCAGACAGCATTCCCATTCCAGAACGGCCCAGCCCTGATAGCCATATTGCGTCAGTTTCGAGAAGATGCCCCCGAAATCGACCTGTCCGTCGCCCAGCGACCGGAACCGGCCCGGCCGGTCCACCCAGTCCTGAAACCCGCCATAGACGCCCGACCGGCCGGTGGGGTTCAGCTCGGCATCCTTCACATGGAACATGCGGATGCGCTCGTGATAAATGTCGATGAACGACAGGTAGTCCAGCGCCTGCAGCACATAATGGCTGGGGTCGAACAGGATGTTGGCGCGCGGGTGATTGTCGACCAGCGCCAGGAACCGCTCATAGGTCACGCCGTCGTGCAGGTCCTCGCCCGGATGGATTTCATAGGCGACATCGACGCCCTGTTCATCGAACGCATCCAGGATCGGCCGCCACCGCTTGGCCAGCTCGCCGAACGCCTCTTCGACCAGCCCCGCCGGCCGCTGCGGCCAGGGATAGAGATAGGGCCAGGCCAGCGCCCCGGAAAAGGTCGCATGGGCGTTCAGGCCAAGGCGGCGGCTGGCCTTTGCCGCCAGATGAAGCTGCTCCACCGCCCATTGCTGGCGCGCCGACGGGTTGCCGCGCACGCCTTCCGGCGCAAAGCCGTCGAACGCGGTGTCATAAGCGGGGTGAACGGCGACCAGCTGACCCTGAAGATGCGTGGACAGCTCGGTGATCTCCACCCCCGCCTCGCGGCAGATACCGGCGATCTCGTCGCAATAATCCTGGCTCTCAGCTGCCTTGGCCAGGTCGATGCAGCGCGGATCCCATGTCGGGATCTGCACGCCCACATAACCCGCCTCGGCCATCCATTTCGCAGCAGAGGCCAGCGTGTTGAACGGCGCTTCGTCCGACATGAACTGCGCCAGGAAAATCGCCGGACCCTTCATCGTGTCTTTGCCTTCTTGCCATTCGGTTCAAATTGCCGGGCCAGTGCCTCCAGCTCGCTGCGCAGCTGCCGGTCCGGCTTGCCCTTGCTGGGGAAAAATTCCAGGCCGATCGGCCCGGCATAGCCTGCCTGCCGCACCGCGGTCAGCACGCGGCCGAAATCCACCTCGCCCGTCCCCGGTTCGTTGCGGGCGGGCGAATCGCCGATCTGGACGTATGCGATCTGGTCGATCCCCTTGCGGAACCGGTCGATCAGGTCGCCCTCGGCCCGCTGCATGTGGAACAGGTCCCAGTTCAGTTTCAGCGCCGGGCTGTTGATCCCGCGCATCACCTTCAGCGCGTCGTCCGATCCGTACAGGAAAAAGCCCAGATGATCGCGCGGGTTGAACGGTTCGACGATCAGCGTCAGCGCCGCCTTTTCCGCCAAGGGCGCAGCCAGCGCCAGCCGGTCCTGATACCGGGCGAGGGCATCGGCATAGCGGACGCCCTCGATCGCCTGATGCCCGACCACAGTGGCCATCCGGGAATTGAGCGTCACGCCGAAATCCAGCGTCTGCTTCACCGCGTCCAGAAACTGCCGCTCGGTCTGGGCGGGATCGGCGATCTTCTGCGGCACGGCGGTGAACTGGACGATCGAAATGCCCGCATCGCGGCACTGGCGCGCAATGGCTGCGGCGTCGCGCTTGGGCGCTTCCACGCCCCAGATCTCGATCTTGTCGAATCCCATCGCGGCCGCCGCGTCGATGCGCTGCTCCAACGGGCGGTCCCGCCACCAGGTATCGACATTGACGGCCCATCCGGACAGGCCCGGGCGGGCCGCCGCCATCGCAATCGATGGCGCCATGCCCGCCGCCACGGCCGCTCCGGCAAGCCCGATGGCCTGCCGCCGCCCGATTATCGGGCGGCCGTCGACGGCGGGGTCGAACGCGTTCGCATCCGGCATCAGATGCGGCCGGCCTTGATCGCCTTGACCGCATGGTCCGACGCGCGGGCGGACAGCGCCATGAAGGTCAGCGACGGGTTGACGCAGGAAATCGACGTCATCTGCGACCCGTCGACGACATAGACATTTTCCGCGTCGTGCAGGCGGCTGTGCTTGTCGGTCACCGACTGGCGCGGATCGGCGCCCATGCGCGCCCCGCCCATTTCGTGGATGCCGTCGCCTGGCACGTGCTCCTGCCGGCCGGAGGTGACGTTGATCAGGCCCGCCGCCTTCAGCATCGCCTCGCCCTGCTGACGCGCATCCTCGATCAGCTTCAACTCGTTCTCGCGGAACGTGACGTTGAACTGCACCTGCGGCATCCCGAACCGGTCCTTCTTGGTCGGGTGCAACGTCATGCGATTGTCTTCATAGGGCAGACATTCGCCGAACGCGGTCATGCCGAACATCCACGGGCCATAGCCGCGCATCCCGTGCTTCATGTCCGCACCAAAGCCCGGCTTCATCAGCGGCGACCGGCTGGCCGAACCCTGATAGCCATAGCCGCGGCGGAAGCCGAGGCCGTCATCACCCTCCAGGTTGCGGAAGCGCGGGATATAGACGCCGCCGGGGCGACGGCCATATTCGATCAGGTCCAGATTGCCCGGCACCTCGCCAGAGGCATGGGTGCGGAAGATATGGTCCATCAGATACCGGCCCAGCGTGCCGCTGGTATCGAAATGGCTCCGCTCGCTGCCCTCGGCGCGCGAATTCATCAGGATCTGCACCGTCGCGGCGGTGGACGCGGCCATCATGATCAGCCGGGCATTGATGATTTCCGCCTGGCCGGTCTGCGTATCGACCACCCGCACGCCGGTCGCCCGCTTCTTCTTGGCGTCATAGATCAGGTTGGTGACCAGCGCATCGGACCGCAGCGTCATCCGGCCGGTCGCCTGCGCGGCCGGCAGCGTCACCGCCTGGCTGGAAAAATACGCGCCAAACGAACAGCCGCGGCCGCACTGATTGCGGAACTGGCACTTGGTCCGGCCCTGATCGGGCTTGTCCTCGGTCATGTTCGACACGCGGCAATTGATCAGCTTGCGGCCCGGATAGGCGCTCTCCAGCTTGCCCTTCAGCCACGTCTCGGCGACGTTCATCGGAATGGGCGGCTGAAACTCGCTGTCGGGCAGATAGGACAGGTTTTCGCGCGAACCCGAAATGCCCGCATATTTCTCGACATAGCTGTACCACGGCTCAAGGTCTTCGTACCGGATCGGCCAGTCCAGCCCGTGCCCGTCGCGCTTGTTCGCCTCGAAATCGATGGGTGCCCAGCGGAACGACCAGCGGCCCCAGATCAGCGACTTGCCGCCCACCGCGCCCGGCCGGATCCAGTAGAACTTGTCCCCGTCCTCGTAGGCATAGGGGTTCAGCCGGTCGTTGTTGTAATGCTTCTTCATGCCCGGCGAGACATAGCCGTGCCGCGCGATGAAATAGTCGCTCTTCAGCTCGCGGGCCGGCATCCGGTCGCGGGCCGGAATCTCGAACGGCGGCTTGCCGTCATAATCGTAATTGCCGTGCTCCACCATCACGCCGCGATCGAGCACCAGGACCTTCAGCCCCTTTTCGGTCAGCTCCTTGGCCGCCCATCCGCCACTGACACCCGATCCCACAACGATCGCGTCATACCGGTTCGTCGTCGCCATCTGCTCTCAAACCTTCTTCATGAATTGCATTTGCGGGCCATTGGCCATCGCGGGGGAAATGGTTCAGGCGGAAAAGACGCGCCCGACTTCGGCATAGGGATAGGCGCCGTCATACTTGCCCGGCACCGGCAGATAGCTGCGCTCCACGGTGACGCCGATTTCCGACGTGTAATATCCCGTAATCACCATCTGCTTCAGCGCGGGGAAAAAGGCGCGGTCGCCCAGCGTGCCGTTCATCGCCTGGGTCAGCAGGCCGTCGAGCTGCGCCGGCTCGATCGCCGTGGCGGGCTTGCCGAAATCCGCACGCGACTTGGCATCGACGGCATCCAGCCCCGCCTTGATCAGCCCTGCCTCGTCCGGCATCGCCCATTCGGCCAGCAACTGCTCGATATAGGCGTGCACTTCGGCGGCCTTTGCCCCCGGCGTGTCGGTCGTCGGAATGATCCGCTCGCCCAGTTCGGCCAGCAGCGCGCGCTGCGCGTCATTGAAGACGGGGGTGTCGGGCATTGCGTGGCCGACCAGCACGCCCGCCGCTTCCGCCCGTGCCAGCGGCGCAAAGACGGATGCACCCAGCGATGCCATCAACCCGCCCAACACCAATCGCCGATCAACCATGCCTCTCTCCCTCATTCCGCCCGGCGCGTCGCCCGATCCTGGAAACCGGGCACATCGTCCTGGCCAAAATCGCCGATATCCATGGTTGACATCATTGTCATACCATCCCGGCCGCACACCGTACTAATACATATGCTTTAGGGCGGTCTGTCCAGCGGGCCAAATGCTATCGTCGGATCGGCAAAAAAGAATTGGTATGCACGACCGGCCTCCGGGGATCGTTCCTGTCGCGTGACGATCCGGTGGCGTCCGTTTTCGTGCGATCGGCATGCCGGATCCCTGCCAAGCCGGGTTGACGGCCGCTGCTGTTCGGCTGATCCATGCCTGACAAGGCTGTCATCAGCAGCCACAGGTCAATGCCGGGGGAAAGGACGCCATGCAGGAAAGCTATGACGCGATCGTCGTCGGATCGGGTGCGGGCGGCGGCATGGCGGCATGGATGCTGACCCGGGCCGGTGCGCGCGTCCTGATGCTGGAGGCTGGCCGGGACTATGACCCGAACGAGGCTCCGATGCTCAGCCCCTCGCGCGATGCGCCGCTGCGCGGGGTGGGCACGCCGGACAAGGATTTCGGTTATTATCTGGCCGCCGTCGATGGTGGATGGGACATTCCGGGCGAGCCCTATACCAAGGCGGAGGGCACCGATTTCCTGTGGTGGCGCAACCGGATGCTGGGCGGCCGCACCAATCACTGGGGCCGCAATTCCTTCCGCATGGGGCCGTATGACTTCAAACCGTTCAGCCGCGACGGGCTGGGGGTGGACTGGCCGGTGTCCTACGAGGAAATGGCGCCCTGGTACGATCGAACCGAAACGGTCGTCGGCGTCTATGGCGACAATCCGGGGCTGGAAAACCATCCGGACAGCGGACCGGGTGTGCTGCACGATCCGCCAAAGCCGCGGGCATGGGAACTGTTCCTGAAATCCGGCGGGGCAAGGGTCGGGATGCCCGTCATTCCCGCCCGCCGCGCCGTGCTGACGCGGCAGGTCGATGATCGCCAGCCCTGTTACTGGGCGTCGGATTGCGGGCGCGGCTGTGCCATCGGCGCGGCGTTTCAGATGACGACCTCGCTGATCCCCTATGCCAGGGCCACCGGCAAGCTGACGGTGCAGACCGACGCCATGGTCTTTGAAGTCATGGTGGATCGCACCGGCAAGGCATCGGGCGTCCGCTATATCGACCGCAAGACCCGCGCCCAGCGCGAGGCAAAGGCCCGCGTCGTCATCCTGTCCGCCAGCACGGGCGAAACCGCCCGCATCCTCCTCAATACCAAGGTTTCGGGCCGGTCGGAGGGGCTGGCCAATTCCAGCGGCCAGGTCGGTCGAAACCTGATGGACACGGTCGGATCGAACCTGTCGGCCAGCTTTCCCGCGCTGGAGGGGCGGCCCCGCTATAACGAGGACGGGGCCATGGGCCTCCATGTCTATGTCCCCTTCTGGCAGTATCAGGAGCAGAAGGCGGGCAAGCTCAATTTCGCGCGCGGCTATCATATTGAACTATATGGCGGGTTCGGCGAACCGGGGATGATGAGCCTGGACGGCTATGGCCCGTCGCTCCGCCGCGACGCCTGGCGCTATTACGGCACCGGCATCGGTTTTGCCCTGCGCGGCGAAATGATCCCCAACGCGCAAAGCTGGTGCGAAATCGATCCGGTGGCCAAGGACAAGTTCGGCATCCCGGTGCTGAAATTCCATTTCGGCCAGACCGATCAGGAGCGCAACATGGTGCAGCATTTCCGACAGGCGGTCGGCGATCTGGTCACTGCCATGGGCGGCCGGCTGCACGACGCGGGGCCAGTCGACCGCAGCCTGGCAAAGGGCGGAGAGATCATTCACGAAGTCGGCACCGCCCGCATGGGCAGCGATCGCCGCACGTCGGTGACTGACAGCTATGGCCGCTGCTGGGATGTCGACAATCTCTATCTGGCGGACGGATCGGTCTTTGCGTCAAAGGCGCACAAGAATCCGACGCTGACGATCATGGCACTCTCCATGCGCACCGCCGATCATGTCGCCACGCGCCTGCGTCAGGGGGAATTGTGATGACCGGACCCGTGATGGATCGCCGCACGACGATCGCCTGGCTCGCGGCAGCGATGGCCAGCCTGCCCGCCGCCGCCAACGGCATGGGGCTTCAGGGGGTGAAATGGCCTTCGGACGCCCTGCCCCCGATCACCGCGCCCGGTTATGGCGGCGATCCCGACCTGCTGGATCCCAAGGTGCCGTGGCCGCTCACCATGACGGCGGCGGAACGCGCGGCGACGACCGCGCTGGTCGACATGATGCTGCCTGCCGAACCCGCCATCGGCGCCAGCGCCGCCTCCGCGCTCGGCGTCCCGGCGTTCGTCGATGAATGGATCAGCGCGCCCTATCCGGCTCAGCAGGGCGACCGGTCGCTGATCGTCCCCGGCCTTGCCTGGATCGATGCCGAAAGCACCGCCCGCTTCGGCAAGCCCTTTGCCGCCGTCACCAATGCCCAGCGCGCCGCGATCTGCGACGACATCGCCTTTCGCGGCCGGGTAAAGCCCGGGCTGGAACAGGCGGCACGGTTCTTCGACCGGGTGCGCTCGATCGCACTGCTCGCCTATTATTCGACCGAAGAGGGCTGGCAACAGATCGGCTATCTGGGCAACACGCCGACCACCGGCCCCTATCCCGGCCCCACGCCAGAGGCGCTGGCCCATCTGCGCGGTGTGCTGGAGAAACTGGGCCTGCCGCCCGTCTGATCGGAAGTAATGGCGCACCCAAGAGGATTCGAACCTCTGGCCTCTGCCTTCGGAGGGCAGCGCTCTATCCAGCTGAGCTATGGGTGCGTGGACAGGCCGGTTAGCAGAGCATTCCGCGCCGCGCCAGCCTGTTTTAGCGGCTTTGTCCTTCCAGCTTCACAGGCTGGAACTGGCCCAGGCCGCACGCGCCCAGCGGCTGCAACCCGGCCGCCTGCACGCTCAGCACGCGGATGATGTCCACCGAACACAGCTGGTTGATCCGCGTCTCATAGGAAAAGCGCCGCTCCGATCCCAGCAACGGACAGCGGTTGGGCAAGGTGTTTCGATACATCTTGCCGCCCAGCATCTCGAAATCGATCACCCGGTCGGACCGGACGTGCGACTGGCGCAGGCGGATGGTCGAGATGCAGTTGACCGGATCGCCCGTCGGGGTCGCGGCGGGGCGGACATCGGCCGCCTGCTGTTCCGCACCGGCCTGATCGCGCGCGGTGGCGCATCCGGCGGTGGTCAGCATCAGTGCGATCGGAATGATGGCACGCATCGTTCAGCCCTCCTTTGCCGTCGTCCTGCGCTTTGCCGCTGGCGGCGGCGTTTTGGGCTTGAACGCACAGAATGCCGCAACGTCGCATCGCCAGCATTCGGGCGTTCTCGCCTTGCAGACATAGCGGCCATGCAGGATCAGCCAGTGATGGGCGTGCAGTCGGAACGGCGCGGGCGTTGCCTTGTCCAGCTTCTTTTCCACCGCCAGCACCGTCTTGCCCTTGGCCAGGCCGGTTCGGTTGCCCACGCGAAAGATATGCGTATCCACCGCGAACGTCTCGGCGCCGAACGCACAGTTCATCACGACATTCGCCGTCTTGCGCCCCACGCCAGGCAACGCCTCCAGCGCATCACGGTCATTCGGCACCTCGCTGCCATGATCGCGGATCAGCGCTTCGGACAGGGCGATGACATTCTTCGCCTTGGCATTGAACAGGCCGATGGTCTTGATATGCTGCTTCAGCCCATCCTCGCCCAGCGCGACCATCTGCTCGGGCGTATGCACCTCGGCGAACAATCGCCGCGTCGCCTTGTTTACCCCCACATCCGTCGACTGCGCCGACAGGACGACCGCGACAAGCAGCTGGAAATGATTGCCATAGGCAAGCTCGGTTTCCGGCGCCGGATTCGCCGCCGCCAGCACCTCGTAAAACGCGATGACGTCCGCTTTCTTCAACGCGCCAGCACGTCCTGCATCGTGTACCGCCCGGCCGCCTTGCCCGTCAGCCACACCGCCCCGCGCACGGCCCCGCGCGCAAAGATCGTGCGGTCATAGGCACGGTGGTTCAGCTCGATCACCTCGTCCGGCCCGGCGATGATGACGCTGTGGTCGCCCGGGATCGATCCGCCGCGCACGCTGGCAAAACCGATCGTCCCCGCCTCCCGCGCGCCGGTCATTCCCATGCGGCCCATCACGCCCGCTGCCGCCACCGTCGTCCCGCGCCCCTCGGCCGCCGCCTCGCCCAGCATCAGTGCGGTGCCCGACGGCGCGTCGCGCTTGGCGCTGTGATGCGCCTCGACGATCTCGATATCCCATCCCTCGCCCAGCCGCGCCGCCGCCTGCCGCACCAGATCGGTCAGCAGCGTGACGCCCAGCGAGGTATTGCCCGTCTGCAGCACCGCAATCTCGGCCGCGGCGGCGTCGATCATCGCATGATGCGCCTCGTCCAGCCCGGTTGTGCCGATCAGGATCGGCTTGCCCGCACCCTGCGCCGCCCGCAGATTGGCCTCAAGCGCGGCGGGGACCGAAAAATCGATGAGCACGTCCGCCACCGCCGCCACCGCCACCGGGTCGCTGCCCGCATCGCCGCGGCCCGCAATGGCCACGCCCATGCGCTCCGCCACCGCCGCGATGGCCAGCCCCATGCGCCCGTCCGCTCCGAAAATGCCGATGCCGGTCATGCACGTCCCTATCTGCTGCGATCGGGGGCGACATAGCAGCGGGGAAAGAACGACCCAAGACCGGATGTTCCCGCCCGTCACCCCGGCCTTGTGCCGGGGTCCAGTCCATTCCTCGCTATTCCGCCTGATGCTGCGCGCTGGATGCCGGAACAACTCCGGCATGACGATGGGCGGAAATATTGGCCGGTTTGCCCCCCGTGCGTCCTGAGCCAGTCGGCGGGCACAGCCCGCCCCGCTCAGCCGATCAGGATCGCGCCCGCCACCGCCATGATCATCAGCGCGAACAGCCGCCGCGCCACACCTGCACGGGCCGCCAGCCACCGCACCATCGGCATCGCCGCCACGGTACCCAGCGCCCCGCCCGCCACCAGCGCGCCGAACAGCGCCCAGTCGACCGACCCGGACAGGGCATAGCTGGCGCTGGTCGCGCCGCCGAACAGGGTCACCGACACCAGGCTGGATGCCGCGGCATTGGCGATCGTCATGCCCGTCGCCGCCATCAGGCCCGGCGCGATCAGGAACCCGCCCCCGATGCCGAAAAACCCGGCGGCCAGCCCCGCGCCCAGCCCCGCCAGCGCCAGTTTCGGCACCATGGCAGGGGACAGGTGCACGGCCGGATCGCCCTCGCTCCTGCGCGGGATCATCATCGACACCGCAATCGCGATCATCGCCAGCGCAAACCAGTTGAGCAGCGCCGCGCCATCGGTGCGCTTGCCGATTTCCGCACCGATCATCGCACCCGCCAGCCCCGCCACAGCAAACACGCTGGCGCACGGCCATTTCACTGTCCCCGACCGTGCCTGTGCCGTCAGGCCGACGGCAGCATTCACCGCCACCGCCGCTGCCGATGTGCCGATCGCCAGATGCGTGTCGGCAACGCCCACGACATAGATCAGCCACGGCGTCGCCAGCACCGACCCGCCCCCGCCGAACAGCGTCAGCAACAGGCCGACCAGCGCCCCGCCCAGCGCCGCCAGCATCAGGGTTTCGGGCGCATCCATCGCATCAGGCCGTCCGGCGGTTCCACGGGGCCAGCATCATCAGGCGTGCCATGCCGCAAAAGCCGGTAACACCCGCAAAGGTCAGGCCAGCGCCGACAAACGCCGCCAGCCCGAACCATCCCGGCGCCACGAGCAGGCCCAGCAGGACACCGATCAGGACCAGCGATCCTGCCGCGATCTGCACCTGCCGCATGATCTCCAGCGGTGCCTTCGCATCGGTGACAACCGGCAGTCCGGCCTGTTCCCACGCATCGACGCCGCCCGCCAGCACATAGGCATTGCCCGGCACCGCGGCGGCCAGCCGGTTGCACGCCCCTGCCGTCCGCATGCCCGTCCGACAGGTAAAGATCGCCTCTGCCCCGGCCGGTGCGGCGAATTGTCCGGCGGACAATGGCCGCGACAGCGCACCCGGCACATGGCGGCGGGCAAACTCGTCCGCTTCCCGAATGTCGATCAGCACGGCCTGCCCGGCATCCATCCGGGCACGGGCCTGTTCGGGGCTCAGGGAAATCAGGGTCATCACACGCACTCCGGGTCGGGGGGACAATAGATCTCGGCCAGCGTGCCCATCACCTTCAGCGCGGCGGGATCGGCGATCCGGTAATGGATCACCTGTCCCTCTCGCCGCGTGGCCAGCACCCCGTCCTCGCGCAGCATCGCCAGATGCTGGGACAGCGCCGACTGGCTGATGCCGACGCGGCGCTGCAATTCGCTCACCGGCAATTCGCCGCCATCGGCCAGCTGGCACAGCACCATCAGCCGCCGTTCATTGGCGAGCAGGCGGAGTAGCGCCGCGGCACGCGAAGCGCTGGCTTCAAACAGGGCGCGGTCGAAACGGGTCAGGTCAAGCATGGCCGAGAGATATCACTTGATTCTAATTTAGCAATCCCTAATATGATGACCAAGGAGACTGCTCATGCCCCCCATCGTCCACGGCTTTTTCGATGCCGCCACCAACACGGTCAGCTATGTCGTGCACGATCCCGCAACCCGCATGGCCGCGATCATCGACCCCGTGCTGGATTTCACGCCCAACAATGGCCGCACCGCGACGGCCAGCGCCGATGCGCTGCTCGCTCATGTCCGCGACCATGGCCTGACGGTGCAGTGGCTGCTCGAAACGCACGCCCATGCCGATCACCTCTCGGCGGCGCACTGGCTGCGCGGACGCACCGGCGCGCCCATCGTCATTGGTGGCCATATCGCTGACGTGCAGCAGATTTTCGCCCCGCTGTTCGACGCGGACGATGTGACCCCGGACGGCAGCGCCTTCGACCGGCTGGTCGGCGATGGCGACACCCTGCCGCTCGGCGATCTGACCATCCATGTGATCCATACGCCGGGCCACACCCCCGCCTGTGTCAGCTATCATGTCGGCGATGCGCTGTTCGTCGGCGACACGCTGTTCATGCCGGACTATGGCACCGCCCGCGCGGACTTTCCCGGCGGCGATGCGGCGATGCTGTATCGCTCGATCCGGCGGCTGCTCGCCCTGCCCCCCGAAACCCGGATGTTCGTCGGCCATGACTATCTGCCGCCCTCGCGTACCGACCATGCGTTTGAAACGACGGTCGGCGATCAGCGCGCGCATAACATCCATGTCCATGACGGGGTCGGCGAGGCGGACTTTGTCGCCATGCGCACCGCCCGCGACGCCCGGCTCGACGCCCCGCGCCTGATCCTGCCTTCCCTGCAAGTGAACATTCGCGCTGGTGCCATGCCGCCGCCCTCGCCCACGGGTCAGGTCTATCTGCGCATCCCCCTCAACGCGATCTGACGGGTCGGGTGCAGGGGACGCTCGCAATGTTGGATTTGGCCTGCTTAACTGCGTCCATGCCCCTGCCGCGCTCCGCCCCCCGCCCCGCCAGTCGCACCGCAGCGAAACCCTCACGCTTGACAGTCGTCCTGCGTGCAAAACCCGTTCAATGTGTCAAAACTGTCAGCCGTCGGCCATGACAAGCGACCTCCGATCCATCGTCATCCTGACCGGGGCTGGCATCTCCGCCGAAAGCGGGATCGCCACCTTTCGCGGCCCCGGCGGCTTGTGGGAGGGGCACCGGGTCGAGGATGTCTGCACACCACACGCGCTGGCCGCAGACCCCGATCTCGTCCACCGGTTCTATGATCTGCGCCGCGCCGCGCTGGCTACCGTCGAACCGAACGCGGCCCACCACGCGCTTGCCCGGCTCGACGCCGAATGGCCCGGCGACCTGCTGCTTGTCACCCAGAATGTCGACGATCTGCACGAACGGGCCGGATCCCGCCGCCTGATCCATATGCATGGCGAGCTGAAATCCGCCCTGTGCGCCGCCTGCGATCATCGCCAGCCGCATCATGGCGACCTGCCGCCGGGTACGCCATGCCCCGCCTGCACAGCACCGGCGCTCCGTCCCGACATCGTGTTCTTCGGCGAAATCCCCTACCGGATGGACGCAATCGAAACCGCGATCCGCGATGCCGATCTGTTCGTTTCCATCGGCACTTCCGGCGCGGTCTATCCGGCTGCGGGCTTTGTCCAGACCGCGCGCTATGTCGGCGCCCGCACGCTGGAAATGAACCTCGATCCCTCGGCGGGCAGCATCTTCTTCCACGAAAGCCGCATGGGGCCCGCCGGCGAACTGGTGCCCGCCTGGGTGGAGGAAATGCTTGGTGCGGCCACCCCGGCCCGCTCATGCTGACCCTGTCGAAGCATGAGCCTGCCGCCCGTCAGCAGCACGCTATCCCCCCAGCGCCTTTTGCCGCCGCCGCTGGACCGAACTGCCGATGCCCATCGCCTCGCGATACTTGGCGACGGTGCGCCGCGCGATGTCGAACCCCTTGGCGTTCAGCATCTCGACCAGCGTGTCGTCGGACAGGATCTTTTTCGGGTCCTCCGCCTGGATCAGCGTGCGGATCGCGGCCTTCACCGCCTCGGCCGAAACGGCGTCGCCGCCGTCCGCCGACTGGATCGCGCTGGTGAAGAAATATTTGAGCTCGAACAGGCCCCGGGCACAGCTCAGATATTTGTTGCTCGTCACGCGGCTGACGGTCGATTCATGCATCTCGATCGCTTCGGCCACCCGCGCCAGCGTCAGCGGGCGCAGATGCGCGACGCCGTGCAGGAAAAACGCCTCCTGCTGCTTCACGATCTCGGTCGCCACCTTGATGATCGTCCGCTGCCGCTGATCCAGCGCCTTGACCAGCCAGTTGGCGCTGGCCAGGCAATCCGACAGCCACGCCCTGCCCGCCTTGTCCTTGCCCGCGCTGCCCGACAATTCGGCATAATAGCTGCGATTGACCAGCAGCCGAGGCAGCGTCGCCGAATTGATCTCGACCGCCCATCCGGCCCCCCGGCGGGAAACGTACACGTCGGGCGTCACCGCCTGTGCCGATTCCCCGCTGTATCGACAGCCGGGCTTTGGGTCATACCCGCGCAATTCGCGGATCATGTCGGCCATGTCCTCGTCATCGACGCCGCACATCCGCTTCAGCTGGGCGATCTGCCCGCGCGCCAGCAGGTCCAGATTGTCGATCAGCCGCGCCATGCACGGATCATAACGGTCCGCCTCCCGCGCCTGGATCGCCAGACATTCGGCCAGATTGCGCGCGCCCACGCCCGACGGATCGAACGTCTGGATGATGGCGAGTACCGCCTCCACCCGGACCAGCGGTACGCCCAGCCGGTTGGCCACGTCCAGCAGCGATACGGTCAGGTATCCGCACTCGTCGATCTGATCGATCAGATGCGCGGCGATGAACAGGTCCGCGCCCGACACCGACTGCCCCGCCTGGGACAACAGGTGATCGGACAGCGAGATATCGGCACCGGCAATCGCATCCAGGTCCGGCCCGTCCTCCGGCCCCGCGCCGCTGACGCCGGATACCGACAGGCCGCCGTCCAGCCCGCCGATGGAATCCGACGCGCTGTCGTGGTGAAACGTCTCGGCCGTGAAATCGACGTCCAGCGCCGCCTCGTCCGCGCCGCCCCCGCTGGCTAGCAGTTCGCTGGCATCGGCCGGGCCGTCGCGCGGTTCGGCCGGATCGACGATCAGTTCGGGCGGCAGCTCGATCTGGCCACCCGACGAGCCATCATCATCGCCTGACTGCGCGTCGAGCAGCGGGTTCTTTTCCAGCTCCTCGGCAATGAACCCCTCGATCTCCAGATTGGACAGCGCCAGCAGGCGGATCGCCTGCTGCAGCTGCGGCGTCATCACCAGCGATTGCGTCTGGCGCAGGTCGAGGCGCGGCGCGAGCGACATTCTAGCTGGACACGGCGCCGGCCCGCTCCCCCACCCGGCCACCCATTTCAGAATATCCTGCCGATGGGTGGCCGGGTGGGGGAGCGGGCTGGCGCCGCCCTCCGGCAAACACATTCACAACGAAAAACCCTCGCCCAGATACAGGCGGCGGACATTGGCATCCGCGACCAGTTCTGCGGGCGATCCGCTGAACAGCACGCGGCCGTCATAGATGATGTAGCCGCGATCGACGATTTCCAGCGTCTCGCGCACGTTGTGATCAGTGATCAGCACGCCGATGCCGCGCGTCTTCAGGTCCTTGACCAGATCGCGGATGTCCGCGATCGAGATGGGGTCGATGCCGGCAAACGGCTCGTCCAGCAGCATGATCGTCGGATTGGCCGCCAGCGCGCGCGCGATTTCCGCCCGCCGCCGCTCCCCGCCGGACAGCGCCATGGACGGGCTGGCGCGCAGCCGGGTCAGCCCGAATTCGTCCAGCAACTGGTCCAGCCGCGCCTGACGCCGGTCCTTGTCCGGCTCGGCCAGTTCCAGCACGGCAAGGATGTTCTTTTCCACCGACAGGCCGCGAAAAATCGACGTTTCCTGAGGCAGATAGCCCAGGCCAAGCACCGCGCGGCGATACATAGGCAGGCCGGTGATATCCGTGCCGTCCAGCAGGATGCGCCCGGCATCCGGCTTCACCAGGCCCATCACCGAATAAAAGCACGTCGTCTTGCCCGCGCCATTGGGACCGAGCAGGCCGATCACCTCGCCCTTGCCGACGTTCAGCGACACATCGGACAGGACGCTGCGCTTGTCATACGCCTTGGCGATCGAAACGACGGACAGACCATCGTCCACGATCTGCTCCGCCTGTTGCGAGGAGACATCGGCCGCAACCGGCGCGACTATGTCGTTCATGCGTTCGTCCGTCCTGCGCTGGCGCGGTTCAGCCCGCGCTTTGTCGAATTGGCAGGAATCCTGCATGATTTGCCGGTTCCTGCCAAGGGGGGATGGCACGCAGCCATGCGAAGGTCCCTGAAATCAGTGTGTCTGCCGCCCCGCATCCGCGCGGGCAGTCCGCTATTTGCGGTCGGGGACCGAGAAACGGCCCGACACGCGGCCACCCGATGTGGTCGTGGTGCCCGGCGCCTTGCTGCTGCCCGACGGCCGCCCGTCGATGACCGCACGGCCGGTGTCCAGATCGATGGTCAGCCGGCCGCCGTTCAGCGTGTTGGTCCCCTGGGTCAGGCGGACATTGCCGACCATGGTGATCCGCCGGGCATTGAGGTCATAGACCGCGAACTGCGCCCGCGCCGTCTGGTCGGGCCGCGTCACCGTCACCCCGCCTGCCGCATCCAGCCGGGATACCTGTGGCGATCCGCCAATCACCTGTCCGGTATAGGCAACCGTCACCCGGTCGGCGTTCAGCTGCATCGTCGCCTGCCGGATCGTCACCCCGCCGGACAGGACGGCGCGGTTCGCCTTGTCCTGCAATTCGATCAGCGCGGCATTGAAATCGATCGGCGCGTTCGAATTGTGCCGCACCTGCCCCTCGGCCGGGGAAATCACCAGCAGGGCCGCACCCAGCATGGCGGCGGCGGACAGGATCGGGATGGCGCGGATCATGACGCGCTATTTCGTGCGTGTCGGATCAATACGCAAGCGCGCATTGCCGCGCAGCGTCACCGTTCGCGCTTCCAGATCGGCGTCCAGGCGGTTTGCGCTGAAATTGCCCATGCGCGTCGTGCCGGTCACCGCGCCGCCGCTCTGCATCTTGCGGGTGCGCAGGTCCACGATCGCATCGCGGGTATCCAGCGAATAGCCATTGGCGGCGCGAAACTGGATCGGGCCGTCGATCGCCACTTTTTGCTGATCAATGTCATACCGGCCGCTCTGCGCAGTCAGTGCCGCCGGCCCGTCCTGCAGGTCGATGCGCGCGGCCAGATCGTCCATCCGCACAATGGGTTCGGATGCGCTTTTCTGGACGGCGGAACCGGCCGTGATCTGGAAACTGCGCCCGCCCTTGTCGGCACCGCGATACTGGGCGCGCTCGATGCGCAGCCGCTCGGGCGCGACATCCACCTTGTTCTTGTCCAGGATGAAGCTGACATCGCCGCCCATCGTCAGCGGGGCCATCACCAGAAACGCCGCCAGCACGCCGATGCCGATCGGCAGCACCGTCTGCAACATGCCAACGACCCGGTCATGGCGCCCGCCCGGCAACGCCCACCGGCTGCGCGCGATGCGGGCGTCCGCTGCCGGGACGATGGCTTCAGACATGGGCAAAGATATCGACCTCTGGCCAGCCGGCCAGGTCCAGCGCCGCGCGGTGCGGCAGGAACTCGAAACAGGCTTGGGCCAGCGCGGTGCGCCCCTCGCGCGCCAGTCGGACGTCAAGCTCCGCCTTCAGCGCGTGAAGATAGCGCACGTCGGATGCCGCATAATCGCGTTGCGCCTCGCTCAGCACCGGGCCGCCCCAGTCGGACGATTGCTGCACCTTGGAAAGCTCCGCGCCAAGCAATTCGCGCACCAGCTCCTTGAGGCCGTGCCGGTCGGTATAGGTTCGCACCAGCCGCGATGCCGTCTTGGTGCAGTAAACGGGCGCGGCGACCACGCCCAGATAATGCTGGATCGCGGCCAGATCGAACCGGGCGAAATGATACAGCTTCACCCGTTCCGGATCGGCCAGCACGGCCTTCAGGTTCGGCGCGGCATAATCGCTGCCCGGATTGAACCGGACCAGATGCTCGTCGCCGGACCCGTCGCTGATCTGGACGACGCACAGCCGGTCGCGCGGCGTGATCAGGCCCATGGTCTCGGTATCGACGGCAACGGCACCGGGACGCAGCACGTCGGCGGGCAGGTCTTCTTCGTGGAAATATACGGTCATGGCGCGGGCCTAATCCTAAACGTGCCGGGGCTCAATGGCGCTCGCCAGCCGCTTCCTTTCGGGCGCGGGATCGGCGGGCCAGGATGTTGAGCGTTTCGACACCCGCCGAAAACGCCATTGCGGCATAGATATATCCCTTGGGCACGTGCACGCCGAACCCATCAGCGATCAGCACCGCACCGATCATCAGCAGGAACCCCAGCGCCAGCATGACGACGGTCGGGTTGGCGTTGATGAATTTGGCCAGCGGATCGGCCGCCACCAGCATCACGGCAACGGTGATGATCACGGCGGTCATCATGATCGGCACATGTTCCGTCATGCCGACTGCGGTCAGGATCGAATCGATGGAAAACACCATGTCGAGCGCGACGATCTGCGCAATCGCGGCCCCAAAACCCAGCGATGCCGGCCCCTTCTTGTCCAGCGCAGAGCCGGACGGTTCGGGATCCATGGTGTGATGCACCTCCTTCGTCGCCTTCCATACCAGGAACAGGCCGCCTGCAATCAGGATCAGGTCGCGCCATGAAAAGGCAGTCTCGAACGCCGGCGCGCCATGTTCATCCAGCGGCCCGACCAGCCCCAGATCGAACACCGGGGTCGTCAGCGAAACGATGAACGCGATCATCGAAAGAAACGCCAATCGCATGACCAGCGCCAGACCAATGCCGATACGCCGCGCCTTTTGTTGCTGATGCACTGGCAACTTGTTCGAAAGAATCGAAATGAAGATCAGATTGTCGATCCCCAGAACGACTTCCAGAACAACCAGCGTGACAAGCGCAGCCCATGCGGCGGGGTCGGTAATCAGCGTGGCGATTTCGGACATTCGATGCTCCCTGTTCGGCTCACCCTGTCGCGCAAGCGCCACGCCTAAGCAATAACCGAATGCGTTGCGACGATTTCATTCGCCGCACGGGCCGTAATGGGTTATGCACAGGCTAGCGGCGCAATTTGGTTTCGCGCCCGAACCCCCGCGTTTCTCGTCCGACGCCCGGGTTTGTTGACGGAAATGAGGCCGAGCACGGAAGACGAACAGGGCAATGGGTTTTGATCGAGGGCGCCGGGGTGAACGCGGCGGGCGCGGCAGAGACAAGCGCGATTCTTTTGGCGATGAGGGCGGTTTTGGCGGCGGCGACCGGTTCGGCGGCGGCTTCGGCGGCGGTGATCGATTCGGTGGTGGCGGCTTTGGCGGCGGTGATCGCTTCGGCGGTGGCGGCGGCGGCTTCGGCGGCGGCGACCGATTCGGTGGCGGCGGCGGTGGCGGCTTCCGTGGTGGTGGCGGCGGCGGTGGCCGCGGCATGCCTCCCCAGGTTGTCGGCGAAGGCACCGGCATCGTAAAGTTCTTCAACGGACAAAAGGGCTTCGGCTTCATCGTCCGTGACGATGGCGGTGAAGACGTGTTCGTCCACATCTCCGCCGTCGAGCAGGCGGGCCTGTCCGGCCTGGCCGAGGGTCAGCCGCTTGGCTTCACCCTGGTCGACCGTGGCGGCAAGATTTCGGCCACCGATCTCAAGATCGACGGCGAGCCGATGCCCGTCACCGATCGCGGCCCGCCGCGTGACCGCGACGCCGCTCCGCGCGCTGGTGGCGGCTTCGGCGCGCCGCAGCGTCAGCTGACCGGCGAAAAGGCAACGGGTACGGTCAAGTTCTTCAACGCAATGAAGGGCTTCGGCTTCATTCAGCGCGACGACGGACAGCCGGATGCGTTCGTTCATATCTCGGCCGTCGAGCGTGCCGGCATGGCGACGCTGAACGAAGGCGATCGTCTGGAATTCGAACTAGAGGTTGATCGGCGGGGCAAGATGGCCGCCGTGAACCTGCAGACGTCGGGCTGATTACGGCCGACCGAACTGGTTTGGAGAGGAGAATGGGCCGGGCGGCACGAACCGCCCGGCCTTTTTCGTGCTTGGTTCAAGCGTGGCCCGATTGGCTCGCGATCAGCCAGGGACGAAACCGCAATGCCGCCCGGCTACAAACCTGCTGTTTTAAGCTGCTTCGCTCATCCTGAGCCTGTCGAAGGATGCCGGTCCAGTGCGTCCGGCGTTACAGCCGCCCCATCGACAGGAACTTCACCCTGCGCGCCTTGCGCAGCGCCTCCGGCGCGTCGCCCTCGATCGCCGCCAGCTCGCGTTCGATCGCATCGCCCAGCGCGGCAATCGCGGCATCCCGGTCGCGATGCGCGCCGCCCAGCGGCTCGGCCACGATCCGGTCGATGACGCCCAGCGCCTTCAGGTCCTGTGCCGTCACTTTCATCGCCTCGGCTGCATCGGCCGCGCGGTCGGCGGTCCGCCACAGGATCGATGCGCAGCCTTCGGGTGAGATCACCGAATAGACGGCGTGTTCCATCATCAGCACGCGGTTGCCCGCGGCCAGCGCGATGGCGCCGCCCGATCCGCCCTCGCCCAGGATCGACGCGATCACTGGCACACCCAGGTTCAGCATCGCCTCGGTCGAACGGGCAATCGCTTCGGCCTGCCCGCGCTCTTCGGCCTGGATGCCGGGAAATGCGCCCGACGTGTCGACCAGCGTGACGACCGGCAGCCCGAACCGTCCGGCCAGGTCCATCAGGCGAATCGCCTTGCGATAGCCCTCTGGCTTGCCCATCCCGAAATTGTGCTTGAGGCGGCTGGCGGTATCGTCGCCCTTTTCATGGCCGATCACCATGACGCGGCGACCGCGAAACCGGGCGAACCCGCCCAGGATCGCCTGATCGTCGGCAAAGGCACGGTCCCCGGCCAGCGGCACGAAATCCTCGAACAGGCCCGCGACATAATGGGTGAAGTGCGGCCGATCCTGATGCCGGGCGACCTGCGTCTTCTGCCACGGGGTCAGCCGGGCATAGGTGTCCTTGAGCAGCCGGTCGGATTTGGCCTGCAACCGGGCGATATCGGCGTTGATATCCACCGCGCCATCGGCGGCCGTGTCGCGCAGCTCGTCAATCCGGGCCTGCAGCTCGGCGATGGGCTTTTCGAAATCTAGGAACATGGTGGTCATGGCTGCCGGCCCGGTTAGGGCCGCACACGGCCCGCGTCAACGAGGGGATGGCGCGCATTGACCAGCGCGACCAGCCGGCTGGCATCGACATGGGTATAGATTTCGGTGGTGGCGATATCGGCGTGACCCAGCATTGCCTGCAACGCGCGCAGGTCAGCGCCCCCTTCCAGCAGGTGGGTGGCAAAGGCGTGGCGCAGGACGTGCGGGCTGATCCGGTCGGGCGGAATGCCCGCCTCTGCCCCGATGGCGCGGATCAGCTGATACAGTCGGACGCGCGACAGATGCCCCTTGCCGCCGGGGAACAGCCATTGGGCATCCACCGGCACGTGATCGCGCCAGACCGCGACGGCGGCACGCGCACGGTCCGAAATCGGCACCATCCGCTCCCGCCCGCCCTTGCCGCGCAGGATCAGGAACGGACGATCCGGCGCCACCGCATTGCGGGGCAGGGACACCAGCTCTGTCGCGCGCAGGCCCGATCCGTACAACAATTCGACCAGCGCGGACAGGCGCAGGTCAGCGGGCACCGGCGGCACGCGCGCCGTCCGCCCGGCAATCGCCGCGAACAACCGGTCGACATCCGCGACCGACAGGGTTTTGGGCAATGGTCGCCGGATGCCGGGCCGGGGCAGAGCGGCCGCCGGATCGTCGGCCCGCATCCCTTCATCCAGCAGAAACCCGTAAAACCGGCGCAGCGTCGCCGCCTTTCGCGCGACCGTCGCCCCGGACAGGTCGGCCCAGCCATCGGCCAGCTGCGTCAGCGCCGCCGCATCGGCATCGACCAGCCGCCCGCCCAGCGCCGCCGACGCCAGGCGAAGATCGGTTGCATAGGCCATCAGCGTGTTGCGCGCCGCGCCCGCCTCTGCCGCCATCATTTCGAGGAACCGGCCGATCAGCGCGGCGTCCCCGCCCCCGCTCATCCGCGTGCGATCGCCTCGGCCGCGATCATCCGGGCTTCGGCATCCATCCCCACGGCACGCAGCGCGGCAAGGATGTGGAACAGGTGATGGGCCGGCACGCCGCGCCAGTCGGTCGTCTGCATCCCGATCCCCGCCAGCACGACCACGGTCCCCGCCTGCCGCGCATTGGCCGCCGCCTGAATCGCGCGGGTCCAGCGATTCTGTGCGCCGATCGGGACATTATTATCCGCCGCCAGCGATTCGGCGTCGGCGGGGGCCAGCCGCCCCAGTCCGGCCAGGGCGGCGACGAACAGCTCCGCCTTTCGTCCCTGTCCCTGATAGCTGGCGGCAGCATCGCGGCTCAACGTCCGGCCCGCCGGGTCGGCCAGCGCCAGCATCGCCCAGCCATCGCTGCCCGGCGTCGCCACCGATCGCCAGCGGACGGCGCGCAGGTCATGGCCCGCGCTCAGCATCGCCGCGATCAGGCGGTCGGCATCCCCGGCAATGGCGGGATCGGGGCCGATGCCGCCCGCCGCCTTTGCCGTCAGCACCAGCCGGGCATACCGGCCGACCGGTGTGGTCGGTTCGTCCCACAACCGGCGCAACACTTCCATACGGCTCTGGCGCGTCGGGCCGACATTGGCCGTGCGCAGATCGGATGCCACCGCAACAGCCGCCGGTGCGTCCACGCCGCTTTCGTCGATCGCGCCGTACAGGTCGGCATAGGCGGCCGAGGACAGGACGCCCGCCGCCGCCGCCGCCTCTGCCGCGGTCAGCCGGTCGACAGGGGCCAATTGCGGCGCCTGTGCCTGCCACAGCAACAGCTGGGGCGACGCACTGGTCAGGAGCCTTTCGGGCAATGCCTCGCCCAGCGCGGTTGCCAGGCCATAGCGCCAGCTGGACAGGCGATCCGCCTCGTCCCAGTCGATCGTCACGTCGCGGCGACCCTGCGCGCCCCGGCTCAGCATCTTCTCGGCCAGCGCCAGGTCGATGCCCCGCGCGATCCCGCCACGCCGGGCGGCATCGATCATGCGCCCTGCATCGGCGGCCTTCCCTTCCAGCGCGGTGCACCATGCCTGAGCCAGCACCCAGCCGCGTTCGCGCGATCGCTGCCCGGCCGTGCCGGCCAGCGGACAGACCCCGCCCGGATCGGCGGCGGCCAGCATCGCCTGCATCGCCACCTGATCCAGCTTGGGCGTATAATTCTCGCCATCGACGGACTGCACCAGCGCACGGGCGGCATTGGCCTCGCCCATGCGGATCAGCAGCCAGGCCCGCTCCGCCGCGAAGTCCGCGCCATTCAGGTCGCGCGGCGTATCGGTGGGGGCCAGCAATACGCGGCGCAGCGTGATCGACAGCCAGCGGGAGGCGATGGGCGCGTTCATCCGCCGCATCAGCATCTGGATCAGCGGGCCGTTCGCATTGCCGTAAATCGGGCCGGACAGGCTGGCGGCATCGGCCACGCCGATCTGTGCGGTGCCACGGCGGGCATAATCGGGCAGCGCATACAGCGCCAGGGCGGGCGCCGGCGTCGCACTGGGCGCCTCACCCGGTGTCGGGGTCGCCTCGGGTGACAGGGAATCGTCCGCCGCAGCGACGCCGGGCGCGGGGGTCGGGGCCGGGCTGGCGCTTGGCGGCGGCGTGCGGGGTGCGTCCGGGCGGGGCTGTGCCGGGCGCGGGGTCGGGGCCGGTGTCGGGGCCGGGTCACCAAATCCGGGCGGCAACAGGCTTTCCGGCGCATCCTGGCCCAGCGCCGGGATCGCCATGCCCGCCGCCGCCAGCGCGACCGCGATCAGGGATAGGGCGGTGCTATTGCGCCAGATTTTCAAGCGACACTTCCTTTTCCACCCGGACCGGAGCCTTTTCGGTGGAGCGGCTGGCAAGGAAGAAGATGCCGCCGACCAGCAGCACCAGGACGATGATGGCAATCACCAGCGGGCGCATCGGCCCGGCGCGACGGCGGGAAGGACTGGAAAACGCATTACGGCGAGCCATGATCGGGGGTCGGATCCTCTATTGTCGTCGGGGTGGTCGCGGGCCTTTTGCCCGACAGGCGCCCTCAATGTATAGCCCCCGCCGCAATGTTTGAGCCACGCCCCACCGATTCCCGCTGGACCGGAAAGCCGATCGTGCTGGTCGGCCTGATGGGCGTGGGCAAATCGACGATCGGAAAGCGGCTGGCCGCGCGCCTGCACCTGCCCTTTGTCGATGCGGATGACGAAATCGAACAGGCCGCCGGCATGACCATCGCCGAAATCTTCGAACGCTATGGCGAACCGCAGTTCCGCGATGGCGAACGCCGCGTCATCGCCCGGCTGATCGACGGCCGCCCGCGCGTCATCGCCACGGGCGGCGGCGCGTTCATGCAGGACGATACCCGCGCCCTGATCCTGGATCAGGCGCTGGCCGTCTGGCTTGACGCGGATATCGACGTGCTGGTCGAACGCGTGCGCAAACGCGATCACCGGCCCCTGCTGCGCGGCCGCGATTCCGGCACGGTACTGCGCGATCTGGCCGCCGTGCGAAACCCAGTCTATGCGCTGGCACCCGTTCGCGTCATCAGCCAACAGGCCCCGCACGACGTGACGGTTCAGAAAATCCTGGAGGCGATTCGCCGATGACGACCATTCCCGTTTCCCTGGGCGATCGCAGTTACGATGTGCGGATCGAACGCGGCCTGATCGACCGGGCGGGCGAGGCGCTGGCCCCGCTGGCGCGCGGGCGGCCGATGCCGATCGTCACCGATGCCAATGTCGCGATCCATGCCGAACGGCTGGGCGAATCGCTGGCGGCGGCGGGCATCGCCAGCGAACGCATCGTGCTGGCCCCCGGCGAGCGGACCAAAAGCTGGGATACGCTGGAGGTGCTGACCGACCGGCTGCTCGACATGGGCGTGGAACGCAGCGACCATGTCATCGCGCTGGGCGGCGGCGTGATCGGCGATCTGGTCGGCTTTGCCTGTTCGATCCTGAAACGCGGCTGCAACTTCATCCAGGTACCGACGACCCTGCTGGCTCAGGTGGATAGCAGCGTGGGCGGCAAGACCGCGATCAACACGCGCGCGGGCAAGAACCTGATCGGCGCATTCCATCAACCGGCGCTGGTGCTGATCGATCCCGATGTGCTGGACAGCCTGCCCGCCCGCGAACTGCGCGCCGGTTATGCAGAGGTCATCAAATACGGCCTGATCGACGATCCCGATTTCTTTGCCTGGTGCGAAGAACATGGCGCGGCGCTGCTCGATGGTGATCCGGTCGCCCGCCAATATGCCATCGCCCGGTCGGTCAGGGCCAAGGCGCGGATCGTCGGCGCGGACGAACGGGAGACGACGGGCACCCGCGCGCTGCTCAACCTTGGCCACACCTTCGGCCATGCGCTGGAGGCGGAGACGGGCTTTTCCGACCGGCTGCTGCATGGCGAGGGGGTGGCTGCCGGCATGGCGCTCGCCTTTGCCTATTCCGCGTCAAAGGGGCTGTGTTCGCCTGACGATGCCGCCCGTGTCGCGGCGCATCTGCGCGCCAGCGGCCTGCCGGATGGCCTTGCCGCCGCCCATGTCCATGCCGATGGCGAAACGCTGGTCGGCCATATGCTGCACGACAAGAAGATGGCGGGTGGCACCCTGCCCTTCCTGCTGGCGCGGGGCATCGGGCAAACCTACCTCGACAAGACGGTCGAGTTGGGCGACGTCGCGGCGTTCCTCGACGCGCAACCCCGGACGCTGGAGGGCGTGACATTCCCCGCGGGGTGAAAAAACAGCATCTGCCGGAAAAGACCTGTCCGGTGTGCAACCGCCCCTTTGCCTGGCGCAAGAAGTGGGAGCGGGACTGGGACAATGTCGTCTATTGTTCCGACCGCTGCCGCCGCGACGGCAAGCGGGGACAAGCCTGACGACTGACCCATAGATTGCAGATTTGACCAGGCGGCATGGATTAATCCCAACGTCGTCGGCAGGGCAGCCAATGGCGTTAACTTCCCGAAAGCTGCCGCTCCGCTTTCGATCCTGTTGCGGACGTTGCTCTGTTCATGCACGTTAGACGTATGAGCCGCTTTCGAGATGTTTACGGCCGCCACGTTCCTCGGCGTGAATGGGAGTGGACGGCTTTTGGCTTGGCGACCTTCGCGCTGAGTAGTGTGCCGCTGGCATGGCTTCTGCACGGGTTTGCAAACGTTTGGGAGCCGTGGAACGTGCTTTCCATTGCTGCTCTGCTTATTGGCGCGGGACTTTGGCTGCGGCGAAAAAGACTGGCCAGCAGCCACTCCCTCCTCCGTACCGGGGATGACAAGTAACCACCCACCTTGCGACAGTGCATCCCTCAATCCGGCAGCCCGAACCCGGATATCCGCTCCACCCTGAAATTTGGTCACGCGGCCCACGCAATCGAATGGTCCGGAATCCATCCTGAGACAGCCATTTGCGGCGCACTGGATCCCGGACAGCAAGGCGTGTCCGGAATGACGAAAAAGGGGTCGCGCTACCCGCGCATCCCGGTCCAGGCCCACCACAGCCAGCCCGCGATCATCACCGCGCCGCCGATTGGCGTGATCGCGCCCAGCCAACGTGGGCCACCCAGCGCCATCAGGTAAAGCGTCACCGCAAAGATCATCCCGCCGATGACGAACGCCCATCCCGGCCCCCGCGCGCCCGTCTGCATCGCGGCGATGGCGGCGACGGCGTGGATCAGCTGATACATCCCCCCGGTCTTCAGCCACTCCTGCGCCTGTCCGCTCGCCCCATGCGCCCCGAACGCCCCGGCCGCCACGGCCATGGCCCCGGACAGGGCAGCAACAGTCAACAGCGCGTTCATGGCAATACTCCGGACGGCATGAAACGGTCGAACAGCAATGCCCCGCCAACGCCCAGTGCCGAGATGCTGATCATCAGCACAGCGCCGGCCATCATGTCCTTGATCGCCTTCACCTCGGGGTGAATGGCCGGATGCAGAAGGTCGACCAGCGCCTCGACCGCCGAATTGACCAGTTCCAGCGCCAGCACCAGCGCAATGGTCAGCGCGACCAGCCCCCACCAGATCGCAGCCGGCCTCAGCAGCAACAGGGCAAGCACCGCCACTACAGCCAGCACCGTCTGGACGCGGAAACTGCGTTCTCGGGTCCAGCCGAACCGGATGCCGGAAACGGCAAAGCCGAGCCGTTCGTGGAACGGCCGGTTCTTCACTTGGCCACCGCTTCTTCGGAATGGACGGACACGTTGCCGCCCTTGCTGTTCTGGCTGAACATCACCTCGCGCGCGGCGTACAGGTCGCCGGATTCCTTCTGCAGCTTCAGCCGCTTGAGGTCGCGGTCGCGATATTCCTGTTCGGTGCGGTCGATCTCGCCCGGATCGACGCCCACCGACGCCATCGCCTTTCGCGCCATCACGACGGCGCTTTCCATCACCTCGCGCACGATGCCCTGCACCGGCGCGCCGTGCATCTTCATCACCGACCGACGATCATAGGCGCGGACAAAGACCATGGCGTCGGGAAACGCCTCGTGAATCTGGCTCAGCTTTTCAGCATCGACCTCGTTGCCGTCGGGGCACAGCAGGATCAGCTCCGCATCCTCCGCCCCCGCGCGCCGCAGCAGGTCGATGCGCAGTCCGTCGCCATAATAGACCTTCATGCCAAAGGTGCCGGCCACGTCGATCATCTGAACATCGCGGTCGATCAGCGTGACGGCAATCCCCTGACCGATCAGCATCTGCGCCACCGTCTGCCCGAACCGGCCATAGCCGACGACGATCGCGCTGGCCCCGTCATGGCGGGGCGCGTCGCGCACCTCTGCCCCCTCGCCCGCCGGTTCGGCCCGGAATCGCCGGGTGAACATCATCAGGAACGGCGTGGTCGCCATGCTGATCGTGATGATCGCGCCGAACACGCTGGCTGCTTCCGGTGCGATCAGCAGCGCGCCTTGCGCCTGGGCGAACAGGACGAACCCGAATTCGCCGCCCTGGCTGAGCAACAGGCCAAGCGCCAGTGCGGGTCGCCACGCGGTGCCGAACAGCATCGCCAGTCCGGTGATGACCGCCGCCTTGGTCGCGATCAGCATCAGCGCCATCGACAGGACGAACACCGGCCGCTCCGCAATCGCGCCCAGATCGAGCATCATGCCCACGGCAAGAAAGAACAGGCCGAGCAGGATCGAGCGGAACGGCTCCACATCCGCCTCCAGCTCGTGCCGGAACGGGCTGTCGGCCAGCATCACGCCCGCGATGAACGCCCCCAGCGCGGTGGACAGGCCGATCGCCTCCATGATCGCCGCGCTGGCCAGCACGGTGAATAGCCCGGCAAACACGAACATCTCGCGCTCGCCCAGATTGCCGATCAGCTTGAACAGCGGCCGCAGCACGAACCGCCCGGCCAGGACCAGGCCGGTCACCGCCAGCACGGTATAGAGCGCCAGCTGCCATCCCGGCGGCCCCGCCGCATCCGCCGGATTGCGCGACAGCGCCGCGACGATGGTGATCAGCGGAACGATGGACAGGTCCTGAAACAGCAGGACGGAAAAGGCTCGCTCGCCGAACGGGGTGCGCAACCGCCCGGCCGATTGCAGCATCGGCAGCACCTGCGCGGTGGACGACAGCGCCAGCGGCAGGCCCAGCGCCAGCGCGGCGGGCCAGCTGAAATTGGCATAATAGGCGATCAGCACGGTCAGCGCGACGCCGCACAGCGCCACCTGCGCCAGGCCGAATCCGAAAATGTCGCGCTTCATCGCCCATAGCCGCGCCGGGCTCAGCTCCAGGCCGACCAGGAACAGCAGCAGCGTGATGCCAAGCTCGGCAATGACCAGCTTGTTTTCCGCATCACCAACGATGCCCAGCACTTCCGGCCCGACAACCGCACCCGCAACCAGGAAGCCCAGCGTCGCACCCAGGCCAAGCTTGCGGAACAACAGGACGAACACCAGCGCAAAGCCCAGCAGCGGGGCAAACTCCCGCGTCATCGACAGGCCGTGATGCGCCTCCATCAGGCGGCCCGCCGCGTGCGCGCGTCAGCCATGGCATCGGCCGCCGCCTCGAACGGCAGTCGGATGGAGGCGTGGCGGGCGGCGTGGGGGATTGCGGGTTCAAAGATCGCAAGGCCGGGCCAGTCCGGCACCGCACCCTCGCCCGCAAGCCAGCGGGTCAGCGCATCGCGGGCATCGGCAATCTCGGCCAGCGTCCGCCCCCGCGCGGATTCGGCAAACAGCGCGGCCGATGCCTGCCCCAGCGCACAGGCGCGGACCATCAGGCCAAGCTCGCTCAGCCGCCCATCATCGTCCAGCACCACATCGGCGGTGACCCGGCTGCCACAGATGGGCGAGCGCCGCTCGACGGTTGCCATCGGGGCATCCAGCCGCTTCAGCCCGGCGGTCGATGCCGCCAGCCGCAAAATCTCGGTGTTGTAAAGCTGCCCCGCCATAGCCGACAGATAGGCTGGATCGGCCCGAAGCGCGAGGGGGGAGAGGACGTTTTTCCCGCGCGGGCGGGTGACCGCCCGGCACCCGCTGCGCTCGCAATGACGCGGTCACCGCTTGGCAGGGACCGTCTCAATCCCGCGGCTGCGGACTTTCAGGGAACACCGGCTCGCCCCGCCGCCGCTTGTCGACAAACTCCGCGATGCCCGCGCTGGTGGCGTTGAGCAGGGAATAGCTGGTGCTGTCCGTCATCCAGGGCGGGCGGCGCGTCGGCCCGCCGCTGACCGTATCGATCACCAGCACGATCAGCAGAAAGCCCAGGCTGGCGACGATCAGCCCCTTGATCCCGCCAAATCCGAACCCCAACGCCCGGTCGATCGGGCCAAGCACCGAATTGCGCGTGCGCGACCCGATGGCATTGGCGACCAGCCGTCCGGCAACATAGGTGGTGCCGGAGATGATCGCGAACGCCAGCACGGCTGCGCCCGCATCGGTGCCAACCGGATCGGCCAGCGCCGCGGTCAGCGGAGTATGGCCAAAGCGCAGCGCGACGATCACGAACAGGAACGCCATCAGCGACAACACTTCGGTCACGAACCCGCGCCACAGGCCCATCACCGCCGATCCGCCAACGGTCAGCAGCACGATGATGTCCAGCGCGGTCAGTTCCATTCCAAATCCCTCGATATCCGCCCTTGGGCGGCACGCCACCCCTAGCCCCTTGCCCGAAGCGAAGTCGAGACATGGGAGCAAAGTTGAATGCGTCCTCCCTTGATCCTCCCCCGCCAGGGGGAGGACGGTTCTGCACATCCCGTCAGCCCCTTCGGCGAGCGGCTGATCCGCAGGCAACGTGCCAGCAACCGGTGCTGGCTTGCGCATGACCTGCGCATGACACCCCGCTCGTCCTGAGCCTGTCGAAGGACGCCGCCCCGCCCAACTTCTCGCGCCGATGCCGCGATACACCCGGCATGAGCGATGCCGGGCTGCCTACCCGCCCCGCGCCAGCAGATGGTCGACGAACGCCTTTAGCGTGGCAAAGCCCGACAGGCGCATCGGGCTTTTGTCGGCCGGCTGCGCTCCGGGGCCAAGTGCGCGGTTGAAGCCCAGCTTCGCCGCTTCCTTCATCCGCAGGCCCGCATGGGCCACGGGCCGCACCTCGCCCGACAGCGCGATTTCGCCGAACGCAATCCCGTCCGACGGCAATGGCCGTTCGGCCAGTGCAGAGATCAGTGCGGCGGCCACCGCCAGGTCCGCCGCCGGGTCCTGAACCCGGTATCCGCCCGCAATGTTCAGATAGACTTCGCACGTCGAGAAACTCAGGCCGCACCGCGCCTCCAGCACGGCCAGGATCATGGCCAGCCGCCCGCTGTCCCATCCGACCACGGCCCGGCGCGGCGTCGCCCCGCTGGCCAGTCGCACGACCAGCGCCTGCACCTCGACCAGCACGGGCCGCGTCCCCTCCAGTGCGGGGAACACCACCGATCCGGTCACGCTTTCGGCCCGGTCGGTCAGGAACAGGGTGGACGGATTGGCCACCTCGGTCAGCCCTTCGCCCGCCATGGCAAACACGCCGATCTCGTCCGTGCCGCCGAACCGGTTCTTCACCGCGCGCAGGATGCGGAACTGATGGCTGCGCTCGCCCTCGAAACTGAGGACGGTGTCGACCATATGCTCCAGCACGCGGGGGCCCGCGATCGATCCGTCCTTGGTGACATGGCCGACCAGCACCACGGCGGTGCCGCGTTCCTTGGCAAAGCGGATCAGTTCCTGCGACGCGGCGCGCACCTGGCTGACGGTGCCCGGCGCTCCTTCGATCAGGTCGCTGTGCATCGTCTGGATGGAATCGATGATCAGCAGGTCGGGCGCCTCTCCCCTGTCCCCGAACGTGGTCAGGATGTCGCGCACCGATGTCGCGCTGGCCAGCTGCACCGGCGCCTTGCCCAGCCCCAGCCGCCGGGCGCGCAGCCGCACCTGATCCGCCGCCTCCTCGCCAGAGACATAGGCGACCTGCTTGCCCGCCAGCGCAAGACTGGCCGCCGCCTGCAGCAACAGGGTCGATTTGCCGATGCCGGGATCGCCGCCGATCAGCGTTGCCGACCCCTCCACAAACCCGCCGCCCAGCGCCCGGTCCAGCTCGGCAATGCCCGTCGCCATCCGGTCGGGCAGCGCAACATCGCTGTCCAGCCCGGACAGGACGATCGCGCGGCCGCCGGATTGCAGGTTGTGTTTGGCCTGAAACGGCGTGACGACCGCGCCCGCCTCTTCGACCAGGCTGTTCCACTCGCCGCAATCGCCGCACTGCCCCTGCCACTGCGACGTGACCGAACCGCATTGCTGACAGACATATCGTTTCTTTGGCCGGGCCATGACGAGCGGGTTAGCATTGGCGGAACAAAAAGGGAATATCTTTTGGCCGCTGGTGTCCTGCAGGCGGATTGCGCTGCTGGGCTGGCGGGATGGTCCGCCCCACCCATCGCCCTGCCCCTGTCCGCACGATCGCCGCTGCAAGTCCCCATCCGGAATGCGATTCCGCAGGGGACGTGGCATCACCTTCGCAACCTTTCGCCGCCGAATCATCCGGCGGTCAGCTCGCTCCCGCGCTTCAGCGCGCTGCCGCCATCGGCCTGTTCGACCAGATAGGCGGGATTATCCTTGGTCCCGTTCTTGACGATCCTGCTCCCCTTGATCGTGCGCTGGACGCGCCGCTCGAACCGTTCCGCCACCTTGCCCTCGGCGGTGCCCTTGCCCCACGACCAGGACACGGCCTGACCCTTTTTGAAGCTGTTTGCCATCCTGTCGCTCCATCGCTGTCCTGCGCAAAGGACGCACCGACCGGCCAAAGCGTTCCCATGTGCGACGAGTTGCGGTATCGCCCCGCGCCATGAAGCCAACCGACCTGCGGATCGCCCTGTTCAGCGGCAACTATAATTACGTCCGCGATGGCGCGAACCAGGCGCTGAACCTGCTTGCCGGATATCTGCTGGAACGCGGCGTCACGCTGCGCGTCTATTCGCCCACCGTGCCCGAACCGGCCTTTCCGGCGACGGGCGAACTGGTCGATATCCCCGCCCTGGCGCTGCCCGGCGGGCGGGACGAATATCGGCTGGGCATGGGCCTGCCCCTGTCGGTGCGGGCGGACCTCAAGGCCTATGCCCCGAACATCGTCCATGTGTCCGCCCCGGATGTCAGCGGGCATCGCGCCGTCACCTGGGCGCGGCGGCGCAGGATACCGACACTTGCCTCGCTCCACACCCGCTTCGAAACCTATGCCCAATATTACGGCATCGGCTTTCTGGAGCCGCTGGCGATCAACCTGTCCACGCGCTTTTACAACCGGGTCGACCGGGTCATGGTGCCCAGCCCCAGCATGGGCGACGTTCTGCGCGACTGGGGCGTCACGACGCCCATCGGCATCTGGTCGCGGGGGATCAATCACGACCGGTTCAATCCGGGCCGCCGCGATCTGGCCTGGCGCCGCTCGCTCGGCATCGGCGACGATGAGGTGGCAGTCAGCTTTCTGGGCCGGCTGGTCCTTGAAAAGGGGCTGGGCATCTTTGCCGATGTGATCGCGGAGCTGAAGGCGCGCGGCGTACCGCACAAGGTGCTGGTGATCGGCGAAGGGCCGGCCCGCCCCTGGTTTGCCGAACGGGTGCCGGAGGCGGTGTTCACAGGATTCCAATCGGGCGACGATCTGGGCCGCGCGGTGGCGGGCATGGACGTGTTCTTCATGCCGTCCGTCACCGAAACCTTTGGCAATGTGACGACAGAGGCGATGGCGGCGGGCGTCCCCGTCGTCGCCGCGCGGGCAACGGGTGCGGTCGATCTGGTCGAGGAAGGGGTAACCGGATTCCTGGTCCCGCCCACCGATGTGCGCGCCTATGCCGACGCGATCCAGAAACTGGTGGAGGATCCCGCGCTGCGCCGCTCGTCGGGTCAGGCCGGGCACCGCGCCGCCCAGCGCTTTGTCTGGGACACCGCGAACCAGGCGGTGCTCGACGCCTATCTCACGCTGCTCGCGGATGGATGAATTGGCGGCATCCTTCGACAGGCTCGGGATGAGCGGGGACAGGCTGACACGCCCTCACCCGCTCATGCTGAACTTGTCGAAGCATCAACCCCATCCCGCCGATGACAGGATGGGCAAGCGGCGGCACAGTCCCTATCTGTTCTCCCATGGCCGATCTTTTCGCCGATCCTGACCAGCCCGCGGCAGACACGCCCGCCCCCGATGCGCCGCTGGCCGACCGGCTGCGCCCCCGCGCGCTGGACGAGGTGGTGGGTCAGGATCACCTGACCGGCCCCGAGGGCGCGATCGGCCGGATGGTCGCGGCGGGCAAGCTGTCCAGCATGATCCTGTGGGGGCCGCCGGGCACGGGCAAGACGACCATCGCCCGGCTGCTCGCCGGGTCGGTCGGCCTTCGCTATGCTGCTATCTCGGCGGTGTTCTCGGGCGTCGCCGACCTGAAACGCGTGTTTGCCGAGGCGCGCGACCATGCCCGGCTGGGTCAGCGCACGCTCCTGTTCGTGGACGAAATCCACCGGTTCAACCGCGCGCAACAGGACGGTTTCTTGCCCTATGTCGAGGATGGCACCGTTACTTTGGTCGGCGCGACGACCGAAAACCCGTCGTTCGAACTGAACGCGGCGCTGCTTTCCCGGGCGCAGGTGTTGATCCTGCACCGGCTGGATGCCGCCGCGCTCGGCCTGTTGCTGGACCGGGCAGAGGCGATCATGGAACGCCCCCTGCCGCTCGACGCCGATGCCCGCGCCGCGCTGATCGCCAGCGCCGATGGCGATGGCCGCTTCCTGCTCAATCAGGCGGAAACATTGTTCTCCGTCCACTTCGATGCGCCGCTCGACCCGGCCGGGCTAGGCCAGTTCCTGCAGCGCCGCGTAGCGGTGTATGACAAGGATCGGGAGGGGCATTACAACCTCATCTCCGCGCTGCACAAATCGCTGCGCGGATCGGACCCGCAAGCTGCGCTCTATTATCTCGCCCGGATGCTGACCGCGGGGGAAGAGCCGCTCTATGTCCTGCGCCGTCTGACCCGCTTTGCCAGCGAGGATATCGGCCTCGCCGATCCGCAGGCGCTGGTGCAGTGCCTGGCGGCCAAGGACGCCTATGACTTTCTCGGCTCGCCGGAGGGCGAACTGGCGATCGTGCAGGCGTGCCTTTATTGCGCCACCGCGCCCAAATCGAACGCCGCCTATGTCGCGCAAAAGGCAGCGTGGCGCAGCGCAAAGGAAACGGGCAGCCTGATGCCCCCGCAAAACATCCTGAACGCGCCGACCCGGCTGATGAAGGACATCGGCTATGGCAAGGGCTATCGCTACGATCACGATGCCGAAGGCGGCTTTTCCGGGGACAATTACTGGCCGGCCGAAATGCAGCCGCAGCGGTTCTACATCCCCACGGATCGCGGCACCGAAAAGCGCATCGCCGAACGCATGGCCTGGTGGGACGAACGGCGCGGCGCAGTGCGCGGGGAATGAGGGCGCGGCGCTTCACCCGTTTTGCCGCGATCGACTGGTCCGGGGCAAAGGGGCACCGGCACCGGGGCATCGCCATCGCGGTGGCAGAGGCGGGCGATGCAGCCCCGACACTGATCGATCCGCCCGGCGGCGCCTGGTCGCGGATGGAAGTGCTCCGCTGGGTACAGGCGCAGGCCGGCACCGACACGCTGATCGGGTTCGACTTCAGCTTCGCGCCGCCACTGATCGAACGCGGCGCCTATCTGCCGGGGCTGGACGCGCCCGCCACCGCCCGCCCCTTCTGGGCATGGCTGGACCGGCAATGCGATGACGCCGATCTGGGCGCGGCCAGTTTCCTGGAACGGCATCGGGGTGCGCATTTCTATCTTGGCGCAGCGGACGGGGCCAAGGCGCGCTTCATGCATTTCCGCCAGTGCGAACAACGCTATCGCGCCAGCGGCGGGGGCAAGCCATCGACGGTCTATGATGCCATCGGCGCGGCTCAGGTTGCCAAGGCAAGCTTTGCCGGGATGCGCCTGCTCCACCATCTGGGCAGCGACATTCCCGTCTGGCCGATCGATCCGCTGCCCGATAGCGGCCCGGCCGTCACCGAAATCTATACCAGCATTGCCGCCCGTGCCGCCGGCCTGCGCAAGGGGCTGTCAAAGCTGCGCCATACCCAAGCCTTGAATGACGCGCTGGCGGTGTTCGGGTCACGGCACTGGACGGGCGACGACGCGCTCAGCGATCATCAGACGGATGTGCTGATGACGGCAGCGTGGCTGCGTGCGCTGGCCGGCGATCCTGACCTGTGGCATCCGGCGGGACTGACCCCGCGCATTGCCGCGACCGAAGGCTGGACGCTGGGCGTGGTCTAGCCGCGTCAGCCGTCCAGACTGCCGCCAAGGCTGGCATGGACCAGCCCGCCATCGACCGCGATGGTTTCGCCCACCACATAGTCGCCGCCCCGTCCCGCCAGATAGATGGCCGTCGCCGCCATATCCTCCGCAATGCCGATCCGGCCCGCCGGGATCACCCGGGCTACCGCATCCGCATGATCGCGCGCCGCCTTGTTCATGTCGCTGGCAAAGGCGCCGGGGGCGATGGAGGTGACGTTGATGCCGTCGCGGATCAGCCGCGCGGCCATCCGCTTGGTCAACTGGATCAGCGCCGCCTTCGACGCCTGATAGCTGTAGGTTTCCCAAGGGTTGAGCCGGATCCCGTCGATGGAAGTGATGTTGATCACCTTTGCCGGGCGCGCCGCGCTGCCCGACGCCTTGAGCAGCGGTTGCAGCGCCTGGGTCAGGAAAAAGGGCGATTTGACATTGAGGTCCATCACCTTGTCCCAACCCTTTTCGGGGAACTGTTCGAACGGCTCGCCCCAGGCGGCACCGGCATTGTTGACCAGAATGTCCAGCCCGCCCTCACGCTCTGCCAGCATCGCCGCCAGCCTGCGGCAACCCTCGACCGTCGAAACGTCACCGGGCAGCGCGATGCAATCCGGCCCCAGCTCCGCCGCCGTCTCCTCGCACGCCTCTGCCTTGCGGGACGAAACATAGACGCGCGCGCCCGATGCGACGAACCCGGCTGCGATCATCCGCCCGATGCCGCGCGATCCGCCCGTCACCAGCGCGACCCGGCCATCCAGCCGGAACAGTGACGTCACATCCATGGCCGCATCCTTTCCATACCTGTTTTTCGAAATTCCGGGATAGCTGTCCGATGACAGGATGCCAAGCATCATCGTCGGGGCGATGCCCCTTGCATCGGCGCGGGTGAGACACAACAAGGCAGGAATGGCCAGTGACTCACCCCTCGACCGGTTCAAGCACGTTTTGGGCGGTGCCTGCCGCGCATTGTCCGACGATGCGGAGGTCGAACTGGCCTTTACCCCCGACGCGCCGGCCCAGTCCGGGCGGACGCTGCGCGTTCCCATGCCCTCGCGCACCCTGCCTGCGGATCAGGTGGCCGAGGCGCGCGGCTTTGCCGACAGCTTTTCGCTACGGCTGAAACTGCACGACACCGGCCTGCACCGGCGCGGTGCGCCCGCTGATCCCGTCGCCCGCGCCGTGTTCGACGCCGCCGAAACCGCCCGGATCGAGGCGCTGGGCGCACGAGGCTATGCGGGCATTGCGGACAATCTGGATCACGCGCTGATGATGCGGCTGCGCTCCGATCCGATCGCGCGGGCGCGCAACCGGGACGAGGTGCCGCTGTCCACCGCCGTCCAGCTGATGATCCGCGAACGCCTGACCGGAAAGGCACCGCCGGCCAGCCTGTCGGTGCAGATGGCGCTTGTGTCCGACTGGATCGAGGATCGCGCCGGGGCCGATCTGGACGCGCTCGCCCTTGCGCTCGACAATCAGCAGGCATTCCAGACGCTGACCACCCGATTGCTTGAGGATCTCGACCTGATCGAGGGCGAGATCACCCCGGATGACGAGGAAGCCGGCGGGTCGGATGATGAAGGGACGCAGGACGGCGAGGACGATACTGACGACGCCGAACAGGACAGCGAAAGCGGCGCCGACGGCCAGGGCGAGTTCGAGGCGCGCGGCGAACAGGCTCAGGACGACAGCCAGGACGGCGAGACCCAGCAGCAGGAGCAGGATGGGCTCGACGACATGGACGGCGAGCCGGGGGACGAGGGACAGGACGGCATCCTGCCCGTGCGCCCGAACCGCCCACTGGCCGACCTGCCCCCGCAATTCGAATACAAGGCATTTTCGACCGCGCATGACGAGGTCGTGACCGCAGCCGAACTGTGCGACGAGGAAGAGCTGACCCGGCTGCGCGCCTATCTGGACCAGCAGCTGGCGCACCTGCAGGGTGCGGTGACGAAACTGGCGAACCGCCTGCAACGCCGCCTGATGGCGCAACAGGCGCGCAGCTGGGATTTCGATCAGGAAGAAGGGCTGCTCGACGCCGCGCGCCTTGCCCGCGTGATCGTCAATCCGATGCAATCGCTCAGTTACAAGGTGGAGCGGGACACCGATTTCAAGGATACGGTCGTCACCCTGCTGATCGACAATTCGGGGTCGATGCGCGGCCGCCCGATCAGCATTGCCGCGATCAGCGCGGACATCCTGGCCCGCACGCTGGAACGCGTCGGGGTAAAAGTCGAAATCCTGGGCTTCACCACGCGCGCGTGGAAGGGCGGACAGAGCCGTGAGGCATGGCTGGCCGCCGGTCGCCCGCCTCAGCCGGGTCGCCTGAACGATCTGCGCCACATCGTCTATAAACAGGCGGACGAGCCGTGGCGCCGGGCCAAGAAATCGCTCGGTCTGATGATGCGCGAAGGGCTGCTCAAGGAAAATATCGATGGCGAGGCGCTGCTCTGGGCGCACGGCCGGCTGATCGCGCGGGCGGAGGATCGCAAGATCCTGATGGTAATCTCCGATGGCGCGCCCGTGGATGATTCCACCCTGTCGGTGAACAGCGGCTCCTATCTCGACCGGCATCTGCGACAGGTGATCGGATGGATCGAGGGGCGCTCTCCTGTGGAACTGGTGGCGATCGGCATCGGCCATGACGTCACCCGCTGGTATGCCCGCGCGGTCACGATCATGGATGCGGATCAGTTGGCGGGCACGATGGTGGAACAGCTGGCCAGCCTGTTCGACAGCGAATGAGCATCGGCGTTGCGCCGCCAGCCGGGGGCTTTGCCGGGCCTGTGAAGCGCAGCGTCACCATTGCCGGGCACGAAACCTCGATCAGTCTGGAACCGGTATTCTGGGCCGCGCTGGAGGCAGAGGCAACCGCCCGCGCCCTGCCGCTGTCCGCGCTGATCGCGGCCATCGATGCGGCCCGGATCGTGGCGGACGTTCCCCCCAATCTGGCCAGCGCCATCCGCAGCTGGTTGCTGGTTCAGGCTCAGCGGGCCGGTTCGGCCTCGTAATCGGCGCGGGTAAAGGCGGGCTGCATCGCCGGTTCGCGGACGACGGGGCGCAGGCCGGTCCAGCCCTGCGTCTGCCGCCGGTCAATCAGCGTGCCGTCCGCCACGGCGCGGCGATACCGCGCCTCCTCTGCTTCAGCGGTGCCGAGATCCGCCAGCGCGGGCTGGGATGCAAAACGCGGCGGGCGGGCAATGTCTCGCAGGTCGCTGGCGATCCACGAACCGGCCAATATGCCCATCAGGACGGCCACGCCGATCACCCCGGCCACCATACGCACCGTCCGGCTTTTTATCAGTCGATGCCGCTTCATCGCCATGAAGCGCAGCATCGCGCCGATGGTTGCATCAGGTCAACAGTTTCGGGCCGTCGCGTTCCAGCTTGTCGCGGATGCGCCCGGCCGCCAGCGCCAGCATCGGCGGCAGGTCGAGCGTCAGGTGGACATGATCGTCGGCGACATCGACAATCGCCTCGACCCGCTGGCCCAGCGCAATCACCGCAAAGGCCAGCCGGTCGCCATCCCATTGCGGATCATGGATGCTGCCGCCGGGGATCCATTCGGCCAGCTTGTTGATCCCCTTGCCGATCCGCTCGCGCGCACCCGTGCGGCCGAGCTGGTGCGGCAGATCGACCTCGATCGGCGCGCTCATCGGGCGAACAACATCGAATCATCGGCAAATGCCTTGAACTCAAGCGCATTGCCACTGGGGTCGCGGAAAAACATGGTCGCCTGCTCTCCCGGCTGGCCGCGGAAACGGACATGGGGTTCGATACCGAAGGGGATGCCGGCATCGGCAACACGGCGGGCCAGCCCCTCCCATTGCGACATGGTGAGGACCACCCCGAAATGCGGCACCGGGACATCATGGCCGTCCACCGGATTGCTCGCCTCTGCCGGGCGGGCCGTTTCGCTGACATGGACAACCAGTTGATGGCCGAACAGGTCGAAATCCACCCAGTGCGCGTCGGAGCGTCCCTCCGGACAGCCGAGCAGATCGCCGTAAAAGCTGCGCGCGGCGGCCAGATCATGGACGGGAATGGCGAGATGAAAGGGGCGAAGGCCGGTCATGCCCCACTCCTAGCAAAGCCGGGCAGGCTGGGCGAGGGCCAAGCAAGCCCCTCCCCTGCCGCGCGTCGATGGGCTACAGCGCGCGCATGACGCTGCCCCCTCGCCTTGCGCCTTGGATCGCCCTTGCGGCGGGCCTTGCCTCTCCCGTCGGTTTCGCCCCGCTGGACCTGTGGCCGGTGCTGCTGGTCGCGCTGGCGGTATGGCTATGGACGCTGCACGATGCGCCGACGCTGAAGGCCGCGCTGTGGCAATCCTGGTTGTTCGGCGTCGGGCATTTCACCATCGGCAACAACTGGATTCAGCACGCCTTCGACTATCAGGACAAGATGCCGCCAGTCCTTGGTTACTTCGCGGTCGTGGCGCTGGCGCTGTATCTGGCGGTCTATCCGATGCTGGCTGGGGGGCTTGCCTGGCGGTTCGGGCGGACGGGTGGGCGGCCGGGCGCGGCGTTCGTACTGATGGCCGCGGCGGCGTGGATCGTCACCGAATGGCTGCGCGCCAGCCTGTTCACCGGCTATAGCTGGAACCCGCTGTCGGTGGCGTGGCTGCCAGTGGGCGGCGTGGCGCAGTTGAGCGCGTGGACCGGCACCTATGCGCTTTCCGGGCTGACCATGCTGGTGGCCGGCTCGCTGCTGCTGCTTGCGCAGCGTCGATGGCGCTTTGCCCTTGCCGTGATCGGTCCCGTTGCCGTGGCCGCGCTGCTGCTGTTTCCGATTGACCTGACCCGGCCAGTGAACGCGACGCCGCCGCCCCGCGTCCGCGTGCTTCAGCCCAATATCGGCCAGGAATCGGTGCGCGACCCGGGCTATGAGGAGCGCATCTTCCGCACCCTGCTCGACATGACCCCGGCACAGCATCCCGAACCGACGCTGGTGGTGTGGCCGGAGGGGTCGGTGGAATATTATCTTGAGGATGATTATCCGCCCGGCTGGTATTTCGAAATGCCGGCCAGCGTCGCCCGCCGCCGGATCGCCGCCCGCCTTCGGCCACAGGACCATGCGCTGGTCGGCGGCAACGCCCTGTTGTTCGGCGATGATCCGATCATCGATGCGGCAACCAATTCGGTGTTCCTGATCCGCCCTGATGGCCAGATCGGCCCGCGGTACGACAAGGCGCATCTGGTTCCCTATGGCGAATATCTGCCGATGCGCTCGATCCTGCAGCCGCTGGGCCTGTCGCGGCTGGTGATGGGCGACATCGATTTCCGCCCCGGATCCGGCCCGGCGAACATCCCCGTGCCAGGCTTTGGCCTGGTCGGCGTGCAGATCTGTTACGAGATCATCTTTTCGGGTCAGACGGTCAATCCGCGCCAGCGGCCGCGCATGATCGTCAATCCCTCGCTCGATGGCTGGTTCGGCGCATGGGGTCCGCCCCAGCATCTGGCCCAGGCGCGGCTGCGCGCGATCGAGGAAGGGTTGCCGGTGCTGCGGTCCACCCCCAACGGAATTTCGGCGGTGATAGACGCGCACGGCCGCCTGATCGGCACGGTGCCGCACGGGCAACGGGGCGTGATCGACGTGTCCTTGCCGGATGCGCTGCCGCCGACCCTGTTCTCCCGGCTGGGCAACTGGCTGGCCCTTGTCTGCGCGGTGCTTCTGGCAGCCGCCGCCCTTGCCGCGCGCCGCTTCGCTCGCTAGAGGCGCATATAAGGAAAGCTTTATATGGGCATGGCAACGGCCCGGCTTTTCCGCGACATTCATCCCGATCAGAGGATTACCATGCGTTCCAGCTATCTTTTCACGTCCGAATCGGTGTCCGAAGGCCATCCCGACAAGGTGTCCGACCAGATTTCCGACGCCATTGTCGACCTGTTCCTGTCCAAGGATCCCGAAGCGCGCATCGCCTGCGAAACGCTGACCACGACCCAGCTGGTCGTGCTGGCGGGCGAAATCCGCTGCAAGGGCGTCTATGAAAACGGCGAATGGGCGCCGGGCGCACAGGAAGAGATCGAGGCGACCGTCCGCAATACTGTCCGCGATATCGGGTATGAGCAGGACGGCTTTCACTGGCAGACGCTCCGGTTCGAAAACAACCTGCACGGCCAGTCGGCGCACATCGCACAGGGTGTCGATGCCAGCGGCAACAAGGACGAGGGCGCCGGCGATCAGGGCATCATGTTCGGCTATGCCGCCGACGATACGCCCGACCTGATGCCGGCCACGCTGTATTACAGCCACAAGATCCTGGAGCAGATGGCCGCCGACCGTCATTCAAAAAAAGCCCCGTTCCTTGAGCCGGACGCCAAGAGCCAGGTGACGCTGCGGTACGAGGGCAGCAAGCCCGTCGCCTGCACCGCGATCGTCGTGTCCACCCAGCACGCGCCGGGTTACGATACGGGCGACAAGGAAGCCGAACTGCACGCCTATGTGAAGTCGGTGGTCGCCGACGTGATCCCCGCCGAACTGCTGAGCGACGAGACCGTCTATCACATCAACCCGACCGGCAGCTTCGAAATCGGCGGCCCGGATGGTGACGCCGGCCTGACTGGGCGCAAGATCATCGTCGACACCTATGGCGGCGCCAGCCCCCATGGCGGCGGCGCGTTCAGCGGCAAGGATCCGACCAAGGTCGACCGTTCGGCCGCGTACATCACCCGCTATCTGGCCAAGAACGTCGTTGCCGCGGGCCTCGCCCAGCGGTGCACGATCCAGATCGCCTATGCCATCGGCGTGTCCAAGCCGCTTTCGCTCTATGTTGACACGCATGGCACCGGCACGGTCGGCGATGATGCGATCGAAGCGGCGATTCAGTCGATCGAGAAGCTGGGCGGCCTGACCCCGCGCGGCATCCGCACGCATCTTGGCCTGAACAAGCCGATCTATAAGAAGACCGCCGCCTATGGTCATTTCGGCCGTAAGCCCGAAGGCGACTTCTTCCCGTGGGAGCGGCTGGACCTGGTCGACGACCTGAAGGCCGCGCTGGCCTGAACCCCTCAGGGGGCAACGAACCAAGGAAAGGGCGGCGCTTCCCCCGGGATGCGCCGCTTTTTTCATTGGCGCGCACCGGATCGCCGGAAGAATCCGGTTGCCGTGTACGGACCATGTCGCCACCCTTCCCGCGACATGGTCGGGAGGGGCGTAGCATGATGATTCGATTGGCGTTTTCACTGCTGCTGCTGACAGCGCCGCTTCCCCTTGCCGCACAACAGGCGCGCGAGCTGAAGGTGAAGCCCGGCAATCCCTATCGCCACAAACCCAGCCGGATCGAGATACCGGGGACCGTCCTGGGTGCGCGAATGCAAAGCGCGCGGGACCTCACGCAAACCGAAAGCGACATATCGTTCCAGTATGAGCCGGAGGATGGATCGGATCTTTATTCCATCTATGTCTATCGGCTGGCGGGCGCGTCCATCCCGATTTGGTTCGACCGGGCACGCTGGTCGATCGAACATCGGCCGGAAGTCTATGGCACACCGGTGCTGACCAGTGATCCGCTGACCTTTCAGGGCAGCGGGCCGGGCAACAAGGCGGGACTGGTCGCCGCCTATCGGACCGAGAAGAATTATCGTTCCACAGCGGTCGCCATGACCGGCATCGACGGATGGATCATCAAGGTCCGTTATTCCAGCGAGACGGCGACGCCGGAACAAGCCCGCGAGCGCACGATTCAGGCGATCCAGTCGCTGCGCTGGCCCAAGCCGGGGAAGAAGGACACGCCGCCGGCGGTGCTGACACCGGTACAGGACTGCCCATCGGCAATCGCCACCGCCGCATCGACCAGGTCGGTCAAGGACGATGGCACTTCGGCCATTCTGGGTGCGGTGCTGTCGATGGCGGCGGCGGACATCAAGGGCAAGGACAAGGCGGAACCGGCAGAGCCCGTCACCTGGTGCCGCGATCCCAAGCTGGGCGATGATGGCGTGTACCGCGCGAACGCGGCGACCAACGGCTATTTCCTGGCGTCATCCGACAGCGGACGCGGCCTGAGCGTCAGCCCGCAGATGAAGCTAAAGGATGACGCGCCGGATGGATGGGTCGTTCGCTTCGTCGATCTGGAAAGGACCTATGTGCTGCCGATGCAGGATGCGCTGCCCTCCCCCGACCGGGCACTGGCGGTGCTGAGCGAGGAAAAGCCCGTCAGCTCGGTCAGCACGGTCGGCAAGAAAAAGGAAATCACCATCGATACCGGTGTTTTGACCGAATAGCGCGGTATCGACCCCTTTCGCTTTGCAGCAAAGCCGATAAGCTGGGTGCGTCGGCGATAGCGACGCCACGATAATGACAGGGGGAACCATGGTGCTCGACAGGCGCAGCCTGATCATGGGCGGCGGGGTTGCCGCCATCGGACTTGGCACTGCACCACGCGCGGCGAGGGCGCAGGGAATGGCCTTTGCGCCACCCCCGCCGATCGTCCCCGTCATGGCCCGGCGCGACCGGATGTTCCGCGTCACCGTGTGCCTGCGCCCCTTCCTGGCCACCGGGCCGCGCATCGAATTGGAGCGGGTGGGCGGCAAGCGGGTCGTCCACCATTACGGCCATGGCGGCAGCGGCTGGTCGCTGTCCTGGGGATCGGCGCAGATCGCGGTCCCGCTGGCGCTGGCCCAGGGGAAACGCATCGCGGTGATCGGCGCGGGCTGTATCGGCCTGACCAGCGCGATTACCGCGCAGCGCATGGGCGCGGATGTGACGATCTATACCAAGGACCGCTTTCCCGACACGCGTTCCTCCTGGGCGACGGGCGCATGGACGCCATCCTCGCGCATCGCCCATGTCGATGCCGCTGGCCCCGATTTCCCGGCGAAATGGGAACGGATGGCGCGGGCCAGCTTTGCCATGCACCAGAGCTATCTGGGCATGGCGGGCGATCCGGTGGAATGGACCGACCGTTATCTGTTGTCCGATACGCCCGCCGAACCGCGCGCGGCGCGGCTGGCGGCGCTGGAGGCGGCGCATCCGGGACGAGCGCATTTCGCGGAACTGGACCCGATGGTCGCCGACATGGTGCCCAAAAGCCAGCCGCTGGACCCGGCACAGCACCCCTTCCCCACCGCCTATGCCCGGCGGACATCGACCATGACCTATAATGTCGCGGCCTATTGCCGGCAACTGGAGGCGGAGTTTCTGGCCGCCGGGGGACGCTTTGTGCACGACACATTCGCCTCTGTCCGCGACCTTCGCCGGATTGCCGAACCGGTGGTGATGAACTGCACCGGCTATGCGGCAAAGGCGCTGTTCGGGGACGAGCGGCTGGTGCCGGTGCGCGGGCAGATCGCGTGGCTGCTGCCCCAGCCGGGCGTCACCTATGGCATTTACTACCGCAAGCTGTCGGTGCTGGCGCGGCGCGACGGCATCGTCGTGCAGCCGCTGGGCGATGACGATTATTTCGGGTTTGGCGATGAAAGCGAGGCACCGGACATGGCGGCCGCCTATGCCGGGATCGACGATGCAGCGGCCTTGTTTGCGGGCAAGCCGGCGGCCTGACGCCGCGCGCGGCTTGCCCCGGCGGCCGGTTGTCGCCAAAGCGCACGGCCATGAACGATCCGACGACCATTCGCCGCCTGTATGGCCGACGCCAGGGGCACAAGCTGCGTCAGGGCCAGTCCGCGCTGGTCGAGGAATTGCTGCCACAGGTCAGCGTTCCGGAAAGCGGCCCGGTGACGGCAGAAACGCTGTTCGGCGATGACCGCCCGCTGGAGGTGGAAATCGGGTTCGGCGCGGGCGAGCATCTGGCCGGACAGGCGGCGATGCGGCCCGACCATGGCTTTATCGGGTGCGAACCGTTCCTGAACGGTGTCGTTGGCGCGCTGGGCCATATCCGCGATGGGGGGCTGACCAATGTCCGGCTGCACATGGGCGATGCACTGGAAGTGATCGAGCGGCTGCCCGATGCCAGCCTGACGCGCGTCTATCTGCTCCACCCCGATCCATGGCGAAAGGCGCGCCATGCCAAGCGGCGCATGGTCAATCATGGCCCGCTCGACCTGATCGCCGCCAAGCTGAAACCGGGCGCGGAATTCCGGCTGGGCACCGACGATCCCACCTATTGCCGCTGGTCGATGATGGTGATGAACCAACGGCCCGATTTCAAATGGCTGGCCACCAGCGCCGCCGATTTCCTGACGCGGCCCGATGACTGGCCGGAAACCCGCTATGAGCGAAAGGCCCGGCGGCAGGGGCACGAGGTGTGGTACTTTCGCTACCGGCGCGTCTGACGCCGGATCGCTGACACTGTAAGGAACGGCGCGTGGATCGTGCCGGTTCCGCCCGTTCACTGACCGGGCGCGGCTTCGTGCTGCGCGCGCCCTTCCCCAGACAGCGATTTCAGGCGGCGTTGACGCGGACCCTATTTGGAACATAAGTAGAACATATGTCCGAATCGCTTCGCCTTGTCCGGCGCAGGATCGCCAGGATCGAACGGCGTGGGCCGCTGGTCGATGCGCGGCCGGCCGACCGCTCGCCGACCGGGCATCCGGCGATCGACCGCGCGCTGGGCGGTGGATTGATGCGCGGCCGGTTGCACGAGGTGCTGGCGACATCGGCGGATGCGGGCAGCGGATCGGGATTTGCGGCGCTCTGCGCTCAGCTGATCGGGGGGGAGATGTTGTGGCTGGTCGAGGAACCGGCCTGGCGGATGGCGGGGGCACTGTGCCCGTCCGGGCTGGCAGCGATCGGCATGGACCCAGCGCGGTTGATCGTCGGCGTGCTGCCCGATGCGGCGGCGGTGCTGCGGGCGGCGGTGGATGGCCTTCGCTGTCCGGCGCTGGGCGCGGTGGCGATCGAACTGGCGGGCGATCCACGCGCACTCGACCTGACGGCCAGTCGGCGATTGGCGCTGGCGGCCGAATCCCACGGGGTCACCGCGATCCTGTTGCGGCTGGACGGCGCGGCGTCGCCCAATGCGGCGCAGACACGGTGGCGGGTATCGGCGGCCCCGTCCGTCCCGCTGGCCGCCAATGCCCCCGGCCATCCGGCCTGGGATATCGAATTGATGCGCCAGCGCGGCCGACCGGATGGCGGCAACTGGCGCGTGGAGTGGAACCGTGAACAGGGACGATTATGCGATTGGCGGAACGGGGATGCAGCGGCGCTTCCTGGCGCTGTGGTTCCCGTTCCTGCCGACCGACCGGCTGCTGCGCGACCGCCCCTTCGCCAGGCGGGGTGACGGCCCGCTGGTCCTGATCGACCGGCAGCGCGGCGCCATGCGGCTGACCGCGTGCGATGCCGATGCGCTGTCCCATGGCCTTGCTCCCGGCATGACGCTGGCCGATGCACAGGCGCGTGTGCCGGCGCTGATCGCGGTGGTCGCCGATCCGGCGGCCGACCGGCAATGGCTGGAACGGATCGCCGATGCGTGTGACCGGTTCACGCCGCTGGTCGAGGCGGAGCCGCCCGACGCTCTGGTGCTCGACATGACCGGATGCCTGCACCGCCATGATGGCGAGGCGGGGCTGATCGCGGATGTATCGGCAGCGATGCGGCGCTGGGCCAGCGGTATCCGGCTGGCGATGGCGGCAACGCCGGAGGGGGCAAGGGCGCTCGCCAGGTTTCAGTCCGCGCCCGCGCGCGATGAGGCAGCGGCGCTGCGCCGGTTGCCGGTCAGTGCGCTGGAACTGGACAGCGAAAGCGAACATGGCCTGCGCCGGGCGGGCCTGAAGACCATCGGCGATCTGGCCGATCAGCCGCCGGCGCCGCTCGCCGCGCGGTTCGGGGCAGAGGCTATCGACCGGCTGAACCGGGTGCTGGGGCGCAGCGACAGCCGCATCACCCCGCGCCGCGCGCTGCCTGCGCTGATGCTTGAGCGCCGCTTTGCCGAACCGATTGCGACGGCCGACACTGCAATGGCGGTGATCGGCGAACTGGCGGTCGAGGCGTCGGCCGCGCTTGAGGAACGCCGCCGGGGCGGACGCCGCTTTGTCGCGCGCCTGTATCGCAGCGATGGCCATGTCATCGACCTTTCCGTCGAAAGCGGCCTTCCCCTGCGCGATCCGGCGCGGATTCAGCGATTGTTCGAAGAACGGGTGGGGGCGCTGGCCGATCCCATCGACCCCGGTTTCGGGTTCGACATGATCCGGCTGGCCGTGCCGCAGGACGAGCCACTGGCTGCCGCGCAACTGGCACTGGAGGGGGGCGAGACGCGGGAAGAGGCGGTGGCCGCGCTGATCGACCGGCTCAGCACCCGGGTCGGCCGCCAGCGGGTGCGCCGGTTCGTCACGCGCGACAGCCACATGCCCGAACAGGCGTCGCTCGCCCTGCCCGCCATGGATGTTCAGGCCCCCGCCCCCTGGCCCGAACCGGAAGCAGGCGAGCCGCCGCTGCGTCCCGTTCACCTGTTCGATCCGCCCCAGCCGGTCGAGGTGATCGCCGGCCTGCCCGACGGGCCGCCCCAGCGATTCCGCTGGCGCCGCACCCTGCACGAAGTGGCACGGGCCGAGGGGCCGGAACGGATCAGCGCCGAATGGTGGCGGCGCGCGCCGGGCGACCCCGGTCTGACGCGGGATTATTACCGGGTAGAGGATGTGCGCGGCCGCCGCTTCTGGCTGTTCCGCCACGGCCTGTATGGCGATGAACGCGCCGATCCCCGCTGGTATGTCCACGGCCTGTTCGCGTGAGCGAGACAGGCCCAACAGAAGCGCCTGTTCGCGTGAGCGAGGAAAGGCCAACCGTCACCCTGAACGGGGTTCAGGGTCGATCTCTCCTCCGCACCGCCCGGCTGAAAAGGCGGAGTGGATGCTGAAACAGGTTGAGCATGACGGCGGAAAATCGGGCAGCGTCGTCCAGCTTGTCCCGGCTGAGCGGCCGCGCGGACAGGGCGATGATGCGCCGCCAGCGCCCTTTGCGGAACTGGTTACCGCCACGCATTTCTCGTTCCTGCGCGGGGCATCGAACCCCGCCGATCTGATCCTGCGTGCGGTCGATCTTGGCCTTGCGGGCATCGGCATTGCCGATCGCAACACGGTGGCAGGCGTGGTCCGCGCCTGGAGCGCGCTGAAACGGGTGCGGGAGGCGCAGGCAGAGGCTGGCGATTGCCGCCCCCTGCCCCGGTTCGTCGTCGGCGCGCGGCTGGTGTTCGTCGACGGCACGCCGGATATCGTCGCCTATCCTGTCGATCGCGCGGCATGGGGCCGGCTGACCCGGCTGCTGACTACCGGCAATCTGCGCGCGGAAAAGGGCGATTGCATCCTGCGCCTGCCCGATCTGCTGGCGTTTCAGGACGGGCTGCAGTTGATCGTCCTGCCGACAAGCACCGCCACGCCGCAGCGCCCGCGCCGCAATCCCGTCGATCATGACAGCGCCGATCCGGTGCCGCCGCTGGCACTGGTGCAACCGGACGGGCTGGCCGCGCTGCTTGCCCGGCTGGTCCGGATTGCGCCCGGCCGGGTGTGGCTGGGCGGGGCGATGCAGCGGCGGGGGCGCGATGCGCGGCGGATGGCTGGGCTGGCAGCGATTGCGGCAGAGGCTGGCGTGCCGGTCCTGGCTACCGGCGATGTCCTGTATGCCGCCCCGCACGAACGCCCGCTGCACGACATTCTGACCTGTATCCGGGACGGCGTGACCATTGCGGCGGCGGGCACCCGGGTGGAGGTGAATGCCGAACGCCACCTGAAACCGCCGCAGGAAATGGCCCAGCTGTTCCGCGATCATCCCGGCGCGCTGGACGAGACGATCCGGTTCCTGGACGGCATCGGCTTTGATCTGGAACAGCTCAAATATGAATATCCGCACGAACCGGTACCGGACGGGTGGGAGCCGCAGGCGTGGCTGGAACATATCGTCATGCAGGCGGCCCATGCGCGCTATGGCCCCAATCTGACGCCGGATGTGCGCCGGCGGCTGGACGAGGAATTCGCGCTGATCCGGCAACAGAATTATGCGTGCTATTTCCTGACCGTCCATGATCTGGTGGTGTTCGCGCGGGCTCAGGATCCGCCGATCCTGTGCCAGGGACGGGGCAGCGCGGCCAATTCCATCGTCTGTTTCCTGCTGGGCGTCACCTCGGTCGACCCGTCCGAACATGACCTCCTCTTTTCCCGGTTCGTGTCGGAGGAACGGAACGAACCGCCCGACATCGATGTCGATTTCGAACACGAACGGCGCGAGGAGGTGATGCAATATGTCTATCGCCGCTATGGCCGCCACCGTGCCGCCATCGCCGCGACCGTCATCCATTACCGCCCGCGCAGCGCGGTGCGCGAAGTGGGCAAGGCGCTGGGCCTTAGCGAGGATGTGACCGCCCGCATCGTTTCCACCGTCTGGGGCAGTTTCAGCCGCGAAATGCCCGAAAAACGCTTTGCCGATGCCGGGTTCGATCCGGATGCGCCGGAAATCCGCCGCCTGATCGACCTGTCGGGCCAGTTGCTGGCCGCGCCCTTTCCCCGCCACCTGTCCCAGCATGTCGGCGGCTTCATCCTGACGCAGGACCGGCTGGACGAAACGGTGCCGCTGCACAATGCCGCCATGGCGGATCGCACCTTTGCCGAATGGGACAAGGACGATATCGACGCGCTGGGCATCATGAAGGTGGATGTGCTGGCGCTGGGGATGCTCAGCTGCATCCGCCGCGCCTTTGCCATGATGGCGGATCATGGCCTGGGCCATCATACGCTGGAGGTGGATATCCGGGCGGACGATCCCGCCGTCTATGCCATGCTGGAACGGGGCGACAGCATCGGGGTGTTTCAGGTGGAAAGCCGGGCACAGATGAACATGCTGCCGCGCCTGAAGCCGCGTTCGCTCTATGACCTGACCGTGCAGGTGGCGATCGTGCGGCCCGGCCCGATCGAGGGGGACATGGTCCATCCCTATCTGCGGCGGCGGGCGGGGATCGAGAAACCGGAATATCCCTCCCCCGGCCCGCCGCATGATCCCGATGAGCTGAAGAACCTGCTCGGCCGCACCTATGGCGTGCCGATTTTCCAGGAACAGGCGATGAAGCTGGCCATCGTCGCGGCGGGCTTTACCCCGTCAGAGGCGAACCAGCTGCGCCGCGCCATGGCGACGTTCCGCAATCGCGGCGGCATCGATGTGTTCCGCGACAAGATGATCGGCGGCATGACATCGCGCGGATACACGGCCGATTTTGCCGAACGCTGCTATCGCCAGATCGAGGGGTTCGGCAGCTATGGCTTTCCCGAAAGCCATGCGCTGTCCTTTGCCCGGCTGGTCTATGTGTCGAGCTGGATCAAATGCCATCACCCCGGCATCTTTGCCTGCGCGCTGCTGAATTCGCAGCCCATGGGCTTTTACGCGCCGGCGCAGATCGTCCGCGACGCGCGCGACCATGGCGTCGTGGTGCGGCCGATCGACATCAATCACAGCGTCTGGGATTCGCACATGGAGCCGGACGGCGATGCCCTGGCGCTGCGGCTGGGGCTGCGTCAGATTGACGGTTTCCGCCAGGAATGGGCCGATGCGATGGCGGCGGCGCGGGACGAGGGCCGCTTTGCCTCGACTGAGGATCTGGCGCGGCGGGCCGGCCTGCCCGCCCGTGCGCTGCGCCTGCTGGCCGATGCCGATGCCTTTGGCTCGCTGGCGATGAACCGTCGTGCGGCGCTGTGGCAGGCGCGGCGGACGCCATCGGGCGAATTGCCGCTGTTCGCCGCCGCCCGCGCCCGCGAACTGGGGGAGGAGCCCGCCATCGCCCTGCCCGCCATGCCATTGGGCGAGGAAGTGGCAACGGATTATCAAAGCTTCCGCCTGTCGCTGAAGGATCATCCGATGACGTTCATCCGCCCGACCCTGCGGGCGGAGGGCGTGCTGTCCTGTGCGGAAACCAGTGCGGCAAAGGCGGGGGCATTCGTGCGCACCGGCGGCGTGGTGCTGGTCCGCCAGCGACCGGGCAAGGGCAACGCCATTTTCATCACCATCGAGGATGAGACAGGCGTCACAAACATCCTGCTCTGGGCACGATTGTTCGAACGGTTCCGCCGCGAAGTCATGGCATCGCGGCTGATGGTCGTGTCCGGCCAGGTTCAGCGCAGCCCGGAGGGGGTCGTCCATCTGATGGCCAACCGGGTTCAGGATCGCACCGGCCTGCTCGGCCTGTTGTCGGACGATGCGCCCCGCCCGCCCTTATGCCCGGTCGACGAAGTGGCGCGGCCCGTGGGCCAGAACCGGCATCCGCGCGATATGCGCATCCTGCCGGGATCGCGGGATTTTCATTAAGACCGGCGCTGGCCGGCCCTCCGGGGTTCAGCCGCGACGGACCGTCTTGGCCACCAGTGCGCCGACCAGCGGGGCCAGCCCCGCATAGTTGGCGCGGTGATAGGCCGAATCCGGTTCCAGCGTGCGGGCCAGCCGGCGATGCGCCTCACCCAGCGAATGATAGGGCACGCCTGGCAACAGGTGATGCAGCGCATGATAGCGCAGGCCCACCGGCGCCCACAGGAACGGCAACAGGCCGGGCGGCGGCACATTGACCGAATCGAGATACTGCGCGGTCAGGCTGAGTTCCTCGCCATCATTTTCCCACAGATGCGCAACCAGCGTCCGCACCTGATTGACCACCGCCGCCATGCTGAGCACCGCCATGAAGATGACGAACGCGCGCACCGGGATGACACCGAAAATCATGCCCGCGATCAGTGCATTGGCCCACAGGCTTGCGCCCGCCGCCTGCCAGCGCCACTGGCGCGCCGCCGGTCCTTCCGGCATCCGCCGACGGAAATCGGGATTGATCGACAGCGCCGACCAGCGATGGATCAGCGCGTTGCGCACCGCCGGAAACAGCGCGGCAAGCGGAGTGAGCACCGCAAAGCGGACCATCAGCGCAAGCGGGGCCAGCGCGGAAACCAGCACGAACAGCGGCACGCTCCACGGCTTCATCAGCGCCAGCGGCAGATATTCGGGATCCTGCGCCGTGCCATAACGCTGACGAGCATGGTGCAGCTGGTGCACCCCTTCGTACAGGAAACTGGGCACGAACAGCGGAATGCCGATCAGCAGGTTCCAGCCGGTGCGAAAGCCGGGCAGCTGGTCATGCTTCACATGGGTCAGTTCGTGAATGAAGCTTTCCGCGCGATACAGCGCGAACACGGCGACCGTTGCCGCCGCCAGCGCCGCAAGGCCGGACGACAGGCCGATCGCCAGCGCCAGCGCAGCATAGCCGAGCAGCGCCGACGCGATCAGGTCGGTCCAGTAAATGGCCGGGCGGGCACGATGCAGATCGCGGCTCAATTCGGCCGCCGTCCGCAACATCTGGCGATCATCGGCCACACGGCCGCGCGTCATTCCAGCGCCCGCAGGCACTGCAACACGTTCGGCATCCCGCCGGTCGAGACTGGCATAAGCGTTCATGACACCAACACTCATGGCGAACAAACATGGCAGCATGGTGGCGTCGCCAGCGCCATCAGCCCTTGACATCGAACGAGCGTGCTCGCTTGACGATGCAGCCGTTAACAAGGGCGTTGACCGCGCCAAGTTCAAGAGGGGCAGCCGTGGCCGATCCGAAACTGTCCGTTCGCCCCGTGGAGAGCAAAGCCGATCGTCAGGCGTTCATTGACCTCGCCTATCGCCTGAACCGCGACGACCCGAACTGGGTTCCGCCGCTGCGTCAGGAAATGGCCGAGCGCATCGATCCGGCAAAAAATGGCTGGTTCAGCCATGCCGAGGCGCGATTGTTCCTGGCCGAACGCGATGGCCGCGCCGTCGGCCGGATGAGCGCGCATATCGACCGGCTGGCGCTGGAAATGCCGACCGATCAGGGCTTTGGCCCCGGCACCGGCTTTTGGGGAATGTTCGAGGCGGAGGACGCAGCGGTCGCCCATGCCCTGATCGCGCGGGCAGAGGCGGAACTGGCCGCAATGGGCATGACCCGCGCCGTCGGTCCGGTCAGCCTGTCGATCTGGGAAGAGCCGGGCCTGCTGATTCAGGGTCACGACCATCCGCCCACAGTGATGATGGGGCACAACCGCGCCGAATATCAGCTATGGATCGAGGCGGCGGGCTATGCCCCGGTCAAGCAGCTTTTGACCTATGACCTTGATATCACCAACGGGTTTCCCGCACTGGTCAACCGCATCGTCGCGGCAGGGGAAAAGAGCAGCAAGATCCGCATCCGCCGGGTCGACAAATCCCGCTTTGCCGAAGAGGCGGCGATTATCCTGGCGATCCTGAACGACGCATGGTCGGACAATTGGGGATTCGTGCCGCTGACCCAGCCGGAAATCGACGATGTCGGCAAGAAGCTGAAACCCCTGGTGTTCGAGGACCTGATCCGCATCGCCGAAATCGATGGCGAACCGGTGGCGTTCATGATCACCCTGCCCGATTTGAACGAGGCGATTGCCCCGTTCGACGGCAAGCTGTTCCCGTTCAACTTCATCCGCCTGCTCTGGTGGCTGCGCAGGCCAAAGGCCCGGACGATGCGCGTCCCGCTGATGGGCGTGGTCAAGCGGCTGCAATCCTCGCGCATGGCCAGCCAGCTTGCCTTTATGATGATCGAATATATCCGCCGCGACGCGGTGGCGAAATTCGGCGCACGGCGCGGCGAGATAGGCTGGATCCTCGATGATAATCAGGGGATGAAGGCAATCGCCGACGCGATCGAGGCAAAGGTGAACCGCGTCTATCAACTGTACGCGCGCAGTTTCTGATCCACTGACATACCGCACGGGCCCAATGAAAAGGGCCCGATTGCGGCCTGCTGTGTTGGGGCAGCAGCGCGGCCGGCAATCGGGCCCAGGTCTGCCGCCCGACTGGCGTGGAGCCAGTTCGGGCGGCGGGGCAAGTCGCCGTGCCGATCCCCCGGCAACCGGCGACCCGTGTCGGACCCGGCCCGACGCCGCTGGGGACGGCGCGGGACAGGCCGATGGCAATTACAGCTTCAGCGGATCGACGCCGAGGGGCAGCCACTCGTCGCGGGTCTGACAGACGCGGCGGACGATGCGCGAACCGGTCGTTTCGGTGTCGATGCAGTAACGCGGACCCTTTTTGGCCTTGGGCGTATGCACCACTTCCTGCTTGGCAGCGGCCGGGGCGGGCTTGGGCTCGGGCAGGCGGGCCTGGGCAACGGCGCCGAACGTGGCGGCGACAATGATGGCGGAAGCGGTGGCGGACAGCAGCTTGACGGCACGAAACATGGTATTCCTCCCTTGTCACAGGCGGGGGCAGTTGCCTGTGCCAACTACAGTGCATTAGCCGTGCCAAACACTGCTACCATGTATATTCAATGACTTAGCTAAATCGGGCTTGGTTCTTTTTGCCAAGCTGCGGGGAATTTTGCCAATAGTCGGCGGACACTGGTTCAGCGCAGGCGCACCCAGGTCGGGGCATGGTCGCTGGCCTGTTCCCGCCCGCGATGCGCCTTGTCCACCCCGGCATCGACAAAGCGGTCCGCTGCCTGCGGGCTCAGCAACAGATGGTCGATGCGAAAGCCGTTGTCCCGCTGCCAGGCGCCGGCCTGATAGTCCCAATAGGTCCAGGCGCCACCCGCCGGAAACCGGGTCCGCAGCGAATCCGTCCACCCCTGCGCCAGCAACGCGCGATAGCCCGCACGGGATTCGGGCTGCATCAATGCGTCCTGCGCCATGGCTGACACCGAAAACACGTCGTCGTCATTGGGGATGATGTTGTAATCCCCGGCCAAAATCACCGGCCGCTCCATCGCCAGCAGCTCGGCGGCACGAGCGTGGAGCCGGTCGATCCAGCGCAGCTTGTAATCGAATTTCGGGCCCGGCTGCGGATTGCCGTTGGGCAGATAGATGGATGCGACGATCAGGTCGCCGACCTCCGCCTCGATATACCGGCTCTGCTCGTCCTCCGGCTCGCCATCCAGGCCTGTGCGGATCAGGGTCGGCGCATCGCCCCGCGTCAGGATGGCGACGCCGTTGAACCCCTTTTGCCCATGCCAGACACCGCGATACCCTGCGGCATGAATGGGTTCGGCCAGCGTTTCGGGATCGGCCGACTTTACTTCCTGAAGGCAGACGATGTCCGGCTGATCCTCGGTCAGGTAATCGACCAGCCGGGGCATCCGCGCCTTGATGCCATTGATGTTGTAACTGACGATCTTCACCGGGACGGCGGCCGTCAGATCGAAAAGCTGGTGCCGCAACCGCAACCGGCCGCCGCATTGGGATTGCTCACCTGAAACGCCGCGCCGCCCAGCGATTCGACGAAATCGACCCGCGCGCCCCGCACCAGGTCCAGGCTGACCGGATCGATGACCAGCCGCACGCCATCCGTTTCCGCAACCCGGTCGTCCGGCTCGACGGTTTCAGCGAGGCCAAACCGGTACTGAAACCCGGAACAGCCGCCGCCCTCCACCGACAGGCGAAGCACCGCCGGCTTCGCCTGCCGCTCGGCAATCCACGCCACGCGCGCTGCGGCAGCAGGGGTCAGTTCGAACTCGGGGGTGGGTTGTTCAGCCATGAACGGGAAATAGGCGCTGCAAGGCGACGGGGCAATGGACCAGGCGCGCCGCGCCCGGCCGAATCCGCTGTTACTTGCTGGCGCCGGTGGGACCGCCGACCGAAACGCTATCGTCGGATACGCGGTCCTGTGCGGCCAGCAGTGTAGCAGGTGCCTGCAGATACGGGACCGGATTGACCGCGCGGCCATCGATGCGGACTTCGTAATGCAGGTGGCTGCCGGTGGACCGCCCGGTCGAGCCCATCAGGCCGATGATCTGGCCGCGGCGCACGCGGGTGTTCGGCTCGACCAGGATCTTGGACAGATGGCCGTACCGTGTCTCGATGCCCTTGCCATGGTTGATCTCGACCAGATTACCATAGCCGCCATAGCGGCCGGACCGGCCAACCACGCCATCGGCGGTGGCATAGATCGGCGTGCCGATCGGGCCGGGAATGTCGATCCCGGCGTGCATGGCGGCGGTGCCGCGGAACGGATCGGAACGGACGCCAAAGGTGCTGGTCAGCGTCAGATTGTCCACCGGCTGAGCGGCGGGCACCGCGATCACCGCTTGTTCCAGCGAATCCAGCTTCTTCCAGCTCATGAACAGCGAACGGAACTGCGCATCGGCTTCGGAACCGGGGGCAGGTGCGGTTGCATCGCCAGCGCCGACCGCTTCTTCGATCGGCTCGAACGGACCGCCCATCGCGCCGCGAACCGGCGTCAGGCGGGCGGGGTCCAGGCCCATGCGACGCAGGCTGCTCGCGGTCAGGCGGTAGCGCGCGTCCAGCGTGCGACGGGTCTGCGCCGCCAGCGCGGCCTGACCCTGTTCCACCCGCTGCAGCGGCGCGAGCACCGCGCTGGCCAGCTGCTCATTGTGGAACGCGCCATCGTCATGGTTCATAAACGCCGCACGCAGCGTCTCGGCATCGGGCGTGTCGCCGGTCAGCGCGGCGGCCAGCAGCGCCTGCCGCTTTTCGACGCGGGCAGCCTGCACCGCTGCTGCGCGGCGCAGTCGGACGACATCCGACTGCATCTGCGCGACCTTGCGCTCCATGCGGGCAACCTTGGCGGCGGGGGTCTGGTCGCCCAGCGCGCCGCTGGCGATCAGCGCCTGGGTGGTGGCGGCCACCGCGCCATACAGGCACAACAGGAACAGGACGGCGGCAGCGCCGGCGATCCAGGCTTGCACCCGGCCGCTCAGGCTGAACCGGCGAAGGCCCCGGCCGTCATGAAACAGAAAATCGCGGGTCACGAAGAAATTCCGGAACCGCTCACTCAGGGTGGCGTTCGATGAATTCAACGTCGTTTGCATCATGTGCGTTCTGCGACCCGTTCTGTGCAGCCGCCTGATGGCGGTCATGCTTAGCATGGTTCCGGGTGGCACCCCTCCGCTCCGGATGCATCGTACAGACCGGCTGCGTCAGCTTTCCGCAAGGGCCAGGTAGTAATCGAGCGTCAAACCGGCCTGACACCGCGCCGAGTCGTTGAACGGCGGCTTAACCGCCCCGCGGAAATGCCTGTTGACCAAGCTTTTCCAATGGCTTCGCGAATCCAGATTTTGCACCGCACAACCCGATTCGAACCAGCGCGTCCCAGCGCCGACATGGCGGATTTCGTCCGTCAGGATGCGGGTCAGGATGCGCGCGGTCCCCGTGTCCCCGGCGGCCTGCATCCGCTCGATCGTCGCGGGTGTCACGTCCAGGCCGCGCGCCTCCAGCACCATCGGCACGACCGCCAGCCGGGCCAGCGCATCATCGGCCGTCGCGATCGCCGCCTCCCACAGCCCGTCATGCGCGGGCATTTCGCCATAATGGCTGCCCAGCGCCCTCAGCCTCCGGTCGAGCAGAGCGAAATGCATCGCCTCATCCGCGCCGACCGCGATCCAGTCATCCACGAAATCGCGCGGAAACTGATCGCCGAACCGGCCGATCAGGTCGAACGCCAGGTCAATTGCGACAAATTCGATATGCGCCAACGCATGGATCAGCGCGATCCGCCCGCGGAGCGACCCTGCCTTGCCGCGTTTCGGCATCCGGTTGGGGGGCAGCAGTTCCGGGGTGGCGGGCCGTCCCGGCCGGTCGGGCATCGCCACGTCGAACCGGTGGTCAAGCTGACCGCGACGCCAGGCACGGGCCGTGGCCCGCGCGGCCATCACCTTGTCCACCGGATCGCTGGCGATCAGGACGCTGCGCGCCGCCGATGCAATGCTCTGACGGGTCATGCCGGGGACCGGACGATCCGCCTATAGCGCGCGTGCGGCGGCCAGCACCTCGTCGGCATGGCCCTTTACCTTCACCTTGCGCCAGTCGCGCACCAGCGTGCCATCGGCCGCAAACAGGAAGGTGGAGCGATCAATGCCCATATAGCTTTTGCCGTACATGGATTTTTCGACCCAGGCACCGAATGCGGACAGCACGCTGTTGTCCTCATCATCGCTGCCCAGCAGCAGGTTGAGGTCGTATTTGGCGATGAACTTGCGATGCTTGGCCGGCGTATCCTTGGACACGCCCAGCACGGTGACGCCGGCGGCTGCGAAATCGGCGGCAAGCGCGGAAAAATCCTTGGCCTCGTTGGTACAGCCGGGCGTATCGTCCTTGGGGTAGAAATAGAGGACGAGCGGCTTTCCGGCATAGTCGGGCAACCGGACGACGCTATCGTCGGACAGGGTCAGGGCAACATCAGGCAGGCGATCGCCAATCGCTATCGTCATCATTCTTGCTCCGCTGCGCCCGTCCCGGCGATGGCCGCCCAACAGGCCACGACCTCCTGCCGCACCGCTTCGAACCGTGCAAGCATCGTCGGCCAATCCTCGCATCCCACGGCACGGGCAATCAGGCCGCGGGTCGCCACCGGGGGCTCCTGCGCATCCGGCGCGACCAGGCGCAGCGTCACAAGCAGGCGGCTGAGCAGGTCGTGCGCCTGTTCCATCGCGGGGGGCAACAGCCCTTGGCGGATCAGCGCGTCGATCGCCATGCCCAGGTCCGCCGCAAACGCCGTTCGGTGGATCAGTTGCAGGCTGTGTACCGCAAATTCCAGGTCAACAAGGCCGCCGGGCAACAGCTTGGCGTCCAGTGGCCCTTGCGGTGGCTTGTGCGCCGCCATCTCTGTCCGCATCGCGCCCGCCTCCTGCGCTATGTCGCGCTGCGGGCGGTCGCCGGCCAGCACTGCGTCGATTGAGGCCTGCACCGCGGCCCGGGCTGCATCGGAACCGAACACCGGCCGCGCCCGGGTCAGCGCCATATGTTCCCATGTCCACGCGCTTTCGCGCTGATACCGGTCAAATCCGGCAAGCGACACGGCAATCGGTCCCTGCGTCCCGGATGGCCGCAGCCGGGTATCAACCTCGTACAGCGGGCCGGATGCGGTCGCCACCGACAGGGCGCCGATGATCCGCTGCGCCAGCCGGTTGTAATACAGCACCGCCCCCAGCGGCTTTTCGCCGTCGCTCTCGGCCAGATAATCGCCCGTGAACAGAAAGATCAGGTCAAGGTCCGATGCGTGGGTCAGCGCCCCGCCGCCCAGCCGCCCCAGCGCCAGGATCACCAGTTCGCTGTCCGGCACCCGGCCGTGGCGCTCTGCGAATGCCTCGATCGTCGCCTGTGCCAGCACCTCGACCGCCGCCTCGGCAACCCGGGAATAGCCGCGCGACACATCCAGCGGATCGGCCGCTGCCGCCACGATCTGAACCCCCAGGGCAAAGCGGCGCTCGTTCACCACCTGCCGCACCTGATCCAGCAGCGCCTGATAATCGCGGGCATCGCCCCGCCGCATGTCCTCGGCCAGCGTCTCAATGCTGCCAATGGGGTCCAGCGCCGACGCATCGATCAACCCGTCCAGCAGATCGGCCCGCCGCCCCAGCGCATCAGCCAGCGTCGGCGCATGGGCCAGGATCGCGCCGAGCAGCCGGGCCAGCGCCGGCTGCGCCTCCAGCAACCGGAACAGGTTGATCGCACTGGGCAGGCGGGACAGCAGCGTGTCCAGCCGCACCAGCGCAGCCTGTGGATCGGCCGCCGCGGCCAGCGCCGCCATGATGCCGGGCAGTGCCGCCTCCAGCGCGGTCTGCGCCGCCGGGCTGCGCAGCGCGGGATACCCCCCCGATCGCCACGCCGCCAGCCGCCGGACCGCCTGATCCGGCTCGGCAAAGCCATTGGCGGTCAGCCATCGGTCCAGATCGTCGGCATTGACCGGAAACCGCTCTTCCCGCCCGTCATCCAGCGCGTCGTAAGCGGTGCCAATCGGCCCGCACACCGGCGCCAGCAGCGCGATCAGCGCATCCCCGTCGGCAAGGCCGTGCAGGCCGGCCACGGCATTCAGGGGATCCGCCTGCACCGGCAGCTGATGCGTCTGGCGGTCGTCGATCATCTGCAACCGGTGCTCGATCGTCCGCAACAGGCGGTATCCGTCCGCCATGGTGATCGCCACCGAGGCATCGATCCATCCCGCCTCAGCCAGCGCGGCCAGCGCAGGCAGCGTCGCACCGCTGCGCAGGGCCGGATCGCGGCCACCATGGATCAGCTGATGGATCTGGGCATAGAATTCGACTTCGCGGATGCCGCCCCGCCCGCGCTTCAGGTCGAACCCGGGGCCAAGCCGCTGGCCCTGCGCATAATGGTCGCGGATACGGCGCGACATCAGGCGCAGCTCGGCAACCGCCCCGAAATCCAGCGATCGCCGCCAGACAAAGGGCCGGATGGCGTCCAGAAACCGTTCGCCAAGGCCGATATCGCCAGCCGCCGCGCGGGCGCGGATAAACGCTGCGCGTTCCCACGGCAGCGCCTGCGATTCATAATAGCTGATCGCCGCACCCACGGGCAGCGCGATCGGCGTCACCTCCGGCGAAGGACGAAGGCGAAGGTCGACGCGAAGGACATAGCCATCGCCGTCGCGCGTCTGAAGCAGGTCGATGACCCGCCGGGCGATCCGCACCGCTGCCTCGTCCGCCGTCTCGCCCGGCCGCACGGGCAAGCTATCGGGATCGTACAGCAGGATGGGGTCGATATCGGAGGAATAGTTCAGTTCGCCGCTGCCCTGCTTGCCCAATGCAATGGCGCAAAAGCCGACGGGGTCTGCATCCGGCGTCCGTTCCGCAATGGCGATCCGGATCGCCTCGTGCAGCGCGCGGTCGGCAAAACCGGTCAGCGCGGCGACCACGGACTCCAGCGGCATGGCGCCCGACAGGTCGCCGATGGCAACGGCCAGTGCGATCTGCGCGCGGGCGATTCGCAGGCGGCGCGGCGCGGGGTCATCCGATGCCAGAATCGGCTCGATCATGCCCAGCGGATCGTCGATCCAGGGCATGGGATCGGCCACGATGTCGGGAAACCGTTCGGCCAGCCTGCGCAGGAACGGCGAATATCGGTCCAACCGATGCAATGCGTCGGCAAAGCGACCCTGGTCGATGTTCATATCCATCCCAAAACCGGACATATTCCGAAGCGTTGAGCAACGAAACAGCCTGTGCAGCGTTTATCGAATATGACCCGAGCCGCCCCCCAGCCAAAGACGATCCCGATCGATCGACCGCGCATAGCGGATCGGCTGTCGCCGGCGCTGCGTTCGGCTTATGGCGATATGCGCAGTTTGCCGGACGACATGGTGGCGCTGCTGATGGAAATCGACATTCGCGCGGACGAACGCGATCCTCGGGCACCCCGTCGCCACGATTAGGTCGCTGCCGCGCTTGACCCGCGTCAGCGGTCGCGGCTGAGCGTCTCCACATCATCCAGAATTGAATCGAGCGCACCCAGCGCCGTGTTGGGCGATTCCGACCGGCGGGGCAGCTGTCCATCGTTCAGCAACTGCTCCAGCGCAACACGCCCGCGTGCGACACGGCTCTTGATCGTGCCGACCGCAACGCCGCAGATTTCAGCCGCCTCCTCATAGGCAAAGCCGCCCGCGCCGACCAGGATCAGCGCCTCACGCTGCGCTTCGGGCAGGTGCAACAGTGCGCGCTGGATATCGTCCAGCTCCAGATACCGGTCCTGACCCGCCGGCGCGGCCAGCAGGCGGTCGGCGACCAGATCGTCCCATTCGCCCTTGAACCGGGCGCGGCGCATCTGGCTGAGATACAGGTTGCGCAGGATGATGAACGTCCATGCGCGCATGTTGGTGCCCGCCTGAAACCGCTGGCGCGCGGCCCACGCCTTCATCAGCGTTTCCTGCACCAGGTCGTCGGCAAGGTCGCGGTTGCCCGACAGGGACCGGCCAAATGCGCGCAAATGCGGAATGACGGTCGCCAATTCCTTCTTGAACGCATTATCATCCAGCGGCTCAACCGGCGCGCGCGGCTCGTCCTGCTCGAAATCGGAATCGTCTGTCACGGAAACTCCACGCGCCGATGCCCCATCACCGCACATGCGGTCACTCCCCTGCATCACCACCGTCATAGGCTGTTTCGCCAGCGTCAAGCCAGCAGAAGCAGGGCGAACAGTGTGATTACCAAGACCAGCGATACTCCGAGGATATATCGCGTCATGTGTGGCGTTGATCCTGCCCGGGCGTCCTGGGCGGAAATATGGGGGGCGTCTTGATCGTCAACCATAAGACCAGAACCCCCCAAAACCATATTGGGTCCGTATCGACCCCGAGTTTTTTGCGGTCAGTTCGCCGGAACGGTGCTCTGATCAAAGAACAGCGCCTGCGAAATCGCCGCCTTGACGGTCGAACGCTGGAACGGCTTGGTGATCAGGAACGTCGGCTCCGGCCGCTCACCTGTCAGCAACCGCTCGGGGAAGGCGGTGATGAAGATCACCGGCACGTTGAACTCGGACAGGATGTCCTTCACCGCATCGATGCCGGAACTGTCGTCCGCCAGCTGGATGTCCGCCAGCACCAGTCCGGGCCGATCCTCCATCGCCAGCGCCACCGCCTCGTCACGGGTCACCGCGACGCCGGTCACTTCATGGCCCAGATCGCGGACGATGGTTTCCAGGTCCATGGCGATGATCGGCTCATCCTCGATGATCAGCACGCGGGCGCGGGTCTGGCGCTCGATTTCGTTCAGCGCATCGGTGACAAGCAGCTCGACCTCGTCAATGTCAGTATCAAGCAGATAGGCGGTATCTTCGTTGGTAAAGCCTTCCATCGCGGTCAGCAGCAATGCCTGCCGCGACAACGGCGCCAGCCGCGCCAGCCGGGCACGGGCGACCGCCTCATGCTCTTCGGCAAAGCCCGATGCCTTGGCAAGGTCATCCGCATTTGCGGACATCCAGATCGACTGAAACACCCGGTACAGGCCAAGACGCGGCGCGACGTCGGGAAATTCCTCCGGCGCCTCGACAATTGTTTCCAGCGCAGCGCGGACATAGTGATCCCCGTGGGTCTGACTGCCGGTCAGCGCGCGGGCGTAACGGCGAAGAAAGGGCAAGTGCGGCGCAAGCTGCTGTCCGAGCGACATATTTTTTCATTCTCCATTCCAGCGAACGGCCCCCCTGATCGGTTCCGCAGCGCGATGTTAGTCTGATTGATCGCGCATGAAAATCGGTACGCAAGCGCAATCGCATCCAGGCATGGAACAAACGACCCGCTCTTTGGTTTCATGCGCGAAGATACATCTTGAAAATGCTGCAGCAGACGGGTTGATGCCAACAGGGATATTCGACGCTGCAAGGTGGCCAGGGGGACGGTGTGGGATCGACGGATAAACGGACGGGCAAGGCAGTGACGGACGCACAGACAACCAAACCGGGCAGCCGGAAACCTGCGGCCGCACGGGATGTCGGCGACGCATTGCGTGCCGTTTATCATGATGCGGTTGACGAGAGCATTCCGCGCGAATTGCTCGATCTGCTCAACAAATTGTCCTGAACCCGGCCATGAACTCGCCGGGTCGGCAAGAACCTGACCCGGGATCAATCACCCCGGGCCGATCCCGCTGGCCGACGGGCACCCGTGTATTCCTGATCCTTGCCGGGGCCCTGTTTCCGCTGGCGATAATTGCCCTGTCCGCGACGCTGCAGACCGCACGACAGGTGGACCGCGACCAGGCGGAACGCATGCAGGCCGCTGTCACTGATGCCGCACGCGCCCTTTCCATCGAACTGGTCGGCGATATCACTGCCCTGTCTGTTGCGGCCCAGGCGCTGGCGGAAAACCCGGACGATGCGGCCAGTTGTGCCAGAATTCGGGGCGTCTTTGCCGCGCAATCGGCGCAGGGTGCCTTTTTTGCCATCCTGACAAGGGACGGCCGACTTCTCTGCGGAACGGCGATCGCGGGCATTGGGGCGCCCGATCCCATGGTCAGCGGACCGGAGGTCAGGCTGACCGACAATGGGTTGATGCTGTTGGCCAGCGGCATGAATGGCGTCCGGGCCGTCGCGCTCTATCCGCGCCCAATGGTCGCCGCCTCGGCCCGGCCGCAGGGATTTCTCTCCGCGTTCGGGACCACGCTGATCCATGAGGACAAGACCCTTCAGCTGGAGCCGCTGCCCCGCAGCGGATGGCTGGACCGGGTCGACCGCGTCCGCGCGCAGCTGGGCCTGGACGGCTTGCGGCTTGAATTGCAGATGCGCGGGCCGGCCGTCACCTCTGCCCTGCTGATCGCCCTGTTGCTGCCGCTCTTGATGTGGGCCGCGGCGGCAATCATCGGCTGGTTCGTCGTCGACCGGCTGCTGATCCGTCCGCTGCGCCTGGTTCATGCCGGGGTGCGCGCCTATCGGCCGGGCGACGTCATCGATGCGGCGCAGTTCGGCACGATTTCGTCGCAGGAACTGGCCGATCTTGGCAGCACCTTTGCCGATATCTCGCGCACCGTTCAGCAGCACCAGACGGATCTGGCCGACGGCCTGTCGCGCCAGACGAAACTGACCCGCGAAGTGCATCACCGGGTAAAGAACAATCTTCAGGTGATCGCCAGCCTGATCAATTTCCATTCGCGCGCCGCCCCCGTCCCCGCGGCGCTGGAGGCCTATGCCCTGATCCAGCGGCGAGTGGATGCCCTGGCAGTGGTCCATCGCCATCATTTTGCGGAACTTGAGGATAATCAGGGGCTGGAACTGCGCTCGGTGATCGGCGAACTGGCGTCGAACCTGCGCGCCACGGCACCGGAAACCGCATCGCGGATGACCATCGGCATCGACATCGCCCCGCTGCTGGTATCGCAGGATGTTGCCGTCGCCGTCGCATTCCTGATTACCGAGCTGATCGAACTGGCAATGCAGGCCACCCGCGCGCCCGCCATCACCATCTCGATCAATCCGGATGAGGAACAGGAGGGCCTGGCCATTCTGCGCGTCAGTTCCAATGGTTTGGTCGACAACGCCGAGTTCCGCGAGCTGTATGACAGTCGCTATGGCCGCGTGATGACTGGCCTGTCGCGGCAGCTTCGCGCGACGCTGCACCACGATCCGCTGGTCGGCGCCTATGAAATCGCCATCGCCGCCCGTCGCCGGATGAACGGATAAAAAATGTTTCGGGGGATGGAACCCGAAACGACCCGCACCGTTATAACCTTCGGATAGCGATCAACGCCCCCCGCTCTCGCTGTCCAAGAACAGAACCCGGATGTGCCCGACCCTCCCCCCCCGGCGGCGCATCCGGGTTCATTCATTTCTGGGCGTTTTTACAGGAAAATCTGCGTTTCTCGCCCCGCCGGACCGGCATGGAACCATATCCGGCTCAAAGCATTCTGATCGGGCGAGTTAAGAATGGAGCATGATCATGCGTAAAGTCGTCGCAATGGCCCTGATGGCCGGAACCCTGTTGGTCAGCGCGTGCAACACCGTCGAAGGCGTCGGCCGCGACGTCGAGTCGGTCGGTGACACCGTTGCGGACACCGCGAGCGGCGCGAAATAATCGTTTCTGAGTGCAGTCGGTCCCAAGCTGGGGTCGTGGGAAACCACGGCCCCATTTTTTTGTCGGCTTGTTGCGTGAACTGGGGCGGCTTCAGCCCTCTACCGCAGTATCCTCGCGCTTGCGGCGCTTCTCGGTGAACCAGATGCCGATGATCGCCAGCTCGTACAGAATGACCAGCGGCACGGCCAGCAACAGCTGCGATCCCACATCCGGGGGGGTCAGCACGGCCGAGATCGCAAACGCTCCGACGATCGCATAACGCCGCGCGCTTTTCAGCTGCGCCCGCGTGATCAGGCCCGCCGCCTCCAGCAGCATCAGCAGCACCGGCAGCAGGAACGCCAGGCCAAAGGCGAACAGGAACTGCATCACGAAATCAAGGTAGTTGCCGACGGATGGCAGCGCCTCCTGCGTCACCCCGCCGCCCAGATCGCCCTCCATGCCCAGCAGAAAGGTGAGCGCGACCGGAATGGCGATGAAATAGGCGAGGCAGGCCCCCATGGTGAACAGCACCGGCGTCGCCAGCAAAAAGGGCAGCAGCGCCTTCTTCTCCCGCCGGTACAGGCCGGGAGCGACGAATTGCCACAACTGGTTGGCGATCACCGGAAAGGACAGCATCAGCGCGGCAAAGAATGCCACCTTCACCTTCACCAGGAACGCCTCGAAAATCTGGGTATAGATCAGCTTGTTCTGCCCCGCATCGGCCAGCGGCTGAACCAGGACGCCAAAAATCGGCTTGGCAAAGGTGAAGCCGATGAAAAAGAAGATCACCAGCGCGATCACGCTGAACAGCAGGCGTCGGCGAAGCTCGATCAGATGGTCGAGCAGCGGTGCCTGGCTATCGTCAATCTCGTTCACGGGCGGGGGGCATCCGGTACGGGCGGAACGGCGGGGGCCGGTTGATCGGTTGATGCCGGGTCGCCTGCGTCCGGCGTGCTATCGACGATATCGGGCCGGGGCGTCTGCAATGCAGGCGCATCGGCATAGGGGTCGACAACCGGCGCGGCCGCTGCCGTGGCCGTCCCGTCGGCTTCCGGCCGATGGGGGGCGGGCAATGCGTCGACGGACGGAAATTCCCGCATGATCCGGGCATTTTCCTCTGCCCATTTCTTTTCCATCTCGGCCAGCTCGGCCTCGCGCACCATGTTGTCGAAACCGGCACGGAACTGCCGCGTCACCGCACGCGCCTTGCCGACCCACTGGCCGACGAACCGCATCGCCTTTGGCAGATCCTTGGGGCCGATCACCAGCAGCGCAACGATCGCCACCAGCATCAATTCCGTCGGTGCGACGTCAAACATGGCAGCGCAATCCGCCGATCGTCCAGCGCATGGCGTTCGTCGTCCCGGTCAGCGAGAAATCAGCGTGCGTCGCGGGCGCGGTCGGCGTCGCGGTCCAGGGTCGGGTCAACCCGTTGTCCCTCGATCCGGGTCGGCTCTGCGTCCGGCTTGCTGTCGTCCTCGGCCATGCCCTTCTTGAAATTCTTGATGCCCTTGGCAACGTCGCCCATCATGTTGGAAAAGCGGCTGCCGCCAAACAACAGGATGACCAGCACGGCAACGACCAGCCAGTGCATCAGGCTCATACCACCCATCGGAAAATCTCCTCGAATCCGCCCCTTGCATCTAGGCGTCTTCGTCGGGCTTTTCCACCTCAAGCTGCTCAAAGGCGAGATCGACCGGATCGAGCAGTCCTGCGGCCCGCAAATCGTCGATACCGGGCAAGTCGCGGCGGCTGGACAGGCCGAAATGCGTCAGAAACGCCGGCGTCGTGGCATAGGTCAGCGGCCGGCCCGGCACCTCTCGCCGGCCGGCGGGGCGGATCCATCCGGCCTGCATCAGCACGTCGATCGTTCCCTTGCTGATCTGAACGCCGCGAATCGCCTCGATCTCCGCGCGGGTCACCGGCTCGTGATAGGCGATGATGGCCAGCGTCTCGATACCCGCCCGGCTCAGCTTGCGCGGCTCTTCCCGGTCGCGGCGCAGGAAATGGGCCAGGTCGCCCGCCGTCTCGAAATGCCACCGGTCGCCGCGCCGGACCAGCACGACGCCCCGCCCGGCATAATCGCCAGTCAGCCGGTCGATCGCGCCGCGCACATCGGTGTCCGGCCCGACATGGGCCGCGATCTCCGCAATCGTCATCGGCGCGGATGACGCAAACAGCACCGCCTCCACCGCGCGCTTCGCCTCGTCGGCCACGGGCTCATCCGGCTGCATCGGCAGCCCTGACGTACAGCGGGGCGAACGGCGATTGCTGGCGCAGCGCCACCCGCCCCTGCCGCGCCAGCTCAAGCGCGGCGACAAAGCTGGATGCAAGCGCCGACCGGCGATACCCCGCATCGACCGCTTCGGGCAGGAAACTGTCCAGCGTTGCCCAGTCGATCCGCGCCCCGACCAGCGCGGACACCCGCTCCAGCGCAGTTTCCAGCGTCATCACCGGGCGGCGGGCAACCACATGCAGCACCGGGCGGCTGCGCGCGCTGACCCGGCCATAGGCAGCGATCAGGTCATAGATTTCCGCCTGCCACACCGCATGGCGCACGGTGCGCAGCCCCTCCGGCGCGCCGCGTGCGAACACGTCGCGGCCCAGACGGTCGCGCGCCATCAGCCGGGCGCCCGCCTCCCGCATCGCGTTCAGCCGCTCCAGCCGTAACGTCAGGCGCAGCGCAAGTTCTTCGGGACTGGGCTCCACATCGGGATCGCGCGGCAGCAACAGGCCGGATTTCAGATAGGCGAGCCAGGCCGCCATCACCAGGTAATCGGCCGCAACCTCCAGCTTCAGCGCGCGCGCCTCGGCGATAAAGGCCAGATACTGATCGACCAGCGCCAGGATCGAAATCTGGCGCAGATCGACCTTCTGCGTCCGGGCAAGCGCCAGCAACAGGTCGAGCGGCCCTTCCCACCCGTCCACGTCCACGGTCAGCGTATCGGCTTCCCCCTCGCCCATCCCGTCATATCAGCAGGGGATGGGCGATTTGTCATCCCCGGCTTTTGCAATTCCGCCGCATGGGGCCGGGGCACACCGTTCGCCGCAACCGGAAACGGAAACGGGCCGGGCGCCCCCACGCCCGACCCGTCCCCTCCAACGCCCCCCGCTCAAATGGGGACGTATCGCCCTTACGCCTGCATGATCTGCGGCAGGGCAGAGGCATAGCGTTCCACATCTTCGATCTTGCCGCAACTGACCCGCGACCATTCGGTCCATTTGCCATAGGCGCCGCGGATCATGATCTGGCGGTCGGCCATCGCGGTGCGCAGCTTATTGGCGTCGGGCACCTTCACGAACACGAAATTGGTCTGCGACGGCAGGGCGGTCAGCCCGGCCTTCTTCACCGCGGCCTCGATCATCTGGCGGCCCTCGGTCACCTTTGCCTTGGAATAGGTGGTGAAGGCCGTGTCGTTGAACGATGCGATGGCGGCGGCCAGTCCGGCGGTATTGCCGCCCATGCTCATTTCATAACCGCGCACTTCCTGAACCACCTTGGGCGATGCGATGGCATAGCCGATGCGCAGCCCGGCCAGGCCATAGATCTTGGAAAAGGTGCGAACGACGATGACGTTCTCGCCCTTTTTCACCAGGTCGACGACGCTGTTCTGCTCCGGGAAATCGAGCAGTTCGTTATACGCCTCGTCCACCAGGACCGTCGCCTGGGGCGATACCTTGGCGATGAACGCGCGCAGCTTGGCATTGTCGATCAGCACGCCCGTCGGATTGTTGGGGTTGCAGATATGGACCATCTTGACGTCCGGCGTCATCGCGGCGGCCATGGCATCCAGATCGGTGTCCAGCATCGCGGTCAGGGGCACGCGGATCACCTTTGCGCCCTTGCGCTCGGCATAGCCGACCGTCGTGTCCCAGAACAGTTCGGGGGCCAGAATCGACCCCTTGTCCTTCCATGCCAGCGCGGTGGCCGACAGCACCTCGGTCGATCCGCTGCCCAGCAACACCATGTCCGGGGTGACGGCAAACTTTTCCGCGATCATCGCGGTCAGCCGTTGGGCACCCCCCTCGGCATAATAGCATCCCTTGGACGACCAGTCGTACATCGCCTTCAGCGCGCTGGGCGCGGGACCATAGGGGTTTTCGTTGCGCGACAGCAGCGCCACGCCATCGCCCGGCCCGAATAGCGGCGGTTCGGCGGCGCTGGCGGCAAAGACAGAGGTGGAATTGCCGGCCGCCGCGATCAGCGGGGCAGCGGAGGCGGCGCGGATCAGCGACCGCCGGGACAAGGTCATCGTCATCGTCTGAACTCCTCGATCAGCCATGCTGTTCACAGCACGTGCATTCCGTTGCGGATCATGATTGCGCCGACAAACACCAGATACAGGCCAAAGATGCGGCGCAGCATCTCGGGGCTAAGGCGATGGGCGGCCGCGGCCCCCCATGGCGCGGAAAAGATCGACGTGGCGGTGATCGCCGCCGCCGCGGGCAGGTTGACATAACCCAGCGAGCCAAAGGGCAGGCCGGGCATGTTCCAGCCGATGATCGAAAACCCGATCACGCCGGGCAACGCGATGATGAACCCGATGCCGGATGCGGTCGCGATCGCACGGTGGATCGACTTGCCGCACAACGTCATCACGATGATCGCAATGGTGCCGCCGCCGATGCCGAGCAGCGAGGAAAAGGCGCCAAGGCCGCCGGCAATCCCCACCTTTGCCGCGCCGCCGGGCAGCGCCTGCGCCACCTGACGCCCGGCAAACATCGGGAACAGGAAATGGACGGCCATGATCATCATGCCGCCGCCAAAGATGATGGCCAGGCCGCCGCCCGGCACCCGGGCCGCCAGCACGACCCCCGCGCCAACGCCAAGCACGATCCACGGCGCCCAGCTTTTCAGCATGTCGAAATCCACCGCGCCGCGCTTGGCGTGCGCCTGGACCGACCGGATGGAGGTGACGACGATGGTGGCCAGCGACGTGCCGATGGCGACATGCGCGATCTCGTTCGGTGCCGTGCCCAACAGCGGCAGCACCAGGAACAGCGCCGGCACGACGACGAAGCCGCCGCCGATGCCGAAAATGCCCGCGGCAAACCCGGCGAGCAGGCCAGCGGCCAGCATGGCCAGAATGGTGATCAGCAGGTCAGCAGTCATGCACGCACCCCGTGTGCGAGGCGCGCCGAACCAATCCGAACAAATAACCCGCGTGACATGGGACGCCCTTTCAAAAGGGTGAAAACCAGGTCTCTCCGATCCTGCCTGTCCGAGGCGCCCTGTACGGGCTGTCACGCGGTGGCGAGGTTTATCGTGGGTTCCTCTTTCGCGCCGGGGATCCGGCGGGCGGCGCGCTGCGAATCACGCCGCGTCCGAACCCTAGCAGCGTCTTGCAACGCGGCAAGGGTTGTTCATGCAATTGAAAGCAACGCGTCACGTTTCCCGATCAGTGTTGCAAAATCGTCGGGCTGTGTCCCGGACCGGCGCTGGCGCATCGCCCGGTCCAGTCGGTCCAGCGTCACCTGCGGGGCATCGCCGATGCTGGCGGCGATATCCTCCATCTCCGCCATCCGCGCCCAGCAATCCAGAACCACGTCGCATCCGGCCGCAATGGCGCCCGCCGCCTTCTGTCCCGCCGTGCCGGACAGGGCCTTCATGTCGATATCGTCCGTCATCAACAGGCCGTCAAAGCCGATCCGCCTGCGGATCACATCCCCGATGACGACCGGCGACAGCGTGGCTGGCCGTTCTGCATCCCATGTCTTGAACAGAATGTGCGACGTCATGCCCATCGGCGCATCGGCCAGTGCGCGGAACGGCTGCAGATCCTGTTCCAGCGCCGCTTCGTCCGCGTCCACCGTCGGCATGTCGTAATGACTGTCCACCCGGGCGCGGCCATGGCCCGGCATATGCTTCACCACCCCGACCACCCCGGCGCGCGCCAGCCCGTCCAGCACCGCGCGGCCCATCGCCGCCACGCGCATCGGATCATGGCCATAGGCGCGCTCGGCAATGGCGGGCGTGGTGTCGGGATGACAGACATCCAGCAGCGGCAGGCAATCGACGGTGATGCCGACCTCGGCCAGCATCGCGCCGATCGCCTGCGCGTTGATCCGCGCGGCCTCGATGGCGGTGGCGGGGGCGATGTCGTACAGCGCATCGAACCGGGGACCGGCGGGAAAGGCGGGCCATTCCGGCGGCCCCATCCGCGCCACCCGGCCGCCCTCCTGATCGATCAGGATCGGCAGGTCGTCCCGCCCCGACAGGTCGCGCAGCGAATCGGTCAGCGCGCGCAGCTGCGCACGGTCCACCACGTTCCGGCGGAACAGGATGTACCCGACGGGATCGGCCTCACTGAAAAATGCGCGTTCGTCGGGGGTGATCGCTGGGCCGGACAGGCCATAGATGACGGGCTTCATGCCCTTCGCCTAGCTCAAGCGGATGGCTTGGGAAACCGCCCCGCTCAATCCGCCGCGACGAAACAGCTTTCGCCCGCGACCTTCAGCCGCTGGCACAGCTCGCGCGCCTGCATCGCGCTGCCCGCATTGACGCGCAGGCGGCTGACCGACCGGCCATTCACCTCGGCCGACTGCACCGACTTGCCCAGCGGGGCCAGCCAGGGAAAGCGGCGGCTGAGCGCGGACCATGCCTGATCGGCGGCCACGCTGGTCGGATAGGCGCCAAGCTGGACGACCGATCCGCCGCCACCGCTGCTCGCTGCGGCCGGGGCGGCCGTGCTCGGCAGCAGGGGCTTTGCCTTTTCCGGAACGGGCGCGGCCACCTTGGGCGCGCCGGCTGCCTTGGGCGCGGGCGCACTGGGCACCACCTTGCCCGCAACCGGAGTTTCCATCGTCCGGGACAGATCGACCGAGGCATTGGTGACGGCCCCTTCGGTCGCGGCATAGACGCTGTCGCCCTCGCCCGCCATCTTCATGCCGCCCGGATCGGTCGGCTTGACCTTGTAATCGCCCTGCGGAGCCGCAATCAGCGATCCGTCCCCGTCGCCGCCGGACGGGCGCGACATCATCGAATAGGCAAAGCCGAGCGCGGCCAGCAGCACGATGCCGGCAACGACCAACAGGCCGATGCGCGACCAGCCGGATCGCGCCTCGTCGAAATCCTGCGCACTTTCCAGCCAGGGCAGCTTTTCGCCGTCCTCGAACCCGTCAATGCGTCTGTCGGTCATCACCCCATCTCCGTCACGGCCGCGACACCCATAATCGACAGACCGTTTCGAATTACTTGCCCGATGGCATCGCCCAGCGCCAGCCGCGCCCGTGTCAGGTCGGGACGGTCGGCAATGACGAAGCGGCGGGCGGGATCATCATTGCCCGCATTGTACAGCGAATGAAATTCCGCTGCCAGATCATACAGATAAAACGCGATCCGGTGCGGTTCGCGTGCCGCGGCAGCCCCCTCTACCACCCGCGGGAACTGCGCCGCCAGCTTGACCAGCGACAGCTCGTCCGTCCCAAGCAGGGACAGATCGGCCGGTCCGTCGGCGATTCCCGCCTCTGCCGCGCGCCGTTTCATCGAATGAACCCGGGCATGGGCATAGTTGACGTAGAACACCGGATTGTCCTTCGACGCCTCGACCACCTTGGCGAAATCAAAGTCCATCTGCGCGTCCGCCTTGCGGGTCAGCATGGTAAAGCGGACGACATCCTTGCCCACTTCGCGCACGACATCGGCCAGGGTCACGAAATTGCCCGCCCGCTTCGACATCTTCACTGGTTCGCCGCCGCGCAGCAGGCGCACCATCTGCACCAGCTTCACGTCGAACCGCGTCTTGCCCTCGGTCAGCGCGGCGACGGCGGCCTGGATGCGCTTGACCGTGCCGGCATGGTCCGCGCCCCAGATGTCGATCAGCTGATCGGCCGATTGCGCCTTCTGGAAGTGATAGGCCATGTCGGCCCCGAAATAGGTCCAGCTGCCGTTCGATTTCTTGATCGGCCGGTCCTGATCGTCGCCAAACCTGGTCGCGCGGAACAGGGGCAGCTCGACGGGCTCCCAATCCTCGGGCGTCTCGCCCTTCGGCGCTTCCAGCACACCGTCATAGACAAGGTCGCGCTCGCGCAGCCATGCCTCGGCCTCTTCGGGCTTGCCCGCCGCCTGCAATTCCGCCTCGGACGAAAACAGGTCGTGATGGATGCCGAGCAGCGCCAGATCGGCCCGGATCATCACCAGCATCGCCGCGACGGCGCGGGTGCGGAACAGCGCCAGCCATTCGCCCTCTTCCGCGCCGACGAACCGGTCGCCATATTCCGCCGCCAGTTCAGCGCCCACGGGCTTCAGATAATCGCCCGGATACAGCCCCTCGGGGATCTCGATCGTCTCGCCCAGCGCCTCGCGATAGCGCAGATGCGCCGACCGGGCGAGCACGTCGACCTGCCCGCCCGCATCGTTGACATAATATTCGCGGATCACCTGGTGCCCGGCAAATTCCAAGAGCGACGCCAGCGCATCGCCGACCACCGCGCCCCGGCAATGGCCCATGTGCATCGGCCCGGTGGGGTTGGCAGAGACATATTCGATGTTGACGGTGACGCCCTGTCCGCTGGTCGACCGGCCATAACCGTCGCCCTGCCCGGCAATGTCGGTCATCTCGCCGCGCCACACATCGTCGATCAGGGTCAGGTTGATGAAACCCGGCCCGGCGACCGAAACCGCCGCAACCGTATCCAGCGCATTCAGCTTGCCGGCAATCGCTTCGGCCAGCACACGCGGATTGGTGCCGGCGGGCTTGGCCAGCACCATCGCGGCGTTGGTCGCCAGATCGCCATGGCTGGCGTCGCGGGGCGGCTCGACCGTGATCGACCGGCGCTCCAGCCCGGCGGGCAGCACGCCATCGGCCTCTAGCGCATCCAGCGCGGCGTTCAGATGGGCGGCGAAACGGACATAAAGCGACATTGCAGTTTCCAAGCGGTTGGATCAGCGCGGCGCTTAGACCAAGCGCGGATCAAGGGCAAAGGGGGGCAGCGGGCGCGGGCGTCAGCCCGCAACGACCGCGCGTCGTCGGCTGCCGATCCAGCTGTTGCCGGCGAACAGGACCAGGCCCGCCCAGATCAGCGAAAAGCAGATCAGGTGCGCCGTCGTCATCACCTCTCCGAACACGCTGATCGCCAGCACGAACTGCATCGTCGGGGCCAGATACTGGATCAGGCCAAGCACGGTCAGCGGCAGTCGGCGGGCAGCGGCGGCAAACAGCAGCAGCGGCACCGCAGTGATCGCGCCCGCCGTGAGCAACAACGTGGTCGTCGTCGCATCGCTGCCCAGCGCAACGCCGCCATGGCCTGCCTGCCAGAGCATCCAGCCCGCGGCAAAGGGCGTCAGGATCGCGGTTTCGATGCCCAGCCCCTCCAGCGATTCAACGGGGGCAAGCTTTCGCACCAGGCCATAAAATCCGAAGGAAAAGGCAAGCGCCAGGCTGATCCACAGCGCAGCGCCCGCACCGCTGGCCAGCACCGCCACCCCCGCGGCAGCCAGCGCGATCGCCGCGCCCTGCACCCGGTTCAGCCGCTCGCCAAGCAAGGTCACGCCCAACAGGACGTTGACCAGCGGATTGAGGAAATAGCCCAGGCTGGCGGCCAGCACCTGATGATGCTGAACCGCCCAGATATAGACCAGCCAGTTGACCGAAATCAGCGCCGCGCTGGCCATCAGCATGGCGATCGTCCGCCCATTGGTCAGCACGGACCGCAGCTTTTCCCACCGGCCAAGCATCAGGATGATCGCGCCCAGCAGCACGACCGACCCCAGGATGCGCATGGCGACCACTTCCCACGCGGTCACATGGGCCAGAAACGCGAAGTAAAGCGGCAACAGCCCCCACAGGGCATAGGCGCCGAACGCCTGGGTCAGCCCCTTGCGGCACAATGGTTCGGCAGGGGCGACGGCGGGTTCCACCCCCGCGATCTAGGGGCGATGCTGCGCCGCGTCAAAACAGCTGTGGTTTGGGCGCGCATGGCAGTGCTTGCCGCCGGGTCCCGGCCGTCTATCTGTGATCCTGTCCGAACCGGCGGGGCGATTCCCGTCCTGGCAGGAGAGCCGCCATGCGTCCGACCCATTCGATCGCGGTTGCCGCACTGATGCTGGCCGCGTGCCAGCCAATGCCGAATGCGCCCGGCCCGCTGGGCAAGGAGAACGAGATGAGCCAGCCCCCGCTCGGCAACACGCGTTGGCAACTGGTCGAATTCCAGTCGCCGAACGATCGCATCGGCACGATCCGGCCCGCCGCGCCGGAGCGATATGCCCTGACCTTTCAAGCCGATGGCTCGCTGGCGATGCAGCTCGATTGCAATCGGGGCACGGGCCAGTGGCGCACCAACGGGTCATCGCTGACGATCATGCGCGGCGCAACCACACGGGCAATGTGCCCACCCGGCAGCTGGGACATGCTGCTCGCCCGCGACCTTGGCAATGTCCGGTCCTATGTCGTGCGCGACGGCGACCTGTATCTTGCCCTGATGGCCGATGGCGGCATCTATCGCTGGCGGCGGCTCCCCTAGGCGCGGATCAGCCCCTGCACATCGGCGCTGCGCGGCAAGGACGGGAACAGCGTCGCGGCCACCCGTTCCCGGTCCAGCGCGAAATGCTGGGCCACCGCGCTGGCGATCAGCGCGTCCAGCCCCAGCGTGGGGCGCAGGTCCCGCTGCTCCAGCAGCTTGGCAGGAGCAAGGCCGGGCCAGTCGGCAACGATCCGCCCGCCCTTCACCGCGCCGCCGATCAGCATCGCCATCGCGCCCGTGCCGTGATCGGTCCCCTGCGTGCCATTGACCTTGACCGTCCGGCCAAACTCGGTCGCAACCAGCACCAGCGTGCTGGCCCAGTGTTCGCCTAGGCCGGTACGCAGCGCGCCGATCATCGCATCCAGCCCGCGCAGCTGCCCGGTCAGGCGGCCGCGCTGGCCGGCATGGGTATCCCATCCGCCGGTTTCGATCATCGCGACCCGTTCGCCCGCTGGCGCGGCCAGCATCCGGGCGGCCAGCGCCCCGGTCGCGGCGGCATTGCGCCCCGCCTCTGCGGCCAGATCGCCGGCCAGCATCCGCGTGGCATTCGCCTGCTGCCACAGGGCGTGCAGTTGCGCATCGCTTTCATACAGCGCGCCGACCCGCGCCAGCAGGTCGTCCGACGCGTCGGGCAGGTTCGACGGGGCATAGGATGCGACCTCCACCGGCCCGCGCAGCGCGACGGGGACGGTGGCGGCGATGGCAATCGCCTTTGCATCGGTGCGCGGCAACAGGGTGAGCAGCCGGTTCAGCCAGCCATCCTTCACCGCATAGGCAGCGGCCCCGCCCGTCTCCAGCACGTTCTGACCATCGAAATGCGACCGCTCGCGATAGGGAGAGGCGACGGCATGGGCGAACAACGCCTCGCCCTTGCCATACAGGGCGGATGTCTCGGCCAGCGCCGGATGCAGCGCGAACAGCCCGCCCAGGGTCGGGGCGCTGGCGAAATCCTCGGCCAGCACGCCGCGCGCCGCAGCGAATGCCGGGTCGCCGGTGGGGGCCAGGATGCCCAGCGAATCGGCGGCACCGCGCTGGATGATGAACACGAACCGCCGGTCGGTGGCGGGCGCGGCCATCACCATGCCGGGCGCGGCAAAGGTCAGCAGGGTGGCCGGTCCGGCGGCGGCCAGCAGGGCGCGACGGGAAAGCGTCATCGTCTATCTCCGCATCATTTCGGGGGAGGCGAGCAGCAGCGCCAGCGCCTGGGTGCCATCCTCGGCGCGGGCAATCGCCTGGCTGGTGGCCGTGCCCAGCGTGTCGGGGAACAGTTTCGGGGCCAGCGCGCGGGCATCGGCCGCCCGGCCCATCCGCATCGCCAGCCGCTCCGCCGCCTCGACCCGGCGCATCACGGCATCCGGCGCGGCCCAGCTGGCGGCGATGTCATCGAACCCGGCGGGCGATCCGGGTCGCCACACCGGCTGGCCCAGCTGGCCCAGCAGGCCGACCGTCGCAAACCGTGGGGCCTCCTCGACATCCAGCGCGCGCAGGGCGGCGATGTTCCATTCCCATGGCGTGCGGAACTTCACCGGTTCGGGCACCCATGCCTCCGGCGAATCGATGATCGCGCGGTACAGCGTCGGCAAATCGCCATCGGATGCCAGAAACGCCTTTTCCAGCCGCGCGACCATGGCGGGTGGCGGCGTGTCGCCTGCGAAATGCCGGGTCAGCTTGGTGGCGATATGCCGCGCGGTCATCAGATGGACGGCCAGCACGTCCAGCACCGCCAGCGCCTGCTCCTCCCCGCCATCGGGATAGGTCCGGCCCAGAATGGTGCGCGCGCCCGGCTGATGCATCTGCGGCACGAACTGGAACGCGCCGTCACTGGCATCGGCCTGTCCCGCCAGCCGCCGGGCGATCTGGCCCCGGCCGAATCCCGCCGCCGTCCATCCGGTCAGCGCGCGAGCGAATTCGGTCACGTCGTTCTGGCTATACCCGCCCTTCACGCCCAGCGTGTGCAGCTCCAGAATCTCGCGCGCCAGATTTTCATTGAGGCCCAGCTGCCGCCGCCGCGCCCGCTGGCCCAGCACGCTGTCCGGGCCGACCGACTGCGCCTGATCCAGAAACATCAGCATCGCCGGATGCCGCGTCGATGCGCGCAACATGTCGCGGAACGTGCCCATCACGTGCGGACGGATCGCCTCGAACTCCATCGGCCCGGCCAGGCCAAAGACCGCCGGCTTGTCGGTGGAAACCGCGAAATGATTGGACCAGAAATGAACCAGCCGCTCGACGAAGGGCGTATCCGTGGCCACGGCAGCCTGAACGCGCGCGGCAACAGCGACAGCATAAAGTTCACGCCCCCGCTCCCGAACAAACTGCTGCACCCGCTGTTCCAGACCGCCCATCGGGTTCTGCTGTCCCGGCGGTATCGCGGCCATGCTGTCCATGCCCAGCCCAGCCATCGCCTGCCCGGCCATGTCCGGCATCGCAGGATCACGCCCGTCCATTTCCGACATCGGGCCGGCCATGGGGGCATTCGCGCCCTGCCGCATCATCCGGCGGCGTGCGCGGCGCTGGTCCTGGGGAGATCCCTGTCCGCCGGGCGGCTGAGGCGGCTGATCGCCATTCTGATTGCGGGCCCTGCCCGGCTGCACGCCCTCTCCCATCAGCTGTTGGCGATAGTCGATCACGGAGCGCGCAACCGCCTCGCTGCCCGGCACTGATGCCAGCACGGCAGGACGCGGCTCGAACCGGTCAAGCTGACGGATCAGCCAATGCCGGGCATCGCCGCCGTCCGACCGGTCGGGCCGGGCGCCCAGCCCAAATCGGTTTTCGGCAATCTGAAGACTGGCCATCGGCGCTATCCCTTATCCTCTCGGTCCGGGGATAACGCCTGTCTGTCGCAAAACTGTCCCAGCCAGAGGGATGGCTCAACGCTTCACCGCTGCGACAAACCGTCTGGTCGCCGTGCAGGGGTTCAGTCGCGCGCGACCCGACTGACCAGCAGCTTGTCGATCTTGCGTCCGTCCAGATCGACGATCTCGAACCGCCAGCCCTGTTCGCGGAACACTTCGCCCTCGTCCGGCAGGTGCTTCAGCACTGCCAGCGCCAGTCCCGCCACGGTGGCGAAATCGCGATCTTCGGGCAGGTCGATGCCGATGCGGTCGGCCAACAGGTCGGCCGGCGCCTGTCCCGCGACCAGCAGCGATCCGTCCTCGCGCTCGACGATCATCGCGCCCTCGCCCGGCTCTGCATCCGACGCAAATTCGCCCGCGATCGCGGCCAGCAGGTTGGCCGGGGTCACGATCCCTTCGAAATGCCCATATTCGTCATGGACGAACCCCACCGGCACATCCGCACGGCGCAGCATCTCCAGCGCGTCCATCGCATCCAGCTGATCCGGCAGCACCGCCGCCTGCCGCATCAGCGCACGCAGGTTCAGCGGCTCGCCCGCGACCATCGCTGCCACGATGTCGCGCGCCTGCACGACGCCCAGCACGCTGTCGATCGATCCGTCCGCCACCGGCAACCGGGTGTGCGGCGTTTCGCGCAGCCGCTCGCGCAGCGCCGCCTCGTCCAGCCCGGCGTCCAGCCAGTCCACTTCGGTGCGCGGGGTCATCACCTCGCGCACCGGCCGGTCGGCCAGGCGCACGACGCCGGAGATGATGGAGCGTTCATGCTCCTCGATCACGCCGGACTTGGTCGCTTCCGACACGATCAGGTGCAGCTCCTCTGCCGTCACCCGGTTTTCCGATTCGCGATCCAGGCCAATCAGGCGAAAGACCAGCACGCTGGACGCATCCAGCAGCCACACGATTGGCGCCGTTGCCACCGCCAGCCAGCGCATGGGCAGCGCGACCCAGATCGCGATCCGTTCGGGTGAACGCAGCGCAAACTGCTTGGGCACCAGTTCGCCCACGATCAGCGATGCGTATGTGGTGATGCCGATCACCACGCTGAACCCCAGCGTCTGCGCCAGTTCGGCATCGAGGCCCAGCATCTCGATCCGCTTCGCCACCGGCCCGCCCAGGCTGGCGCCCGAATAGGCACCGGCAACAATGCCGATCAGGGTGATGCCGATCTGAACGGTCGACAGGAACTTGCCGGGATTTTCGGACAGCTCGATCGCGGCGACCGCGCCCCTGCTACCCCCCTTGGCCAGTCCGTCCAGCCGGGCGCGACGTGCCGACACGATCGCCAGTTCCGACATGGCGAACACGCCGTTCAGCGCCACCAGCGCCAGGATGATGACGACGTCGAGCCAGGGAAATGGGGGAAGCGGTTCCATCTGCGTGATGACGCCTTAGCCGGAACGCCCCCCGCTTCACAATGGGTTCAGCGAAACAGTCCGATGCGCTTGCGGAACAACTGGCAATTTTTGCGGTTGTAGGGTGGAATGAACGCCCCCGGCGTCCAGATGGGGCAAAGACGTAAAACGGAGGAACACAGATGAAGACTGCACAAAAGATCATGATGGCCGGTGCCGTTGCCGCGATGGCGGTGACCAGCGCCTGCGTCACCGATCCGGTGACCGGCGAAAAGCGGATTTCCAAGACCGCGATCGGCGGCCTGGGCGGCGCGCTGGGCGGCTATCTGCTGGGCGACATCGTCGGCGGCCGCAACGATCGCACGGCCAAGATCATCGGCGCGGGCATTGGCGGCATCGCCGGTGCAGGCATCGGCAATTACATGGACCGGCAGGAGCGCGAGCTGCGCCAGCGCACGGCCGGCACCGATATCGAGGTGACGCGCCAGGGCGACGACCTGCTGCTCAACATGCCGTCGGGCATCACCTTTGCCACCGACAGCGCCAGCATCCAGCCGCAGTTCCGCACCACGCTGGATCAGGTCGCGCAGGTGCTGGCCGATTACAACCAGACCTATGTCGATGTGTATGGCCACACCGATTCGACCGGCAGCGACAGCTATAACCTGACCCTGTCGCAGCGGCGCGCCGACGCGGTTGCCGATTATCTGTCGACCCGCGGCGTGGCCCGCGCCCGCATGGGCACCCGCGGCTTCGGCGAAACGCAGCCCGTGGCCGACAACACGACCGAGGCCGGCCGCGCGGAAAACCGCCGCGTCGAAATCAAGGTCGTGCCGATCAGCCAGAACGAACTGGCCCGCTGATCCCTTACCGGACTGGCGTTACGCGAAAGGGCGGGGCAGCGATGCCTCGCCCTTTTCCGTTTCGTGCCGCAGCGATGCGCCGAATCGGTGCGGCCTAGCGGCGCTGCCCGAAAAAATCGCGCAGCAGCGCGCCCGCCGCATCCGCGCCAATCCCGCCATAGACATCCGGCCGGTGGTGACAGGTCGGCTGCGCAAAAAATCGCGGGCCATGATCCACGGCGCCGCCCTTTTCATCCGATGCCCCGAAATACAGCCGGGCGATGCGGGCATGGGCGATGGCGCCAGCGCACATCGCGCACGGTTCCAGCGTCACCCACAGGTCGCAATCCTCCAGCCGATCCCGGCCCAGCACGCGCGCAGCCTCGCGAATCGCCAGGATTTCGGCGTGCGCCGTGGGATCGTGCATCCGGCGCGGGGCATTGGCGGCGGTCGCGATCACCTGTCCGTCCCGGACGATCACGGCCCCAACCGGCACCTCCCCGACCGCCGCTGCGGCGCGCGCCGCCTCGATTGCGGCAAGCATCGGGGATGGCAGGGGAAACATGGCGCTGCTATGCGGCGCGTCATGGCCGGGTGCAAGCCAGCGGTTGACGCCCCGGCGCTTTTCCAGTAGCGGCACCGACTTTCCGGGCAACCCCGAAATCAGGATTGAACATCATGTCGCGCATTTGCGAGCTGACCGGCAAGGGCCGGCAGGTGGGCCACAATGTTTCCCACGCCAACAACAAGACCAAGCGCACGTTCCTGCCGAACCTGCAGAACGTCACGCTGATCTCCGACGCGCTGGAGCGTTCGGTGCGTCTGCGCGTGTCGACCCATGGTCTGCGTTCGGTCGAACATAATGGCGGCCTGGACAACTGGCTGCTGAAGACCGGCGACGATTCGCTGTCGCTGCGTGCCCGCCGCCTGAAGCGCGATGTGGCCCGCAAGCTGGCTGGCAAGGCGAGCGCCTGATCCTTTCGATCCGCCGGATGCGTTCAGCGTGTCCGGCCACGATCCATGCAACAGGCCGGGCGGGTCATTCCGCGCCGGCCTTTCGCATGTGCAGGCGAAACTTCATCAACAGGCTCTGCTGCAGGATCGACTGATTGTCGTCGGATGCGATCCACAGGATCACGTCCTTCCCCTCCCGCGTGACCGCCAGCGCCTCGTAATTCTCGACGCGCGTACCCTCGCCGAACTCGGCAATGGTGCGAACCGGAGCAGTCCCGTCCGGCACGATGGTCGCGCGGTCGATGATGCCCAGCCTGACGCGCCAGCGATAGGGCATGTCGAACCGCCGCAGCACCACGATCAGGTTGCCGTCCGGCAGCTCCGCCGCGTCGGTGACGCGGTACCGGTCCTCTGTCCGATAGCGCAGCGGAACGGCCTTTACGCCGGGCTGGGTCGGATCGCGGGCAAACAGGAACGCCGGAAAATGGTCCGGCACGCCCCAGATCGGATCTTCGCCCAGCACCAGGAACCGGCCATCCGCAAAGCGGACCATCGCCTCAGCCCCGCGGTTCAGCTCCCATCGGCGCATTGCCTTTGGCCGGACATGCGCATCGGAACGGACCGGCCCCGGTCCGGGGACATAGCGCCAGATGGCATTCTTGCGTTCATACGCGACCCAGATCCGGCCGGTTGCCGGATCGGCGGTCATCGCCTCGGTATCGCGGTCTTCCTTCAACCAGCCACCGCCCGGCCCGTCGGTCAGGTCGCCAAAGGCCGGCTTGCCCGGACGGCCGAACACCGGCATCGAAAACCGCATCCAGTTGCCGCCGTCGCTCAGCAGCAGAAAGTTGCGCCCGTCGGTCGTCATGGCGGAAAAACCGCCAAAGGCGGGATCGAAACTGGCCATCGCCATGCCGCCCAGATAGGTGAGCGGGCCAAGATCGCGCCGCTCCGGCTGATCCGGGTACAGCGCCACCTCGGTGAACGTCACCTGCGGGTCCGGCCCGTACAGGGGCAGCTTGTCCAGTCCGGCATAGCCGGGCGTCACGAACAGCATGGCGGCAAGGACGATGGGAACGGGGATGCGCACGCTCCCCCATACCCATTCATGCGGCACTGCACACTGACAAAGTCGATGCCGCTGCGCCCCCGCCGGACGATGCTCCCCGGGATGAACGCCAGATGAATTGGGTGTTCAGGAACCGATCAGCGGCAATCCGCGATGGCGTTGCATACCGGATGGCCGCTTGTTGCGTATCGCGGCCGCCAAATCCGATTTGTCCTCCGGTAGCGTAGCGAGGATCGCGGCCGACCGGCATTCAGCCGGTCGGCCGCCCATCCCGGCAAAGCCTCAATACATATGCTGACCGCCGTTGATCGACAGGGTCGATCCGGTGACGAACCCTGCCTCGTCGGAACACAGGAACGCAACGCCGCGCGCGATTTCCGTCGCCTGGCCCAGACGGCCGACCGGGATTTTGGCCACGATCTTTTCCAGAACCTCGGCGGGGACGGCTGCGACCATGTCGGTGTCGATATAGCCCGGGGCGATGGCATTCACCGTCACGCCGAACTTCGCCCCTTCCTGCGCCAGCGCCTTGGTAAAGCCGTGGATGCCCGATTTGGCGGCGGCATAGTTCACCTGGCCATATTGCCCGGCCTGGCCGTTGATCGACCCGATATTGACGATCCGGCCCCATTTGCGATCGCGCATCCCGGGAAAGGTCGCCTTGGCCATGTTGAAACAGCCGCCAAGATTGGTGTCGATCACTTCCTTCCACGCCTGATACGTCATCTTCAGCAGCGTGCCGTCCCGCGTGATGCCGGCATTGTTGACGACGATATCGACGGGGCCAAGCGCATCCTCGACCACCTTGACCCCGGCCGTCGTGGCTTCGTGATCGGCGACATCCCATTTGAACGCCTGGATGCCGGTCCGCTCGGTAAAGGCGCGTGCGCGTTCGTCATTGCCGGCATAATTCGCGGCAACGGTGATCCCCTGCTCCTTCAGCGCCAGGCTGATCGCCTCGCCGATCCCGCGGGTGCCGCCAGTAACGATTGCCACTCGTGCCATGTGATCCTCTCCTTGTTGTCGCCCGACAGGGTTAAGCCGGTCGCACCCAGCCTTCAAGCTCGCGACCGATCAGCCGTTCCAGCATCGCCATGCCGATCGCGCTGTCGTTCAGGCACGGCAGATAGGCAAAATGGGTGCCGCCTGCCTCGATGAACGATTCGCGCCCCTGCATCGCGACTTCCTCCAGCGTTTCCAGACAGTCGGCGGAAAAGCCGGGGGCAAAAACGACGACCTTCTTCGCGCCCTTGCCCGGCAATTCTTCCAGCGTCTTGTCCGTTGGCGGGCCAAGCCATTCTGCCGGCCCGAATCGCGACTGGAACGCAACGGTCAGCGGCCTGCCCATCGCCTCCGACAACAGGCGCGCGGTCTTCTGGCACTGACAGTGATAGGGGTCGCCCAGCATCAGCGTCCGCTTGGGCATCCCGTGAAAGCTAGCGACGATGGCATCGGGTTCGAAATCCAGCCCGGCCAGCCCCTCGGTCAGGCTGTCCTTCAGTGCGGCGATATAGACGGGATCGTCGTGATAGGGCGGCAGGGTGCGCAGCGCCGGCTGCCACCGCATCCGGCCGAGCTCGCGAAACGCCTCGTCATTCGCCGTCGCCGTCGTCGCCGCGCAATATTGCGGGTAGAGCGGCGCGATCAGGATGCGGTCACACCCGGCATCCTTCATCGCGCGCAGCCGGTCGCCAATCGCGGGCTTGCCGTATCGCATCGCGTAATCGACCGTCACGCCCGGCCCGAACCGGCCTTTCAGCGCATTCGCCTGGGCGCGGGTAATCGCGGCCAGCGGCGACCCGTCATCGGTCCATACCTGCTGATAGGCATGGGCGGACTTGCGCGGCCGCACGTTCAGGATGATGCCGCGCAGGATCGGCTGCCACAGCAGTTGCGGAATTTCGATCACGCGCGGGTCGGACAGGAACTGGCGCAGATAGCGCCTGACCGATGCGGTGTCGGGTGCATCCGGCGTGCCCAGATTGACGACCAGGACGCCGATCCTGGGCGGCACGACGGGCGGATGATCGGGAGGGAGCGTCATTCGTCTGCTGTCCTGAACGGATGCGTCCGCAACCGGTCCCCTCCCAGTGTTGCGAGCGCATTGGCGATGGCGGGGGCGACTGCCGGCACCCCCAATTCGGAAATGCCGCCCGGTTCGGCATCGCTGCGAAGGATCTCCACAGTGATATCCGGACATTCGGACAGCATCGGCAGACGCATCTGGGCAAATCCGCGCACATCCGCAAGGTTTTCCGTAAATCCGGTGCCACCGGCGATGGCGGCGGCCATTCCGGCCAGCATTCCGCCCTCGATCTGCTGCTGCACCAGGTCGGGATGGATCACCCGCCCGCAATCCACGGCGGCGACCAGCCGGTCGACGCGGACGCGCGCGCCCTCCATCCGCGCCTCGGCCAGCACGGCGATGTGCGACCCGGCAAAGCTGTGTGCGGCAATGCCCTGCCCGCTGCCGGGTTCCGCCCCCTGCCATTCGCCGAGCGAGGCGATGGTGGTCAGGCAGCGGGCAAGGCGCGGCGATCCGCCAAGCATCGCGATGCGATAGGAAAGCGGCTCCGTCTGGGCCAGCCGCGCCAGCTCGTCGACGAAACATTCGGTGAAGAACGCGGTATAGCTGTGTGCGCCCGACCGCCAGTATCCGGTGGGCACGCCGATGTCCGCCGGGTGATGATCCACGGCCAGATTGGCGATGCCATAGGGGGTTTCCGCCCCCGCCACTGCCGCGCGGTCGCCAATGCCCGTCGGCATGACCGATCCGGCCGCGCGGGCCAGATAGGGCCGCATCAGCCGGCCCGCCATTTCCCGCCCCGTCGACGGTGCGGCAATCCGCGCGGCCCAGCCGGTGATCGAGCCATTGGCATCTAGCCGAGCCGCCATGCGCGCGGCGGCGGGCGGACGGAACCGGTCCTGCACGCTCTGTTCGGCCCGCGACCAGGTGAGCTGCACCGGCTTTTCCAGCCGCCGGGCCAGGATCGCCGCCTGCGCCGCGACGCGCGTCTCCAGCTTGGCGCCGCACCCGCCCCCGCCCTGCATCGGGTGCAGGATGACCGCCATCGGATCGATCCCGATGGCAGCGGCTGCCGCCTCGCGCGCCAGCGACGGCGCCTGCGTCGCGATCCACAGCGTCAGCCGGCCGTCCTGCCACGCTGCGGTCGCACTGGCCGGTTCCAGCGGCGTATGGACGACTAGGCCGGCACGATAGCTGCCGGTGATGATCCGCGCGCCGCGAAAACTGGCCGACAGGTCGCCGCGCGACACGATACGCTCGCCCGACCCCTCCAGCGCGGCATCCAGCGCGGCGTCGATGCTGTCGGAATTGACGATGCCGCTGTCGGTGCGAAACCGGGGGGCCAGCACGTCCAGCGCCCGTTCCGCCGCCCACCAGCTTGTCCCGACAACAGCGACCCAGTCGGCATAGGTGAACAGGTCGATGACGCCGGGCATCGCCCGCGCGGCCTTTTGCCGGGCACCGATCAGTTCGGTGTCCCCCACCGGCCCACCCCGGACCGAGGCATGGACCATGCCCGGCAGGCGGATATCGCCGGCGAAATTCGCCGATCCGTCCATCTTTGCCGGCATTTCCAGGCGCGGCAGCGGCTGGCCGATCAGCCGCCCGTCCGTATCGTCGCGCAGCGGGGCGGGATCGGGCGGGTCAAACCCCGCCGCAGCCTCGGCAATCTCGCCGAACCGCAGCGTCTTGTCGCCATGGCGGACGGTACCCCCGATGGCGGTGCACTGCCGCCAGTCGACCCCCCAGCGGTCCGCCGCCGCCATCTGCAACAGGCATCGGGCGGCGGCACCGGCGGCGCGAAACTCCGCCTCGAACCGCCGCACCGATGTGGATCCCGCGGTCAGGGTCAGGCCGATGCGGCGCAGCCATTCATCCCGCACCGCGCCGGGCACGCCGGCCAGCCCGTCGCCGAACACGGCATCGGCGGCCATGGCATTGGCCGATTTCGGCCCGTCCGCCACCGGCTCGACCCCGACATAGCGCCAGTCGGCGCCGATCTCGTCGGCCAGCACCATCGACAGGCCGGTCCAGATGCCCTGGCCGAATTCGCCCTGCGGCATCCCGATCGTCACCTGATGATCGCGGCCGACCTTGACCCATCCGGCCAGCTGGACCTCGTTTTCGGCAGCGGCCATCGCATCGGGATAGCGGCGCGGCCACACGCTCCATGCCAGCAACAGCCCGATGCCCGCGCCCCCGCCGATCATCAGCGTCCGCCGGTCGATCGCGGGTCCCCGTTGCTGCGCCTTGCGTGCCATCCGCCCCGCTCTAACCGCCGCCGGGCGGAAGCGCCAGCGCCCGGGAGCCCATGCGAAATCGGAAAGATCGCGCGCGGCGGGCACTCGCGCTTGGGTTTTGCGCCTGCCCCCTTTATGGAACGCGCAACCAACAGGAGCCTGCCGTGATCCTTTCCCTGCTCGCCCAGAGCACCGACTATCTCCGGTTCGAAACACTGGGGCTGCATCCGGTCGCGCTTGACCTCGGTTTCTTTCAGCTCCGCTGGTACTCCCTTGCCTATATCGCCGGGATCATCGTCGGCTGGTGGTATCTGCTGCGGCTGATCGCGCAGCCGGGGTCGCCGATGGCGCGGCGCCATGCCGATGATCTGGTCTTTTATGCCGCGCTGGGCATCATCCTGGGCGGCCGTATCGGCTATATCCTGTTCTATGCCCCCGACATGCTGGTCAATCCGGTGCGCGTGCTCCGGCTGTGGGACGGCGGAATGTCGTTCCATGGCGGGGTAATCGGCACCAGCCTTGCGCTGATCTGGATGAGCCGCAAGGAAGGGTTGAACTGGCTGCGCGTGCATGATTATGTCGCGTGCTGCGTCCCCTTCGGCCTGTTCTTCGGCCGGATCGCCAATTTCGTGAACGGCGAATTGTGGGGCAAACCAACCGATGTCCCATGGGCGATCATCTTTCCGCGCACGATTGCAGGCGGCATCGACCCGCCCCGTCATCCCAGCCAGCTTTACGAGGCGGGGCTGGAGGGGCTGGTGCTGTTCGCGGTCCTCGCCTTTGCCTTCTGGCGCACCAGGGCGCGGTACGAACCGGGCAAGCTGGTCGGCATCTTCCTGCTCGGCTATGGCCTGTCACGGTTCATCGTCGAATTTTTCCGCGAACCGGACAGCCAGTTTGCCGGCACCTTCTTCGAAAATGTGCTGCACATGGGCCAGGTGCTGACGCTGCCCATGATCGTCGGCGGCATCTACCTGATCCTGACGGCCAAGGGGCGGCGCCAGCGGGTGGAGCCGGTTGCGGGTGCACAGAGCGTCGCCTGATCCCATGGACATCGCCGAACAGGATCATCTGCCCGAACGGCTGGCCCGCGCCATCGCACTGGCCGGGCCGATCCCGGTCGCGCAGTATATGGGCGCGGCCAACGCCCATTATTACGCCACGCGCGATCCGCTGGGCGAACGCGGCGACTTCATCACCGCGCCAGAGGTGAGCCAGATGTTCGGCGAACTGGTCGGGCTTGCGCTGACCGATGCGTGGGACCGGGCGGGTCGGCCAGAGGTGCGCTATGTCGAACTGGGGCCGGGTCGCGGCACGCTGGCCGCCGATGCGCTGCGCGCGATGGCGACCGTCGGCCTTGCCCCGCCCGTCCATTTTGTCGAAACCAGCCCTGTCCTGCGCGCGGCCCAGGCGGAACGCGTGCCCCATGCGGAATGGCACGTCGATCTGGTCGGGGTGCCCGACGACCTGCCCCTGATGATCGTCGCCAACGAATTTTTCGACGCCCTGCCCATCCGCCAGCTGATCCGGACGGCAGAGGGCTGGCGCGAGCGGCTGGTGGCCAGTCAGGATACGCTGTTCCTGCCCATTCCGGGCAAGACCGGGTTCGATCAGATCATCCCGCCGGACCTGCGCGATGCACCGCCGGGGTCGATCCTGGAAACCTCGCCCGCCAGCGTCGCGGTGATGCGCGCGCTCAGCCAGCGGCTGGTGGCACAGGGCGGCATCGCGCTGGTCATCGACTATGGTTATGACGGCGGCCCCACGCTTGCCGACACGCTTCAGGCGGTGTCGGGCCATCAATATGCCAATCCGTTCGAGGAACCGGGCAGCCGCGATCTGACCGCCCATGTCGATTTCGCCACGCTGGTCGAGGCGGCACGGGCAGAGGATGCGCTGGCCTATGGCCCGGTTGAACAGGGCGCATGGCTGACCGCGCTCGGCATCGGCCCGCGCGCCGCCGCGCTCGGCAATGCCGCGCCCGACCGGATCGAACAGGTGGAGGCGGACCGGCTGCGCCTCGTCGCCCCGGATCAGATGGGCGCGCTGTTCAAGGTGATTGCCGTCACCGCACCCGGCTGGCCCGAACCGGCGGGGCTGGCATGACCGTTCAGCTGCGCGACGCAACGCGGGACGATGCCACAACGCTGGCGGCACTGGCCCGCGATTCGTTCACCGAAACCTTTGGTCATCTGTATCATCCCGACGATCTGGCGCTGTTCCTGGCCGGGCACAGCACCGAACGCTGGCTGGGCGAGCTGACCGACCCGGCCTATCGCGTGCGCATGGGACAGGCGGATGGGCGGGCTATCGCCTATGCCAAACTTGGCCCGCCCAGCCTGCCGTTCGAGGCGCGCGGCCCGTCCATCGAACTGCGCCAGCTTTATGTACTGAAACCCTGGCAGGGCACGGGGCTTGCCGCCGATCTGATGCAATGGGCGATCGACACCGCCCGCGGCACGGCGGCACAGGACCTGTATCTGTCCGTGTTCACCGACAATTACCGCGCCCGCCGCTTCTATGCCCGCTACGGGTTCGAGGAAGTCGGCCCCTATGTGTTCAAGGTCGGCAATCACGAGGATGCCGACATCGTCCTGCGGCTGGCGCTATGAGCGCCGACGAACCCGTCGAGGTGCTCCGCTCCACCCTGCTGGACGGGGTCGCGCACGGCTTTCTGGGTCGCCGGGGCGGCGTTTCGACCGGCGTCATGGCCGGCCTGGACATGGGGCGGCGCGGACAGGCGGAACTGTCGCCGGAACTGACCGAAAATCGCCGCCGCGCGGTGGATGCGGTGCTGCCGGGCGCGACGCTCGTCACCCTGTATCAGGTTCATTCGGCAGAGGCGGTGATCGTCAATGCCGCCATTGCCGATGATGCCCGCCCCCACGCCGATGCGATGGTCACGCGCACGCCGGGCCTGCTGCTCGGCATCCTGACCGCTGATTGCGCCCCGGTACTGTTCGCCGATGCACAGGCGGGCGTGGTCGGTGCGGCCCATGCCGGGTGGAAAGGGGCGATTGGCGGCGTCACCGACCGGACGCTTGATGCGATGGAGCGATTGGGCGCCCGCCGCGACCGCATCGTCGCGGCCATCGGGCCGTGCATCGCCCGCGCCAGCTATGAGGTCGACCTGGCCTTTGCCGAGCGGTTTTGCGCCGACGACGCGGCCAACGAACGCTTTTTCGCCGATGGGCGGGAGGGGCATGTCCAGTTCGATCTGGAGGGGTATGTCGCGCATCGGCTGGCCAGCGCGGGCATCGGCCGCGTCGCGATGCTGGGCGAGGATACCTATCCGCAAACCGACCGCTTTTACTCGTTCCGCCGCGCCACCCATCGCCGCGAACCCGACTATGGCCGCCAGATCAGCCTGATCGGCCTTCGCCGACCACCATTATAGCATGCACGGACCCCAAGCTCGCTCGTCCTGAGCCTGTCGAAGGACGTATCGCGAACAGCGAGGCGCAGGGCTGCATCCTTCGACAGGCTCAGGATGAGCGAAGGAAGCAAGTCTGCAGCTCTGCCAAACACGGGCGGTGCTGACGGGCGGTTCCTTGGGGCCGTTTGATCCGCTACCCTGATGCAATCGCGCCCGCACCAGACGGGCGGTCATCCGTATCAGGAGTATTCATGTCCAACGAAACCGAGGCCGATCTGACCGGCGTTACCCCGCGCCGCAGGCCAAAAGCGAATATCGAAACGATCGGCGGACGAAAGCTCAGCCCCGCCACGCTGATGATGGGGCACGGTTTCGACCCCGCCCTGTCCGAAGGGGCGCTGAAACCGCCGATCTTTGCCACCTCCACCTTCGTCTTTCCCAACGCCGCGGCGGGCAAGCGGCATTTCGAAGGGGTGACGGGCAAACGTCCGGGCGGCGCAGACGGCCTTGTCTATTCCCGGTTCAACGGCCCCAATCAGGAAATCCTTGAGGACCGGCTGGGCGTCTGGGAAGAGGCGGAGGACGCGCTCGCCTTCTCCTCGGGGATGAGCGCCATCGCCACCCTGTTCCTCACCTTTGTCCAGCCGGGCGACGTGATCGTCCATTCCGGCCCGCTCTATGCGGCGACCGAAACGATGATCGCGCGCCTGCTGGGCAAGTTCGGCGTGCACTGGCTGGATTTCCCCGCCGGCGCATCGCGCGCGACGATCGAGGGCGTGCTGGAACAGGCCAAGGCAAAGGGCCGGGTGCCGCTGATCTACCTCGAAAGCCCCGCCAATCCCACCAATGTGCTTGTGGATATCGAGGCGGTGTCTGCGGCCCGCGATGCGGTGTTCGGCACGGGTGAGGATCGCCCGCCCATCGCCATCGACAACACGTTCCTCGGACCGCTGTGGCAACAACCGCTGCGGCATGGCGCAGACCTCGTCGTCTATTCGCTGACCAAATATGCCGGCGGGCACAGCGATCTGGTGGCGGGCGGCGTGCTGGGGTCGAAACGGCACATGGACATGATCCGCGCGATCCGGAACACGATCGGCACGATCTGCGATCCGAATACCGCATGGATGCTGCTGCGATCGCTGGAAACGCTTGAACTGCGCATGACGCGGGCGGGCGAGAATGCGGCAAAGGTCTGCGCGTTCCTGCGCGATCATGCCAAGGTGGAGCGGGTCGGCTATCTGGGTTTTCTGAAGGACGATGCACAGGCGGACATTTACCGCCGCCACTGCACCGGTGCCGGCTCCACCTTCTCGCTCTATCTGAAGGGCGGGGAGCGGGAGGCGTTCGCCTTTCTCGACAGCCTGCGCATCGCCAAGCTGGCGGTCAGCCTGGGCGGCACGGAAACGCTGGCCAGCGCGCCTGCCGCGATGACCCATTTGTCGGTGCCCGACGAACGCAAGCGCGCGCTGGACATCACCGACAATCTGGTTCGCATCTCGATCGGCGTCGAAAATGCCGACGACCTGATCGCCGATTTCGATCAGGCATTGGCGATGGTTTAGGAGGGTAGTCATGACACCCCGCCCTCGCTCGTCCTGAGCTTGTCGAAGGACGTATCCCGGCGATCACAACGCAGGGCAGCATCCTTCGACAGGCTGAGGATGAACGAGGGTGGGCGACACCCGGTTTGCTGGCGACAGACCATAGCGACTTGTTCCGCAATCAGGGGATTGAATGCCCTTCCCCTCCCCTCGCCCTTTTGATAGCGCTATCAAAACGCAGGGCGTGACCCTGCAGTTCGGACAGGGAGAGGATGATGGCACGCAAGCTGTTGACCGTGGCGGCTGCCGCAATGCTGGGGGTGTCGATCCCGGCACTGGCGCAGGATCAGACCGAAAAGCCTCGGGACGAAACCCGGTTGAACCTGTCCGATCAGGACTATCTGGAGGCGCGCGGCGTCAACTGGCTGGTCTTTTCAAACTGGTATGACGGCCTGTTTGCCGATGCCAAACATTCGGGCGTCGAACTGATCCAGCAGGGCGTCCGGACCGCCACCAATGGCGACGTCCGCCTGTCCGCAACGCCGGGTCAATGGGATCCCATCGGACGGCTTGTCGAGCGAAAGGTCGACAGGACCACCGGCGCGATCGAGGCAATCCTGGAATATCCCGAGCATCAGTTCCGATACCGGATCATCGGCACCCCTGCGGGCAAGGCGATGCGGCTTCAGGTCGTGCTGGACCAGCCGCTGCCGCCCGCGCTGGCGGACAAGGCCGGGTTCAATCTGGAATTCCTGCCCTCGGCCTATTTCCACCGCAGCTATCTGGCCGATGGCAGGGGCGGCACCATGCCGGTCTATCCCCAGTCGGCGATGGTCGCGGGCGGCGAGCGCAATGCCGCGTCCGGCCGCGAGGTCGGGCCGGGGGCGGAAACCGTGCCCTTTGCGACTGGATCGACCCTCGTACTGGCGCCAGAAGACGACGCCCGCCGCGTGACCATCCGGTCGGCCAGCGGCCCGCTGACCCTGCATGACGGTCGTAACATGGCCCAGAATGGCTGGTTCGTGGTGCGCGGCGCCCTGCCCTCGGGCAAGACCGGCGCGGTCATCGACTGGACGGTCGAGGCGACGAGCGTGCCCGGCTGGACCCGTCCGCCCAATATCGGCCATTCGCAGCTTGGCTATGCCCCGGCGCAGAAAAAGGTCGCGGTGATCGAACTGGACGCCAATGCCCGGCCCGCCGGTACCGCCCGGCTGATCCGCATCACCGAAACCGGCGAACGGCCAGCGGCGACCATCCCGACCCGGGCATGGGGCAAATACAAACGGTATCAGTATCTGACCGCCGATTTCACCGCGACGACTGCGCCGGGCCTGTATCAGATCGATTATGACGGCACGCGCACCGCCACGTTCCGCATCGGCGCCGACGTGTTCGCCGATGCCTGGCACCCCACCAACGACGTGTTCATGAACGTCCAGATGGACCATATGTTCGTGAACGAGGCGTATCGCGTGTGGCACAGCGATCCGCACCGCGACGATGCGCGACAGGCGCCCGTCAATCACGAACATATCGACCTGTATCGTCAGGGACCGACCACCGACACCCGGTTCAAACCCGGCGAGCATATCCCCGGCCTGAATGTCGGCGGCTGGCTGGACGCCGGCGATTTCGACATCCGCACCCAGACGCAATATGCTGCCATTCGCGGCCTTGTGAACGCGTGGGAAACCTGGAAACCGGCGCGCGATACGACCTGGATCGACAATGCGCTCCGCCGCGTCGAACTGCACGTGCCCGACGGCAAGCCGGACGTGGTGCAACAGGTCGCGCACGGCACCCGCTATCTGGTGTCGATGTACGATGCCGTCGGCTATGCCGTGCACGGCGTGGTCGAACCGGACGTGGCGCAATATACGCATCTGGGCGATGCGGCGGCCAAGACCGATGGCCTGATCTATGACCCGTCGCTCAAATTTGGCGAGGAAAAGGGCGGGCGCAGCGGCAAGCCGGATGACCGCTGGGTCTTCACCAGCAAATCATCGGCCCTGAATTACGGATCGGCCGCAGCGATGGCGGCGGCTTCGCGCGTGCTGGGCGGCGTCGATGACGCACTGGCGGCAAAGGCGCGCAGGCTCGCCATCCAGGTGTGGGACGAGGAACAGCGCCACCCGCCCTTCACCTTCAGCCACGGCAACACCACCGGCGGCCCGCTTGAGGCAGAAATGTTCGACGCGGCGGTCGAGTTGATGCTGACCACCGGCGACAGGGCGAAATACGCCCCCCATGTCGCCCGGCTGTGGGACGAACTGGCGGCGAAGAACATGGTCGACTGGCAGACCGCGTTAAAGGCGCTGCCGATGATGGATGCGGCCTATCGCGGCAAGCTGGAAACGGCGGCGCGCGAATGGTCGGCGGCAGATGCCGGACTGGCAAAGGCCAATCCGTTCGGCGTACCGGTGACAGAGGGGGGCTGGGCCGGTTCCGGCGCGGTCGTCAGTCATGGCCTGACCGCCTATGCGCTGCACAAGGCGTTTCCCGGGATCGTCGACGGCAGCGCGGTGTTCCGTTCGATGGATTTCCTGATGGGCACGCATCCCTATCACAATCTGTCGCTCGTCTCCGGCGTCGGCACCCGGTCAAAGGAGGTGAGCTATGGCAGCAACCGTGCCGATTTCAGCTTCATCGCAGGCGGCGTGGTGCCCGGTATCCTGATGCTGAAGCCCGATTTTCCGGAAAACAAGGAAGACTGGCCGTTCTTCTGGGGCGAAAACGAATATGTCGTGAACCTTGGCCCGGCCTTCATCCAGCTCGCCAACGCCGCCAACGAACTGGCAGCGAAGTAGGGAAGGAAAAGCCCCTTCCCTATCCTGAAGGGGAGGGGCTTTAGGCTTGCTCCCGCCATGGCCCCGCGCGAAAACGGGGCATGAGCATTCCCGATTCCTTCATCACCGGCCTGCCAAAGGCGGAGCTTCATCTGCATATCGAGGGGAGCCTGGAGCCGGAGCTGATGATGGCGCTGGCCAGGCGCAACCGCGTCGACATCCCCTTCGCCACAGTGGAGGATATCCGCGCGGCATATCAGTTCAGCCGGCTGCAGGATTTCCTGGATATCTATTATCAGGGCGCGAACGTGCTGCGCACTGCAGAGGATTTCCGCGATCTCGCCATCGCCTATTTCGACCGGGCGGCGGCGGACGGCGTCGTCCATGCAGAGATTTTCTTTGATCCCCAGACGCACACCGACCGCGGCATCCCGTTCGACACGGTCATGCAGGGCCTGCTGGCCGGGATGGCAGCGGCAGAGGAACGGCATGGCCTTACCTCGAAACTGATCCTCTGTTTCCTGCGTCACCTGGACGAGGATGCGGCCTTTGCCACCCTGGCCCAGGCCGAACCGTGGCTGGACCGGATCACCGGCGTCGGGCTGGATTCGTCCGAGCTTGGCCATCCGCCGGAAAAGTTCGCCCGCGTCTTTGCCCGCGCCCGCGATGCCGGGCTGAAACTGGTCGCCCATGCCGGAGAGGAAGGGCCGCCCGATTATGTCGAACAGGCGCTGGATGTGCTCCGCATCGACCGGCTGGACCATGGCAATCGCAGTCTTGAGGACGATGCGCTGACCCGGCGGCTGGCCGAAACGGGCATGACGCTGACGGTCTGCCCGCTGTCCAACCTGAAGCTGTGCGTGGTCCCGTCGCTGGATGCCCATCCCATCGACCGGATGCTGCAACTGGGCCTGCGCGCGACAGTGAACAGCGACGATCCCGCCTATTTCGGCGGCTATGTCGCCGAAAATTACCGCGCGGTCGCGGCGGCACGCGGGCTGTCGCACGGCGATCTGGCGACGCTGGCCCGCAACAGCTTTACCGGCAGCTTCCTTGATGCGGACAGCATCGCCCGCCATGTCGCCGCCGTCGATGCCTTTGTCGCGGAACACGCCTGATGCCGATTTTCACGCCCATCCTGCACGACGCCTTTGCTGATCTGATCCGGGCGCTGGCGGCCGAACTGGCGGCGGACGACTGGCAGCCGGATTTCATCATCGGGATCGGCCGGGGCGGCCTTGCTCCCGGTGTCTATCTCAGCCACGCTACGGGGCTGGCCACGCTGTCGGTCGATTATTCGTCCAAGAATGCCGATTTTTCGGAAGCCCCGCTCGACCGGCTGGCCGAACGGACGCGGGCCGGCGAACGGCTGCTGTTCCTTGACGACATCAACGATACCGGCGGCACCATCGGCAAGCTGCGCGAACGCATGGCCGCCAAGGGCGCGGCGATGGGCCAGGTCCGTTTCGCCACACTGCTGGACAATGTCCGCTCCGCGCAAAAGGTCGATTACCGCGCCCGCATGATCGACCGGGCAGTGACCAAGGACTGGTTCATCTTTCCGTGGGAGGCGATGGCCCCCGACAGCGCAATTGCCGCCGACGCGGCAGAGGTGCCGGAACGCACCGCCTGATCGCGCGGCCACGAAAAAGGGCGCGGGTATGGCCCGCGCCCTTTCCAATCCGGGATCTTGCCTGCGTCAGCGGACCTGGGGCGTGGCCGGCTCGCTCTCTTCGGTCGGCTTGACTTCATCGGTCTGCGATTCCGGCGCGGGGCTGGTCTTTGCGTTCGGATCCTGTGGCTCGGTCGTCGGCGTCGGGCTGGTCGTCGGCGCGGTCGATGCGTCCGGCATCTGCTCCGGCGACGGGGTCTGCGTCTGCTGCGTATCGGTCGGGGCCGACGGGGTGGTCTGCGTGCCCGGCGTCGTCTGGGCTGCGGCAATGCCGCTGGCCGAAAGCATCAGGGCGCTGGCAGTGATGAACTTGGTAAGCATGGTTACTCTCCTCGGGTAGGACACCCAAGGAAAACCGCCGATCCCCGCCATGGTTCAATCGCCCCGTCGCCGGATTGCCACGGCTTTCGGTCAGCCGTGCCGTTTGACCGGCCGGCGTTCAGCGTCTTGCCCGGATCAACCGCACTGGGCGCGATGGAGCAGCTTCTGATCCGCCAGAACCAGCGCCATCATCGCCGCCACCACTGGTGCGCCGCGAATGCCGACGCACGGGTCGTGCCGTCCCTTGGTCAGGATCTCGGTCGCCTCGCCCGCCCGCGTTACGGTTTCGACGGGGGTCAGGATGGAACTGGTCGGCTTGAACGCCACCCGCACCAGCACCGGCTGACCGGTCGAAATGCCGCCCGCAATGCCGCCCGCGTGGTTGGCCAGGAATTGCGGCATCCCGTCCTCGCCCGGCCGCATGGCATCGGCATTCTGTTCGCCGGTCAGGGTCGCTGCGGCAAAGCCGTCGCCGATCTCCACGCCCTTCACCGCATTGATGCTCATCATCGCGGCGGCCAGCTCGCTGTCCAGCTTGGCATAAAGCGGCGCGCCCCATCCGGCGGGCACGCCGCGCGCCTCGCACGCAATGACCGCGCCCAGCGACGATCCGCTCTTGCGCGCCCCGTCGACCAGCGCCTCCCAGCGCGCCGCCGCCGCCGCATCGGGACAGAAAAAGGGATTGTTCCCGATTTCCGCCGCGTCGAAATTGGCATAATCGATCGCATCGCCGCCGATCGCCTCGACCCAGGCAGTGATGGTCACCTCCGGGATCGCCAGCCGGGCGACGCCGCCCGCCGCCACTCGCGCCGCCGTTTCCCGCGCCGAGGATCGCCCGCCGCCGCGATAGTCGCGAAAGCCGTATTTGGCGTCATAGGCATAATCGGCATGGCCGGGGCGATAGGCCTTTGCTACGTCCGAATAATCCTTGGACCGCTGGTCGACATTCTCGATCATCAGGCTGATCGGCGTCCCGGTCGTCCGCCCTTCGAACACGCCGGACAGGATGCGGACCTGATCCGGTTCCTGCCGCTGGGTCGTAAAGCGCGACTGGCCGGGACGGCGCTGGTCCAGGAACGGCTGGATGTCCGCCTCGCTCAGCGCCAGGCCGGGGGGGCAGCCATCGACGACCGCGCCCAGCGCCGGGCCATGGCTTTCGCCCCAGGTGGTAAAGCGGAACACCCGCCCGAACGTGTTGAAACTCATGCGTCCTCCCCCAGCGCCGCAAAGGCGGGGGCGTGCGCCGCCACGCCGCGCACGCCGGGCGGCATCGGCCGTCCCGTCAGCACCGCCGCCATGAAATGATCCCCGGCATAGGGGCTGTCGAACCCGGCTGCCGTCTCGGCCTTGAACCCGAACCGCGCATAATAGGCCGGATCGCCCAGCACGAAGCACAGGCCGAGCCCGGCACGGGACAGCTGTTCCAGCCCGGCGGAAACCAGTGCCTCACCCACGCCCTGCCGCCGATAACCCGGCAGCACGGCCAGCGGTGCCAGCGCGACCGCAGCAACGGGATCGCCATCCAGCTCAACGTGCATCCGGCTGAACACCGCGGCCCCGGCCAGCGTGCCGCCCGCCTCGTCCGCCGCCACCATCGCCAGCACCATGTCGCCATCCAGGCACAGCCGCATCAGCAGCTCCGCCTCGGCCGGCGCGGCGAAATTCTGGCGCATCAACCGGTCGATGCCCGCGACATCGCCGGCACCTGCGGGACGGACGGTCAGCGTCATCGTGCCGTCACGACAATGCGATGTCGGGCGCGTCCTCGGCCTTCATGCCCACGACATTGTACCCGGCATCGACATGATGGATCTCGCCCGTCACGCCGGCCGACAGGTCGCTGAGCAGATACAGCCCGGCGCCGCCGACATCCTCGATCGTCACGTTCCGCTTCAGCGGCGCGTTCAGCTCGTTCCACTTCAGGATATAGCGGAAATCGCCGATGCCGCTCGCCGCCAGCGTCTTGATCGGCCCGGCCGAAATCGCGTTGACGCGGATATTGTCGCGGCCGAGGTCGACGGCGAGGTATTTGACGCTGGTATCCAGCGCCGACTTGGCAATGCCCATGACATTGTAATGCGGCACGACCTTTTCCGACCCGTAATAGGTCAGCGTCAACAGGCTGCCGCCATTCGGCATCAGCGCCTTGGCATGACGCGCCACGGCGGTGAAGGAATAGACGCTGATGTTCATCGTCATCAGGAAATTGTCGAGGCTGGTTTCGTAGTAGCGGCCGCGCAGCTCGTTCTTGTCCGAAAACCCGATGGCGTGGACCACGAAATCGATCGTCGGCCAGCGGGCCGCCAGCGTCGAAAAGGCCGCGTCCACGCTGGCCATGTCGGACACCTCGCACGGAAAGCAGAAATCCGATCCCAGTTCGGCGGCCAGCGGAACCACACGCTTGGCCAGCGAATCATTGGGATAGGTAAAGGCCAGCTCGGCGCCATGTTCGGCCAGCTGTTTCGCAATGCCCCAGGCAAGTGACTTGTCGTTCGCCAGGCCCATGATGAGCCCGCGCTTGCCCGCCATCAATCCAGTCATGCGTTCCCTTCCGCGCCCAAGTCCTTGTTCGACGCGCTCTCTAGACCGGTTTCGGGCGATTCTGCCAGCGCCGCGTTCAGTTGCGCACCCACAACGACGCCCAGCCCCACGATGAAGAAGAAGATGAGGGCGATCATCACCCCAGCCAGACTGCCATAGGTCAGGTCGTAATTGGCCAGATTGGTCAGGATGATCGGCAGCAATGCGGTCGTCGCCAGCCACCATCCGGTGGTCAGCGCAGCGCCCGGCCATTTCGGATTGTTCGACCGGCGATAAACGCCGGGAGTCAGGGCGTAGAACAGGATATAGAGCGCGGCGAACAGCGCGATGCCCGGCACGAACCGCGACAGGCTGAGCGTCGTCTGGATGTCGGTGGCAAAGGGCAGAAAGCGGGTAATGAACGCCTCCACCCCGGTCAGCGCCACCTGAAAGCTGAATGCCGTCATCGCCAGGATGACCGAGGCAAAGATCATCCCGATCGCGCTCAGCCGATATTCCCAGAACGGCCGGCTCATCTTGACGCCATAGGCCTGTCGCTGGATCGCGCGCAGCGTCTCGACAAAGCTGGCCGTGGTCCACAGCCCGACGATCGCGCCCAGCCACAACAGCGATCCCGAACGGGCCTGCAGCACGTCCAGGATCGGCTTTTGCAGAACCAACGCCACATCGGGCGGCATGGTCCGCAAAAACGCCTCGACCGTGCGCAGCCCGTCTTCGGTCCGGCCGAACAGCCGGGCGATGGCGGCCGCGACGATGAAGAACGGGAACAGCGTGACCAGGCTCAGATAGGCAAGATTGCCCGCATGGGTGAACCCTTCGGCAAACACGCCGGCCACGACGCGCTTGGCGACTTCGAACACGCGCTGGCTGATACCAAGATTGGCCAGCCGCTGCTGGAGCCCACCCTGTTCACGACGTGCCTCGGGTGATTGCGATGAGCCTTCAGTCATGCTCGTCATAACCCGCTGCCCGTCACTTTGCTCCGCACCAGTCGGCGGGGTCAAAGGCCGAGCCGACTGCGCGGGTCATGCGTGGCAGCGCCGGGCCAGTCGCGGGCGAACGCGGTCAACGCGGCATCGTCGACCGGCAGGTCGATCATCAGCGTGACCAGCTGATCCCCCCGGCCGCCGCCCTTCTTGTGAAACCCCTTGCCGCGCAGGCGCATCACCTTGCCCGATGTCGACCCGGCGGGCAGTTTCAGCATCACGCTGCCGTCCACCGTCGGCACCTTCACCTCGCCGCCCAGCACCGCTTCGGCCAGGCCAATGGGCAGGTCGATGCGCACATCGTCGCCGTCGCGGGTAAAGAACCGGTGCGACTGAACCTCGATGGTGACGATGGCGTCGCCCGACCCGCCCGGTCCCGGCTGCCCCTTGCCCGCCAGCCGCATCTGCGTGCCGGTTTCCACCCCGGCGGGCAGTTTCAGGTCGATGGTCTTGCCATCGTTCAGCGTGATCCGCTGCGGGGCCAGCATGGCCGCATCCACGAACGATACCGCCAGGCGATAGGGGATGTTGCCGCCCTTTGGCTGTGGCCGCCGGCCGAACTCGCTGGCAAAACCGCCGCCCCGCGCGCCTGCACCGCCGCCGAACAGCCCCTCGAAGATATCGGTGAAATCCCCGCTGTCGCCCGAAAAGTCGAACCCGCCGGGGCGGCCCTGTCCGCCCGGCCCGCGCGCGCCGCCAAAACCGAACGGCATGGCCGGATTGCCGTCCGCGTCGATCTCTCCCCGGTCGAACCGGGCGCGCTTGTCCTTGTCGCTGAGCAGGTCATAGGCCTGCGTCACCGTGGCGAAGCGTTCGGCCGCACGCGGATTGTCTCGATTGCGGTCGGGGTGCAGCTCCTTGGCCAGCTTGCGATAGGCGGACTTGATCTCCGCCTCGCTCGCACCGCGTGCCACGCCCAGAGTGGTATAGGGATCTGCTGCCATTTGGGGTCCGTTACTCCTGTCGGGCGCCTATGTGGGGGAAAGCAGGCGCTGACGCAATTCCGGCGGATGGACGGCACCATTCCCGCCCGGCGCGCCGGTCAGTCCAGCGGCGCCACGTCGACCGATACGTGCATCGTCTGACCCCCGGTGCCCAGCACCACGCCGTCGATCGGCGCGATGTCGCCGTAATCGCGGCCGATGGCGACGACGACATGATCCTCCGCCATCCAGATGCCATTGGTCGGATCGACGCCGACCCATCCGATGGCGGGGCCTGCCCACAGCATCACCCACGCATGGGTGGCATCGGCCCCGACCAGCCGTTCCTGACCCGGCGGCGGCAGGGTGCGAAGATAACCGGAGACGTATGCAGCCGGCAGCCCCGCCGTCCTCAGCCCCGAAATCATGATCTGCGCGAAATCCTGGCACACCCCGCCCCGCTTGTGGAACGCCTCGATCGGCGGGGTGTCGACCAATGTCGCGCTGGGATCGAACAGGAACTCGCTCTGGATGCGCCGGGCCAGCGCCATGCCCGCCTCCAGCACGCCGCGCCGGGGGTCCAGCTCGGCCGCGCACCATGCGCCGATCTCTGCGTCCAGCGGGATACGGGGCGAGGGAAACTGGTAACTGGCCGGGCTGGCCGGGCCCATGTCGCGGCTGGCGCGCGCCATCGCCGCCACCTCGGCCAGGGTCGGGTCGCCCGGCTGCGGCATCGGGATCGGCCGGGTCAGCGTGACCAGCGCGCTGCTTTCGATCACCAGGCTGCGCGTCGTGTTTTCCACGACCAGCCGCTGCACATTGGCCAGCCCCGCCTGTGCCCGGGCCGGGGCCAGCCGCCCGGCAGGCTCGATGGCCAGCGTGTGCGCCTCCAGCGTCTGACCCGACCACAGGATCGGCTTCAGCCGCAGGTTGCAGCGGACGAATCCAGCAGGCTCGGCATAATCGAACCGGGTGATGTGCCGGATGGCATAGCGCATCATTGCCGCCGTCCCCGCGCGATCAGGCGAGCGTCAGGCCGGGCGCGCGCAGCGCCTCCGACCCGTGCAGGAAATAGCGGCGGGCGATGGCGTCCGACAGATCGGCCAGCATGGCGTTCAGGCGGTTCAGCTGCACCTCCTCGATGCTGGCGGCGCGGGTCAGGTCGACCAGCGCGGTGAGTTCCGCTGCCAACGCCTGTTGCGGCTCCTGTATCCCGTCATCGGCCAGCATGGGCAGCCGGGTCAGATGCTCGCGGATCACCTGCGCCTGATAGGCCAGGCTGCGCGGATTGCCCGGATCCAGCAGCACCAGGTCAATCACCGGCACGCGCGCAATGCCGGTCAGGTAACGCTGGCGGTAACTGATCTGGCTGTCGGCCAGGTCGAGCAGCGTGGACAGGTCGTCGGCCGTCGCGTGCATCGCCATGAAGGCGCGGACATTCTGGATCATCCCCGCCCCCCGCTCGATCCGGCGGCCCAGGTCCAGAAAGCGCCAGGCATCGGTCCGCGCCATATGCTCCGCGGACAGGCCGGCGATCGCGGCATAGCGGCGCTGCAGCGTGCCTGCCCGGTCCAGCACGCTGCCCCGTTCGGGAAACGGCGCATCGATCAGGCGCGTCATGTCCGCCGACAACCGGTCCCGCGATATCGCGCCGATCCCGGCGATTGCGCGGTTGATGCCCGCCACGCTGAACGGGCCGTCATTGCCCAGCGCAGCCATGGCGAACGCCGCCAGTTCGCTGCGCCCCCGCCCGGCCGGTTCGCTGGCCGCCCCGGTAGCGACGATCAGGTTGATCAGGTGCTGCACTGTGCCGCTGGACAGCGCAGCGCCGGTGTCGGCGGTGATCGAATGGCCCAGCAGGACGCGGATCACGGCCAGCAATGCCTCGCCCCGTTCCAGATACCGGCCCAGCCAGAACATGTTGTCCGCCACCCGGCTGGGCAGCGTGCCGGGGTTGCGCCGCAGCTGCACGGTCGTGCTTGCGGGCAACAGGCTGACCGGATCGACGGGGTCGGGGCCGTGGATGCACACATCGGCGGACCAGACGCCCTCGCCCATCACCGCTGCACGCGGGTCCGGGTGATCGGCGATCCGCGCAAAGCCGCCGGGCAGCACGGCCCATTCCCCATCCGGCCCGCGCGCTGCGAACACGCGCAGCGTGAACGGGCGGGCCACCATCCGGTCGCCCTGCACCACCGGCATGGTGCACAGCCGCACCACTTCGCGCCCGACATAATCCTGCGGTCGCCGCGCCATATCCGCCTCGACCGACGCGCGCCCGGCTGCATCCAGCTCGCACCCGAGCAGCGCCTGCCCGCCCGGCAGGCCCAGCGGCGGATCGGAAAAGGCAGGGGACAGCTCCATCCGGTCCAGATGGGCCAGCACATGGTCGCGCTCGGCTGGCTGCCCGCACCACCAGGTTGCGACATTGGGCAGGCGCAGCGGCGCGCCGACCAGCCGCTCGGCCAGCGCGGGCAGGAACGCGGCCAGTGCCGGCGCCTCGACCATGCCGACACCGGGTGCATTGGCCACCACGACATCGCCCGCCGCCATGGCATCAACCAGCCCCGCCACCCCGATTTCCGAATGGGAATCGAACGCCAGCGGATCGAGCAGGCGCGGATCGAGCCGCCGCCACAGCGCGTCGATCCGCTTCAGCCCGGCGACGGTCCGGACATAAACCTTGTCGTCCCGCACCGCCAGATCGGCACCCTCGACCAGCAAAAAGCCCAGATACCGGGCCAGATGCGCCTGTTCGGCATAGCTTGCATTGTAGCGGCCGGGCGTCAGCAGGCCGATGCGCGGTTCCGCCCGGCGGCAACTGGCGGCCAGGCCGTCGCGCATCGCCGTAAAGAACGGCGCGTGCCGCTGGATGTTCAGCCGCAACTGCAACCCGTCGAGCACCCGTCCGATCGCCAGCCGGTTTTCCAGCGCATAGCCCGCGCCGGTGGGTGCGCGGACATGATCGGCCAGCACGCGCCACTGCCCGTCCGGACCCCGGCCCAGATCGACGGCATAGAAATGCAGGTGCCTGCCCCCCGGCGGGGTCAGCCCGACCATCGGCCGCAGGAACAGCGCGCTGCCGGTGACCAGCGCGGCGGGCAGCGCGCCCTGGCTGACCAGCTCGCCCGGGCCATAGATATCGGCGATCAACGCCTCCATCAGCGTCGCCCGCTGGGTCACGCCCGCGCTGATTTCCGCCCATTCGGCCGAACCGATCATCAGCGGCACCGGCGACAGGGGCCATGGCCGCTCCTCGCTTTCGCCGGGGATCCGGTATCCCGTGCCGATATCGTCCGCCTGACGCTGCGCCCGCTCGCGCACCTCGTCCAGCCTGCCGCCAGACGCGCCCGCCAGTTCGTCCAGCATCGCCAGCCAGGCATCGCGCTCTGCCCCGTCGGCAGCGCACAGCATGTCGCCGGCATTGCCGTCGCCGCAATAATCGCGGATCCATTGCTCCGCGGCGTCCGCGGTGCCGGTCAACCCTGTTGCCAGGCTAGCCAAATGCCGTTCCCGTCATGCACCGCCCCCGCTGAATGGCTGTCCGTGCAACCACAAAGCATCCCCCCGCGCAACCGCGCAGGAACCACATGGCGAACTTCCCCGTGGATAACCTTGGCCCGCCGGCGTAATGAGCGCGCATGAGCACTGACCCCCACACCCTGTTCGACAGCTGGATGGCCGAGGCCGAGGCAAGCGAGATCAACGATCCCAACGCCATGGCGCTGGCCACGGCCGATGCGGATGGCCGCCCGGCCGTGCGCACGGTGCTGCTGAAGGGGCATGATGCGCGCGGATTCGTCTTTTACACCAACCGGGAAAGCCGAAAGGGGCTGGAACTGGCCGCCAACCCCCGCGCCATGCTGCTGTTCCACTGGAAATCGCTGCGCCGACAAGTGCGGATCGAGGGGCCGGTATCGATCATCGACGATGCCGAATCGGACGCCTATTTCGCCACGCGGCCGCGCGCCTCGCAACTTGGCGCATGGGCATCGGACCAGTCCCGTCCGCTGACGGCGCGCGCGACGTTCGAGCTGCGCCTGGCCGAGGCGGAGGCCCGGTTCGACGGCGCCGACGTGCCGCGCCCGCCGCACTGGGGCGGCTATCGCGTCACCCCGGAACGGATCGAATTCTGGCAGGACCGCGACTATCGGCTGCATGAACGCCGCGTGTTCACCCGCGACGGCAATGGATGGCGCGAAGGGATGCTGTTCCCGTGACCGATCCGGCGCGGCTCGCCCGGTCGGCTGCGCTGGCCAGTGTCGGTACTGCCCTGTTCCTGGGCGGGATCAAGGGCTATGCCGCCTGGGCGACGGGTTCTGTCGCGATGCTCGGATCGCTGGCCGATTCCGCGCTCGACCTGATCGCATCGCTTGTCACGCTGTTCGGGGTCCAGATCGCTGCCCGCCCGGCGGACGAGGATCACAGGTTCGGCCATGGCAAGGCAGAGGCGCTGGCCGCGCTGTTCCAGGTGGCGGTCATCACCGTTTCGGCCATCGGCATCCTTGGCCGCGCCATCGGCGATCTTTCCGCGGGTCAGGCGGTGGCCCAGGCCGAATATGGCATCGGGGTCAGCGTGATCGCGATCATCGCGACGCTGGCGCTGACCCGGTATCAGGCGCATGTCGTCGCGCGCACCGGATCGCTCGCCATCGGCACGGACCGGGTGCATTATACCAGCGACCTGCTGCTCAACGCCGCCGTCATCGCGGCATTGGTGCTGGAACAGTATCTTGGCCTGCGCGGCGCGGACCCGGTGTTCGGCATCGGCATTGCGCTGTGGCTGCTGTTCGGCGCGTGGCGCGCCTCGATCGAGGCGATCGGCCAGCTGATGGACAAGGAATGGCCGGAGGAAAAGCGCCGCCGCTTTGTCGAGGTCGCCAGCCGTCATCCGGAGCTGAAGGGGCTGCACGACCTGCGCATCCGCACCAGCGGCAACCGCGACTTTGCCCAGTTTCATATGTGGATGGACCCTCACATGACCGTCGCTGCGGCCCATGACGTGGTCGAGGCGCTGGAACGCGCGCTCGAGGCCGAGTTTCCGGGCATGGAGGTGCTGATCCATATCGACCCGGTGGGTCAGGTCGATCACCCCGGCAACCCGCTGGCCGAACGGGACGAGGTCGCACAGCTGCGCAGCCCCGGCTGATCGTCCGCATCTGCCCGTCTTGCGAGGAATATCGGCGGTTAAGCCTTGAAGATGTTGCCGATTTTGTCCAGCAGATGGAGCCAAACGAGGCCTTCTGCGTTGGGCAGCGTTGATCGGGGGCAAGTGTGCCCTTGATCCTGGAATGGTGAGGGGCAGTGACAATCAGGTTCGGACGAACGGCTCGGCACGTGTTGCTGGCCAGCGCGGCCATGCTGCCCTGGGCTGCCCATGCGCAGCAATCGGGCAGCACCGTGCCCGCACAGACCGTGCCAATGCCTGCGCCAGCACCAGCGCCGACGCCTGAACCAGCGCCGGACAGCCCAGCGCCGGACAGCCCAGCGCCGGACAACGATGCCGACACCCCGATCGTCCCCGATGCGGAGTTCGAAGACGCGTTGCCCGCCCTGTCGAACGATCCCAACGCCCCGCTTGAACCGATGAGTGCCTTTGAGGGGAAGCCGGCGGACCAGCCAAAGCCGCAGGATCAGGGACAGCCGGCACCGCCCGCCAACCCCGCCACACCCGCCATTTCGGGCGATATTGCCGCTCCCGCACCGCTGCCCGCCGAACCCGTGCTGGCCGAACCGCTGCCGCCGCTCGACGGGTTCGACGTCACCCCGCCGGTCGAGGTCGCGGCGGAAACCGATCCGCGCACTGTCGAAATCCGCTACACCACGGTGGTCGAGGGACTGGACGCGCTGGGCCTGAATGACCTGTTCAACGATCTGTCCGCGTTGAAGGAAGGCGATGGCAAGGCCGCCAACGCCACGATGGTGGCCGCCCGCGCGCGGGAGGATGAACAGCTTGCCGTCCGCCTGATGCGCTCACGCGGCTATTATGACGGCACGGCGATTTCGACCGTCGAACAAAATCCGGCCAATTCCGGGCGGCTGCGCGCCACCGTGTCGGCCACACCGGGCAAGCAGTACCGGCTGGACGCGATTGCCGTCCGCGCCCAATCCACCGTCCCGCCAGGCCTGGTGGAAAGCGTGCTGCCGCTGAAATCCGGCGATCCGATCGAGGCCGACCGGGTTCAGGGGGCAGAGGCGAATGTCGCCCTGCAACTGCCGCGCCGGGGCTATCCGTTTGTCCAGGTGGGTCAGCGGGACATCGTGCTCGACGAACGCGACTTTACCGGCGACTATACCCTGCCCGTCGATACCGGCCCGCGCAGCAGCTTTGGCGGCCTGAAGACCGAGGGCGAGCTGGCGTTTGACGTCGATCATCTGGCCATTTTTCCCCGGTTCAAGGCGGGCGAGCTGTACGATGTCCGCCGCGTCGACGATCTGCGCGACGCCCTGATCGCGACGGGCCTGTTCTCCACCGTCTCGGTCGAACCGCAGCGGACCGGCACGCCTGGCCCCGACGGCACCGAACAGGTCGATCTGCTCGTCCGGCAGAATGCCGGTCCTGCTCGCACGCTGGCGGCCGAGGGCGGTTATGGCACGGGACAGGGTATCCGGGTGGAGGGCACCTGGACTCATCGCAACCTGTTCCCGCCAGAGGGCGCGCTGATCGTCAGCGCCGTTGCCGGGACGCAGGAACAGGGCGCCGGTGTCACGTTCCGCCGGTCCAATGCCGGCAAGCGCGACCGCACCTTCAGCCTCGCGGCCATCGCCAACCGGTCCAATTACGACGCGTTCGAAGCGTTCACCGGCACGCTGTCGGCCCGGATCAGCTATGATTCGACCCCGATCTGGCAGAAACGCTGGACCTATTATTTCGGTGCGGAACTGGTCGGCACGAACGAGGATGTGTTCAGTTTCGATCGCAACGAACGCATCCGGCGCACCTATGGCATTGCCGCGCTGCCGCTGTTCCTGGGCTATGACGCGTCAGACGACCTGCTCAATCCGACGCGCGGTTTCCGGGTCAAGCTGAACCTCAGCCCCGAGGCATCGGTTCAGGGCAGCACGCGCCCCTATCTGCGCTCGATGGTCGAGGTGACGGGATATTACCCGATCACCGACGATCTGGTCATCGCAGGGCGCGCCCGCGCCGGATCGATTGCGGGCATTTCGCGCGATAATCTGGCCCCCTCGCGCCGCTATTATGCGGGTGGCGGCGGGTCGGTGCGGGGCTTCGGCTTTCAGGAGCTTGGCCCCCGGACGATTGAACCCAATCCCGATTTCGACCCGACCGATCCAGAGGAAGAGGATTCGCCAACGATCTTCCGTCCGCTTGGCGGGCGCAGCCTCAACGAATTCGCGCTGGAGGCGCGCTATCGCTTCGGCAATTTCGGCATCGTGCCGTTCGTCGATGCGGGGCAGGTGTATGACAGCACCCTGCCCAAGGGGAGCGATCTGCGTTTCGGCGCGGGCATTGGCGGGCGCTTCTATACCAATTTTGGGCCGATGCGCGTCGACATCGCCACGCCGATCAACCGCCAGCCGGGTGAATCGCGCATCGCTCTTTATATCTCGATCGGACAGGCATTCTGATGGCCAGCGCACCGCCCGTCGATGAACCCGTGATCGTCCGCCGCCCCCGCTGGCAACGGATAGCGCGGATCATCCTGATCGTGCTGCTCGGTCTGGTGCTGCTGCTCGGCGCGCTGGTGCTTGGCCTCAACACCGGTCCCGGCCGGGCGTTTCTGGCCCGGCAAATCGGCGGCTACACGCTGGCATCCGGCCTGAACCTCCAGGTCGGGCGGATCGACGGGTCGATCTATGGCGCGATGGTGCTGCGCGATGTCCGGGCCAGCGATCAAAAGGGCGTGTTCGCCACCTCGCCCGAACTGCGCGTCGATTGGCGGCCGTTCGCCTTTGCGTCCAACCATGTCGATGTGCGCAGCCTGACCAGCCCGCTGGTCCGCGTCGACCGGTTGCCGGAGCTAAAGGAAACGCCGACCGATCCCGACGCGCCGCTGTTGCCCGATATCGACATCGACGTGAACCGGCTGGTCATCGACCGGATCGAACTGGCCCCGGCTGTGGCGGGCCGCCGCTATCTCGCCCGCCTTGCCGGTGACGCGCATATCGCGGATCGCCGGGCTCAGGTGCGGGCCGATGGCGTCACGCTGAACGGTCCCGGCCTTGCCGGCGGCGACCGGGTTGCCCTGCGCCTTGATGCCGTTCCGGATGCCGACCGGCTGGATGTCGACATGCGCCTCAACGCGCCAGCCAATGGCCTGATCGGCTCGCTGGCCGGGCTGAAGGCGCCGCTGGTCGCCACGCTTGACGGCGATGGCAGCTGGCAACGCTGGCGCGGCACGCTTGCCGGCACGCTGGGCGGCCAGTCGATCGCCAATCTTGCCCTGGATGCTGCCAATGGCCTGTTCCGGGTGCGCGGCGATGCGCGGCCGGGTCTGTATCTGACCGGCCCCGTCGAACGGCTGACCGCGCCGCGGCTGCAGATTGCGATGGATGCACGGCTGCTGGGCGACCGGCGGCTGGAAACGCAGCTTCGCCTGCGATCCGATGCAATGGCCGTCGCCACCCAGGGCCTGATCGATCTGGCGCGCAGCCGGTTCGACGGCATGCGGGCCGAGGCGCAGCTGCTGACGCCCGGCGCGATTGCGGACAATCTGAACGGCAATGCCGTGCGGCTGGACGTGGCGCTGAACGGCCCGTTCGCCACCCCGACCGTGGATTACAAACTCGCCGCCGCTGCCCTTGGCTTTGGCGAAACGGTGGTCGAACGGCTCTATGCAGAGGGGCAGGCACGGATCGATGCCAACCGCATCCTGGTGCCGGTCAATGCCCGCGCCGCGCGCATCGCGGGCCTCAATGCCGCGGTTGGTGGGCTGGTGACCAATGTTGCGCTGAACGGCGATATCGCCATCAACGGCACCCAGATCCTGTCCGACAATCTGCGCATCCGGTCCGACCGGGTGAACGCCACCGCGATCATCGCCGCCGATGTCGCGACGGGCCGCTATACCGGCGCGCTGCAGGGCCGGGTGAACAATTACGAACTCGCCTCGTTCGGCATCTTCGATCTTGAAACCAACGCCGATCTCTACACTGCGCCCGGCGGCGGCTACGGGATTCGCGGGCGGCTGGTGACCCGGACAAAGCGCCTGTTCAACGAAGGGATCGCATCGTTCCTGGGCGGCAATGCAAAGGCCGCGGTCGATGTCGTGCTGACGCCCGAAAACATCGTCCGGTTCGACAATCTGCGCCTCTCGGCCCCGCAATTCCGCATCACGCGCGGGCGGGGCAGCTATGATTTCGCCGGGCCGCTGCTGATCGATGCGGATGCCGTCTCCACGCAATATGGCCCGCTGTCCGCGCGGGTATCGGGCACAGTGGCCGCGCCGCTCGTGCTGCTGCGGGCACCGCGTCCGGGCGTCGGCATCGGCCTTGCCAATTTGGAAGCGCGCGTGCGTGGCCAGGGCGATGCCTATGCGATCACCGCCACCGGCGGCACCAACTATGGGCCATTCAACGCAAACCTTGTCATCCGCACCACCCCCCGCCTGAACGCGACGATCCGCGACAGCCTGTTCGCGGGGATCACGTTCAACGGCCAGGTTGCGGCGACACCCGCCGGGCCGTTTGCCGGGGTGCTCGACTTTGCCGGGTCCGGCGTCACCGGCCGCGCTGACCTGGGCGGACAGGGGCGGTTCCAGACGGCGGCCATCAACGCCCGCGCCTCCAACGCCGCCATCCCAGGCGACATGGGCCTGACCATCGGTCAGGCGCTGGCGACCGGCCGCGTGATCCTGTACGACGATGCCCCTGCCGTCACCTTCGACGCTCAGGTCGCCAATCTGCGCCAGGGCGAGTATGTCGTCACCCGCGCCCGTGCGCGCGGCGATTATCGCGGCGGGCGCGGCAGGGTTCAGGCGGTGGCGCGCGGCACGACCGGCGTGCCGTTCGAACTGGCCGCCAATGCCGACCTGACGCCCAGCCTGTGGACCGTGGCGCTAAAGGGCAAGGGCAACGGCGTCGGTTTCCGGACACAGGAACCCGCCCGCATCGACGTCAGCGGCAAGGACTATCGCCTGCTCCCCACTCGCATCACCCTGGATCAGGGGGCGGTGCGGATCGCTGGCCGCTATGGAAATGGCTACAGCCTTCAGGGTCAGCTTGACCGGCTCGACCTGCAAATCGCCAACGCCTTTGCCCCCGGCATCGGCATCGGCGGCACGGCCACGGGCAGCTTTGCCGTCGATCAGGGCGCGGGCGGCAACCCCAATGGCAATGCCCGCATCGCGATCAGCAACTTCACCCGGTCCAGCCTCGCTACAGTGTCCAGCCCGGTCGATATCCAGTCGATCCTCGACCTGAATGCCGGTCAGGCGGACGTGCGCGCGCTGATCCAGCGCGGCGGCGCGACCATCGGCCGGGTCCAAGCACGCACCGGGCTGACAGCTGGAGCTCCGCTGTCCGGAGGGGTGCGGTATAACGGCCCGGCAGAGGTGCTGTGGTCGCTGGGCGGCATCGCGGATCAGCAGCTGTCCGGGCCGATCGGTCTGGCCGCCGACTTTTCCGGCACGCTTGGCGCGCCGCGTATCACCGGCCTGGTCCGCGCCAACGACCTTGTCTACGAAAACGAAACCTATGGCACGCGCCTGTCCGCCATGCGGATCACCGGCCGGTTCACCAACGACCGGTTCGAGCTTCAGGACCTGCGCGCCACGGCGGGTGAAGGCAATGTCACGGCACAGGGCTTTGTTGGTCTGTCGTCGAACAGCGGCTTTCCGGTGGATGTGACCGCCCGGCTGAACAACGCCCGGCTTGCGCGCAGCGATATGATCGGCGCCACCGCCACCGGCGAAATCCGCCTGACCAACGGCCCGGACGGCGGCCAGATTCAGGGCGATATCCGCATTCCGGAGGCGCGGTACCAGATCATCCGGCAGGGCGCGGCAGAGGTCGCCGAGCTGACCGGCGTGCGCCGCCGCACGACTGCGCTGGAGGCCGCCAATGCGCCGCGCGGCTCCACCCCGCCGCCATCGGCTGGGCTCTTCCGCCTCGACCTGCGCATCCGGGCCGACAACCGGCTCTATGTGTCCGGCATGGGCCTGGAAAGCGAATGGCAGGCCGACCTGCGCGTGCGCGGCACGTCCGCCAACCCGCGCATTTCCGGCCAGATCGAGGCGATTCGCGGCACCTACAGCTTTGCCGGCCGCCGGTTCGAACTGGACGACGGCACCGTGACCTATGAGGGCAATGACCTGCTCAACCCCAATATCGCGATCTCGGCATCGACGACGACAGAGGGGGTGACGGCGATCATCAACGTGTCCGGCACTGCCCAGCGGCCGCAGCTTGCGTTCACCTCTACGCCCGCCCTGGCGCAGGACGAGGTGCTGGCCCGCATCCTGTTCGGCCGGTCCGTCACCAACCTGTCGGCGATTCAGGCGATCCAGCTTGCCTCGGCGCTCAATTCGCTGCGCGGATCGGGCGGCGGGCTCAACCCGCTGGGCGAACTGCGTCAGGCGGGCGGGATCGACCGGCTGCGCATCCTGGGCGCGGACGATACCGCCGGCCGGGGCACCGCCCTTGCCGCCGGCCAGTATCTGACCGACGATATCTATGTCGAAATCATCACCGACGCGCGTGGCTTTACCGCAACCCAGCTGGAAATCGCCCTGACCCGCGCCCTGTCGCTGTTGTCGCAAACAGGCAGCTTCGGCGGATCAAGCGTCAACCTCCGCTATTCGCGGGACTACTGATCCCGCAACCGCGCCGGTGATGTTGAGGGGGCGATCTGCGCTATTCGCGGGACTACTGATCCCGCAACTGCGCTGATGATGTTGGGGGGTAATGGTAGCGGAGGAGGGACTTGAACCCCCGACCCCAGGATTATGATTCCCGTGCTCTAACCAACTGAGCTACTCCGCCCCATGTCAGGGCACCCTTGCGGGCGAAGCGGCGACTTAGTGCGGGCGGGCGCGCCGGTCAAGCGAACATATGCCGGGATAATGGTTCCCATGGCCCGCCGCGATAGGCCCAGCAGCCGATGCCCGCGATGGCCAATGGGCGGACGCGGAAACCGGCCTCCATTTCGGCGCGCAATGCCTTGGCCAGATGCGGCTCCACCTTGTTCTGGATCGTCACGTGCGGACGCCATCCGGCCTGATCCTGAGGCACCAGCATCCCCGTGAACGCATCGGCCAGCCGGTCGCGCAGCGCGGCCAGGTCGGGGCTTTCGATGCGAAAGGCGGTGCCCCGGCCCAGCGTGACGACACCCGCAATCCATGCCCGGGGCGCGGGCTGCCCCCGTGTTTCGGCATTCAGCCGCTGCCGCAATTCGGGCAGGATCGCGGGCGGCAGATGGTGGAACAGCGTGATGTGCGCCGGCACCTGATTGCGCTCGGGCGGGAAATGCGCGCGGCGCAGACCGTCCAGCCACGCGAAATCCTGTTGCCCGAACAATGCCGTCACGATGACCGGTGCCACACCGGGCGCGACGTCGGATCCGCTCAAATCTCGACCTGACTGCCCAGCTCGACCACGCGATTGGTGGGCAGCCGGAAAAACTCCATCGCGCTTTCGGCGTTGCGCAGCATCCACGCGAACAGCTTTTCCCGCCACAGCGCCATGCCCGGATTGGCCGACGGCAGCAGCGTCTGGCGCGCCAGGAAAAAGCTGGTGTCCATCATCTTGAACGCCGAACCGCACTCGCGCACCTGCTTCAGCGCGGCGGGCACATCTGCCTCCTGCATGAAGCCATAGCGCAGGACCAGCCGGTGGAATCCCTGACCCAGATCGGTCAAATCGGTGCGCCGGTCATCGGAGATATAGGGTTCGTCCGAAATCTTGACGGTCAGCAGGATGACCCGCTCGTGCAGCACCTTGTTGTGCTTGAGGTTGTGGAGCAGCGCGTGCGGCACGCCATCCGGAGTGGACGTCATGAACACTGCGGTGCCCGGCACGCGCGCCGCGCTGTTCGCCGCCGACTGGATGAACACCTGGATCGGCATGGCGCTCTGGCGCAGCCGCTCGATCATCAGCTTGCGGCCCTTTGCCCATGTGGTCAGCAGCGTGAACACGATCAGGCCGACCAGCAACGGGAACCAGCCGCCATCCGGCACCTTGGTCAGGTTGGCCGCGAAATAGGCGGTGTCGACCAGGAAGAACAGCGCAAGCACGCCGCCCGCGACCAGCTTGTTCCACTTCCACAGGCTGAACAGCACGACGACCAGCAGACAGGTGTCGATGAACATCGCCCCGGTCACCGCAATGCCATAGGCGGCGGCCAGATTACTGGACGACTGGAACGTCAGCACCAGCAACAGCACCATGACCATCAGGGCCCAGTTGATGACGGGGATATAGATCTGGCCCTGCGCACTCGCCGAGGTGTGGGTGATGCGCAGCCGGGGGATAAAGCCCAGCTGGATCGCCTGCTGCGTCAGGCTGAACGCGCCGGAAATCACCGCCTGGCTGGCGATGATCGTCGCCATCATCGCCAGGATGACGAGCGGCAGGCGAAAGGGTTCGTCGGCCAGCAGGAAGAACGGGTTCCTGATCGCCTCCTGCGCCGCGACGGGATCCAGCGACAGGATCATCGCCCCCTGCCCCAGATAATTGAGCATCAGGCCGGGCAGGACAAAGAACATCCACGACACGCGGATCGGGTTGCGCCCGAAATGACCCATATCGGCATACAGCGCCTCTGCCCCCGTCACCGCCAGCACGACGGAACCCAGCGCCAGAAAGGCAGAGCCGAAATCCCGCGAAAAAAACTGGACGGCGTACCACGGGTTCAGCGCCATCAGGATCGTGGGATCGGAGGCGATGTGAATGATGCCCAGTACCGACAGGGTGATGAAATAAAACACCATGATCGGACCGAACAACGCACCCACCTTGGCCGTGCCGCGCGCCTGAATGGCGAACAGGCCGACCAGGATGCCGACCGAAATCGGCAGCACCCACGGGCCGAACCGCGGATCGACGGTGGTCAGACCTTCCGACGCCGACAGCACCGACATCGCCGGGGTAATCATGCTGTCGCCATAGAACAGTGCGGTGGCGAATACGCCCAGCATCACGATCGGCCCGGTCCACCGCTTGCCGCCGCCCGATTGCCGGTTGATCAGCGCCAGCAGCGCCAGACTGCCCCCCTCGCCCTTGTTATCGGCGCGCATGATGACCGAGACATATTTGATGCTGACCACGATCATCATCGACCAGAAGATCAGGCTGAGCACACCAAGGATGTGCGTCGCGTCCGGCGTCAGCGGATGATGCCCGGCAAAGGTTTCGCGGAACGCGTAAATCGGGCTGGTGCCGATATCGCCGAACACGATGCCGACCGCGCCCAGACACAGCTTCCACAGCGCACCCGACGGATGATGCGCGCCGGTGGCGCCGTCGGACGCGTCGCGTGCCGACGGGGCGACGTCGGTCGGGGTTTCCGAGTTCACGGGCGTGATGTCCGCCACCAAATGCAAACGGCCAAGTTCATAAGGCCCGCGTTCATGCCCCAAGTGAAGACGCGCGGCGTTAGCACCCGCAGCACCGGGGAACAAGGGCTCGACTCGCATCCCCGCCACCTTGGCAACGGATGCAGGCCGCGGGACGATGTTCGGGATATAATGCAACAGCAACGGCGCAATTATCGAGCGGACCTTACCCGGCGGATGGTGCTAAACCGCCACCAACAACCGTTACGGAGAAGGATCGGGCCATGCGCATCGGCGTGCCAAAGGAAATCAAGAACCACGAATATCGCGTCGGCCTGACCCCGCCCGGCGTCGCGGAACTGACCGCGCGCGGCCATCAGGTGATTGTTCAGACGGGCGCGGGCAGCGGCATCGATTTCGCCGACAGCGATTATCAGGCCGCCGGTGCCACCATCGCCCCGGATGCCGCATCTGTTTTTGCCGGCAGCGACATGATCGTGAAGGTGAAGGAGCCCCAGCCGTCCGAAATCGCGATGCTGGAGGCGCGGCACACGCTGTTCACCTATCTGCACCTAGCCGCCGACAAGCCGCAGGCCGAAGGGCTGATCGCGTCGGGCGCGACCTGCATCGCTTATGAAACCGTCACCAGCGCCAACCGATCCCTCCCGCTGCTCAAGCCGATGAGCGAAGTGGCAGGCCGCATGTCGGTTCAGGTGGGCGCGCATTATCTGGAAAAGGAACAGGGCGGTCGCGGCGTCCTGCTTGGCGGGGTGCCCGGCGTCGCTCCGGCGCGCGTGGCGATCCTTGGCGGCGGCGTTTCCGGCATCAACGCGGCCCAGATGGCGACCGGCCTGCGCGCCGATGTCACCATTTACGACATCAACAATGACCGGCTGGCCGAACTGGACATGCATTTCGGCAGCCAGATCAAGACCGCCTATGCCAGCAAGGCGGCGATCGCCGCAGCGGTCAAGAACGCGCATCTGGTGATCGGCGCCGTACTGGTTCCGGGCGCAGCTGCCCCGAAACTGGTAACGCGCGAGATGCTGAAGACGATGAAGCGCGGCAGCGTGCTGGTCGACATCGCAATCGATCAGGGCGGCTGTTTCGAAACCTCGCGCGCGACGACGCATGACGAACCGGTGTTCGAAGTGGACGGCGTCATCCATTATTGCGTCGCCAACATGCCCGGCGCAGTGGCGCGCACCAGCACCTTTGCGCTCAACAATGCAACGCTGCCGTTCGTCCTGAAACTGGCCGATCATGGGGCCGAGGCCGCGATGCGCGCCGATCCGCATCTTGCGGCGGGGCTGAACGTGTCCGGCGGCCGCATCCGGCATCAGGCGGTGGCCGATGCGCTGGACCTGCCGTTCCAAGCCTGGGCCTAATCCCGGTCAGCGGCGGGGGGCGGGCGCGCCTTCCGCCGCGGGCTGGCTGGCCAGCACGCCGTCCAGCAGCACCAGCCGGGTCATGATCGACTGGCTGGCATCGCTGCCCGGCCGGGCCAGCCGGGCTGCACGGGCCCAGGCCCCCCGCGCCCGCACGAAATCGCCCGCGCGGACATGGGCCAGACCCAGATAGAACCACACGCCCGGCTGGTCCGGGCCAAGCTGCACCGCCCGGGCAAAGGCGCGGCGCGCCGGCGGGGACAGCGCATTGCCGTCATGCTCCTGCAACGCCAGGCCAAGCCCGGCCCACAGCGCGGGATCGCGCGGCGATTGCTGCAATCCGCTCAACAGCACCTTGACCGCCGCCTCGGTCTTGCCCGACCGCAGCATGGCGTCGGATGCGATGAAATACTGGTCGGAAAACACGAACTGCCCGAACATCGACCGGCGCAGGGCCAGCTGGCCGGGGTCCATCGGGCGGGTCGCCCGCTGCGCCTCGGTCGGGCTGCCGGTCAGCGACGGCCGTCCCTGCAGCGCATATCCCGCCGCGCCCAGCATCAGCGCCGCCAGCGCCAGCCGCAACACGCCGCCGGACACGCGCGCACGCCACAGCACAAGCGCGGCGGCGACCAGCAGGGCGGTCAGAATCACCCAGCCCATCATGCGCGCTTCTTCCTGCGAAAACTGGTCGCTGCCACGATCACGCCGATGATCAGCATGACGATGGGCGCGATCCACAGCGGCGCGGTCGCCGCACTGATCGGCGGGTCATAGCTGACATAGTCGCCATAGCGTTCGATCAGCCAGTCGCGCACCTGTTCCGCACTGTCGCCCGCTGCAATCCGCTGCCGCACCAGCGCGCGCATGTCGCCGGCCATGTCGGCATCGCTGTCCGCAATCGACTGCCCCTGACACACCAGACAGCGCAGCGTGTTCATCAGCGCCTTTGCCTCGGCCTCCTTGGCGGGGTCGGACAGCTGGGTATTGGCCATGCGCGCCTGTGGCATGTCCGACTGGGCAGTCAGCGGCGCGGCGATCAATGCCGCCGCCAGCGGGATGACGAACGCCCGTTTCCTCATCGTGCGGCCTCCAGCGCGGCGATCAGCTTCGGCACATCCTCGTCGCGGATCGGCCCAATATGCTGGGCACGGATGATGCCGCCCGCATCGACGACAAAGGTTTCGGGAACGCCCGCCGATCCCAGCGACAGCTGAAACCGGCTTTCCCGGTCGTCCCCGATCGCGCGATAGGGGTCGCCATAATCGTTCAGGAATTGGGTGGCGGCAGGCGCAGTGTCGCGGATGGCGACCGCATCGATCGTCACGCCGCGCTGCTTCAGCGCCATCAGCTGCGGCGCCTCTGCGGCACAGGGTACGCACCAGCTGGCAAAGACGTTGATCAGGCGCGGCCCGGACAGCGGCTTGTCCAGCCCCGGCTTGCCCGCGATCAGCGCCGGCAGCGCCAGCGCCGGAACCGGTTTGCCGACCAGCTTGGACGCCACGATCGATTGCGGATCGCGCTGCAACCCGGCAACGAACAGCACGACCAGCGCGGCGAAGGCGATCAGCGGTGCCCAGATCAGCCAGCGGTTCATGCCATCGCCTCACGCGCACGGCGGGCCAGCCATTGCCGGCGTTCGCGCCACACCCGGCCGAGCAGCGCCAGCGCGCCGCCAAAGGCGATCATGCCGCCGCCGAACCAGATCAGCGTGACCCAGGGTTTCCACCACAGCCGGATCTGCGCCCGGCCCGATCCATCATCCTTGCCAATCACGGCATAAAGCTGTCCGTCGGCCAGGGTGCTGATCGCCGCCTCTGCAGTTTCGGTGGGCGGCGATGCAAAGAACCGCTGCTGCGGGCGCAGGACGAACGGCTTGCCCGCCTCGCCCCGCTGGACGGTCAGCTTGGCCTCGATGGCGGACCAGTTGCTCCCGACCACCGGCTGGATCCCGTCAAAGGTCACGGTGAACGGCCCCACCGAAATCCGCTCGCCCGGCGCTGCCGCAACCAGCTTTTCCTGCGTGAACGCGCCCTCGCTGGCCATGCCGGCCACGCTGACCGCAACGCCCAGATGCGCGATCGCCATGCCGACCGTCGCCATCGGCAGACGCCGCCAGTTGGGCACGATCAGCGGCTGGATGCTGCCCACCGCCAGCCCCGCCGCCAGCGCAAGGCCCGCAATCGCCGCCCAGCCCGCGCCCGGCGCCATCAGCCATGTCGCGGCCGCCGTGACACAGATTGCCAGCACCGGCGCGAACAGCTTGCGCGTCACCCGCGCCTGATCGTCGCTGCGCCAGCGCAGCATCGGCCCGATCGCCATGCCCGCCATCAGCACCAGTGCGATGGGCGCCGTCGATTTGTTGAAAAAGGGCGGGCCGACCGACAGCTGTTGACCCATCGCCGCTGCCGCAATCGGATACAGCGTGCCGATCAGCACGATGCCCAGAATGACACTGAGCAACAGGTTGTTCAGCACCAGCCCGCCTTCGCGGCTCAGCAATTCGAATGTCGCACCCTGCCGCACCGTCCCGATCCGAAGCGCAAACAGCGCCAGCGCGCCGCCGATATACAGGCCAAGCAGTACCAGAATGAACGTGCCACGCTCAGGATCGACGGCAAAGGCATGGACGCTGGTCAGGATGCCCGACCGAACCAGGAACGTGCCCAGCATCGACATGGAAAAGGCGATGACCGCCAGCATCACCGTCCATGACCGCAGGCCGTCCCGCGCCGCGAGCACATTGACCGAATGGAGCAGCGCCGTCGCCGCCAGCCACGGCATCAGCGAGGCATTCTCCACCGGGTCCCAGAACCACCAGCCGCCCCAGCCCAGCTCGTAATAGGCCCAATAGCTGCCCGCCGTGATGCCCAGCGTCAGGAAGATCCACGCGATCAGGATCCATGGCCGCATCGCACGGGCAAAGGCCGGCCCGACATCTCGGACGACCAGCGCGCCGATGGCAAAGGAAAAGGCGACCGACAGGCCGACATAGCCGATGTACAGCGTGGGCGGGTGAAAGGCGAGGCCGGGGTCCTGCAACAGCGGGTTCAGGCCCAGCCCCTCCGGCGCGGCGGGGTTCATCCGGGCAAAGGCGTTGGAGGCGAACAGGATAAAGGCGTAAAAGCCCAGCGCGATTGCCGCCTGCGCACCCAGCGTCGCGGTCAGCATCGGCTTGCTCAACCGCCGCTCGATGATCGCAATCGCCCCGCCGGCCACCGCCAGCACGGTCACCCACAAGAGCATCGACCCTTCGTGATTGCCCCATGCGCCAGCGATCTTGTACAGCATTGGCTTGGCAGTATGGCTGTTTTCCGCCACGATCAGCACTGACAGGTCAGTGACCGCGAACAGCCAGATCAGCGCGCCGAAACTGATCGCGGCCAGCACGCCCTGAACGACCGCAACGGGGCGAACCGCTGCGTGAAACTGATCCGCCACGACCGCGCTTCGTCCGTCCAGGCGGATGCCGGCCACTGCGGCACACAGCTGGAACAGCGCCATTGCCGCTGCCAGCCACAGCGCGGCCAGACCAAGTTCGGCGATCATTGGGGGATGGTATCCTGCGGCTTCATCCGGCTCGCCATTTCGGGCGGCATGTACCGCTCGTCATGCTTGGCCAACAGATTGGTGGCGCGGAAACTGCCCTGGCCGGTAAAGCTGCCTTCGGCCACCACGCCCGACCCCTCCTTGAACAGGTCGGGGGCGATGCCGCTGAACGTCACGGGCACCCGCGCCTTGCCGTCGGTGACGGTAAAGCGGATCGACACGCCATCGGGCTGACGCTGGATTGACCCTGCCTCCACCATGCCGCCTAGCCGCACGGCACGGCCCGGCTCTGGCGGGTTGGCGACCGCATCGGCGGGGGCATAAAAGAAAGCGGCCTGATCCTGCAGACCGGACAGGGCGAGCGCGCTGGCGCCCATCAGGGCGACGATGGCCAGCCCGGCCAGGGCCAGCCGCTGATGCTTTGCCTTCATCGCCGGTCCTTCATTGCATCCGATGCCCGCTCGGCCCGGCGCATCGCGCGCCAGCTGGCCAGCGACAGGGCAACGACGCCCAGCATCACCACGCCATAGGCGGCGATCACGAAGGGCCAGGGGTTCATGCCGCCGCCATCCGCCGCATCCGCGCCTCGACCCGCGCCTCTGCCAGATAGGCCCGCATCCGGATCAGCACGATCGCACCGAACCATAGCGAAAAGCCCAGCACGGTCAGCCATAGCGGCCACAACAGGCTGTCATCGATGCTGTTGCGGGTCAGCGTGATGCTGGCCGGCTGATGCAGCGTGTTCCACCAGGTGACGGAATATTTGATGACCGGCAGCAGCACGGTCCCCGCCACCCCGAACAGGGCGGGAATGCGCCCGTCGCCGCCGCGCTCGGCATCGCCGCGTTCCAGCGCGATCCAGCCGAGATAGACAAAGAACAGGATCAGCATGCTGGTCAGCCGCCCGTCCCATTCCCACCATGTGCCCCAGGTCGGCCGGCCCCAGATCGAACCGGTGATCAGGCACAATGCCGCAAACAGCGCACCGGGCGCGGCAACCGCCCGCGCCGACAGCGCGGCCAGCGGATGCCGCCAGATCAGATAGCAAAGGCTGGACACCGCAATGCCCGTCCATCCGCCCATGCCCAGCCAGGCGGCGGGCACATGGATGTACAGGATGCGGACGCTGTCCCCCTGCAGATAATCCGGCGGGGTCACGAACAGCCCGGCCCCGGCCCCGACCAGAATCAGCGCAAGGCCCAGCCAGAACAGCGCCGGCGTCAACGGCCGGGCGATACGCAGGAAACGGGCTGGATTGGCTAGGGCGTGCATGGCGTTATCCGTCCACTACACACAATATGCGGGCCATGCCACACCGGCTTTGGGCCGTGGGGTGATAGCCCCGCTCGATTGCGGTCAGCTGCGCCCGATCAGGCGGCGGGCAATGGCATCGGCCACTTCCGCCTCGGGCTGGCCGGTGCGGGCGCTTTCGTCCCACACCTCGATCAGCCGGTCGGGAATGCGCGTGACACGGGCATCCACCTCGGCCCGGTCGCCCTGCCCCAGATATTCCAGCGCGACATTGATGATGCCGCCCGCGTTGATCACATAATCGGGCGCATACAGGATGCCGCGCGCGTGCAGTCGGGCGCCGTCGGCGCGGGTCGCCAGCTGGTTGTTGGCACCGCCCGCCACCGCCTTGCACTTCAGCGCCGCGATGCTCGCCTCGGTCAGCACCGCGCCCAGCGCATTGGGGCTGACGATCTCGGCCTCTTCGGCCAGGATCGCGTCGGTCGAAACAGTTCGCGCACCCAGCTCGGCAGCCAGCGCCTCGGCCCGGCGCGAATCGACATCGGCCAGGATCAGGTCCGCACCATCGGCCGCCAGCTTGCGCGCCACGCCGCCGCCCACGCTGCCCACGCCCTGAATGGCGACGCGGACGCCGTGCATGTCATCGGTGCCCAGCACCCGCCGTGCAGCCGCGCGAATGCCCAGATAGACGCCATGCGCCGTGGTCGGCCCCGGATTGCCGCCCGCCGCACCGCTGCCCACCGGCAGACCGCTGACATGGCGGGTTTCGGCCGCAATCGCCTGCATGTCCGCCTCGCTCATGCCGACATCCTCGGCGGTGACATAGCGGCCGCCCAGCGAATCGATCGCACGGCCGAATGCCGCCAGCAGCTCCGGCGTCTTGGTGCGCTCTGCATTGGCCAGGATGACGCCCTTGCCCCCGCCCATCGGCAGTCCGGCCATGGCGTTCTTGTAACTCATGCCCCGCGACAGGCGCAGCGCGTCGGTGATCGCCGCGCCGTGATCGGCGTAATGCCAGAAGCGGACACCGCCCGCCGCCGGGCCCAGCGCCGTGGAGTGCACCGCAATGACCGCCGTCAGGCCGCTTTCCCGGTCAGTGACCAGGTGGACGCCTTCATGGTCGTCAAAATCGGGAAATCCCCAATCGGTGGGCATGGTTCCATCTCTTCGGGCAAAGGGCGGTGGGCGGATCCGCCATCAGGAGCAATGGGGCGACCGACGGGACTTGAACCCGCAACTTCCGGCATCACAAGCCGGCGCTCTAACCAATTGAACTACGGTCGCCGCGAAGCCGCGCGCTTAGCGGCACTTGCCCGCGCTGGTCAAGCATATCAGTTTCGGTCCCGCTGGACCAGCGGATCGCCGCGCGAAACCCGCACCGCCTCGGCCCCCGAAATGATGCCGGTCCGCGCCAGTTGCCGGGCAATCGACCCCATGGTCGGCATCTGGACGAACGCATGGCGGGCCAGGATCGCGGCATCGCCGCCCCCGTTGATCAGGCGGCGGAGCGGATAATCCACCTCGATCACCTCGTGAATCGTCAGCCGCCCGGCAATCCCGCTGTCGTCACAGGCCGGACAGCCCGGCGCGTGATGCACCACCGACCCCGGATCGAACCCCAGCAGGGCGGCGACGCTGTTCGATGCCTGTACCGGATGGCGACATACGGGGCACAGGCGCAGCACCGGTTGCTGGCCGATCACCAGCCTGAGCGTCGATGCGATGGCGAAATCGTCCTGCCGCATGTCGCGCAGCGTCTGGATCGCGGCCAGCGCGCCCGCCGCCTCGATGCTGGCCAGCACGATCCGGTCCTGCAATGCGGCCTGCACGGCATGGTCGGCGCTGCGCCGGTCGTGAATGCCGTCGATCAGCAGCGGCGGCGCCCCCTCGCCACCATCCGCTGCGCCCAGCCGCTGCTCCATGCGGGCCAGCGTGGCCGAACGCCCGCTGCCCCCGTGCCCGGCGACCAGCAATAGGCCGGTTCGCCGGGCAAGCGCGCGGGCCAGCGCCATATCCTGCGCCGGATGCGACAGCATGGGGTCCGCAACCGCCGATGGCGGCACGATCGTCGCGCTGTACCCCGGCCCGTTGATCGTCATCCCCTGCCGCAGCCCCCTGACCCGTCCGGTCCTCCGCTAACGCCGCGATGTTGCGCTTTTCTTGCAGTTTTATTGCGCTGGCGGGGGGCGATGTTGCCCGGCTTCAGCCCCTTTCGATTCGCCCCGCGCTTTGCCATGGTTCCGGCATGAACGACATGGCGCCCCTTCATCTGGGTTCCGGCTATCCGGCCGAACCCGTCATCGCCCGGATCATCGCCCAGTCCGGCGTTCAGCGCGTACCCAGCCCAAAGCTGGACCTGTTCCAGCGGCGCGGGTTTCTGGAACCCGAGCTGTGCACGGTCCTGATGGCGATGATCGACCGCGATCGCCGCCCCTCGACGATCAGCGACGACAATGGCGACGCTGCCTTTCGCACCAGCGAAACCTGCGATCTGGCCGCCGATGCCCCCGCGGTGATCGAGGTGGAGCGGCGAATCACCGCCTTTTGCGGGATCGACCCCGCCCATGGCGAACCGCTTCAGGGGCAGCGATACGCCGTGGGGCAGGAGTTCAAGGCGCATACCGATTATTTCGAGCCGACCGGCGTCGATTTCGACCGGTTCTGCTCAGTCGCGGGCAATCGCACCTGGACCGTGATGATCTATCTGAACGAACCCGATGCGGGCGGGGCCACCCGCTTCAAATCCATCGACAAGATCGTTCAGCCGGAAACCGGAAAGCTGCTCGCCTGGAACAATCTGCGCACCGATGGCAGCCCCAATGCCGCCACGCTGCACCATGGGATGAAAGTGCGGGCGGGCACCAAATATGTGCTGACCAAATGGTTTCGCGAACGCCCATGGGGATGATCGGCCGGTCGCGGACGGTCTTTCCCGCATAAAGAAACGGTGCCGGAGCGGTTGGCTCCGGCACCGTCAGTGCCTCTGGCTTGGGGGCCGTCAGAGTTTGACGCTGGCGCTGACCGAGAAAATCCGGCCAAGCTGGAACGTATTGGTGTCGACGCGGACATCGTTGGGAAAGCTCTGGAATTCCTGCGACCGCGTGCCCGTCAGGTTGCGGCCCTCGAACTTCAGCTCGATCTCGCGGTCGGTGCCCAGTGCGATCCCCTGCCGCACCACGACGTCCAGCCGGATGCCCGGCCGCTCGACGATGTCCGGCAGGCGCAGGCCGTCGATCACCGGACCACGGCTGACGACGCGGTCGGTGGCGTAATTGAACAACAGCGTCGCCTGAGTGCGGCTGTCCTGATTCTCGATGCCCAGCTGCGCGTTGATCAGGTGGTCCGACTGCCCGACCAGCGGCGCGCCGTTGACGAACACCAGATCGGCGGCAACCGGCGGCGCGCCAAAGATCGGATTGGACACCGGCTCGTCGCCGATCAGCAGCTCCGACTTGGTATAGGTATAATTGGCCAGCGCCAGGATGCGCGCACCGCTCCACAGCGAATCGATCGGGAAATACTTCTGCACCTCGATCTCGCCGCCATACAGATTGGCCTTGGGTGCGTTCGAAAATCCTGTGAAGAACGTGCTGCTGCCCGGCGCCAGCACCGCGATCTGTTCGATCGGGCTGTCGATCCGCTTGAAGAACCCGGCGACGGTCAGCCGCTGATCGCGGCCAAAGAACCATTCGTACCGCGCCTCGGCATTCAGCAGTTCCGAATCCTGCAGGTTCGGGTTGCCGAAAAACTGCCGGTTGGAATCGAAATCCACGTACAGCTGCGGCGCCAGCTCGCGGAACTGCGGCCGGGCGATCGTCTTTGACCCGTGCAGGCGCAGCTGCATCGAATCGGCGAAGTTCCACGTCAGCGTCGCCGCGGGCAGGATATAGCTGTTTTCCAGATTGGTGCCCGGCTGCACGCCCGTTGTGGTGCGCAGCGCCACCGTTTCCTTCGCATCTTCGTACCGATACCCGACCGTGGCGCGTAGCCCGTCGAGCAGTTCGGCCTCCATCTGGCCATAGACGGCGTGAACCGTCAGCCCAGCGTCATAGGCGGGTGCGGCATTCGCGCCGGAGCCGGAGATGTTCTGAAGATTGATGCCGTACAGGCTGATGATCGCATCCGACAGCAGGAAGTCGGGCCGCAACTGGCCGATCTCGATCGGCAGCGTCGCGTTGTTCGGCCCGACATAGCGGAACTGATAGCGGCTGGCCGTACGCTCGGCATCGCTGAACGCATAACCGGCCGACAGCGTGACCGGACGATCCAGGTCCAGATCATAGCTGAAATCGATCGCGCTGGCCCACAGGTCCTCGTTCAGGTCGCTGAACGCGATCTGCGCGGTCTGCGTCGTGCCGCCCAGCGTATTAATGTAATCGTTGATGCCGTTGGCGTCGGTATATTCATAGCGGAAGAACCGCTCATACGGCGCTTTGCGCTTGGTGTTCGAATAAGAGCCGCGGAAATCGACCTGCAGCTTGTCGAAATCCAGCTCGCCGACAAACTGGCTGGTGAACAGCTGGCGCTCGAACCAGTTGGTATATTGCTCGATATAGGTCGGGATCGGCGCGAACGGACCGGGAATGCCCAGATTGTCGAAATCGCCCGCGCCCAGAATGCCCTGCTTCAGCGTGTCGTGGATATAGACATTGGTGAAGCGGAACCGGTGTTCGCCCACTTCCGCGCCCAGCCCGATCAGGCCGTTGACCAGGATGCGGTTGTCGGTCGTCACCGTGGTGAAATCGCTGGCCAGCAGGCCGTCGGCGGAAATCGCCGTCTGCTGCCGGGCGGAACGCGTGCGGAAACTGTTGGAAATGCCGCCCCCGGCGATCAGGCCGACGCGAACGCTATCGCTGACGTCCACGGCCGTGCCCAGCGACAGATCGCCCGACCAGTTGGGCGGAATGTCGCGGTTCTCCTGCAACAGCGTCGTCTGCGCATTGGTCAGCTGCGTCGCCTGTTCCGGGGTCAGTCCGGTGTTGTTCTGTCCGGCATCGCGCACGAACCGCGGCACGCTGCGCGTCCCGTCGTCATATCCGAACACATCGCTCGACCCGCCGTCATAGACATAGCCAAGCTCGCTGGTTGAATAGGTGTCGAAGCCGACGGATCCGCCCAGCTGGATGAAACTGTCCTTCGGCACCGCGCGGGTGGTCAGGTTGATCGCGCCGCCGCCGAATTCGCCGGGATAGTTCGCCGAATAGCTTTTCTGGACCAGCGCCGATGCAATGACGTTGGTCGGAAAGATGTCGAGCGGTACCACGCGGCGCAGTGGTTCGGGGCTTGGCAGCGGCAGGCCGTTGAGCAGGGATGAGGAATAGCGGTCGCCAAGGCCGCGAACGAAGACGAACCCGTTGCCGACGACGCTCAGGCCGGTCACCCGCTGCAGCGCGCCCGCAATGTCGCCCTCGCCGGTCCGCTCGATATCCGCCTGGGACAGGACGGAGACGACCTGCGGCGTCGAGCGCACGACATTGGGGATGAACCGGCCGACGACGACGATGTCCTCGACATTGCCGGCACCAGGCGCGGAAATCTCGACCTCTTCCTCCGGCGTTTCCTGCGCCACTTCGCCCTCGGCAGGCGGGGGCGGCGGCACGTCCTGCGTCTTCAGGCCCGGCACATCGGCGGCCGGCGCCGCCTCACGCGCAACGGCGGCGGGCGCCACCAGCATGGAGGTCAGGAGCAGCAGGCTGCCAAAGGCGATCTTGTTTTTCATGGTCGTTCTGTTTCCGGCTCGGGAGCATCAGGTCGCGGGCATGATCCGACGGGTGCGGCCCCCTTTTGCCGCACCCGCCGGACGCATCATCCCCGTCGCTTACAGGCCGGGCAGCACGGTGCAGCTTGCGCTGGTCGTGCCGAAATCGCCGCGGTTGGAATTGCAGGTCCAGCCACGATACCAGTTGTCGGACGCGCCGGAGACTGCGCCGATATAGCTGGTGGTGACCAGGAACGACGTACCCGTCGGGTTCAGCGACGCGGCGTTGAACGCCGTCACGCCGGCTGCGCCCGTGCCCGGCAGGAAGCCGTTCAGGGCGGCGGTCGCGGTGCCGTTCGCCACGTTGTTCGTGCCGGCGGAAACCAGCGCGGCCTGTTCCGCATTGGTCACCGTCACGCCGTTCGCCGCGGTTTCCGCCGTCAGCGTCGGGCAGCCGAAATAGATGGAGTTGAACACCGGCGGGCCCTGTTCGTCCAGCGATGCGTTGGCGGCGCGGATGGTCGATTTGCCACCATTGTCCGTGGTGCCCGCAACGACGTTCAGACAGGGCTGGCCGCTCGTCATGATGCCGTTGACGAAGGTGAAGTCCGCACCGCCGCGCAGGCGGAGCGCCGCGTTCACACCGGTCGACCGGTGGATGAAGGTAAAGTTCGAAATCCGGCCGAACTGACGCGGCGTGGCGTCTTCGTTCCCGTTCGAATCAATCTCCATCATGTACGTGTCGGTCTGCGTGTTGTTCGGCCGCTGCGACGCGATCATGAACTGCAGGAAGCCCTTCCAGCCCACATCCGTGTCGATGCTGTCGTCATCCGCGCCGGTCACCACGAAGTAACGGGCATTGTGCGTGCCGCCGAAAATCTCGATGCCGTCGTCGGAGCTGTTGTGGATCTGGATATATTCCAGCCGCGTGCCCGAACCGACGCCGCCGGTGGTCAGACCCTGCAGTTCGTTGCCCGGCGTGATGACCGTGCCCGAATAGCGGATCTGGACATAGCGCATGACGCCCGAGCTGTCGCCCGCGGTCGCGCCGCCATACAGCGCGTTGCCGGTGCCTTCGACGACGTTTTCGCAATTCGCCGAACCGCCGGTCACGCCGCTCAGGTTACAGTTCGAAATCGGCGCGCGGCCCAGCAGTATGATGCCGCCCCACAGGCCCTGGCTTTCGTCGGTGACATTGCCGGTCAGGTTCTGTTGCGCGGTAAAGATGATCGGGCGCGCCTCGGTCCCTTCGGCCGAAATGGTCGATCCGCGATTGACGACCAGCAGGTCGTTGTCGGCGTTGGTCGTGTTGGCATAGATGATCGCGCCCGGTTCGATCGTCAGGCTGCCAGCGCTGCCAGCCGTGCCCGCACCGCCCCGGTCCACGCCCACATCGACGCGGCCGTTCAGTTCATACGCGACACCGGCCAACGCGGGCAGGGTCAGAGTGTTGACCAGCGACGGCAGGCGGCAGCTGCGGAAATTACCGATGGTGCCGACATTGGTCGTGCCGGTCGGGCAGGACGCGGCCGGGCCGGTGGTCGGCGTCGGGGTGGGCGACGGACTTGGCGTCGGCGACGGCGCGGGCGCCGGCGCGGGCAGCACGATCACGCCTTCGCCAGGCGATGCAACACTGGTCGCACCATCACAGGCGGACAGCGCAGCAGCGGCAGCGCCAGTCAGCAGGATGAGGGCAAGGCGGTTCGGATTTCGCATAAGATCTCCCGTCGGGTCGTTCCGGTTGCAAGGGCGGGGACTGCACCGCCCCCTGATCGACTCGGACATCCCCCTGTCGACCTCGACCCGTGCGGTAGGAGCGTTGGATGACAGGAAAATTGGAATTTCGGGTCAGTTGAGTGACACCAAAATGACGGTTCGATGACAGGCGAACGGCCAATCGGCCGCTTCGAGGTCATCCGCACAGGCCCCCCGGCCTGCACCGCGCAGCGCGCAAACCGCACGCCGCGCCATTACCCCTCCCCGCTCATCCTGAGCCTGTCGAAGGAGGCAAGACCGGCAACACCATCAGCAGGATTGCGGGAGACGATCGTCGCGCGGGGGTTTGCGCCGCATTGCCCGCGCCGCGGACACGCCGGCCACCACGCCCTGCGCCATGCGCCATGCACCAAACAAAAAGCCCGCCGGACCGGATGGTCGACGGGCTTTTGGCGGATGGTGGGCGCGACAGGGATTGAACCTGTGACCCCACCCGTGTGAAGGGTGTGCTCTACCGCTGAGCTACGCGCCCATGGATATCCATGGTCCTTGCGGTCCGAAGACCGCCGGGAAGCGGCCCCATAAGGCCCGCTTCCCGCCTTGTCCAGCCCCGCCGGCAGGCGGCGGGGCCAGGCGGATCAGTTCACCGCGTCCTTCAGGCCCTTGCCGGCCTTGAACTTCGGCTGGTTGGACGCCTTGATCGTCATTTCCTCACCGGTGCGCGGGTTGCGGCCGGTCGACGCCTTGCGCTTGCTGACCGAAAACGTGCCGAAACCGACCAGGCGCACTTCGTCACCCTTCTTCAGCGCTGCCGAAATGGCATCGAATACTGCCTCGACGGCGCCGCTGGCGTCGTTCTTGCTCAGTCCGGATTGCTCGGCAACCTGTCCAATCAGCTCTTGCTTGTTCATTGTCCTGTGGGTCCCTGTTTGACTAACGGGTTTATCGAAAATGAATCGCGGCCTGGGGCCGGGCGCGCAGTAAGGCTGCTTGACCCCCAGCTGTCAAAGCAAATCGGCCGTTTTCCGGGCAATTCGGCTCAAAATTGCTCAAATATCAATGGTGCAGTGCATCACCGGCCGCCGAAATCGCCGCCGGAGGCTGTGCCGCCAGCTCGTCGGCATCGCTCCAGTCGATGGGCGACAGCCCCTCCACCAGCGCCAGCCGAAGCACTTCGTCCACATGCCGAACGGGAATGATTTCCAGCCCCTCGCGGATGTTGGACGGGATTTCCGCCAGGTCCTTTTCATTCTCCTGCGGGATCAGCACGGTCGTGATGCCGCCGCGCAGTGCCGCCAGCAGCTTTTCCTTCAGGCCGCCGATCGGCAGCACCCGCCCGCGCAGCGTCACCTCGCCCGTCATCGCCACATCGCGGCGCACGGCAACGCCAGTCAGCGTGGAAATGATCGCGGTGACCAGTCCGATGCCCGCCGACGGTCCGTCCTTGGGCACCGCGCCTTCGGGCAGGTGGACGTGAATGTCCTTGCGCGCGAACAGGCTGGGCTTGATGCCAAAGCCGGGGGCACGCGCCTTGACGAAGCTGAAGGCGGTTTCCACCGATTCCTTCATCACATCGCCCAGCTTTCCGGTCGTCTTGATCATGCCCTTGCCGCTGGCCGTCACCGCCTCGATGGTCAGCAGTTCGCCGCCCACCTCGGTCCAGGCCAGGCCGGTGACCGCGCCGATCTGATTTTCCTCCTCGCCCACGCCATGGCGATATTTCCGCACGCCAGCGAACTCGGCCAGCGTGTCGGGCGTCACCGTGACGCTATCGGCCTTGCCCTCGAGGATGCGGCGCAGCGCCTTGCGCGCCAGCTTGGCGATCTCGCGCTCCAGCGTGCGGACGCCCGCCTCACGCGTGTAGTACCGGATCAGGTCGCGCAGGCCCGGCTCGGTCAGCTCGAACTCGCCCGCCTTCAACCCGTGCGCCTCGATCTGCTTGGCGATCAGGTGCCGCTGAGCGATCTCGACCTTTTCGTCCTCGGTATATCCCTCCAGCCGGATGATCTCCATCCGGTCGAGCAGCGGCTGCGGCAGATTCAGCGAATTGGCCGTGCACACGAACATCACGTCCGACAGATCGATGTCGATCTCCAGATAATGGTCGTTGAACTTGGCGTTCTGTTCGGGGTCCAGCACCTCCAGCAGCGCGCTGGCCGGGTCGCCCCGGAAATCCTGGCCCAGCTTGTCGATCTCGTCGAGCAGGAACAGCGGATTGCCGGTCCCCGCCTTTTTCAGGTTCGATACGATCTTGCCGGGCAGCGATCCGATATAGGTGCGGCGATGGCCCCTGATCTCGGCCTCGTCCCGCACGCCGCCCAGCGACTGGCGGATGAATTCGCGCCCCGTCGCCTTGGCGATGCTCTTGCCCAGGCTGGTCTTGCCGACGCCGGGCGGGCCGACAAGGCACAGGATCGGCCCCTTCAGCTTGTTGGTCCGCGCCTGCACGGCCAGATATTCGACAATCCGGTCCTTCACCTTTTCCAGCGCGTAATGATCCTGATCCAGGACGCCCTGCGCCTCGGCAATGTCGCGCTTCAGCTTGGACTTTTTGCCCCAGGGCAGGCCCAGCAGCACGTCCAGGTAATTGCGCACCACCGTCGCCTCGGCGCTCATCGGCGCCATGGTCTTCAGCTTCTTGAGCTCGCTCTGCGCCTTGGCACGCGCTTCCTTGGACAGCTTCAGCGTGGCGATCTTCTGGGTCAGGTCGGCGATCTCGTCGCCATCGCCTTCCTCGCCCTCATTGCCCAGCTCGCGCTGGATCGCCTTGAGCTGCTCGTTCAGATAATATTCGCGCTGGGTCTTCTCCATCTGCCGCTTCACGCGGCTGCGGATCTTCTTCTCGACCTGAAGGACGCCAAGCTCGCCCTCCATGAACGCGAACACCATCTCCAGCCGCTTCTGCGGGTCCGTCTCGACCAGCAGCGCCTGCTTGTCGGCCACCTTGACCGCGATGTTCGCCGCAATCGCATCGGCCAGCCGCGATGCCTCGGTCAGTTCGGCGACCTGCACCGCCGTCTCGCTCGGCAGCTTGCGGTTGAGCTTGGCGTAATTCTCGAACTGCTCGACCACCGATCGCATCAGCGCCTGCACCTCGGTGCCGTCCGCCTCGCTCTCGGCCACCGGGCTGACCTGCGCGGTCAGCACGCCGTCCTGTTCGGACAATCCCTCCAGCCGCGCACGCTCGCGCCCGGCCACCAGCACGCGGACCGTGCCGTCGGGCAGCTTCAGCATCTGCAGCACCTCGGCCGTGACGCCGATGTCATACAGGTCGTCGCGCGCCGGATCGTCCTCGGCCGGGTCCAGCTGCGCCACCAGGAAAATGCTCTTGTCGTCGGCCATCGCCGCTTCCAGCGCGGCGACCGACTTGTCGCGGCCCACGAACAGGGGCACGATCATGTGCGGAAAAACGACGATGTCGCGCAGCGGCAGGACTGGATAAGAAGACTTCATGCAAACTCCGATCATCCCCGTCGGGGACGTTTCACCCCGTGTATATGGGGAATGTAAGCAATCCATCAATCGCGGGTTTTTCCGGTAACGGCCGATGGCCGCATGCGAAACGGCTTGCGTCCGCGCGCCTGGCGCGGCAGCCATCGGGATATCCGGATCATCACGGGACCATGCCTGAATGCGCGCTGCCCTGCTCCTCCTCTCCGCTGCCCTGATCATTCCGGTTGCCGCATCCGCCGACCCTGGCAACCCGCCGATCACTGCCCAGACATCCAGCTCGGGCGGGCCGCTGGATCCGTCTCAGAAACGCGTCCGGCTCGATACGGTCGACCTGTCGGTCGAAGTGTTTCCCGCCAGCGAGACGATTGCCGGTGCGGCTACCCTGTCCTTTACCGCAACCGAACGCACGGACCGGATCGCGATTGACCTCGACACCAATTATCGCGTCGAGGCGGTGTCTGTTGGCAGCACAACTTTGCCCGCTTCGGCTTATGCCAATCCGCAGGGACGGATGATGGTTCGCTTGCCGCGCGCGGTGGCAAAGGGTGCCTCTTTCGCAGTCACCATCCGCTACGCTGGCAAGCCGCACGTCGCGGTCCGCCCGCCATGGGACGGCGGCTGGACCTGGGCAAAGACGCCGGATGGCAAGCCGTGGGTCGCGACGTCGGTCCAGATGGAGGGGTGCGACCTGATCTGGCCGTGCATCGACCATCCCACTTATGAACCGGCAACCATGACGATCGCCATTACCGTGCCTGCGGGGCTGAAAGCGCCGTCGAACGGGGTGCTAAAGGGGGTCGACACCCTGGCCGACGGCCGCACCACCTGGCGGTGGGAGGCGCGCGATCCGACGCTGTATGGCGTCGCCATCAATGTCGGCCCGTATGAAGAGATCAGAGGCACGTACCAAAGCCGGTTCGGCAACACCATTCCGATGCATTTCTGGCACCTGCCGCGCAGCGACGACAAGCCGCAAAAGCTGTTCGCCGAGTTTGCCCCCACGCTCGATTTCTTCGAAACGATGATCGGCCCCTATCCGTTCGCCGACCAGAAACTCGGCGTCGTCGAAACCCCGCACAAGGGCATGGAGCATCAATCGATCAATGCCTATGGCAATGACTATGCAAAGACCGTCTGGGGCTTTGACGACCTGTTCCAGCACGAATTTGCCCATGAATGGTTCGCCAATCAGCTGACCGTGCCCGACTGGGACGACTTCTGGCTGCACGAGGGGACGGGCAGTTACATGCAGCCATTGTACGTGCAGTGGCGACAGGGCGATGCCGGCTATATCGCGCACATGCTGGGTTCGGTCGCACGCATCTATAACCGCACGCCGATCGTCGCGGGCAAACCGCAATCGGCAGAGGACGTCTATAATTCCGAAGCGCGCCGGGGCAGCGACATTTATGTGAAGGGCAGCTGGACGCTGCACACGCTCCGGGGGCTGATCGGGGACAAGGCATTTTTCGACGCGCTGCGGCTTGCCATTTATGGCCGCACCGATCCGAAACCCGGCAATTTCAAACCCGTCTATCGCACCACGCCGGAGTTCATCGGGTTCGTCAATCAGACCAGCGGCGGCACCTATGACTGGTTCTTCGACGTCTATCTGCGCTCTGCCGCGCTGCCCCGCCTGATCGAACAGCGCCAGGGCGAGATGCTGTCGCTTCAGTGGACGACCGAGGGGAACAAGCCCTTTCCGATGCCCATCGACGTGTCGGTGGATGGAAAGGTCACGCGCGTGGCCATGACGGACGGACGCGGTTCCATCGCCGCGCCGGACGGGGCGCACGTTGTCATCGACCCGATGTCGCGCGTGCTGCGCCACACCGACGCGGTCAGCGCGTTTGGCGATTGGAGCGAAGCGCGGTTCAAGGCGCAACAGGACGCGGCAAAGGCTGCGGAAAAGGCAAAGGCAGCGCAGTGACCCGTTTCTGGCATGGGTCCGCGGCGGCCATATCGGCACTGACCCTGACCGCGATCCCGCCAGTGGAGGCCGGCGAGCCGGCAGACTCGCCCATCACGGCGCAGACGATGCGGTCGGGGGGACAGCAACCGGCGGAACAGGCGGCGCTGCGCCTGCGTCACCTCGACCTCAGCATTGCCGTGACCCCGGAGGCAAAGGGGATGAGCGGGGTTGCCGAACTGACACTGGAGGTGCAGCGGCCGGTATCGCGCCTGCTCCTGGATCTCGACACCAATCTGGCGGTCAGCGCCGTCCGGATCGACGGCACCGAACTGGCCGCCGGACGCTGGCGCAATCCCGACGGGCGGCTGACCATCGACCTGCCTGCCCGGACGACGGCGGGTCAGACGATCAAGGCCTATATCGTCTATGCCGGCACACCCCATATCGCGGCCAATCCGCCCTGGGACGATGGCTGGGTATGGGCGCGATCACCCGATGGCCAGCCCTGGATCGCCACCACGGCACAGGGATATGGCTGCGACCTCATCTGGCCGTGCATCGACCATCCGTCGGGGGAGGTGGCGGATGCCGATATCCGCATCACCGTGCCGTCGCCGCTGGTCGCCCTGTCCAATGGCCGGGCGATGGGCATGGCGCAGGCGACCGGCGGCGCGCGAACCTTTCACTGGCGGTCGGGGCCGATCAATCCCTATCTCATCACGATCAATATCGGCGCCTATGCCGAACTGAAGGGCGATTATGCCAGCCGCTTCGGCAACCGGGTGCCGCTGCACTATTGGCATCTGGGCCGCACCGCAGAGGCAAAGAGCCTGTTCGCCGAATTTGCCCCGACGCTGGACTTCTTTGAAAGCGTGATCGGCCCTTTTCCCTTTGCCGACCAGAAGCTGGGGGTCGTTCAGACGCCCTATCTCGGCATGGAGCATCAGACGCTCAACGGATATGGCAACGATTATAAACCGTCGGCCGAGGGGTTCGACTGGCTGTTCCACCATGAACTGAGCCATGAATGGTTCGGCAATCAGATGACGGCCGCCGACTGGGACGATTTCTGGCTCCACGAAGGCTATGGCCAATATATGCAGCCGCTTTACGGCCGCTGGCGAGAGGGCGAGGCCCGCTATGCCGCGATGATGGCTGAACAGCGGCTGCGCATCGCCAACAAATCACCCATCGTTTCCGGCCGCACCCGCACGGCGGAAGAGGTGTATGAGGCAAAGCTGGGCGGGCCCGGCGTCGACATCTATTTCAAGGGCAGCTGGGTGCTGCACACGCTGCGCGGCCTGATCGGCGACACGGCCTTTTTCGATGCGACGCGGCGGCTGGTCTATGGCCGGCCCGATCCGCGTCCCGGCAATTTCGCACCCCGCTTTGCCACGACTGCCGAGTTCGAACGGCTGATGACCGAGGCGTCGGGTCAGCGGCTCGACTGGTTCTTCGACGTCTATCTGCGCCAGGCCGCCCTGCCCCGGCTGATCGAACAGCGATCCGCCAGCGGCCTTTGCCTGACCTGGAAGGCGCCGGGCGGCCGACCCTTTCCCCTGCCGGTGGAGGTGTCGGTGGACGGCGTGGTTCAGCGGGTGGCGATGACGGGCGACACCGGCTTTGTCCCGGCACCGGCTGGCGCGCACCTGATCGTCGATCCCAATGCCCGCGTGCTGCGTCAGTCGGACGCGATCGACCGGGTTCAGGCGGGCGCTATGGCACAATGATGGTGAACAGATAGGCCGCAAACAGCACGAGGTGCACCGCCCCCTGCAACACGGTGGTGCGCCCATTGCCCAGCGACAGCACCGCGACGACCAGCGACAGGCCAAGCAGCGTCACGTGCTTCGGCTCGATCCCCAGCGCCAGCGGGATATCCAGCGCCAGCGCCGCGATCACCACAACCGGAATGGTCAGGCCGATGGTCGCCAGCGCCGATCCCAGCGCCAGATTGAGGCTGGTCTGCAACCGGTTGCGCCGCGCCGCGCGCATCGCTGCCAGGCTTTCGGGGGCCAGCACCAGCGCGGCGATCGCCACGCCGACCAGCGCCAGCGGCAGGCCCAGCGCGCCGATCCCCGCCTCCAGCGCCGGGGCAAGCTGCTTGGCCAGCAGCACCACGGCGACCAGCGCGATGATCAGCACACCGAACGCCATCCATGCGGATTGCACCGATGGCGGCTCGGCATGGGCATCCTTGGGCAATGCGCCGGGCACATCGGGCAGGAAATAGTCGCGGTGGCGCACCGTCTGGACCAGCACGAACACGCCATACAGCACCAGCGAGGCGATGGCGGCAAAGATCATCTGCGACGGCGCGTAATAGGGGCCGCTCAGCGTCGATGTGTAATTGGGCATCACCAGCGTCAGTACCGCCAGCGCGGCCAGCACGCACAGGGCGGCACTCACTCCGCGCAGTGCGAACCGCTGCTCATGATGGCGCACCCCGCCGACCAGCAGACAGATGCCGACAATGCCATTCAGGATGATCATGATCGCGGCGAACACCGTATCGCGGGCCAGCGCCGACGCATTGCCGTTGTCGGACAGCATCAGCGACACGATCAGCGACACCTCGATCACCGTCACCGATACGGCCAGCACCAGCGTGCCGAACGGCTCGCCCACCCGGTGCGCCACCACCTCTGCATGATGGACCGCCGCGATCACCGCACCGCCCAGCACGATGGCTGCCGCAGCTATACCGATGCTGCCCATCTTTGCCGCGCCGATCAGCACCATCAGCCCACCGATCACCGGAAAGGCGATGGACCAGATGGGGAGGATGGAAAGATCGATCAGCGGCCGATCAGTGCCCGCGTCCGAATGGTTCTTCGAATGATGCTGTTCCGGCGATGCTGACATTGGCTCCTCTGTGGCTGCACTGTTCCAAGCGCATCAAGGGCTCGATCGTTCCTCTCCGGCAATGATTTTACCTGGAGGCAGTCAGTGTCGTCAGGCGGATTGCACCGCTTCTGCCGTTTCGCGGATGCAGTCGCGCCCGGCGCGTTTCGCGGCATAGAGCGCGGCATCCACGCGCAGCATCGCCGCTTCGTGCGGATGGCCCGCGACCCATGGGGTCAGGCCGGCGGAAAAGGTGATGGCGCATCCGCCGATTGCCGCAACCGGCTCCATACGGCTTTCCCCCGCCAGCCGGTCGATGATCGCGCGGGCATCGCCCATCGTCGTGGCAGGCAGAAAGATCAGGAACTCCTCGCCGCCCCAGCGCGCGATCACATCGCCGCGCCGCAGCCCCGCGATCAGCCGCTGGGCAAACAGCCGCAGCACATGATCACCCGCGCCATGGCCGTGATCATCGTTGATCGCCTTGAAATGATCGATGTCGATCAGCGCCAGCGTGCCCGCCGGCCGCTCGCCCGGCGCTCCGTCGATCAGGGCATGAAAGCCGCGCCGGTTAAGCAGGCCGGTCAGCGCATCACGATTGGCCGCCTCGCCCAACTCGCGCATCCGCTCGCCCGCGCTGGTCGCGGCCCGGTTTACGCTGGCGATCAGCGCGCCCATCAGGTCGCGGCTGTCCATCTGGTCCAGCGGCGCGGCCTTGCCATCGCTCATCGCCCGCAACGCGCGGGCGCTGGCCCGCACGGGATGGAGCAGCGCGTTGATCGCGGTCAGGCTGAATGCCGTGCCGATCAGCGTGGCGATCAGGACGACGATCACCGGGGTCCATCCGATCGCGCCGCGCCACGCCTCCCACCCGATCAGCGCGAACAGCGGAACGTGCGTGCCGACAAAGCAGATGGCGAACATCCGAAGGCGCAGGCTGGTCGGGAACAGGAAACGGGTCGCACGATAAAAACGCATCGTCGGCATCCGGCATGAAACAACAGGGGCGTTCAGCCGTGCCGCCCAATGGTGACCGAAAGGTTGAGGGCAATGGTTAAGCCATCACCCCGTCGGACCACCGGTTGCCGCCATGCGGGGGGCCGTTGCGCCCGGCGCCGGTCACACAAACGAAAACGGGCCAGCCCATGGGGGCCGGCCCGTATCATCCATGGGTGACGCGCCGGTCAGGCGGCGTCGCCGGTCTTCTTCTTTTCGGCATAGACACGGACGGGTTCCTTGCGACCCTCGACCACATCCTTGTCCACAACCACCTGTTCCACGCCGTCCATCGACGGCAGGTCGAACATGGTGTCGAGCAGGATCGCCTCCAGGATCGACCGCAGGCCGCGCGCACCGGTCTTTCGCTCGATCGCGCGCTTGGCGATCGCGGTCAGCGCGTCGTCGTTAAAGCCCAGTTCGACGCCCTCCATGTCGAACAGCTTCTGATACTGCTTGACCAGCGCGTTCTTCGGCTCGGTCAGGATCTTGACCAGCGCGTCATTGTCCAGGTCTTCCAGCGTCGCGATGACGGGCAGACGGCCGACAAATTCGGGGATCAGGCCGAACTTCAGCAGATCTTCCGGCTCGGTCTGGCGCAGCACCTCGCCGGTCCGGCGCTCTTCCGGCGCGGCGACATAGGCGCCAAAGCCGATCGACTTGCCCTGCAACCGGTCGCCGATGATCTTTTCCAGGCCCGAAAACGCGCCGCCACAGATGAACAGGATGTTCGTCGTGTCGACCTGCAGGAACTCCTGCTGCGGATGCTTGCGCCCGCCCTGGGGCGGCACGCTGGCGGTGGTGCCTTCCATCAGCTTGAGCAGCGCCTGCTGCACGCCTTCGCCCGACACATCGCGGGTGATCGACGGGTTCTCCGCCTTGCGGCTGATCTTGTCGATTTCGTCGATATACACGATGCCGCGCTGCGCCCGCTCGACATTATAGTCCGATGCCTGAAGCAGCTTGAGAATGATGTTCTCCACATCCTCGCCGACATATCCGGCCTCGGTCAGCGTGGTCGCATCCGCCATGGTGAACGGCACGTCCAGGATGCGCGCCAGCGTCTGCGCCAGCAGCGTCTTGCCGCAGCCGGTCGGGCCGACCAGCAGGATGTTCGATTTCGACAGCTCGACATCGGCGCCCTTGGCCCCGTGGTTCAGCCGCTTGTAGTGATTGTGGACCGCCACCGACAGCACGCGCTTGGCGCGCTTCTGCCCGATCACATAATCGTCCAGAACGTCGCAGATTTCCTGCGGCGACGGGACGCCGCCGTCCTTCTTGGCGATCAGCGCGGACTTGGTCTCTTCGCGGATGATGTCGTTGCACAGCTCGACGCATTCATCGCAGATGAACACGGTCGGCCCCGCGATCAGCTTGCGCACCTCATGCTGGCTCTTTCCACAGAACGAGCAATAAAGCGTGCTCTTGGCGTCGCCGCCCTTAACCTTGTCCACCATAACGTCCATCCTTCGCACGCATCGGCGCGCGCTTGTCCACCCGCCATCCTACACTGACGGGACCATCCGGCAATCGCCTAATTGGCTTGGCCGGTAACGCCGGTCCGATGGACAGGGGGTTAAGCACCCCCCGTCGCACCCTCCTCGGCCGGCTGCGGCCGCTTGTCGTACACCTGATCGACCAGGCCGAACGCCTTAGCCTCATCGGCTTCCAGAAACGTGTCGCGGTCCATCGCACGCTCGATCTCTTCCAGCGGCTTGCCGGTATATTTTGCGTACAGATCGTTCATCCGGCGGCGGATCCGCAGGATTTCCTTGGCCTGGATCTCGATGTCCGAAGCCATGCCCTGCGCGCCGCCCGACGGCTGGTGCACCATGATCCGGGCGTTGGTCAGCGCAACGCGCATCCCCGGCTCACCGCTGGCCAGCAGGAAACTGCCCATCGATGCCGCCTGTCCGATGCACACCGTGCCGACGCGCGGCCGGATGTAATGCATGGTGTCGTGGATCGCCATGCCGGCCGTCACCACGCCGCCCGGCGAGTTGATATAAAGCCAGATGTCCTTTTTCGGATTTTCCGACTCGAGAAACAGCAGCTGCGCCACGATCAGCGAAGCCATGCCGTCTTCGACCGGCCCGTTCACGAACACGATGCGTTCCCGCAACAGGCGGGAAAAAATGTCGAAGCTGCGCTCGCCGCGGCTCGACTGTTCGATAACGATGGGAACCAGGGCATTCATGGGGTCGAAGGTGTCGTTCATAAAATCCCGCTCAGGAAATTGAGCGACCTACATCGGCCCTGCCTGTGCCAAGCGCAAGAGGGCAAGCTTTCGTCAACCATATCGCAACCCCGCCCGGCCTAAACCGGCGCCATGCACCGCGACGCCGCCCGCCCTGCCCTTGACTGGCCCTTCATCCTCGTCGTGATCGGGGTCGGCATCGCCCTCCGGCTGGCGTGGTTCACGGTTGCAGAGGGCAATCTGCTGAACTTCATCGGCGCTGGCGAGGCGACGCGAGTCGCGCTCAGCCTTGCCCGCACGGGGCAGTTTGCCGACGCCTTTTACGCCGGATACGGCCATACCGCGCATTTGACCCCGATCAGTCCGGCCATTGCGGCGGGCGTGATGATGCTGCTCGGCGTCGATACGGCGGCATCGAACATCGCCCTGCTCTGCTGGTCGCTGGGACAGGTGATCCTTGGCTGGGTGCTGATGCTCGCGCTGTTCCGCCGCCTGGGCGTCGATGGCGCGGCGCGGCGCTGGGGCATCGGCATCCTGGCCATGGTCCCGGTGTTCATGGGGGATGAGGTGATCGTCTTCCGCTTCTGGGAAGGGGCGCTGACGCTGGCGCTGGTCGTCACCAACCTGATCCTTGTCCACGACCTTACCGGCCGCGGCAACCCGGGTTGGCTGCGGCTTGCGGGCATCGCCGCGCTGACGGCATTCACCTTTTTCCTCTGCCCGCCCGCCGGCCTTGCCATCGACCTGTGCTGGGCGATCTGGGCGTTCCGCACCCTGTCGCTGCCCCGCATCGCCGGCTTTGCCGCGATGAGCGCCGGCGCGCTTGGCCTGATCGTGCTGCCCTGGGCGATGCGCAATGCAGCGGTGATGGGCGAACCGGTTCTGCTGCGCAGCAATGCCGGCCTGGAACTGGCCATCGCCAATCATCCCGCCGCACTGTCCGGACGGCCGAATGGCGAGGTGTATTTCGAACGCCTGCTCGCCGTGCAGCCCTATTTCAGCGTCCCGGCCCGGCAAAAGATCCGCGATGCGGGCGGCGAGGTCGCCTATGCCCGCGGGCTGGGGCGACAGGCGATGCGATGGATCGCCGATCACCCCGCCGGCTTTGCACAGCTGTTCCTGCGCCACCTGCGCCAGTTCTTCTTTCCGGAATCCTGGCAGCTGATGTTCGGCCTGCCGGGCCTGCGCGCCGGCATCATGGGCGTGGTCAGCGCCATCGGTCTGGCCGGACTGGCCGCCGGGCTGTGGCAGCGGCGAGCGGGTTACGGGATGCTGGCCGTCTATCTCGGCACGGTGGCGCTGCCCTATGCCGTGGTTCAGCCGGTTCAGCGGTACAGTTATCTCGTCTATGGTCTGCTGGTCATGCTGGCGGCCGATGCGCTGGTGCGGCTGGCCCGCTGGGCGCTTGCCCGATACCGCGCCCCCACGATCCCGATGCCTGTCGCGGCCTGATCGCCGGGGGATGCCCCGCGCCGCGGCCAGCCGGGAGCCGACCGTTCACGCCGCCTCGGCCAGCACCTCTCCGCCAGCTGCCTCCAGCAACCGCCGCTCGATCGCGCGCAGCCGGGTCCCGCTGCCGATCTTGTCGCCCATCAGGTCGGTGACATAAAAGGTATCCACCGCCCGCTCGCCATAGGTGGCGACATGGGCCGAATGGATCGTCACCTTTGACTGGAACAGCGCATTGGCCAGGTGGTGGAGCAGCGCGGGCCGGTCGCGGGCATTCACTTCGATCACCGTGAACCGGTTCGATGCGCGATTGTCGATCAGGACGTTGGGCGCAATCGTGAACGCCTCCGTCCGCGGGCGCATCGCCGTCTTGCGGTCCAGCTTTTCGCGCAGCTTCGCCCGGTTGGCCAGTGCATCGGCGATCGCGGTCTTCAGCCGCTGCAACTGCCCGGCATCGTCGAACGGCCCGCCCAGCGGCGACTGAACCAGGAAATTGTCCAGCGCCATGCCCGACCGCGTCGTATGGATGCGCGCGTCGATGATGTTGCCCCCGGCCGCATGGATTGCGCCCGCGATGCGATAGAACAGGCCGGGATGGTCGGCGGCATAGACGGTCACCAGCGTCGCGGCACGCTCTGCATCCGGCTCAGTCGCGATGGACAGCGGCGCATCGCCCGCCTCCGCCATCAGCTTCAGATTGCGGATCAGCACATCCACCGGCTCTGCCACCCAATAGGCTTCGGGCAGCACGCGGACCATCGTGTCGCGCTTGGCCTGGCTCCACCGCAGCGCCTCGGCAACGGCGTCCTGCTTGGCCGAAATGCGCTCGCCCCGCCCCTTCTGCTTGTGGCCCAGCCGCAGCACTTCCTCTGCACTGTCATACAGGTTGGTCAGCAACTGGCGCTTCCACCCGTTCCAGATGCCCGGCCCCACCGCGCGGATATCGACGACGGTCAGCACCAGCAGCATCATCAGCCGCTGCGGGCTCTGCACCACCTCGGCGAAATCCAGGATCGTCTTGAAATCCGACAGGTCGCGCTTGAACGCGGTGGCCGACATCAGCAGGTGGTACCGCACCAGCCAGGCGACCGTCTCCGTCTCCGCCTTGGTCAGGCCCAGGCGCGGGCACAGCCGCTCCGCCACCTCGGCGCCAAGGATCGAATGATCCCCGCCCCGCCCCTTGGCAATGTCGTGCAACAGCACCGCGACATACAGCGCGCGGCGCGACACGATCTGCGGGAAAATCCCGAACGCCAGCGGATGATCCTCGGTCAGCTCGCCCCGCTCGATCCGGCTCAGCAGGCCGATGGCCCGGATGGTATGCTCGTCCACCGTATAATGATGGTACATGTCATACTGCATCTGCGCCACGACGCGGCCGAAATCGGGCATGAACCGGCCGAACACGCCCGCCTCGTTCATCCATCGCAGCACCAGCGCGGGGTCGCGCGGCGACGCCAGCACATCCATGAACAGCGCATTGGCCCGTGCATCCGTGCGCTTGTCATCGATCATCTTGGCATCGCGCGCCGCCGCCCGCATCGCCAGCGGATGCACCTCCAGCCCGTGCTTGTCGGCCAGCCAGAACATCTCGATCAGCCGCACCGGATCGGCCGCGAACCAGTCGTCGGCGGGCAGCGCCAGGCGCCCGCGATCCAGCACGAACCCGTTCAGCTTGCGCGGGGACCGGCGGATGCGCCGCAGGCCGAACCGCGCCGTCCGGCTGGCGAACTGCTCGTCCAGATGCGCCAGGAACAGGCCGGTCAGGTCGCCGACCCGCTTGGCCTGCAGGAAATAGAATTGCATGAACCGTTCGACCCGGCTCTTTCCCGGCCGGTCGGCATAGTGCATCCGCGCCGCGATTTCCGGCTGCACATCGAACGTCAGCCGCTCCTCGGCCCGTCCGGCCAGCAGGTGCAGGTGGAACCGCACCGACCACAGGAAATTTTCCGCGCGCTTGAACTGGCGATATTCGGTCTTGGTCAACAGGCCGGCATCGACCAGCGCGGCGGCATCGCCGACATTGTGCACATATTTGCCGATCCAGAACAGCGTATGCAGGTCGCGCAGGCCGCCCTTGCCTTCCTTGACGTTCGGTTCGACCACATATCGGCTGTCGCCCATCTTGCGGTGCCGCTCGTCGCGCTCGGCCAGCTTTTCCACCACGAAACTGCGCGCGCCGTCCGCCTGCACATCGGTCTTGAACCGCCGCGCCGCCTCTTCATACACGCCGGTGTCGCCCCAGACATATCGCGCCTCCAGCAGGGCAGTGCGGATGGTGATGTCGCCCTTTGCCTGCCGCACCATCTCGTCGATCGAGCGGCTGGACTGGCCGACCTTGAGCCCCAGGTCCCACAGGCCATAGAGCATGGTTTCGATCACCTGCTCGTGCCAGGCGGACTGCTTATAGGGGGTGAGGAACCCGATATCGACGTCCGAAAACGGCGCCATTTCGCCCCGGCCATAGCCGCCGACCGCGATCAGTGTCATCCGCTCCGATGCGGTCGGATTGGCCAGCGGATACAGCCGCTCGGTGGTGAAATCCCAGAGCAGGCGCAGGATCTGGTCGGTCAGGAACGCGCCGGATGCCGCGGCGATCATGCCATTGCCGGGGCTCTCCTCGAACCGCCGCCGGATTTCCGCCCAGCCCGCGGTCAGCGCCGCCTTCAGCGCCGCCGTCGCCGCCTGCCGCATCGGCCCGGCATCCCCCTGCGGGATCGCCGCCAGCCCCTCGGCCAGCGCCCGGCGGTCGATGATCTCACGGCGATTGCGGACGGCGGCAAAACGTTCTGGCATGGGGTGTCAGATAGGCGGTCCACGCCCCCGCGTCACGGCTGATTTCATTTCCCCGCCTCAACTCATCCTCGCCCCTTCAGGGGAGAGGATAGCGAAGCTTGCCGCGCCAGCGGCTAGCGCAGCTTGGAGAGGGGGGAACACAGCCAGACCGGAATTTCACCCCTCACCCAGCTTCGCCCAGGCGGCACGCCGCCAAGTCTTCGCAACCCTCTCCCACAAGGGGAGAGGGATCAGCAGGATTACTCCGCCTTCTTCGCCACGCCGACCAGCGCGGGCCGCAGCAGCCGATCCTTGATCATGTAACCGGCCTGGATTTCCTGCACGACCGTGCCCGGTTCGGCGTCCGACGGCATTTCCATCATCGCCTGATGCCGGTTGGGGTCGAGCGGCTGGCCCACCGCCTCGATCCGGGTGATACCGTGGCGGCTGAACACCGTTTCCACTTCGCGGCCCGTCGCCTCCAGCCCGATGACCAGGCCCTTCATCTTCTCATCCGCGCGCAACTCGTCCGGGATCGCCGCCAGCGCGCGCGACAGATTGTCCGCCACCGACAGGATGTCGCGGGCAAATCCGGTCGCGGCATAGGCGCGGGCGTCCTGCGCTTCCTTCTCCGCCCGGCGGCGCACATTCTCGGTATCGGCGCGGGCATAGAGCACCTGCTGCCGTGCCTCGACCAGTTCGGCCTCAAGCGCGGCCAGCCGGTCCTGCATTGCCACTTCGGGCGCTGCTTCGGCGGTTGCCTCGCGCAATTCCTCGCTGACGGTCTCGCCGCCCGGCTGCTGCCCGGCGTTCTCGGTTTCCTCGGTCATCATGTCCCTGTTCTGCTTCGTCTTTATGCCAGCAGACGCGCCAGCGTCGCTGCGGTGAAATCCACCATGGGTACCACGCGGGCATAGTTCAACCGGGTGGGGCCGATCACCCCCACCACGCCGACCACCCGCCCGTCAAGCGCCCGCACCGGCTTTGCGATCACCGACGAACCGGACAGGGCGAACAGCTTGTTCTCGCTGCCGATAAAGATGCGCGCTGCATCCCCTTCCCGCGCCGAATCGAGCAGGCGGGCGATTTCCTGCTTGCCCTCCAGTTCGTCCAGCAACTGGCGCACCCGTTCCAGGTCCTCGGCCGCCGCGCTGTCCACTAGCCGCGCCTGACCGCGCACGATCAGCACCGGGCGCTGGTCGCCATCCTCGCTCCACACCGCCAGGCCGCGTTCGACCAGCGCGCGGCCCGCCGCGTCCAGCTCGGCCCGTTCCCGCGCAATCTCGGCAGACAGCCGCGCCCGCGCCTCGCTCAGCGTCTGGCCGGCCAGCATGGCGGACAGGTAATTGGCCGCCTGTTCCAGCGCGCCGGGCGGCAGGCCGGGGGGCAGGTCGATGACCCGGTTTTCCACCGTCCCGTCCGCGCCGACCAGCACCGCCAGCGCCTTGTCCTGCGCCAGCGGGACAAACCCCATCTGGCGCAGCACCGGCTCGCGCTTGGGCACCAGCACCAGGCCGGCACAGGCGGACAGGCCGGAAAGCGCCGCCGTAGTCCCGGCGATCGCCGCATCCACCGGCCCGCCCTGCCCCGCCTCGCGCTCGATGGCGCTGCGTTCCTCCAGCGACGGTTCATGCGCCTGCATCATGCCGTCAACGAACAGGCGAAGGCCCATGTCGGTCGGCATCCGCCCCGCGCTGGTATGCGGCGCGGCCAACAGGCCCAGCTCCTCCAGGTCCTGCATCACGTTGCGGATCGACGCGGGCGACAGGTTCAGCGCGGAAACCTTGGAAATCGTCCGCGATCCCACCGGCGCGCCGCTGTCCAGATAGGATTCCACGACAATGCGGAACACATCGCGCGCCCGGTCGGTCAGTTCGGTAATCGGCGGCCCCATCATCCCGCCAGATTTAGGGATTTTTCCGCAGAATCAAAGCGGCATCAAATCTCTCTCTCCCCTTGAGGGAGAGGGAAGGGACTTCCAACTCCGCTCATCCTGAGCCTGTCGAAGGATGCTGCATCACGCCCCCCGCCCCTACCGCTGGCAATGGTGGGTTTCCTCGGCTCTTACCCGCCCATGGCCATCTTCGCCCTTGCCCGCCTCGCATCGACGGCGGGACAGCGCCGGGGGCGATTTTCATGCCGGCGTAACATCGCCTTCGTCACCTTCCGCGCCTCTTTCGCCCCGCGCGCATCGGGTCTAGGGGACGCAGCGACAGCCACAGGAGAACCCCCATGCGTCCATCCGGCCGTGCGCCCGACGAAATGCGCGCCATCACCATCACGCCCAATTTCACCCGCCATGCGGAGGGTTCCTGCCTGATCGCGTTCGGCGACACGCAGGTGCTGGTCACCGCCAGCATCGAGGAAAAGCTGCCGCCATGGCTGCGCGGCAAGGGCGAAGGCTGGGTGACCGCCGAATATGGAATGCTGCCCCGCGCCACCCACACGCGCGGCAGCCGAGAGGCGGCCAAGGGCAAGCAGTCGGGCCGGACTCAGGAAATCCAGCGCCTGATCGGCCGCAGCTTGCGCGCCGTCACTGACCTGAAGCTGCTGGGCGAGCGCCAGATCACGATCGATTGCGACGTGATTCAGGCCGATGGCGGCACCCGCACCGCCGCCATCTCCGGCGCATGGGTTGCGCTGCGCCTTGCCGTCGACAAGCTGATGGCAGAGGGGAAGCTGACCGTGGATCCGATCACTGCCCAGGTCGCGGCGGTCAGCTGCGGCATCTGGCAGGGGACGCCGGTGCTCGACCTCGATTATCCGGAAGACAGCGCGGCCGACGCCGACGCCAATTTCGTGCTGCTCGGCAATGGCAACATTGCAGAGGCGCAGGCCACGGCAGAGGGCGCGACCTATGACGAGGAAGGGCTGCTCCGCCTGCTCCGCCTCGCCCGGATCGGCTGCACGCAGATTTTCACCGCGCAGGCAAAGGCAGTGAGCCGGTGAGCGGGCCGGGACAGGATGGCGACGAGGACGCCGTGCCGCCCCAGGCGATCCGCAAGCTCGCGCCCGGGAAGCTGGTCATCGCCAGCCATAATGAGGGGAAGGTCCGCGAAATCCGCGAGCTCCTTGCCCCCTTTGGTATCGAACCGGTCAGCGCCAAGGAACTGGACCTGCCGGAACCCATCGAAACCGGCACGACCTTCCTCGCCAATGCGGAGCTGAAGGCAATGCAGGCCGCCGACCTCAGCGGCCTGCCCGCCCTGTCCGACGACAGCGGCCTGTGTGTCGAGGCGCTGCTGGGCGCACCCGGCGTGTTCACCGCCGACTGGGCGGAACGTCAGCCATATGAGGGGCCAAAGGGCCGCGACTGGTACATGGCGATGGGCAAGGTGGAGGGGAAACTCGCCGAACTTGGCCCCGACGCCAACCGCTCGGCCTATTTCGCCTGCACCCTCGCCCTTGCCTGGCCGGACGGCCATGTCGAATGGTTCGAAGGCCGCGCGCACGGCCACCTTGTCTGGCCGCCGCGCGGCACGCTCGGCTTCGGCTATGACCCGGTGTTCGTGCCGGAAGGTGACACCCGCACCTTTGCGGAAATGGACCCGGCCGAAAAACACAGCATCAGCCACCGCGCCGACGCCTTCCGCCAGCTTGTCGCGGCGGTGTTCTGACCAGCGCCCCTCCCCCTTGGCGGGGGAGGATGGCGCAGCCTGGAGAGGGTGAATGCCCGGACTGGTTCAGGAATGCGTCCTTCGACACGCTCGGGACGAGCGAGCTTGATGATCACCCTTTCCCCTTCGCTCATCCTGAGCCTGTCGAAGGATGCTGCCAACCTCCAGCCTCACCGCCCGCGGTGTTCCGTCCCCATGCCCGTCGTGATGAACACGCAATCCGCCGTCTCGCCTTCTGCTAAATCTGCGGTGTGCCACACGCCGGGCGGGTTGATCGCATATTCCCCCGCCCCCAGCACCGTCCGCTCGATCCGGCCATCCGGATACTCCTGGATCAGCGTCAGGGTGCCGGCAATGCACAGTACGACCTCATCCCCGGCCGGATGCATCTCCCAACTGTCCCAGCTGGCATGGAAAGCGTATCGCGAGACAAGCCGTCCCTCGATGCCATCGGCGCCATGCCGAGCGTCATAACCTTCATACCATCCCGGGCTGTCGAACACGGGCTCGACCGTCACCGCGCCCTCTGGACCCAGATGCAGGGGTTGCTCGAACAGGCTGGGCATGGACTTCCCCTTCCACTTGGCGTTGAAGCGCAGGAAGAATGATCGCCCCACTCGCCCTCTATGTCCACTGGCCGTTCTGCGTCAGCAAATGCCCCTATTGCGACTTTAACAGCCATGTCCGCGACAGCGTGGATCAGGACGCATGGGCCGCCGCGCTGCTCGCTGACCTGGCCCACGAAGCCGCCCTGCTGCCCGGGCGGCGTCTGGGGTCGATCTTTTTCGGCGGCGGCACACCCTCGCTGATGCCGCCCGCGACCGTCGCGGCGATCATCGACGCTGCGACCGCCGCCTGGTCGCCGGTCGACGGCCTGGAAGTAACGCTGGAGGCGAACCCGTCCTCGGTGGAGGCGGCGCGCTTTGCCGATCTGGCCGCCGCGGGCGTCAACCGCGTCTCGCTGGGGCTGCAGGCGCTGGACGATGCCGCCCTCGTCTTTCTGGGCCGCGCGCACGGTGTTGACGAGGGGCTGGCCGCACTCGCCACCGCGCAGGCGTCTTTCGCCCGCGTCAGCTTCGACCTCATCTATGCCCGCCCCGGCCAGACACTGGCCGGGTGGGAGGCGGAACTGACCCGTGCCCTCGCCTTTGGCACCGAGCATCTGTCGCTCTACCAACTGACCATCGAACCCGGCACGCGGTTCGCCACGCTGGCGGCAAAGGGCGATCTGGTGATCCCCGATGGCGATGCCGCCGCCGATCTGTGGGACGCGACACAGACGCTGACCACCGCCGCCGGGCTGCCGCTGTACGAGGTGTCGAACCATGCCCGGCCGGGCGCGGAAAGCCGCCATAACTTCAGCTACTGGCGCTATACCGACTATGCCGGGATCGGCCCCGGCGCGCATGGGCGGCGCGGCGGCATCGCCACGTTCCGCCATAAAAAGCCGGAAAACTGGATCGCGGCGGTCGAACGCAACGGCCATGGCCTGCGGGAGGAAACCGCGCTCACGGCCGATGAACGCGCGACAGAGGCGATGGTGATGGGCCTGCGCCTGGCCGAGGGGCTGGACCTTGGTCACCTGACGAGCGTCGGCAGTGCCCCGGCGGACACGCGGATCGACATGGGCGCGGCCGATTGGCTGGCCGGGCACGGCCTTGTCTGGCGGACGCCCGACCGGATCGGCCTGACCCCCGCCGGGATGCCGCTGCTCGATGCCGTGCTGCGCGACCTGGCGCGTTAGTCGGCGAAGCTGCGCGGCGCCGCCGACACCACGGTCGTCGTGCCGCCACGGATTTCCTGAACCTCCAGCGCCCGTTCCGCCACGCCGTTGCGCCCGAACCGGAACGCCCCGTCCAGACCGGCAAAGCCGTCCTGCGACACCAGCCGTGCCTCGGGGAACGGCGTTCCCACCTTCCACTCGCGGGCGATCCGGATGGTCAGCAACACCGCATCATAGCCCAGGCTGGACAGGCGATAGGGCGCGGCACCGAACCGGGTGCGGTATTTGGTGGCATAGGTGCGATACAGGCCGTTGGACACGCTGGCATACCATGCGCCGTTCAGCGCGGGATTGCCCGCCACCCCGGTATCGGTGTTCCACAATTCGGTGCCCAGCAGCCGCGCACCGGCATTCTTGCCGCGCCGGATCGCGGGGATGGACAGCGCCGCCGTCCCCGAACTGTCGGCGACCAGCACCGCCTGAAACGGCGATGCGCCGTTCAGGCGGCCGACCGCCGCGTTGATCGATGCCTGGCTGCGGTCATAGCTCTGCATGGCGACCACGCGCCCGCCCGCCCCTTCGACTGCGCGCAGGAAACTGGTCGATGCCCGCTCGCCATACACGCCCCGCGGCATCAGGCCCGCGAAACTGGTGATGCCGCTCTGCCGGGCAAAACCGACCACCCGCTCGATCGACTGGTCGGGGGAATACCCCATGACATAGGCGCCGTTGCCCGCCACCGACACATCGTTGGAAAAGCTGAGCACCGGCACGCCTGCCCGGCGCGCAATTGGCGTCACCGCGCGCACATCCTCGGCCAGCAAGGGGCCCAGGATCAGGCGGTTGCCATCCGCAATCGCCCGCTGCGCCGCCGCCGCCGCGCCGGTTGCGGTGTCATAGGTGGTGATCCGCACCGCCTTGGTATTGGTGTCCAGCAGGGCCAGCGTGGTCGCGTTGGACAGGCTCTGCCCGACGCCGGCATTGGCACCGGTCAACGGCACCAGCAGCGCGACCCGGTGCCGCTCGCGGTCCTCCGGAATGCCGCCGGTGACGGGTGGCGGTGCCACGGGGCGCGGACGGGTCACGGGGCCGGGCTGTTGCGGCCCCTGTTTCGGCACAACCTGACATCCGGCCAGCGCAAGGCCAAGGCTGATTGCCGCCAGCCTGAACCACGTCGTCATCCTTCCGGGTTTCCCTGCCGCCTCAGTCATGCCACTCCCGTCCTCATGCACGCCGAACTCTCGCCCGGTCTCTATATCGTCGCCACGCCCATCGGCAATCTCGGCGATCTCTCGCCGCGCGCCGCCGACATCCTTTCCCGCGCCGATGTCATCGCGGTGGAGGACAGCCGGGTCACGGCGGGCCTCCTGCGCCATATCGGCATCAAGCGGCCAATGACACCCTATCATGACCATAATGCCGATCAGGTCCGCCCTGGCCTGATCGAACGGATGGCACGACAAGTGGTTGCGCTGGTCAGCGATGCGGGCACGCCGCTGATTTCCGACCCGGGGTTCAAGCTTGTGCGCGATGCGCGGGCGGCCGGGCATCTGGTTGTCACCATTCCCGGTCCCTGCGCCGCGATTGCCGCTCTGACGCTGGCCGGGCTGCCGACCGACCGGTTCTTTTTCCTTGGCTTTCTGCCCGCCAAATCGGGGGCGCGGGCAGAGGCAATCCGCGAGGTCGCAGGCATCCGTGCAACGCTGATCCTGTATGAATCCGGCCCCCGCCTTGCCGCCTGCCTGACCGCGCTGGCCGAGGGTCTGGGGGATCGCGAAGCGGCGGTGGCGCGCGAAATCAGCAAGAAGTTCGAGGAATGCGTCACCGGCACGCTGGTTCAGCTTGCCGAACGCTATGCCGATGCCCCGCCAAAGGGCGAGATCGTGGTGATCGTCGGCCCGCCCGCCGATGCGCCGCCCCCCGCCATCGAGGATGCCGACGCCGCGCTGGCCGAGGCGATGACCCGCCTGCCCGCGTCAAAGGCCGCAGGCGAGGTGGCGAAGCGCTTCGGCCTCGACCGGCGCGAACTCTATGCCCGCGCCATGGCGCTGAAGGGCGAAGCGGATGCGTGACCGCCGCGCAGCAGAGGCGATGGGCCGGGCGGGTGAAGACAGTGCCGCCCGCTGGCTGGAACAGCACGGGTGGCACATCCTGGACCGCCGCGTGCGGACCCGGGCGGGAGAGGTCGACCTGATCGCCGCCCGTCCCGGCCTGATCGCGTTTGTCGAGGTAAAGCTGCGCGCAACCCCCGCCGACCTGGATTTCGCCATCGACGAGCATCGCCTGGCCCGGGTTGCGGCGGCCGCCGAGGCGCTGGCGCATCGGTACGCGACCGAGGGGCAGGATATCCGCATCGACGTGCTGCTCATCGCGCCCGGTCATCCGCCCCGGCATATCGAGAATGCGTGGATCGGGTGACATATGCCGGGCCAGCCCCTATCTGCCCGCCAGCTATCTAGGGGACGATCCACCATGCCGCTGACCGTCGCTGTCCAGATGGACCCGCTGGACACCATCAACATTGCGGGCGATTCGACCTTTGCCCTGATGCTGTCCGCCCAGGCGCGCGGCCACCGGCTGTTCCATTATCTGGTTCAGGACCTCAGCTGGTCCGACGGGCGGCTATGGACGCGGACGCATCCTGTCACCGTGCGGCGCGAACCGGGCAATCACTTCGATCTCGGCGATCCGGTCAATCTTGATCTGGGCGATGAGGCGGACGTGGTGCTGATGCGTCAGGATCCGCCCTTCGACCTCAGCTACATCACCGCCACGCACCTGCTGGAGCGGATCAGCGACCGCACCCTCGTCGTCAACGATCCCCGTTCGGTCCGCGATGCCCCCGAAAAGGTCTGGGTCCTCGATTTCGCCCGCTTCATGCCGCCGACGCTGGTCACCCGGTCCTATGAGGAGGCAAAGGCGTTTCTGGCGCAGCACGGCGCGATCGTCGTCAAACCGCTGCACGGCAATGGCGGCAAGGCGATCTTCAAGATCGACGCCGATGGCCAAAACCTGTCTTCGCTGATGGAAGTGTTCAACACCGCCTATCGCGAACCGCACATGGTTCAGGCGTTCCTGCCGGACGTGGCACAGGGCGACAAGCGCATCGTGCTGGTCGATGGCGAGGTTGCGGGCGCAATCAACCGCATCCCCGGCGCTGGCGAAATCCGGTCGAACCTGGCGGTCGGCGGTTCGGCGGTGCAGGCCGACCTGACCCCGCGGGAGCGCGAGATCTGTGCCGCGCTTGGCCCAGAACTGAAACGGCGCGGCCTGATCTTTGTCGGCATCGACGTGATCGGCGGTGAATGGCTGACCGAAATCAACGTGACCAGCCCGACGGGCATCGTCGCCATCGACCGGTTCAACGGAACCGACACCGCCGCCATGATCTGGGACGCGATCGAGGCGCGGGTCGCGGCGCGCGGCTGATCATGCGCTGCGTGCGATTGCCGCGCTCGTGCGTTGGGGCGGCATGACCCAACGCGATCTCATTGCGTCATTGCCAGCGCAGCGAAGCAATCCAGTCCCGTCGATGGATTGCTTCGCTGCGCTCGCAATGACGGTTGTCCTGATTGAACCCCAGAAGCAGACCCCATGACGGACTGGATTCTCGACTGGATCGCCTGGGGCGGATATGTCGCCATCTTCCTGTTGATGGCGCTGGAAAACATCGTGCCCCCGGTGCCGTCCGAAGTGATCATGGGCTTGGGCGGCATGGCGATCGCGCGCGGCGACATGAGCTTCTGGCCGCTGCTCGTCTGGGGCACGCTGGGCACGCTGGCCGGCAATTACTGGTGGTACTGGGTGGGCCGCCGGGTCGGCTATCACCGCCTTCGCCCCTTTGTCGAACGCCACGGCCGGTGGCTGACGCTCGACTGGGCGGACGTGGAGCGGGTCCACCATTTCTTCCTGCGCCATGGCGGGATCACCGTGTTCGTGTTCCGGATGCTGCCAACCTTTCGCACGATGATCTCGCTGCCCGCCGGCATGACGGGAATGTCGGTGTGGCGCTTTTCGCTGTGGACGCTTGCGGGCAGCAGCGTGTGGAACGCCGTGCTGATCGCCGCGGGCTATTATCTGGGCGCCAATTTCCGCGAACTCGACCGCTATGTCGGGCCGATCGCGGTCGCGATGACGGTGGGGATCATCGTCATCTATCTCTATCGCGTCATCACCTGGAAAAAGGAGGATTAGGCGCGCGGATGGGCGTTGCGATACACGTCCATCAAGTGCGCTGCATCGACGCCGGTATAGACCTGTGTCGATGACAGGCTGGCATGGCCCAGCAACGCCTGCAGCGAGCGCAGGTCTGCCCCCCGGCCCAGCAGGTGCGTGGCAAAACTGTGGCGCAGCGCATGGGGCGTCGTCCGTCCGTTCAGGCCCAGCCGCACCCGCGCCGCGCGCACCGACTTGCGGATGATCGCAGGCGACAACGGCCCGCCCCGCGCGCCCCGGAACAGCACGGCGTCGCGCGCCGTGCCATAGGGGCAGAGCCGCACATAATCCTCGATCGCGGCGCGCACCGGCGGCAATACCGGCACGATCCGCGTCTTGGCCCGCTTGCCCGTCACCACCATGGTCTCGCCCAGCGGCAGGATCGCCCCGGTCAGAGCCATCGCCTCCCCGATGCGCAGCCCCGCGCCGTACAGCAGCAGCAGCACCGCCCAGTCGCGCGCCGCGATCCATGGCTCATCCGCCTGTTCGGCCACATCTTCGGCCAGCGCGACCGCCTCGTCCGGGCTGACCGGCCGGGGCAGACCCTTTTTGACGCGCGGCCCTTTCAGCCGGGGCAGCGCCGCCCCCTCGCCGCCTGCCCAGGCCAGGAACCCGCGCACGGCCGACAGCTCGCGCGCGGCAGAGGCGTTCGTCAGGCCATCGGCGCGCCGATGCGCCAGGAACGCGCGCAGGTCGGCCGCATTCACCCCGCCCAGCGCCGGTCGGTCGACCGGCCCGCCCCAATGCCCCTGCAGAAACGCGATCAGCCGTTCCGCCGTCGCCTGATAGGCGCGGACCGTGTGCGCCGACCGCCGCCGGTCGCGCGTCAGGTGCCGGGCGTATTCCAGCGGCAGCGGCGGCGGCCCCTCCATGCCCCTAATTTCCGGCGGGTTCGCGCCGCGTCAGGATCGCACGGGCCAGGTCGGCAATCCGCTCGCCCAGCGCGCGATATTCCGTTTCGTATGCCGATCCGTTGCGCCATGCGAGCGCGATCGATCGATAGACGTTCCAGCCGGGGATTTTCAGGATTTTCAGGCTGGAACTGCCGCCGACTTCCGACGACAGGTACAGGCCGGGCAACAGGGTCATGCCCATGCCGCTGGCCACCATCTGATGCAGGCTGTCCAGGCTGGTGCCTTCATAATCCGGGCTGATCGCCATGCCGTGATCGCTGGCGACCTCGGCCAGCTGGCGGTGGAAATGATGGCGCGGATCCATCGACAGCATCACTTCGCCGCGCAGGTCCGCAATCGTCACCTCGTCGCGCCGGGTCAACGGATGGTCGGCCGCCACCACGGGCAGCAACGGTTCGCGGAACAGCGGCTCGATCACCACGCCCTCCCCGCCGATCGGCAGCGGCCCCAGATGCAGGTCGATCTGCCCGCGCGAAAGCTCCAGCGCCTGATGCGCGGGAATCCCTTCGCGGACATACAGGCGCAGGTCCGGCGCATATTCGTGCAGGCGCGAAATGATGGGCGACAACAGATACGGCCCCAGCGTCGGCGTGGTGCCCAGCCGCAGGGTGCCGGACAGGCCATGGCGCCCCTGCCGCGCCACCGCCTCCAGCTCGCGCACGTCGCGCAGGATCGCGCGCGCCCTGTCGATGATCGCTCGGCCGATTGGCGTCGGGATCGCCCCGTTCGCCCGCCGCTCCACCAGTGTGATGCCCAGTTCTTCTTCAAGCACGCGGATCTGCTGGCTCAGCGTCGGCTGGGACACATTGGCGCTGACCGCAGCCTGGCCGAAACTATGCGCATCGGCGATGGCGACGAGATATTCGAGTTGGCGCAGCTTGACCATGGGCACTCCCCTTTCGGCAGGACATAGCGAAAACCTATCAAAAGTACCATCCTAAATCCATTTGAGCTTTGGGTTGGTCGCGGGCATTCCTTTTTCAGCGGGCCAATGTCCCCTTGCCCCCACCGGTCCGCAACCGCAGAGCCTGTTCCCAAAGCCGATCCACGCGACATGGACGGCGGGGCGCAGACAGGACGCGACCAAGGTCTTGCGCCCGTGGCTCTGCGCCGGCCGGGAGCCCCCTGACCAGGGCTCCCGGTCGGACCACCCGGGATGGCGGCCTGCCCGCCGCCATCTCACCCATGGGTCGGCCATGTTCGCATGGCGCGGACCCGCAGATGTATGGAGAGGGTTATGCCGACGTCGTTATGGCCGATCATGGCACTGCTGCTCACCCCTGCCCCGGCAAAGACAGTAGTGATCGAAAACCGGACCGAACGGCCTGTCCATCTGCGGGAAAACCGGATGCCCGGCCATTTCGTCAACGCTCCCACCGCGCGCATTGCGCCCGGATCGGCGGAATGGCTGGGCAGCCCATTGGGCAAGATCATGGTGCCCGTGTCCGAGGCGGACCAGCACCGGCTGGAACTCAGCTATGTCGATGAACAGGGCAATGGCTGCCGCTTTGTCGCCGCCATCGAGGCGCACAGCAATGCCTGGGTCCGGTTGCGGCCCGCCGCCTCCGCCATCGGAACCGCGCGGTGCGAGGCGCGGACCGGCCGAACCGTCGGGGATTTCGTCTATGTCATCGCCGGATGACGCACCGCTCGGCACGGCCGTCCCGGCCCTGTTCGATGCCGCGCTGATCCGGGCGATCCGCGACGGGCGACCGGCCGGGGTTTGCGGCATGATCGCGGTGGCGCACCGGCTGAAACGCGATCTTGGCGCATCCGGCGTTCGAGTCGCCCGGCTGGCGGCGCGGGCCGTGATCGGTACCAGCGCGCCCCCCGCGACGGAGCGGCGCGCGCTGGTCCGTTTTCACACCAGCGCCCGGCCGCCGCGCCGGGACTGACCCGCCTCAGGCGATGGTTTCGCCAGTCTTGGCCCAATCGGCCATGAACCCCTCAATCCCCTTGTCGGTCAGCGGATGCTTGACCAGCTGGCGGATCACGGCCGGCGGGGCGGTCATCACATCCGCGCCGATCCGCGCCGATTCCAGCACATGGACGGGGTGACGCACGCTGGCGACCAGGATTTCCGTGCCGAACGCGTAGTTGTCATAGATCAGGCGGATGTCGCGGATCAGGTCCATGCCATCGAAGCCCAGATCGTCATGCCGCCCGACAAAAGGCGAAATGAACGTCGCGCCCGCCTTGGCCGCCAGCAACGCCTGGTTCGCCGAAAAGCACAGGGTCACGTTGGTCATCACGCCCTGGCTGCTCAGCGCCTTGCACGCGCGCAGGCCATCCAGCGTCAGCGGCAGCTTGACGCACACATTGTCGGCGATCGCGCGCACCACCTCGGCCTCGCGCATCATGCCGTCATAATCCAGCGCGACCACCTCGGCCGAAACCGGTCCGTCGACCAGGCCACAGATTTCCGCCACGACCTCAAGAAACCGGCGACCCGATTTGTGGATCAGCGAGGGATTGGTGGTCACGCCGTCCAGCAGGCCGGTTGCGGCCAGATCGGCGATCTCGGCGGTGTCGGCGGTGTCGACAAAAAACTTCATGATATCCCTCTTGCGGTCGGCGGAGTCGCCCTCGCCGCCCTTTCGCCCATCCGCAGGTCGCGGGCAAGGGCGGCCCGAACGGGATCGCCGCGGCACCAGTTGTTAACCAAACCGGCGCTAGACCATGCACCATGCTTCACGCCCATGACTTTGCCTCGGTTCAGGACGAATACCGCCTTCATCTGATCGAATCGTTGAGTCTGCATCAGGCAATGGCCGGCAGCGAGCTTCAACAGATTGCCGCACTTGCCGCCGATCTGACGAACGCGCCGACCGCGCTCGTCACCCTGGTCGATGATTGCCAGCTATGGGCAAAGATCCGGGTTGGCTCGGACACGCCCGGCATGTCGCGGGAAACCACCTTTTGCGACCTCGTCGTCCGCGACGACCAGATCGTCGTGATCGAGGACGTGTCCGCGGACCCGCGCATCCGCGACAATCCGCACACGCGGGGGGCGGACGCGGCCTGCGCCTATGCCGGTGCCCCGCTGCGCCTGCGCGAACCGGGTGGCGGCCTGCTGGTCCCGATCGGCACCCTGTGCGTGATGGATGTCAGGCCACGCACCTTTACCCCCGAACAGGTGGAACAGCTTCAGGCGCTGGCACTGGTCGCGGAACGAATCATCCAGATGCGGGGGGCGATCGTCGCTGCCGAACGCCGGTCCGATGCCTATCGCGATCAGGCCCTGGCCCTGCGCCAGCAGCGCCGCACCTTTGAACAGGCAGAGCGCATGGCGATGATCGGATCGTGGCGCATGACCTTGCCCGACCGCAACGTGACATGGTCCGACGGCGTGTTCCGGATTCACGAACTGGATCCGGGCACGGACATCTCGCTAATCAGCGCGCTGGATTTCTATCCGCTCCACGCCCGCGAAACGGTGGTCAACGCGCTGGACGAAGTGATCGCCACCGGCAAGCCGATGCACCTTGAGGTCGATTTCGACACCGCCCGCGGCCGTCGCCTGCGCGTGCGCTCGATCGGCGAACTGGAGCTGGAGGATGGCCGGCCGGTCGCCGTCACTGGCCTGATCCAGGATATTACCGACCGCTACCGGATGGAACGGACCCTGCGCCGGTCCGCCAATGTCGATGAAGTCACCCGGATCGGCAATCGCGCGGCCTTCAACCGCGAACTCCAGGTCGCGATTGATGGGGCGGCGCGCGGCGACCACCCCCTGACGCTCCTGCTGATCGACCTTGACGGGTTCAAGGGCGTGAACGACACCCACGGCCATATGGCGGGCGACGACATTCTGCGCGCCGTCGGCCGCCGGATGCGCGCGCCCTATCTGGCCAGTTCCTTTGCGGCGCGGCTGGGCGGCGACGAATTTGCCGTGATCCTGACCGATCCCGCGCTGTGCCGGGATGCCGGGGGCCTGGTCGAACGGCTGCTGTGCGACCTCAAGATGCCGGTTCATACCAGTGCGGGCCGCCTGCCGATATCGGGCACCATCGGCTATGCCGAATATGGCCCGCTCACCGGGTCACAGCGCGAATTCATCCACCGGGCCGACACCGCCCTGTACGAGGCAAAGCGCATCGAACGGGGCACGGCGCGCCGCTATTCCGGCCTGTTGTTCCGGCCCGGCGGCCATACCCGCGGCGCGGACTGACCCCGCGCCGCCCCGCCCGCATCCGGCGGGCTTACCGGATCAGGCCGAACACCGATTCCAGTACCGGATCGCCGGTAGAGCGCGGATCGGCGCGGATGCCCGCTTCCTCCCGCCCGATGGCGCTCCAGATCGCGCGGGCGGCCGACCCGGACACGTCGCGCTGGATGCCGGTGAAATCCACGCCCGTCGCCGCGCCCAGCAACTGGCCCAGCACGCCGCCGTCCAGTTCGCGCAGCGCGCCGCCCACTTCGGGAAACAGCGCATCGACGATCCGGTCGCCGACCGACCGTTCCAGATAATCCGTCGCTGCCTGCGGCCCGCCGCGCACGATGCCGATCGCATCGCCAAAGGTCATCCGGCGGATCGAATCGTACAGGATCGGCGTCGTCCGTTCCGCCGCATCCCATGCCGCATCGTTGACCAGCCGCAGCAGCTGTCCCTGCACAACGGGCGTGCGCAGCAACCGCTGAAGCACGCCGCCCGCCTGGTTGCTGGCCAGCCGTTCCGGCACGCCGATGCGCAGCACCGCGTCCCCGAAAAACCCGTCCTGCGCGGCCAGCCGCGCAAAGGCGCGCTGTGTCGACAGCGTCAACAGCCGTCGGATCGCCTCGTCCATGCTGGCCATGCCGCCCATGCCGGTACACCCGGCCACCAATGGCAACGCCGCCATGCCGATCAGCAGATGGCGGCGCCGGATCATACCCTCGATCATATGCTCACTCCCTTGATGCGCTCCCCATAACGCACGGGGCTGGCCAGCGGATGAACGGGCGGGGTTTTCGGAACGGCATGGAACCGCGATATGGGGGGTCATGGCATCCTCCCGCGCCCGCGTCATCGTTCTCAATTCCGCGCTCGGCCCGCTCGATTATCGCGTGCCGGCGGGAATGACCGTTGCACCGGGCAGCATTGTCGTCGCCCCGCTCGGTCCGCGCCAGATGCTGGGCGTGGTGTGGGAGGAGGAACGCCTGCCCGGCGAAACGGTGGGGGACAACCGGCTGCGCAACCTGATCGCCGTCGCCGATGCGCCGCCCGTCCCGCTGCCGCTTCGCCGGCTGATCGAATGGACGGCGGACTATTATGTCGCCCCGCTTGCCTCGGTGCTGCGCATGGCGCTGGCCTCCACCGCTGCGCTGGCGGGCGACCGCACGATCATCGAATATCGCGCCACCGGCCTGGTCCCCGACCGGCTGACGCCGCAGCGCGACCAGGCGCTGGCCCGGATCGGCGCGCGGCAGGGCACGATCCGCGAGCTTGCCGCCATGGCCGAAACCTCCGACGCGGTGCTGCGCGGCCTCGTCAAGGCGGGCGCGCTGGAACCGGTTGAGGCGATGGCCGACCGCCCGCTGCCCGTGCCCGACCCCGCCTTTGGCCCGCCGCGGCTCAGCGCCGAACAACAGGCGGCGGCCGATGCGATCACCGCCGCCGTCGATGCCCGCGCCTTCGCCCCGTTCCTGCTCGACGGCGTCACTGGCTCGGGCAAGACCGAAACCTATTTCGAGGGGGTGGCCGCCGCCATCGCCACCGGGCGGCAGACGCTGGTGCTCCTCCCCGAAATCGCGCTGACCGAGCCGTTCCTGAAACGGTTCGAGGCGCGGTTCGGCTGTGCGCCCGTCGCATGGCATTCCGACCTTCGCGCCACCCAGCGCCGCCGCGCGTGGCGCGCCATTGCCAGCGGCGAGGCGCTGGTCACGGTCGGCGCCCGCTCCGCCCTGTTCCTGCCCTATCGCGACCTGGGCCTGATCGTCGTGGACGAGGCGCACGAGACGAGTTTCAAGCAGGAAGAGGGCGTGCATTATCACGCCCGCGACGTCGCGGTGATGCGCGGCCGGTTTCAGGGGTGCCCGGTCGTGCTGGCCAGCGCCACCCCGGCCATCGAAACCCGGGTTCAGGTTGCGATGGGCCGCTATGCCGAACTCAAGCTGCCCGGCCGCTACGGCCCCGCCGAACTGCCGTCGATCGAGGCGGTGGACCTGATCGCCACGCCGCCCGATCGCGGCCGCTGGCTGGCCCCGCAACTGGTCAAGGCGATCGACGCCACGCTGGAACGCGGCGAACAGGCGCTTCTGTTCCTCAATCGGCGCGGCTATGCCCCGCTGACCCTGTGCCGCACCTGTGGCCACCGGTTCCAATGCCCCAACTGCACCGCATGGATGGTCGAACACCGGCTGATCGCGCGACTGACCTGTCACCATTGCGGCCACACGATCAAAAGCCCGGATCACTGCCCGGAATGCGAGACGGAGGATTCGCTGGTCGCCTGCGGCCCCGGCGTCGAACGCATCGCGGACGAGGCGCGCGCGCTATGGCCGGAAGCGCGCACCGCCATCGTCACCTCGGACACGCTCTGGTCCCCTGCCCGCGCCGCTGAGTTCGTCGCGCGGATGGAGGCGGGGGCGATCGACATCGTGATCGGCACGCAACTGGTGACCAAGGGGTATCATTTCCCCAACCTGACGCTGGTCGGGGTGGTCGATGCCGATCTTGGCCTGTCGGGCGGCGATCTGCGCGCGGCCGAACGGACGTTTCAACAGATCATGCAGGTCGCCGGCCGGGCCGGGCGCGGGGAAAAGCCGGGCCATGTCCTTATTCAGACGACCCAGCCGGGCGCAGCGGTGATGCAGGCGCTGGTGAACGGCGATGCCGACGGCTTCTACACGGCAGAAACAGAGGCGCGGCGCGAGGCGGGCGTGCCGCCCTTTGGCCGTTATGCCGCGATCATCGTGTCCAGCGAGGACAAGGGCGCGGCAGAGGCGACGGCCGATGCGCTCGCCCGCTCCGCCCCGCGCGGCGATGACCTGCACATCTATGGCCCCGCCCCCGCTCCGCTCGCCATGCTGCGCGGCCGCCACCGGATGCGCCTCCTCGCCCACGCCCCCCGCTCGGCCCCGCTGCAGGATGCGATCCGCGACTGGCTGACCAGCGTCGAATGGCCCGCCAAGGTCCGCGTCGCGGTTGATGTCGATCCCTATAGCTTTGTTTGATCCCTTCCTCGCCGCCACAGACTGGGCCGGTGCGGGCGGACACGATCGGGATCAATGAACCTGTCCTGCGGCGGGGGGCTGTAATTCATCTGCCATTCGCCGAACAGGATGACGCAGCAGACCAGCCAGAGCACCCATCCCAGCGCGTACATGGCGACCACCACCGCAAAGCGGACTGGATGATCCCCTGCGACGATCGTGCCATGGCGTCGCACCTCGATCGACCCGTCGGCCAAGTCCATGCCGAACCCGATCAGCCCGATCAGAAACAGGATGGTGGCGGCCAAGGGCTTCCATGGCCGATCTTTGATCCTCACGCCGAACTCCTGGCACAGTATGGCGGGCACCGGTCTTGGCCCAAAAGATGAAGAATGGGTTCAAGCTGCGCTCGACAGCGCACAGTCGCGCCTCTAATCCTCGCCACCGATGGTCATCCGGCTGATCCTGGCTTTTGCTTTCCTGATCGGCCTTGGCGCGCCCGCCCGTGCCGATGACATCGCCGCATCGTCGCGCGGCGTCGTCCGCATCGTCACCATTGCGGTCATCGATGACGAGGTTGTCGATTTCAGCCATGGCAGCGGCTTTGCCGTCGCGCCCAACCGCATCGTCACCAACGCCCATGTGGTGGAGGCGGCGGCCCGCTATCCCGGCAATGTCATCATCGGCGTGGTGCCGTCAGAGGGGGCCCGCGCCGTTCAGGGTCGGCTGATCGCGCTGGACCCGGACCGCGACCTTGCCCTGATCGAGTTCGACGGCGTGCGCCTCAGCCCGCTGGTCCTGTTCACCGGCCCGATGGGCGAGGGTGAGGCGGTCGTCGCGCTCGGCTATCCCGGCAATGTCGATCTGGCGACCGCCCGCTCGGCCCGCGATTTCATCACGCCCTTGTCTCCCGTCCGCTCGCAGGGCGTCCTGTCCGGTCAGCGCAGCCTCGTCGGGACCAATGTCCTGCTGCACACCGCCAGCATCGCGCGCGGCAATTCCGGCGGCCCGCTGCTCGACCGGTGCGGCAGGGTGCTTGGCGTGAACAGCGCGCTGACCCGCGGCGAGGAAGGGGACAGCAGCTTCGGCATCGCCGTGACCGAGGCGGAGCTGGCGGCTTTTCTGCGCGAGGCGAAACAGACGGTGCGCACCATCGGCGTGCCCTGTATCGGGGCAGAGGAATTGCTGGAACAACAGCGGGAGGCGGAGGATCTGGCCGCCGCACGCACCGCCGACGCCGCGCGGGCCGCCGAACAGCAAAGTGCCATGGAACGCGCCCGACGCCTCGACCTTGCCCGCGCGGAGCATCAATCGGTGCGGGAAAACTTCATTGCTGCGGCCGCGCTGGCGCTGGCATTGTCCGTCCTGTCGCTGGGCGGGGCCGGGTTGCTGGCCAACCGGGGAAGGAAGGGGCCGGCCATCGCCCTGGCCGTCCTTGGCGGGCTGCTGATAATCACGGCGATCCTTGCCTTCCTGCTTCGCCCGGGCACACAGACCCTGGCAGAGGCGGGCCGCGACTTCGCCGCCGTGCCGCCCGCCGTCCGTGCCGCGCAAACCGGGCCGATGACCTGCACCATCCTGACCGAGCGCAGCCGGATCACCGTTTCCGAAACACAGGACGTTCCCATCGACTGGCGCGGCGATGGCTGCATGAACGGCACCACCCAGTACACGCCGGCGGGTCAGGCTTGGGAACGGGTCCTTGTCCCCGCAACCGACACCACCGTGTCCGTGATGCGCTATGATCCGGCCAGCATGACGCTGACCGACAGCCGCTATTACCTGCCCGCCGCGCGACTGGCCGAGGCGCGGCGACTGCGCGGCGGCGTGACGCAAAAGGCGTGCTCAACCGACCGCACGACGCTGGATCAGCTGGCCCGCGATCAGGCTGCGCTTCGCCAGACCTTGCCCGCGCGGCCCAATGAATGGCTCACCTATCGCTGCACGCCCGCACCCGGTGGGAAGGAATAGGCGATTGCCCCCAATCGCTCGTCCTGAGCCTGTCTAGGGACACATTCCGACAATCGGCACGCAGGGCAGCATCCTTCCATAAGCTCAGGATGAGCGGACATGGGTCGCCAATCGCCACGCTAAACGACTGATTGGCGATCAGGCACCCTCATTCGCCCGGCCCGGTCAGCGGCGCCAGCCGCGCCTTCCGCCGCTGCGCCAGCCCCGGTCGAAATCGTTCCAGTAGGGCCGGACCGCCCGGCGATCGCCGCGCCAGCCATGATGGCGCCCCTGCCAATATCGCTGCTGATATCCGTTCCAGCGATAGGGGCGTCGATACCGGTCATACACGTAATAGCCGGTGCCGGGATAATAATAGCCGCGGTGCCAGCCCCAATAGGGGTCGCCCCAGCTGGGGTCATACCAGTCATCGGCATAGCCGATGGGCCCGCCGATCCCGACAGCGACCGAGCTGTAGCCATAGCCGCCATAGCCATAATCGGTGCAGGCCGTCAGTCCGGCCCCCGCCACGATCGTCAGGGCCAGTGTCTTGAGCGCATGGTTCATCGCATCCACTCCCGTTCCGTTGATGCAGGATGGTCCCATTCCGACGCTGAGCGGCGGCTGAACGACCCGTCATCGCGGAACACGCGGGATCGTGATCAGTGTCCCGGAAAACCGACCAGCGCGTGGACCGATACGTCGTCGGCGCGCAGCAGTTCCGCCCCGCCCAGATCGGGCAGGTCGATGACGAACGCCGCCTGCGTCACCACGGCCCCCGCCTTGCGCAGCAGCCGTACTGCCGCCCGCGCCGTACCCCCCGTGGCGATCAGGTCGTCGACCAGCAGGACGCGCGCGCCCGGTGCCACCGCATCGACATGGATGGCGATCCGGTCCGTCCCATATTCCAGCGCATAATCCTCGGCGATGGTCGCGCCGGGCAGCTTGCCGTCCTTGCGGATCAGCAGCACGCCGGCGCCAAGGGCAAGCGCTAGGGCGGGCGCGAAGACAAAGCCCCGCGCCTCGATGCCCGCGACCAGATCGACCGGCCCCTCGACCTCAGCCAGCATCCCTTCGACCGCCAGCTTCAGTCCCTCGCCATCCAGCAACAGGGTCGTGATGTCGCGGAACAGGATGCCCGGCTTGGGAAAATCGGGAATGGTGCGGATGCGCGCGGCGATATCTGCGCTGCCGGTGATGGTTTCCTGTGTCATGGCCGTCCCCTTGTCGCCGATCCGCATAGCCGGGCGGGCGCTGCGTTCAATGCAAAATGCCGCTGCGCTCGATGCAAAATGCCGCTGCGCCGGACAACAAACGGCCCGCCGGACAAGGGGTCGGGCGGGCCGGATGCGTTTGCCGGTTCAGGCGATCAATGCTTCAGATCGCGCCAGATGTTGCGATAGGCACCATAGGCCAGCGCGGTGAAGATCAGGATGAACAGGATCGCCGCGACGCCGGTCTGCTTGCGCACTTCCAGCTTCGGTTCGGCCGTCCACACCAGGAACGAGGAAACGTCCTTGGCCATCTGATCGACGGTCGGGTTGGTCCCGTCCTGATAGGTCACCTGACCATCGGCTGCCAGCGGCGCGGCCATGGCAAGCGCCAGGGTCGGGAAATAGCGGTTGAAGTTCAGACCGCCCGGCACCTGATAGTTCGGGAACTCCTTAAGCAGTTCCGGCGGAACGTCCGAATATCCGGTCAGCAGCGAATAGACATATTGCGGCCCATGCGGGCGCGCCTTGGTCATCAGCGACAGGTCCGGCGGCACTGCGCCGTTCTGCGCCGCGCGGGCAGCGGCTTCATTGGCATAGACCAGCGGGAAACGATCCGACGGAAGATTCGGACGCGTGCCGGCCTCGCCGGTTTCCTCGTTGATCGTCGGCTGCTGCACGGCCCATTCGGCGGCGATCGTCTTCACCTGCGCTTCGCTGTAACCGATGCCTTCCAGGTCGCGGAACGACACCAAGCGCAGCGAATGGCACGCCGAACAGACTTCCTTGTACACCTGGAACCCGCGCTGCAGCTGGGCCTGGTTCTTGCTGAACCCGCCAAAGATGCCGTCGGACGCAAAGCTCACGTCCTTGGGCTTCAGGTGGAATTCATGCTCGACGGTGTGCGGCGCTTCTTCGGCCATGATCGAGCCGAACAGGCCGATCAGCAGCACGATCGCAACGCCAATGCCGATCAGGATGGAAACAAGACGGATCATGGTCGGGTTCAGTCCTTATTCGGCCGGGACGGCGGCGGGGCCACCGGCAATCGCGGTCTTGGTCGGGCTGGTTCCGCCCTTCTTGGCAAGCACGGCTTCGGTGATCGAATTGGGCAGCGGGCGGGGCCGCTCCATCATCGACACGATCGGCAGGATGACCAGGAAGTGCAGGAAGTAGTAAGCGGTCGCGATCTGGCCGATGATGACGTTCGGCGTGGTCGGTTCGGCGCCGCCGACATAACCCAGCACGAACACGTCAGCGATCAGCACCCAGAAGAACACGCGATAGGTCGGCCGGTAATTGGACGACCGGACCGGCGAGCCATCCAGCCAGGGCAGGAAGAACAGCAGCAGGATCGAGCCGAACATGGCCAGCACGCCCCACAGCTTCGCTTCCAGGATGAAGTCGACGGTGAACGACTTCAGAATGGCGTAGAAGGGCAGGAAGTACCATTCGGGCACGATATGCGCCGGCGTCGACAGCGGGTTGGCCGGGATATAGTTGTCCGGGTGGCCCAGCGCGTTCGGCGCAAAGAACAGCAGGCCCGCAAACACCAGCAGGAACACGCCCAGGCCGAAACCGTCCTTCGCCGTGTAATAGGGGTGGAACGGCACTGTGTCCTGTTCGCCCTTCACATCGACGCCGGTCGGGTTGTTCGAACCCGGAATGTGCAGCGCCCAGATGTGCAGCACGATCACGCCGGCAATGACGAACGGCATCAGATAGTGGAGCGAGAAGAAGCGGTTCAGCGTCGCATTGTCCGGCGCATAGCCGCCCAGCAGCCAGATCTGGATCGGCTCGCCCACCAGCGGAATGGCGGTAAAGAAGCCGGTGATGACCTGCGCGCCCCAGAAGCTCATCTGACCCCAGGGCAGCACATAGCCCATGAACGCGGTCGCCATCATCAACAGGAAGATGACCACGCCGAGCAGCCAGATCATCTCACGCGGCGCCTTGTACGACCCGTAATACAGGCCGCGGGCGATGTGCGTATAGACGACGATGAAGAACATCGAGGCGCCGTTTGCGTGCGCATAACGCAGCAACCAGCCCTGGTTCACGTCGCGCATGATGTGTTCGACGCTGTCGAACGCGATCGTCGCGTTGGCTGCGTAATGCATCGCCAGCACGATGCCGGTGATGATCTGGATGGCCAGCGCCGCGCCCGCAAGCACGCCGAAGTTCCACATATAGTTCAGGTTGCGGGGAACGGGATAACCGCCACCGACCGCACCATAGACAAAGCGCGGCAGCGGCAGGCGTTGATCCACCCACTGCATGACCGGATTCTTCGGCTCGTACTTCTTGGCCCAGGGGAAGCTCATGGTTCTGCTCCTCAACCAACCTGAATCGTGGTGTCGCTGGTGAATGCGTATTCCGGCACCGCCAGGTTCTTTGGCGCCGGGCCGGACCGGATGCGGCCGGCCGTGTCATAGGCCGAACCATGGCACGGGCAGAAATATCCGCCGAACGGGCCCTTGTTCTCGCCCTCGCCGGCGCCCAGCGGCACGCAGCCCAGATGGGTGCACACGCCCAGCGTGACCAGCCAGTTGTTCTTCCCTTCCTTGGTCCGCTCGGCCAGCGTCTGCGGATCGCGCAGGCTGGCGGAATCGACCTGGTTCGCCTGGGCGATTTCCTCGGGCGTCAGGTTCCGCACGAACAGGGGCTGTTTGCGGAACGTCGCCTTGATCGACTGGCCCGGCTGGATCGCGGACAAATCGACGGCGGTCGTCGATTGCGCCAGCACGTCGGCGGAAGGATTCATCTGATTGATCAGCGGCAGCGCGATCACGCCCGCGCCAACGCCCGCAAAGGACACGGCGGCGATGCTCAGATAGTCGCGGCGGCGGGGATCGGCGAGCGTGTCGTCCGCGCTCACTGCCGAATCGCCGGGGGTCAGATTGTCAACCGTTGCCATCTATATCAGCCTTGCTAACCATGGATTTCGGCGCAGAAAACGCCTCGTTCCGGTTGGACAAACGAGCGCGCACGCACGGTGCACGGCCGTCTGCCCCCGGCGGCTGGCGGCGTGATAGACAGAGAAACGCGCAAATGCCAATAACAATTTACCGCTCTGGCAATCGTCAAAATCGATAAGCGGGGCCGCGATTGCACCGGGCGCGACAACCGTTAAGGCGGTTTCATGCGGATTGCGCTCTATCAACCGGACATTGCAGGCAATGTCGGCACCATCCTTCGCCTGGCGGCGTGCATGGACGTGCCGGTGGATCTGATCGAACCGATGGGGTTCCCGTTCGGGGATCGGGCGCTGCGCCGCGCGGGCATGGACTATGCCGATCGCGCCCGGCTGGTCCGCCATGCCGACTGGTCCGGCTTCCTTGCCGCGACGCCCGGCCGCATCGTGCTGGCCACCATCGCCGGGGCCGACCGGCTGGACCGGTTCAGCTTCGATGCCGACGATATCCTGCTGTTCGGGTCAGAGGGGTCGGGCGTTCCGGCGGACGTGCACGCCCGCGCCGATGCGCGCGTCCGCGTGCCGATGGCGGGGGGGCTGCGCTCACTCAACGTCGCGGTCAGCTGTGCCATGGTGCTTGGCGAGGCGCTGCGTCAGACCGGCGGCTGGCCACAGGCGCAGGACTGATTGCACCCGAACGCCGGCCGACGCCATCGCAGTGTATCGCGCGTCTGACAACAAACATTGTCATGCCGGTCATCCATGGCTCGACGCCGGGCTCGTTCCATGGCTAGAACGGCGCGCATGAAACCGCTCGACGAACAGCAAACCGCCGCCCGCACCTGGTTCGAATCCCTGCGCGACCGCATCTGTGCGGAGTTCGAGGCGATCGAGCGGGAGGCAGGCTCCGACGCCAGCTTCGATTATCTGCCTTGGGATCGGACCGATCCGTCGGGCGAACCGGGCGGCGGCGGCGTGCGCGGCCTGATGAAGGGCAAGGTGTTCGAAAAGGTCGGTGTCAACGTCTCCACCGTCGGCGGGACGTTCGAGGGGGAGTTTGCAAAATCCATCCATGGCGCGGCCGAACAGCCGGAATTCTTCGCCACCGGAATCAGCCTGGTCGCGCACATGGCCAATCCGCACGTCCCCGCCGTGCACATGAACACCCGGTTCCTGGTCACCACGCGCCGCTGGTTCGGCGGGGGTGCGGACCTCAATCCGCCGATCCCGTATGACGAGGATACGGCGTTTTTCCATGAACAGATGCAGGCCGCGTGCGATACGCACGACCCGGCCTATTATCCGAAGTTCAAGGCATGGGCCGACGACTATTTCTACATCCCCCATCGCGGCGTCCATCGCGGCGTGGGCGGCATCTTCTACGATCATCAGGAAGGGGATTTCGACGCCGACTTCGCCCTCACCCGATCGGTCGGCGACGCGTTCCTTGCCGCCTATCCGCCCCTGGTCCGCAAGCGGATGAACCAGCCCTTCACGGCAGAGGACAAGCACGCCCAGCTGGTGTGGCGCGGCCGCTATGCCGAATTCAACCTGGTCTATGACCGCGGCACGCTGTTCGGGCTCAAGACCGGCGGCAATATCGACGCCATTCTGATGAGCCTTCCGCCGGAAGCCGTCTGGGACTGATCGCCCGATGGGACTGACGCCGGTCGCCCCCGGCCAGATCGCGGCGGTGGTCACCACCCTGGTCCTGCGCGACCGGCCGCGCCCCGCGCCGCTGCCGCCATCGCCGCTGCGCCTGGTGCGCTGGGCCGACCCTTCGCCGGCGGCCTATCGCATCCTGTTCGAACGGGTCGGCGCGCCGTGGCTGTGGTTTTCCCGACTGGCGCTGGACGACACCGCGCTGCTTGCGCAGATTCGCAAGCCGGGAACACAGGTGCACGCCGTCACCGACCGCCGGGGGATCGAGGTCGGGCTGCTGGAATTCACGCTGATCGACGGCGCGTGGGCCAGTCTCGACTATTTCGGGCTGGTTCCCGAATGGACGGGCAAGCGGCAGGGCGACTGGCTGATGGCCATGGCGATGGCGCTGATATGGCGGCCGGGCATTGCAGAGGTCAGGGTCAACACCTGCACCCTCGATCATCCCGCCGCGCTCGGCTTTTACCGCAGGCACGGGTTTCAGCCGCTGCGCCGGACGATCGAAACCTTTGCCGATCCGCGCCTTGCCGGCCTTTTGCCGCGCGATGCCGCGCCTCAGATCCCCCTGCTTGAACCGGCCAGCCGCCAGTAAAGCGCCACCTGCAACAGTGCGAGCGCCAGCCCCGCCGCCCCGCTGGCCAGCGCCAGCACGAACGCGGCGGGCAATTCCACGATCTGGCCGGTCGATCCCGTCGCCTTTGCCATGCTGTCGATGCCGTTCGCCACGATGCTGGCCGAAAAGCTGCCGATCAGGATGGTCAGCCACATGGCCGCGATCATCCATCCGCCCTTTGCCGTCATCGCCACCGCCTGGCCGACGGCATCGTTCAACGGCTCGTCCGGCCGCGCGATCAGCCGCGGACCGATCATCATCGCCCGCGCGGTGAAATAGATGCCCGGCACGATCAGCAGGAAAAACCCGATGCCCGCGACCAGCCCGGCCAGCACCACCCCGGTCAGATAGCGGGGAAAGCTGCGCAGCGCCGCGATCATCGCGCCGCCGACATCGAGCTGCCGGGGATCGAGATACAGGGTCAGGATGACGGCCGTGCCGAAACTGTTCATCAGCATCGACAGCACCAGCATCAGCGAATGATCCGCCAGATAGCCGATCATCAGCGCCAGCTGCGCATCCTGCGCCACGCCTGTGGTGTCCAGCGGCGGGATCAACAGCTGCTGCGCCAGCGCGGGCCAGGCAAAGAACAATCCGGCCAGCGGGATCAGGACGCTGCGGTCGCGCCGCACCAGGGTCAGCGCAACCTCGAACCCCTCGGTCAGGCGAAGGGTCATGCCGCTGCCGCCGCGTCGGTCCGGTGCTGGCGCGCCACCGCCGCCAGGTAGAGCTTGCCCACAAACGTCGCGGCCACCACGCCCAGCAGCGTTTCGGCCAGCGCCAGCAGCACCAGCGTCGCCAGCACGCCCGGCGCCCATGGCCCATCGCCGCCCAGCGCGGGGATCAGCACGCGGCCCAGGCCGTCGGTCACGCCCAATGTCGTCAGCAGGGCGACAGCCGCGTACAAGAGGATCATGCCGATCAGCCTGCCGGTCATGCCCCGCGTCAGCGTCGCCGACCGGTTGATGGCACCCATGCCCATCCCTTCGGCGATCACCACCGGCGCGGTCAGCGCCAGCCGCGCGCCCAGCGTCAGCAGGATCGGGATCAGCAACACGAAATATCCGCCCGCCATCATCGCCGCATCGGCCGGGATCAACTGATCCGACGCGCCGACGAACACGGCCGGATCGATGCCGTACATCATCAGGATCAGGAACACCGGCGATACCGCCACGATCAGGACGATGCCCAGCACCAGCATCACACCGATCAGCACCGGAAAGCGCCGGGTGGCCAGATGCCGCGCGGCCATGCCCTGTTCGGGGGCCATTGCGGCGGTCATCACCACGCTGCGCCCCCAATAGGCCAGGATGCTCAGCGCCAGCCCGGCCAGGATCACGGCGACCTGCACCACCGTCCCGCGTTCTGCAGCAAGCGGCGGGATCAATGCGGCCACGACCGTCGGCACCCAGATCGCGGCCAGCGCGAACGGGGCCAGCATCCCGGCGCGTTCGTTCAGGAACGCCGCCGTCCTGGCCCAGACCGCACGCATATTGACCATCCGGGCGCTTCTCCCCAAGTGAAACAGGCCGCCGCTCTAGACCCCGGACCGCCCCTTGCCAATGCTTGCCGCCGATCATCCCGTCGCAACCCCGCTCGCCCCGCACGACGGGGTGGAATGGCGCGTCAGTGCTGGCCTGACCGATTATGACGCGGCGCTTCAGGCGATGACCGAGCGGGCGGCGATGGTGGGTGCGGGCACGGCGGAGGAACTGGTCTGGCTGCTCGAACACCCGCCGCTCTACACCGCCGGGACCAGCGCGGACCCCGCCGAACTGATCGACCGCCGCTTTCCGGTTCACACCGCCGGTCGCGGCGGGCGCTATACCTATCACGGGCCGGGCCAGCGCGTCGGCTATCTGATGCTCGACCTGACCCGCCGGGGCCGCGACGTGCGCTGTTTCGTGCATCAGCTTGAGGCATGGCTGATCGCGACGCTGGGCGACCTTGGCATCCATGCCTATGCCGTGGATGGCCGGGTCGGCATCTGGACGGCCGATGGCGGGACAGAGGCAAAGATCGGCGCGATCGGCGTGCGCGTCCGTCGCTGGGTGACGATGCACGGATTTTCGATCAACCTGTCGCCCGATCTGTCGCATTTCGGCGGCATCGTGCCCTGCGGCCTGCCTGAATTTCCGGTCACCAGCGCCGCTGCGCTTGGCCGCCCTGTCACGCCGGCCGACTTCGACGCTGCGCTTCATGCCCGCTTTCCCGAGTTTTGCGACCGGCTGGCCGCATCCGGGCGATGCGGGGTTGAGCACGCGCAGGACGCCCTTTAGGGTTGTGCGCCACGGCACCTGACGGTCCGGGTCGCAAACCATTGGGGACAGACATGATGAACCGCCGCCTGCGCCAGCTGCTGACGCCCGCCCTTGCCCTTGCCGCCCTGTCCGGCTGCGGCGGCGGAGAGGATACGGCACGGACCGACAACACGCTGATTACCGAGCTGAACCAGCTGGATACGGTGGACGGCACGATCAGCGACGACATGACCGTACTGGACGGCGCGACGCTCGATTCCGACAATGCCGCCATGGTGCCCGATGTCGGCGCGATGGATAATGTGGCGGAACCGGCCAACGCGATGTAGGAACATCCCACCCATCCCCTTGATTTGACGCGCGGTCGGATTCAAACAGGGTATCGATGGGTCAGGTTCGGTGCCGCGGCCATGTCCCGGCCCCGGGGGAGGATGTCAGTTTCCATGCGTAAGTTTCTGGTCTCATGCCTGTTTGCCGTGCTGTTCGGTGCCGCGCCGGCGCACGCACAATTCTTCCTCAAACCCTATGACCTCACCTCGCCGCCGGTCACCGGGGCAGAGCCGGGGATCATCACCCAGCTGATGCCCAACGCAAAGCCGGACGAACAGCGCGCGGCCCTGGTATGGAGCGTGCGTGCGGCGCTCAACGTCGCAGCGCTTCAGTGCCAGTTCGAACCGACGCTGCTGACCGACGAAAACTACAACGCGATGCTGCGCAACCATCGCGAGGAACTGGCCGACAGCTACAAGGCGATCGCCACCTATTACGAGCGCGAAAATCCCAAGAACAAGCGGGCGGCCCAGACCGCACTCGATCAGTTCAACACGCGCATCTATTCCGGCTTTTCGACCGTCTCGGCCCAGCTGATGTTCTGCCTCACCGCCGAATCCATCGGCCGGGAAGTGGTGTTCACCCCGCGCGGGTCGCTGCACACCGTTGCCCTGCGCCGGATGCGCGAACTGCGCGGATCGCTGGTCCCGTGGGGCGAACAGCAATTCTATGGCTGGCAGGCACCCGAACTCGCCTATGCCTTTCGCGTCCCGGCCGCCTTTGGTCAGCCGAATTGCTGGCGCAAGGACGAATGGCAGCCCAAGCGGTGCGGCCCGCCCTTTCAGGGCGAAGCGCCCAGGCGGCGTTGATCGGATCGCCCGGGCAGGCTGATCGCCGCGGCCCCGGACACGCCGGATGACGCCGCTTCCCCTGCCCCTGCTCTCGCCGCTGCTGCCCTGGTTCGACGGGTTCGGCATCGCCGTCTTTGCCGCAACCGGAGCGCTGGCGGCGGCGCGGGCGCGGCAGACGCTTGTCACCGCCTGCTTCTTTGCGCTGATCACCGGGGTCGGCGGCGGCACCATTCGCGACCTTTTGATCGGCGCGCCTGTCTTCTGGGTCCACCATCCCTTCATCGCCGCCATCTGCCTGGCGGCCGCGCTGCTGATCTGGGTGACGCCAGAGGCATGGTGGCGCGGTCAGGGGTTCGACTGGCTGGATGCCCTTGGTCTTGCCGCCTATGCCGTGTTTGGCGCGGCCAAGGCGCTGGGCTATGGCGTCGAACCGGTCCCCGCCTTCATCATGGGGGTCATTACCGCCTGTGCCGGGGGCATCATCCGCGACGTGCTGGCCGGGGAACCGTCGATCCTGATGCGCCCCGAACTGTATGTGACGGCAGCGGCGCTGGCGGCGGGGACCCATGTCGGGCTCAGCATCGCCGGATTGCCGGTCATGGTCGCCGCCGTGCCCGCTGCCCTTGCTGGATTCGGCCTTCGCGCAGCGGCGATCCGCTGGAAACTCGCCCTGCCCTCCTATCGCGGACGGCGACAGGACGACTGACCCCGGCCGCGCGCGCGGTTACAGCCGGTAGAACAGCGTCGCGTTCACGATGTGGTTGGTCCGGTCCTCGCCGGGGCGAAAGATGCGCTGGTTCAGATATCCCGGCTCCATGCGCAGCCGTTGGCCCAGCGGCACGCCGATGCCGACGAAATTGCGCCACTGGTCGAACCCGGCCCGCGCGCCCCAGTCGGTGTCATTCAGCGCCACGAACGCCTCGGTATAGCCGACCGCCTGAACCGAGCCCTCGGGGTTCAGCGGCACCTGCACCCGCACGAACTGGCGCAGCCGCCATCCGGTGTCGTCGCGCCCCTCCACCATCCGCTGTTCCAGCCGGGTGCGGCTGATCACCAGCGGCCGACCATCGCCATCGCGCACCAGCGGCAACTGCACCTGCTGCCACAGCCGGTGCTCGTTGGTGGCCGCCCCGCCCTCCGGCGTCGAGCGGACATAGGCATATCCGGCCAGCGCCGTGCTGTCGGGGGCAAAGCGGATGCCCGCCGCCGGGCGCAGGATCACCTGCCCTGTGCGCGACGCATCGTCGCTCAGCCGCCATTGCGCCTCCAGCCACACGAACGCATCGCCCTTGACCGTCCCTTGCGCGATGGCCGCGCCCCAGGCTTGCATATCCTCTTCCGCATGGGCGGCGGCGGGCAGCAGCATGGCAAGGATTGCGGCGATCAGGGGACGCATGGCACGATACTCCGGCATGGGGCGACGCCGTCCGCCTTTGCCGTGGCGGGTCCGGTGCCGCAACCCCGCCCGCCGCTATAGCTGATAGGCGAGCACCAGGATGCCGACGTGATTGATCCGGTCCTTGCCCGGTCGCCGGACGAACTGCACCATGTATCCCGGTTCGATCTGCACGCGCGGCGCGATGGCGATGCTCAGGTTCGCACCCCCGCGCCATTGCTCGCGCCCGGCCAGCTGCCCCCAGTCGCCGCTATTGGCATTCCACAACAGCTCGGCATTGACGTCGCCTGTCACGCCGTCGGCCAGCGGCCGGCGCAGCCGGATCATCTGGCGCAGCCGCCATACCGTGTCCTCTGACCCGATCACCGACCGCTGCTCGATCCGGGTGCGGGAAATCAGGATCGGCCGGCCCTCGGCATCGCGCAGCAACGGGAACTGAACCTGCTGCCACCAGCGATGCTCGTCCTGATCGCGTCCCTCCCCGGATCGCGTGCGGAAATAGGCATATCCGGCCAGGATCTGGCTGTCGGGGGCGATCTCGACGCCGATCGCCGGGCGCAGCACGATCTGCTGGCTATCGGCGATCCCATCGGTCAGCCGCCACTGCCCCTCCATCCGCAAAACGACATTGCCCGCAACCTTGCCCTGCGCGGTCACCCCGCTCCAGATGACGCCGCGATCGTCGGCATCGGCCACCGATGGCACAGCGATCATCGCCGCACCGGCCAGGATCGGGCGGATCATTGCGATGACGGGGTTCAGCCCGCCAGGCGCACGACGCCGACATCGGCAAAGGGCAGCGGCTCTTCGGGCGGCACGACGCTGTCGTTCAACTCGCGCTGCCAGAACCCGACATCGATCCACCGGCCCATCTTGAACCCGATTTCGCGATATTGCCCCGCCCGGCGAAACCCCTGCGATTCATGCAGCGCCACCGACGCCTCGTTGGGCAGCGTGATGACCGTGATCGCCTGGGTAAAGTTCTGCGCGCGCAGCGTATCGACCAGCGCGTGCAGCAACAGCCGGCCGACGCCGCGCTGTTGCGCATCGCCCGCGACATAGATCGACGTTTCGACGACATAGCGATAGGCCGGGCGGTCGCGGAACGCATTGGCATAGGCGTAACCGATGACGCCGCGCTCATCGCCCTCGCCATGGGTGACCACCAGCCAGGGATAGAAACCGGCGGCCTTTTCCATCCGGGCGCGCATTTCGGCGGCGTCCGGCGCGACATTTTCAAAACTCACCGTCCCGCCGATGACATAGGGGGCGTAGATGGCGGCAATGGCAGCGGCGTCGTCAGGGGTGGCGGCGCGGATGTCGATCAACGAAGCGCTCCTTCGATCAGGGTAAGGGCCGTGTGGCGGTCACCGGCACGGGTGCGGACGGGGCCATAGGCCTGGCATTCCAGGCACCGGGCCTGCACACCGGCCGACGGCCCGGCGATCAGGCGGCGGACATCGCCCAGCGCCTGCGCGAACACGGCCTGCCGCTCGGCGGTCATCCGCGCGAACAGGTCGGTGCCCGACGCTTCGCCATCGCTGTCGCTCGGCTTGGTCAGCTGGGCCAGGAATTGGGTGAACGGATCCGGCTCCTTTTCCAGGAACCGGGGATGCACCTTGGCCGGGTCCAGCTTGGCCAGCTTCGCCGCTTCCGCAACCGCATCGTTCAGGTTGCCGAACCGGTCGACCAGCTTGATCTGGCGGGCGGTACCGCCGTCCCAAACCCGGCCCTGGCCGATCTCGTTGACCCGCTCCGGCGTCAGCTTGCGCGACTGGGCGACCAGGCCGATGAACCGGGCATAGCCGCGCTCGATCCCTGACTGCAGGATCGCATCGACCGTCGGATTGGTGCCGCGATAGATATCGGGCTGGCCGGTCAGCGGGGTCGTCGCCACGCCATCGGCATTGACGCCGATCTTGGCCAGCGTGCCTTCGAAGGTCGGGATGATACCGAAAATGCCGATCGACCCCGTAATCGTGTTCGGCTCGGCAAAGATCACGTCGCCCGGCGTCGATACCCAGTATCCGCCCGACGCGGCCAGCCCGCCCATCGACACCACGACGGGCAGCTTCTGCGCCTTGGCCGCCAGGATCGCCTGACGCATCTTTTCCGATGCCAGCGCCGAACCGCCGGGCGAATCCACCCGCACGACCAGCGCCTTCAGATCCTTTTTGGCCAGCGCGTCCAGGATCAGCTTGGAAATCGTATCGCCGCCCACCGTGCCGCTGCCGCCTTCGCCGTCGACGATCTCGCCCGCGATGGTGATGACGCCGATCGGACTGCCCACCTGCTTCACCGGATGCGCGGTGATCCAGTTGGCCATCTTGATCGTCTTGTATGTGCCCTCGGCCTTGTTCGGCTCGGCCCCGACCAGCTGGGCGACGCGCTTGTCGAACGCCAGCCGCTCGCCGATCTGATCGACCAGCCCGGCATTCTTGTTCGCCGTCGCGATGTCACCCTGCGCCGCCTGCACCAGCTCGGCCGGGCGCTGGACGAACGCATCGACCTGAGCCTTGGGCCGCGCCTGCTTCACCCGGTCGACCCATTGCTGAAAGATGCTGCCGTACAGCGCCTGGTTCGCCGCCTTGGCCTCGGGCGACTGGTCGCTGCGGGTATAGGGCTCGACCGCCGACTTGTACGTGCCGACGCGATAGACGTGCGCGTTGACGCCCAGCTTGTCGAGCAGCGTCTTGTAATAAAGCTGCGCCCCGCCCGGCCCGGCGAACAGCGTGCCGCCCTGCGGGTTGACCCACACCTCGCTGGCACTGGCCGCCAACAGGTAGCCGCTGTCGGTATAGCCGGTGGCATAGGCCAGCACGGGCTTGCCGCTGTCCCGCACGCGGCGCACCGCATCGGCCAGGTTGGCGACCGTCGCGGGATAGCCGCCGGTGAAGCGATCAAGGTCAAGCACCACGGCCTTGACCCGCTTGTCGGTGATCGCCGCATCCAGCGCGCGGACCAGGTCCGACAGGCGATGTTCGGCCAGCATTTCCTGCCCGCTCAGCGCGGCAAGGGGATCGACCTCGCTCGGCTGCTCGACCACCGAACCGTTGAGCGCCAGCAGCAGCGCGCCGTCCTTGATCGCCGACGGATTGGGGCTGGACGCCAGCCCGATGAAGATAAGGCCGAAAAACAGCAGCATGAACAGCAGGACGAGCATGTCCTTGATGCCCACCAGGACTTTCCAGATGCCCTTGATCACTCTCACGTGCCGTTGCTCCTGTTGATGGCCGGGCAAAACGCTAGAGGATCGGCCGGATCGAGTAAACGCCTCTGACCGCCCGTCGCACGCGCGTTCATCCTGCCGCAATTTTTTGCCGCCGCCCGTTGACGATGCCGGGGCACCGCCACATATGCCGCTTCGTTAGCACTCGCCATGCTTGAGTGCTAACCACTATCTGAACTCAGGAAGGATCATAGAGCCATGAACTTTCGTCCGCTGCACGATCGTGTGCTCGTTCGCCGCGTCGAAGCCGAGGAAAAGACGGCAGGCGGCATCATCATCCCCGACACCGCCAAGGAAAAGCCGCAGGAAGGCGAAGTCGTCGCCGCCGGTGCCGGCGCCAAGAACGAAAAGGGTGAAGTCAGCCCGCTGGACGTCAAGGCCGGCGACCGCATCCTGTTCGGCAAGTGGTCGGGCACCGAGGTAAAGGTGAACGGCGAAGACCTGCTGATCATGAAGGAAAGCGACATTCTGGGGATCGTCGGCTGATTGCCACGACCCGAACCGTCAATTTCGTCAACCAATCTGATTTGAAAGGGCAGTCAAATGGCAGCCAAGGACGTAAAATTCTCCCGCGACGCGCGTGAACGCATTCTGCGCGGCGTCGATATCCTGGCCGACGCGGTCAAGGTCACGCTGGGTCCGAAGGGCCGCAACGTGGTCATCGAAAAGAGCTTCGGCGCCCCCCGCATCACCAAGGACGGTGTGTCGGTCGCCAAGGAAATCGAACTGAAGGACAAGTTCGAGAACATGGGCGCCCAGATGGTGCGCGAAGTGGCGTCCAAGACCAACGACGCGGCCGGCGACGGCACCACCACCGCGACCGTGCTGGCCCAGGCGATCGTGCGCGAAGGCATGAAGTCGGTTGCCGCCGGCATGAACCCGATGGACCTGAAGCGCGGCATCGATCTGGCCGTCACCAAGGTGGTCGAGGACGTGAAGGCCCGTTCCAAGCCCGTGTCGGGTTCGCAGGAAGTGGCGCAGGTCGGCATCATCTCGGCCAATGGCGACCGTGAAGTCGGCGAAAAGATCGCCGAAGCCATGGAAAAGGTCGGCAAGGAAGGCGTCATCACCGTCGAGGAAGCCAAGGGCCTCGAATTCGAGCTGGACGTCGTCGAAGGCATGCAGTTCGACCGCGGCTACCTGTCGCCCTACTTCATCACCAACCCGGAAAAGATGGCGGTCGAGCTGGCCGATCCGTACATCCTGATCCACGAAAAGAAGCTGTCGAACCTTCAGTCGATGCTCCCGATCCTAGAAGCGGTCGTGCAGTCGGGTCGTCCGCTGCTGATCATCGCCGAGGATATCGAGGGTGAGGCGCTGGCCACGCTGGTGGTCAACAAGCTGCGCGGCGGCCTGAAGGTCGCGGCCGTCAAGGCGCCGGGCTTCGGCGATCGTCGCAAGGCGATGCTTGAGGACATCGCCGTCCTGACCAAGGGCGAAGTGATCAGCGAAGACCTGGGCATCAAGCTCGAAACCGTCACGCTGGGCATGCTGGGCACCGCCAAGCGCGTCACGATCGACAAGGACAACACCACCATCGTCGATGGCGCCGGTGAAGCCGATTCGATCAAGGCCCGCACGGAACAGATCCGTCAGCAGATCGAAGTCACCACGTCCGACTATGACCGTGAAAAGCTGCAGGAGCGGCTGGCCAAGCTGGCCGGCGGCGTTGCCGTGATCAAGGTCGGCGGTGCGACCGAAGTCGAGGTGAAGGAGCGCAAGGACCGCGTCGACGACGCGCTGCACGCGACCCGCGCCGCGGTTGAGGAAGGCATCGTCCCCGGCGGCGGTACGGCCCTGCTGTACGCCACCAAGGCGCTGGACGGCCTGACCGGTGCGAACGAAGACCAGACGCGCGGCATCGACATCGTCCGCAAGTCGCTGACCGCTCTGGTGCGCCAGATCGCCAGCAACGCGGGCCAGGACGGCGCCGTGGTTTCGGGCAAGCTGCTGGATCAGAACGATACCTCGTTCGGCTTCAACGCGGCGACCGACACCTATGAAAACCTGGTTGCCGCCGGCGTGATCGACCCGACCAAGGTCGTGCGCACCGCGCTGCAGAACGCTGCCTCGGTTGCTGGTCTGCTGATCACCACCGAAGCGACGATTGCCGAACTGCCCGAGGACAAGGCCGCGGCGCCTGCCATGGGCGGCGGCATGGGCGGCATGGGCGGCATGGACTTCTGATCCTGACGCCGGGGCTGGCCACGTCCAGCCCCACCCGTCTCAGGGCAGAAGGCGATCGGTCGGTTTCGGCGGACCGGTCCGCCGAAAACCGACAGCGAAAGGCCGGAGGGGCAACCCTCCGGCCTTTCTCTTGCCCGCCCCCGGCCGTTCCGCCATGGTCCCTGCGGGGACAAGGGGGATCATCGGGTGTCGCAATCCATCGATGGGGATGCCGGACGGCACAGGTTCGTTGCGCTGGACGGTCTGCGCGGCGTCGCGGCACTGATGGTGCTGGTGCTGCACGGCGTGGCGATCTTTCCATCGTCGGTCATGGCGGTCGATCTGTTCTTCATGCTCAGCGGCTTCGTGCTCGCCCATGCCTATAGCGAACGGCTGGACAGCGCGGCCGAACGGGTGCGGTTCGTCAAGGCGCGGCTGATCCGCCTCTGGCCGCTCTATCTGGTCGGCTGCCTGATCGCACTGCCTGCGGCAATCGGGATGACGCTGTTCGGCTGGTCCTACTGGACGCCGACCGCGCTGGTCCTGTCGATCCTGACCGCGCCCTTTTTCATCCTGCTGCCGTATGACAGCTACACGATCCCGCTCAATCCGCCCGGCTGGTCGCTGTCGTTCGAACTGATCGCCAATGCGGTGTTCCTGTTCGTCGGCATCCGCTGGCGCTGGGTCATCGCCATTGTCGGGATCAGCGCGCCGCTGCTGCTGCTCGGCATCTATCTCTATACCGGCGGGACGACCGGCTGGCACAGCTTTGCCGGCGCCTTTCCGCGCACCTTCTTCTCCTTCTTCACCGGCGTCCTCCTGTTCCGGCTGTGGCAGGGGCAGTGGCTGCCCCGCCTGTCGCTGCCGGCGGTGCTGTTGATGGCGCTGCTCGTCCTGATGTGCGCCTTCGCCCCGCGTCAGGAACGCAGCTACAGCGCCTTTGTCCTGTTCTTGTTCAATCCCGCGCTGATCTGGCTTGGCGCATCCAGCGTGGCGCGCGGCGCGGTGGCCCGCCTGTGCACCTGGCTCGGCGATATCTCCTATGCCCTCTATGTGCTGCACGCGCCGGTCATCATGTCGGTTGAGGGGCTGCGCTTCCTGATGCTGGGCGGGTCGGATGCGGCTAGCTATACGCCCGACGGCTCGACCGCACCGATCACCTTGCCGATCGCCATCGGGCTGGCGCATTTCCTGACCTATCGCTGGGATACGCCGCTGCGCCGCCGCCTGACCGCCCGTTATCTGCGCAAACCGGCCTGACGCTACTCGATCGCTCCGCGCACCAGCGCCGCCATCTTCGCATTGTCCGCCACCGACGGATGGTAATGGCATCCCGTCATGGCCAGCCCCGTCACGTGCCGCGCCGTCACCCGCCCCGGCAGATCGCCGTCCAGCACGGCCTTGACCTGCTCGACCTCGCCGAAAAAGCTGTCCCCGCCCATCAGCACGAACCGCGCCTGGGGCTGCGCCCGCGCCAGATCGCGCACGAACGCGGCATAGGTCGCGCGGTAATCGGCCTTCAGCGCATCGGCATCGGCCCATTTCTCGCCGGGCTTGACGGGCGTCGAAAAATCATTGGTGCCCAGGTTGATGACGATCACGTCCGGCTGCCATTCGGCATCGCCCCCGGCCAGCGGTTCGGCCTCGCCCGGAATGGCGCGGGGATAGCGGTTCACCATGGAATCGCCCGGTTCGCCGCCATTGTAATTGCGCACCACGCCGAACCCTGAATAGGCGTTGATCCGGTAATCGGCGTCCATCGCCCGCGCGACCATCGCGCCATAGGCCTGGGTCGTATCGGTCAGGTCATGGACCTGCTGGCCGGTGCATTCGCGGCTCGTCGACACATTGCCATATCCGACGCTGTGCGAATCGCCGATCACCTCGATCTGCATCGTCCGTTCGGGGGCCAGATAGGCGCGGCCCTTGCCGATCAGTTCGAACCCGATGAACCGGCTTTCCCCGCCCTGCGTCTCGGTCAGCTTGTCCAGCCGGATCAGATGCTCGCCCTTGCCCAGCCCGTCGATCACCGTATCGACCTTGCCCGGCGCGCGGAACACCTGCCGCTCGCGCCCGTCGATGCTCAGCCGGATGAAATCGGTCGGCGCATCGAACTGCACCCGCACCTTCTCGCCGGTGAAACGCGCCTCGACATAGACGCCGGGCCATCCGAACCGCTGGCCCGCCTTGCCCTCGTCCACCGTTCGCCCGCCGACATGGACGGGCAACGGCGTCTTGTCGACATCGGGGCCGAACCCCGCCGCCATCGGCCATGCCAGCGCGATCAGCGCCAGCATGGGCCACCGGCGGCGGCGCGGCGTCACTCCGGCCGGATGGGCTGCAATGTCCGGATGCTGCCGTCCGGCTCGAACGTCAGCTCCGCTACCTTGACGTTGCGCAGATGGGTTTTCCCGGAAATCTGCGTGTCGTGATAGAAAAGATACCATTTGCCGCCTGTCTCGATGATCGAATGGTGCGTGGTCCAACCCTGCACCGGCTCCATGATGCGGCCTTGATAGGTGAACGGTCCATAGGGATTATCGCCGGTGGCATAGACCAGGTAATGCGTATCGCCGGTCGAATAGGTGAAATAATATTTCCCGTCCTTCTTGAACGTCCAGCTGCCCTCGAAAAAGCGGCGGTCATGGTCGCCGGTCAGGATGGGCTTGCCCGCCTGATCCAGGATCACGACGTCGCGCGGCGCTTCGGCAAAGGTTTTCAGGTCGGGGTTCATCCGGGCGATCTTGGCGTTCAGCGCGGGCGCTGCATTGTCGCCCAGGTCCGTTGCCGAACCATTGGGGTCATAACTGCCCTTCGCCCATTTCTGCAGCTGCCCGCCCCAGATGCCGCCGAAATACATGTAATATTGCCCGTCGCTGTCCTTGAACACATTCGGGTCCATGGAAAAGCTGCCGGGAATGGGCTGCGGCTCGGCCGTGAACGGCCCGGTCGGCGATTTCGACGTGGCGACGCCGATCCGGAAAATCCCCTGTTTGTCCTTGGCCGGGAAATACAGGAAATAGGTGCCGTCCTTGGATGCGGCATCCGGCGCCCACATCTGCTGGCCCGCCCAGGGCACATCCTTGATATCCAGCGCGACGCCATGCACCGTCACCGGCCCGCCCACCTTGTCCATCGACAGGACGCGGTAATCGCGCATCGCGAAATGGCTGCCCAGATCGTCCTCGGGAATGTCAGTTTCGATGTCGTGGCTGGGATAGATGTAGATGCGGCCATCGGCCCACACATGGGCGGACGGATCGGCGGTATAGATGTCGCGGACCAGCGGCTGGCTCAGATACTTGCCATCCGACGCGCTGGCCGCTGCCGCCCCGCCCGTCGTCGCCGTCTGGCACGCCGTCAGTGCCAGTGCCGAAATCCCGGTTGCCATCATCATGGCTGCGTGCCGTATCCGCATCATTTCCCTCTCCTGATCCATCGTTGGTCGCCGTGTCGTGCCGACAAAGTGAGCGCTAACACGATTAACGCCCGACAGGCGAGATGGAAACCCCCAGCGTTGACGGGCGATGTGGTTGCGTTCCGGCGCGGCTTCGGCTATCGGCCCCGCTTCCCCGCGATCCCGCATCCGGAATGGCCTGGCTCATACGGGCTGCCACGGCCATTCATTGGGATCGCAAGCTGAGGAGATGAAAATGCCCAAGCTCAAGACCAAGAGCGGTGTGAAGAAGCGCTTCAAGTTCACCGCCACGGGCAAGGTGAAGCACGGCGTCGCCGGCAAGCGTCACCGCCTGATTTCGCACAACGCCAAGTATATCCGCCAGAATCGTGGCACTTCGGTGCTGTCGGACGCCGATGTCGCACACGTGAAAGCGTGGGCGCCATACGGCCTGCGTTGATAGGAGGATAGACCATGGCACGCATCAAGCGCGGCACGACGACCAAGGCGAAGCACAAGCGGATTTTGGATCAGGCGAAGGGCTATTACGGCCGTCGCAAGAACACGATTCGCATCGCGCGTCAGGCGGTCGAAAAGGCCGGTCAGTACGCCTATCGCGACCGCAAGGTTAAGAAGCGGACGTTCCGCGGCCTGTGGATCCAGCGTATCAACGCCGGTGTCCGGGCCGAAGGGCTCACCTATTCGCAGTTCATGCACGGGCTGAAGCTCGCGGGCATCGAACTCGACCGGAAGGTGCTGGCCGACATCGCGATGAACGAAGGCGCTGCCTTCGCTGCGATCGTCGCTCAGGCAAAGGCTGCACTGCCCCAGGCAGCGTAAGCCCGCCTTACGGCAAACGGATCAGGGCGTCGGGGCAACCCGGCGCCCTTTTTCTTTACAAGGGCCACTGCCCGGACCGCGCTCGTCCTGAGCCTGTCGAAGGGCGCATCCCCGCACAGGCGCCAGGCATCCATGCTTCGACAGGCTCAGCACGAGCGGTCTGAGGCAATCCGGATCCTCCCCTCGCCTCCGCAAGAGAAGTCGGGGGTCAGGGGCGCTCAAGGACCCTTGGCCTGCGGTGCACTCTTTAAGCCAATCGCAATCGCCCGCTGCTATCCCCGCCCACGATGCTGCGCGTCCTTACCCTTGCCACGCTGTTTCCCGATGCCGCGCGCCCCAATTTCGGCGTGTTCGTCGAACGCCAGACGCTGGGCCTTGCCGCACGCGACGGCGTGACGGTTCAGGTCGTCGCCCCGCGCGGCCTGCCGCCCTTTCCGCTGGATCGCATCGCCCCCTATCGCACCCTCGCCGCGCAGCCGGCGCGGGAACGGTGGAAGGACGTCACGGTCCACCGCCCGCGCTTCCTGAACCTGCCCGGCACGCATGGCCGCTGGCACGCCCCTATGCTGGTCCGCGCGCTGATCCCGCTGCTGACCCGCATCCGCCGCAACTTTCCGTTCGATGTGATCGACGCCGAATTCTTCTTTCCCGATGGCCCCGCCGCCTTGGCGCTCGGCCGGCATTTCGGCGTGCCCGTGTCGATCAAGGCGCGTGGGGCCGACATTCATCACTGGGGCACCGCGCCAGCGACGGCGGATCAGGTGATTGCCGCCGGACGCGCGGCGCATGGCCTGCTCGCCGTATCCGACGCCATGGCCGACGACATGGCCGCGCTCGGCATTCCCCGCCCGGCCGTGCACCGCACCGGCATCGACCGAGCCCTGTTCCACCCCCGCGACCGCACGAGCGCAAGGGCGGCGCTTGGCGTCCCTGGCCCGCTGGTGGTCAGCATCGGCGCGCTCATTCCGCGCAAGGGGCATGACCTGGTCATCGACGCGGTCGCCGCCCTGCCCGGCGTCACCCTGCTGATCGCGGGACAGGGACCGGAACAGGCAGCGCTTCAGGCGCGGATCGACGCTGCGGGCGCAAACGGCCGCATCCGGCTGCTCGGCCCGGTGCCCCATGCCGATCTTCCCCCGCTGATCGCCGCCGCCGATGTCATGGCGCTGGCCTCGGCATCGGAGGGGTTGGCCAATGCCTGGGTCGAGGCGCTTGCCTGTGGCACGCCGATCGTCATTCCCGATGCCGGCGGCGCGCGCGAGGTGGTGGACCGCCCCGCTGCGGGTCGCATCGTCGATCGCTCTGTCCCCGCCATTGCCGCGGGCATCGCCGCGCTGCTGGCCGATCCTCCCGCGACCGCCGATGTCGTCGCCGTCGCCGATCCGTTCAGCTGGGACAGAAACGCGGCCGAACTCCACGCGCACCTTGCCGCACTGGCCCGCAATGGCATAGGTCGCTTGACTTGAGTTTGCGCTCGGCAAAATGACGCCCGCGTAACAAGGTTGTTTTTTCGGGGAGAGTATCGCGTGCGAAACATTGCGGCTGCTGCGCTTGGACTAGCCCTCGCCACCCCCGCAATCGCGCAGGACGCTCCCGCCGCTCCGGTCGCGCCGCCCGCCGCGCAGCGCCCGGCCGGTCCGCCGCCCGGCGTTGGCGCCGATGGCTGGACCGTCTCGGTCGGCTTTGCCCCCGTCGTCTCGCCCGTGTGGCAGGGTTCGACCGATGCCGCCCTGTCCATCTTCCCCGATCTGCGCGTCAATTACCGGGACGAATTCTTTGCCTCCGTCCCCGACGGCATCGGCTGGAATGCCGTGCGCGAACAGGGCTGGCGCGCCGGCCCGCTGGTCAAGCTGCGCTTCGGCCGGGACGAACGCAATGGCGGCTCGCCCTTTCTGGTCAGCGGCGGCAGCGACGCCCTGCTTGGTCTGGGCAACATCCCCGCCGCGGGTGAGGCGGGCCTCTTCGTGGAAAAGCGGCTGGGCGCGCGCGAACAGGTGCGCCTGCGCACAGAGGTGCGTCAGGGCTTTGGCGGGCACGAGGCGCTGGTGATCGACCTGTCGGCCAGCCTTGGCGGCCGGGTGGGTCGCAACATCTGGTCGGTCGGCCCGCGCGCCACCCTGGCCGGGCGCGACTATGTACAGACCTATTTCGGCATCACCCCTGCCCAGTCGGCGGCCAGCGGCATTACCGCCTTTCGCGCCGATGGCGGGTTGGTCTCGGTCGGCCTTGGCGGCACGGTCATCCGCCCGCTGTCCCGCACCTATGTGGTGACCCTGTTCGGCGGGGTTGACCGGCTCAGCGGCGATGCGGGCGGCTCGACGCTGGTGCAGGAACGCGGCCAGCGGATGCAGCTTGTCCTGGGCCTCGGCCTCTCCCGCCGCTTCCGCCTCTGATCCCCTTTCGCCGGAATTGACGGCCCCTGATTTTCGGGGGTGGATCAACCGCCCGACCCCTTTATGGTAGCGATATCGAACGGCGCGGACAACCGATCCGGCGCTGACGGATCGAACGGAGGGGACGGGCATGGGCCGCTGGATCGCATTGCTGCTGGGCGCGCTGTTGCTGACCGGGGCGTCCGCGCCGCCGCCCCCGCCCGGCTTGCTGATCTTCACCCACAGCACCGGCTATCGCCACGCCTCGATCGAACCGGGCGCGGCCGCCATCGCCGCCCTTGCCCGGCAACGCGGCTATGCCGTCACCACCAGCGCGGATCCGGCCATCTTCGACCGGGTGGACACGCTGCGCGGCTTTGCCGCCATCGTCCTTCTCAGCACGACCACCAAGCCGGACGATCCGGCCAGCGAATGGTTCGTCGGCCCGCGTCGTGACGCGTTTCAGGCCTATGTGCGCGGCGGCGGCGGCGTGGTCGGCATCCATGCGGCGGCCGATTCCCATTATCACTGGCCCTGGTACGGTCAGATGATGGGCGGCTGGTTCGAAAGCCATCCGCGCGGCACCCCGACCGCCCGCCTGCACCGGCACGACACCCGCCACCCGGCCACCGCGCGCCTGCCCGACCGCTTCGACCGGGTGGACGAATGGTATTATTACAAGGATCGCGACCCCCGCTCGACCCTGCTGCTCACCTTCGACCCGGCCGGCACCGGCGGGGCGGGCGTCAATCCAAAGCCGATTGCATGGGCGCACCGGTTCGACGGCGGCCGGGTATTCTATACCGGGCTCGGCCACACGGCGGACGGCTGGACCGATCCGGTGATGACCGCGCACCTCGCCGGCGGAATTGACTGGGCTGCTGGCCGCGCGGGCCGGCGCTGATTTCATGGAAAAACGGATGCACAGCGGCGGGATTTCGCTCGACCGCCGGTCGGCGCTGGCAACCGGCCTTGCCGCCGGCCTCATCCCCGCCCTGCCCGCCGCGGCACAGGGCAGCAGCGCGCCGCCGCCCGATGCGCGCTGGAAACTCTGGTACCGCACGCCCGCCCGCCGCTGGGTGGAGGCGCTGCCCGTCGGCAATGGCCGGCTGGGCGCGATGGTCTATGGCGATCCCGCCCGTGAACGGCTGCAGCTCAATGAAGACACCCTCTGGGCGGGCGGTCCCTATGACCCGGTCAATCCCGAAGCCCGCGCCGCGATCCCACAGGTCCGCGCCCTGATCGCACAGGGTCGCTATGCCGAGGCGCAGGCCATGGCCAATCAGCGGCTGATGGCCCGCCCCCTGCGCCAGATGCAGTATCAGACGGCGGGCGAGCTGATCCTCGAACAGAAGGCCGAAGGCCCCGTCACCGATTATCGCCGCTGGCTCGATCTCGATGAAGCCGCTGTGACCGCCGAATGGACGGCGGGCGGCCGCGCGTTTCGCCGCACCGTCTTTGCCTCTGCACCCGATGGCGTGATCGTCCTGCGGCTTCAGGCGCTGGACGGCGGGGCGATCGACGTCACCCTTGGCCATCGCTCGCCGGGTGCACGGCGAACCGGCAATGCGCTTCGCCTCAGCGGCCGGAACAAGGCGGCGCAAGGCATTGACGGCGCGCTTCGCTGGACCGCAGAAACCCGGGTGCTCGAACCTGGCGCCGACATTTCCGGCGACGACGGGACGATGCGGGTTGCGGGACAGGGGGCGCTCACCCTGATCACCGCGATCCGCACCAGCTACCGCAACTGGCAGGATGTGTCCGCCGATCCCGACGCCCTCGTTGCCCGCGATCTCGATGCCGCCGCGCGCCATGATGCGGATGCGCTGCGCGCCCGTCACCGCGCCGATCATCAGCGGCTGTTCCGCGGCTTCGATCTTGATCTCGGCCCCGATCCCTTTCCGGCGATGCCGACGGACGAACGGATCCGCTATGCCCATGATGCGGGGGCCGACGACCGGTTCCTGCCCGCGCTCTACACCCAATATGGCCGCTATCTGCTGATCGCCTGTTCCCGCCCCGGGGGCCAGCCCGCCAATCTTCAGGGCCTGTGGAACGACAGCGACAGCCCGCCCTGGGGCAGCAAATACACGATCAACATCAATACGGAGATGAACTACTGGCCCGCCGAGCCGACCGGGCTTGGCGAATGTGTCGAACCGCTGATCGCGATGGTCGAGGATTTGGCGGCCAGCGGTCGCCGCACGGCACAGCAGATGTATGGCGCGCGCGGCTGGGTGGTGCATCACAACACCGATCTGTGGCGGGCCAGCGCGCCGATCGACGGCGCGTTCTGGGGCCTGTGGCCGACGGGCGGCGCATGGCTGGTCAAGCATCTGTGGGACCGGTGGGATTATTCCCGCGATCCGGCGATGCTCGCCCGCATCTATCCCCTGATGCGCGATTGCGGGCTGTTCTTCCTCGACACGCTGGTCCCGGCGGCGGATGGCTCGGGCCTCGTCACCTCGCCCTCCATCTCCCCCGAAAACGCGCATCATGATGGCGTCAGCATCTGCGAGGGGCCAGCGATGGACCGCCAGATCCTGCGCGAGCTGTTCGGCAATATCAGCGCCGCCGCAGCCCTGCTGAACCAGGATGCGGCCCTTGTACGCCAATTCGATGCCGCCCGCGCCCGCATCCCCGCCGACCGGGTGGGCAAGGCGGGCCAGCTTCAGGAATGGCTGGCCGACTGGGACATGGACGTGCCGGAAATCCAGCATCGCCACGTCTCGCACCTGTATGCCCTGTATCCCGGCCATGAAATCGGCCCGGAAAGCCCGGCCATGCTGGCCGCCGCGCGCCGCTCGCTCAGCATCCGGGGCGACGATGCGACCGGCTGGGGCATTGGCTGGCGCATCAATCTTTGGGCACGGGCGGGGGACGGGAATCGGGCCAACCTTGTCCTCAGGAAACTGCTCGGCCCGGAACGCAGCTATCCCAACCTGTTCGACGCGCATCCCCCGTTTCAGATCGACGGCAATCTGGGCGGCGCGGCGGGTGTCGTCGAAATGCTGGTCCGCGACCGGCCTCAGGGGACGACGCTGCTGCCCGCCCTGCCCCGCGGCTGGGCCGATGGCCGCATTTCCGGCGTGCGCCTTCGCGGCGGACTGACGCTGGACCTTGGCTGGCAGGGCGGCCAGGTGGCGGCGATTCGCATCACCGCCCGCACGCGCGTCACGCGCAGCCTCGCCTGGAACGACCAGCGCCGCGACATCGCCTTTGCCCCCGGCAAGCCGTGGCAATGGCGCATTGGCGCGGATGGATGATGCGTGCGGGGTGAAGTTGGTCGGGACGACAGGATTCGAACCTGCGACCCCCACACCCCCAGTGTGATGCGCTACCAGGCTGCGCTACGTCCCGACCGAGGGGGTGCCCCTATGCCGAACGGGGGCGCGATGCAAGGGGCCACGCGGCATAACGCCGGTTGCGCGTCGGTCGGGCGCGTGATAGCGCGCGCGGCTTGAAGCGGGCGGCCGGGGCCGTGCCGCGATGACAGGTTTCGTAACCACGATGTTCATTCCCTCCGCTTTCGCTCAGACCTCGGCCGGCGCTGCCGCTGGTGGCGGCACCATGGCCGGCATCATCTCGATGGCGCCGCTGCTCCTGATCTTCGTCGCCTTTTATTTCCTGATGATCCGCCCGCAGCAGCGGCAGATGAAGCAGCTGCGCGAAGCCGTGGCCGCGGTGAAAAAGGGCGATACCGTGGTCACCGCCGGCGGCCTTGTGGGCAAGGTGCTGCGGGTCGAGGACGCGCATGTCGAGCTGGAGCTTGGCCCGAACGTCAAGGTGCGCGCGGTCAAGGCGACGCTGGCCGAGGTTCAGCCGCTGGGCGGCAAGCCGGCGAACGACTGATCCCATGCTCGACTTCCCAAGCTGGAAGAAGTGGCTGACCTGGGCCACGGTCATCGTCTTTTCGCTGCTGGCGGTGCCCAGCCTGCTGCCCGAAAACATCCGTCAACAGGTGCCTGCATGGGTGCCGATGCCGGCGGTCAACCTGGGCCTCGACCTTGCGGGCGGCAGCTACATCCTGCTTGAGGCAAAGACCGAGGATGTGGCCACCAACCGCCTCGAATCGATGCGCGATCAGGTTCAGACCTCGCTTGGCAAGGCGCCGCGCATCGGCGTCGGCGACATTTCCGTCCGCGACGGCCGGGTCAGCTTCCTGCTGCGCGACGCAAGCCAGGTCGATGCCGCGCGCCAGCGGCTGCTGGACGACGGCCTGATCGGCAGCGGCGCGGGCCTGACCGGCCAGCGCGAATGGGACCTCAACGTCGTCGACACGCAGCGGTTCGTCATCACCCCCACCAGCGCGGGCGAGGCTCAGGCGGTGGAACGCGCGATGCAGGACGCGACCGAAGTCGTACGCCGCCGCATCGACGAACTCGGCACCCGCGAACCCACGATCATCCGTCAGGGTGCGAACCGCATCGTGGTGCAGGTCCCCGGCCTTCAGAATCCGGAGGAGCTGAAATCGCTGCTCGGCCGCACCGCGCGGCTTGAATTCAAGATGGTGGACGAAAACGCCGATCCCGCGCTGGTGGCGCAGGGCCGCGCCCCCGTCGGCAGTGAAATCCTGCCCTATCCCGCCTTTCAGCAGCGGATCGCGCTCAAGCGGCAGACGATCATTTCCGGCGAACAGCTGACCGACGCGCGTCAGGAATTCAGCCCCGAATCCGGTGCGCCGATCGTCACCATGCGCTTCGACACCACCGGCGGCCGCGCCTTTGCGCGCACCACTGCCCAGAATGTCGGCAAGCGGTTTGCGATCATCGTCGACGATGTCGTCATCTCGGCCCCCTCGATCCGCAGCGAGATTCTGGGCGGCAGCGCGCTGATCGAGGGGGGCTTCACCACCGAAAGCGCCAATCAGCTTGCCATCGCCCTGCGTTCGGGAAAGCTGCCCGTTGACCTGACCGTGATCGAGGAATCGACGATCAGCCCGGAACTGGGTGCCGATTCGATCCGCTCCGGCGTGATCGCGGGCATTGTCGGCACGGGCGCGGTCGTGATCCTGATGCTGGTCGCGTATCTGCGCTTTGGCGTCTATGCCAATATCGCGCTGGTCGTGAACGTCCTGATGATCATCGGCATCATGGCGATCTTCAACGCGACGCTGACCCTGCCCGGCATCGCCGGTTTCGTGCTGACCATCGGCGCGGCGGTGGACGCCAACGTGCTGATCAACGAACGCATCCGCGAGGAACAGCGGCGCGGCCGCACCGTCATCGCCTCGGTCGAGTTCGGGTACAAGGAGGCAAGCCGCGCCATCTTTGACGCGAACGTCACCAACGTGATCGCCGCGATCATCATGTTCGTGTTCGGCGCCGGCCCGGTGCGCGGCTTTGCCGTGGTGCTGACCATCGGCATCGTCACCTCCGTCTTTACCGCCGTCACCTTCACGCGCCTGATGGTCGCTGAATGGCTGAAGAAGAACCGGCCGAAACAGCTTGTGATCTGAGGAACCGGTCATGCGTCCCCTGAAACTCGTCCCCGACACGGTGAACATCGACTGGCTGCGCTGGCGTCATATCGCCGGCGTGATCAGCATCGCGATGGTCATCGCCTCGATCGCCATGCTGACGGTGCGCGGCCTCAATTTCGGCATCGACTTCGTCGGCGGCCAGACGGTGCGCGTCACCTTTGCCCAGAATGTCCAGATCGACGAGCTGCGCGAACGCGTCGACTCGCTCGGCCTTGGCGATTCCACCATTCAGCAGTTCGGGTCGGACCGCGACATCGCGATCCGCCTGCCGGTGCCCAGGGGCGGCGACGATGCCGCCAGCGCCAGCGCCGCGCGCGTCCGCCAGCTGATTTCCACCAACTATCCCGGCGCAAAGATCGGCTCGGTCGAAGCGGTGTCGGGCAAGGTGTCGGGCGAATTGTTCACCAAGGGCGCACTGGCCCTCGGCCTCGCGATGATCGCCATCGCCATCTATATCTGGGTGCGGTTCGAATGGCAGTTCGGCGTCGGCGCGCTCTTGGCGCTGGCCCAGGACATGATCGTCACCCTGGGCTTCTTTGCCGCGACCCAGCTTGAGTTCAACCTCAACACCATCGCCGCCCTGCTGACGATCATCGGCTATTCGCTGAATGACAAGATCGTGATCTTTGACCGCGTCCGCGAAAATCTGCGCAAATATCGCAAGATGGAAATCGTCCCGCTGCTCAATCTGTCGATCAACGAAACGCTGGCCCGCACGGTGATGACGTCGATGACGCTGATCCTGGCGCTGTCGGCGCTGGTGTTCATCGGGCCGGACGTGATCTTCGGTTTCTCGGTCGCCATGTGGCTGGGCATCGTGATCGGCACCTGGTCGTCGATGTTCGTCGGCAACGGCATCCTCATCCAGTTCAAGGTCGGTCCGGAGAGCTTCAACAAGAAAGCGACCGCCGGACCCGCCGGTGCCGAACGGATCGGCGGCGACGGCGCTCAGGTCTGACGCCGCGCCGCGCTGAACAGGGGGCATCGGCCCGATGGTCAATCTCACCCGCGATCAACGCGGCACCGGGCCGCTGATCTCCGGCATTGTCGGGCGCGGCTTTCGCGTCGATGGCGGCGTCTATGAAGGGCTGGCGATAACCCCGGAACGCGCCGATGGCTGGTCGCCGCCGCCGCTGGACGCGCTTGGCATTGACGCCCTCGCCCCGCTGCTGACTCTTAATCCGCAGCCTGAGTTCGTCATCATCGGCACGGGCAGCACGATGCAGCGCCCGCCCGCCGCGCTGATCACGGCGCTGGATGCGCGCGGCATCGGGCTTGAATTCATGGACAGCCGAGCCGCCGCCCGCGCCTGGGGCGTGCTGCGGGCCGAACTGCGCTGGGTCGCGGCCGCGCTCTACCCGCTGGATTAGTGCGCAGCTGGATTGGGGCACTGTTCGTTCACCCCCCGATCCGCAACCATCCCCCCCGCTCATCCAGAGCCTGTCGAAGGATGATCGCCCAAACGCCGAACGGCCGGGTACGTCCTGCGACAGGCCCAGGACGAGCGAGCGCCCGGAAGCACATCCGGCGCCCGCGCTGCCTCAGCCCTCGGCCAGCGCGCTCAGCCCCATCGCAATCGGCCCCAGCGGCCCCGCCTGCCCGCCCAGCGCCGGCACGACGATATAGGGCTGGTCATCCGGGATGGGGACATAACCGTTGATGCTCTGACGCAGCATCGGCTCGATCCGGGGCAGCAATTGCGGCTGCCGGCCGAACACGCCGCCGCCGATGGCGATGCGGCGCGGCCCGGCGGTCACGACCAGCGCATGGCACAGACAGGTGACGGCATGGGCCACCCGGTCCCACAGCGGATCGTCGGGGGCCAGCGACGCCATGTCGCGCCCGGCCATCGCCCGCGCCAGCCCGCCGCCGCCGGCCATCCCCTCGACGCAATCGTCGTGAAAGGGGCAGCCGCTCGGCATCGTATCCCCGGCCAGGCGCGGCACCCGCAAATGCCCCAGCTCGCAATGGCCAAGCCCGCGCGTCGGCCGCCCGTTGACGATCAGGCCGACGCCAACCCCCGTGCCGACGGTGATATAGGCGAAATCGTCCATCCCCCGCCCCGCGCCCCAGCGCATTTCGGCCATCGCCGCGCCGTTCACATCGGTGTCGAACGCCACCGGCACCTGCGCCACTGCGGCCAGCGGGCGCAACAGGTCGGTCATCGGCCAGCCGGGCTTGGGCGTCTGGGTGATATAGCCATAAGTGGGCGATGACGGGTTCAGGTCGATCGGCCCGAAACTCGCCACGCCCAGCGCGGCATAGGGGGACTGTGCCGCCCATTCGGCCAGGATCGCGGTCAACGCAGCCAGCGTCGTCTCCGGCGCCTCGGTCGGCACCTCGCGCTGGTCCAACACCCCGTCCGGTCCGGTGGCCAGCGTGCAGATGCACTTGGTCCCGCCCAGCTCGATCCCCGCCACTCTCGTTGCCGTCATGCGCGCTCCGCCCGTTGAACGCGCACCCGATGCGCTGGCGATGCGGGGTCGTCAACCGGCCCGTGCGGCACTGCCCCGAAAATCCCGGTCAGGCGGGGCTCACAGGCCTAGCTGATCCCGGTCCACCGTCGCCGCGACCAGCTCGGCCCGCGCCGCCGACCGGGCATATTGCGCATCCAGCCGGCGCAGCTGCGCGTCCGCTGCCGCTTCCTCGCGCAGATTGACCAGGATGAAATCGCTGACGCCCAGCGTGAACCGCCGCCGCTCCGCCTCGGCCATGCGCGTTGCCAGCGCCGCCTCGTCAGCCGCCAGCCCGGCCAGCTTTTCCGCCGCCTGCACCTGAATGGCCAGCCCGTTGACCTCGACCAGGATCTGGTCCTCGATCAACTGGCGGCGACGGCGCAGCGCATCGGCCTCGGCCTGTGCCTCGGCAATCCGCCCGCGCGCGGCCCGCCGTTCCAGCGGCAGCGAGAATTTGACGCCGACAATCGCCTCGGTCGGCGTTTTGGTATCGCCGCCCAGCCCGACCGGGCCGACATCCTTGGACAATTCGCCCTTCAGGTCGAGGCGCGGCCGCATGTCGTTTTCGGCCAGCCGGCGGCGCTGCTCATTCTGGTCCAGCCGCACCAGGATCGCGTCCAGATCGGGCCGCTCCACCCGCCGGCCCAGATCGCGGGTCAGCGGCGGCAGGTCGAATGCCGGAAATTCGCGCGGCAATTGTTCGGCCAGCGGCACCATCGGCTCGCCATTGGCATCGCGCAGGAAAAAGGACAGGGCATTGGCCGCCGCCTCAAGCTGCTGTTGCGACCGGACCAGCAATGACTGGCGACGGACGATGTTCTGGCGGTTTTCCGTGCCCAGAATGTCGGGCCGCGCGCCCAGCTGGATCTGCCGCTCGATCGACTGCTGCCGCTCACTCGCCAGGGTCAGCAGATCGCGATAAACCGCAACGCGCTGTCCCGCCGCCACCCAGTCCTGATAGGCGGCGATGGCCCGGCGCTGCACGCCGATCGCCACCATCTCGCGGTCCAGCCGGGCCAGGTCGATGTCGCGGTCGGCCAGGCCGACGCCGGTGCGCCGCGCATCGATCCACCGGTCCCGCATCAGCGAAAACACCGCGCCCACCTTCACCTCGCCCAGCCGGTTGGTGAAGCGGTCGCCATAATATTCGGGAAAATCCCCGCGCGACACGCGATAGGCGCCGTACACCGCACCGCCATTGGTCTGCAGCGGGCGCGTTACCTGCCCTTCGACATAGCTGCCGTCATAATAGCCCAGCAGGCGCGAACTGGCATCGCCTTCGAACAACAGGTCGAACGCACCGCGCGCGGACAACGCCTTGCCATCCGCCGCCCGTTCCTTGGCCATCGCCTCCAAGATGGCGGGCGCATGGGTCGCCGATGATCGCAGCACCGCGTCCAGCGACAGCACGCCCGTCCGGGTGGCAGAGTCAACCTGGACGGCCGCACCCCCCTGCTCGTTCCGGGTTGGGCGAAGATCGCTGCCCGGCATGGCCATCTGCGACGATGCTTCGACAGGCTCAGCATGAGCGGGCTGGCGGGTTGACGATCCGACCCCGCCACCCCCCTCGCTGGTCCTGAGCCTGTCGAAGGACGCAGCCATTTCCTGCGCCCACACGGCACCCGGCGTCAGCGCCAGCAGTGTCGCGACCAGCGCGCCGCGCTTCATTTCTTCTTCTCCACCGGGCCGGACGTCATGCCGCCCGCCTTGCTCTCGCCCTCGATGGCGGGGCGGCGGAACTCGAGCGGGAAATCGTTCAGCTGACGCCACAGCTCATAGCCCAGCGACACCGTCTCCATCTGGATCCAGCCGCGCGCCTTCGCGCCCAGCCGCACGAAATCGTCGTCGGGCCATGCGGGCTTGCCCGGCATCGGTTCCACCAGCACGCGGAACAGGCCGTTGATCTGCGCCGACGGGTCGACCGATCGGACGCGTCCGTCGAACATCCCCTGCGCGATCGACGGCCATCCGCTGAACTGGATCGCGGGCCACCCCTCGAACGCCAGCCGCACCGGACGGCCGGGCCGGATCAGCGCCACGTCGCGCCCGTCCACCATCAGCTCGACGACCCGCTCCGGCGCCTCCGGTGCCAACGTCGCCAGCGGATCGCCGGGGCTGACCAACGTCGCGCCGGCGGCCGCATTGATCGACTGGATGCGCCCGTCGCGCGGCGCCCGCACCAGCTGCGCCGACTGCCGGTTCAGCGTCACGTCCACCCGGCTCAGCTTCGCGCGCGATTCCGCCAGCTTGGCCCGGTGATCCGCCACCTTGATCTGGGTCGCTTCATAATCGCGCCGCGCGGCCAGCCCCTCGCTGAACAGCTGGCGCGACCGGTTCACGTCCAGCTGCGCCACCGCCATCGCCTGTTCCGCCGCCGCGATCTCGGCCAGCACCTGCGCGCGCTCTGCGGCCAGCCGGGCCAGCAGGTCGGGGTCATTGTCCTCGATCCGCGCAATCGGGTCGCCGCGCTTCACCCGCTGGCCGTCCTGAACGTACCAGCGTTCGACCCGGCCGGGGACCAGCGCAGTCACCTCCTGCAACCGGTCATCGGGGTTCAGCGCGCCGATCTGGCCCGATCCCGCACTGGTCTGCACCCATGGCACGGTGAACAGCGCGACGGTGACGATGGTGATGCCGATCACGATCATCCATGCCAGCGCCCGGGTCGCGCGCGGCGGTCGGATCTGCTCCAGCGTCCGGAAATGCACGATATGTTCAGGCCGAAAGGGCATGGTTGCCTCCCTCACCACGCGCCAGCGCGATCAGCTCGCCCTCGCCCTCGCAATGCAGCTGTTCGCGCCGCCCGATCCACAAATGCCCGTCGCGGGCCAGCCCCTCGGGCCGCCGGGTGAACTGCAGCACCGTCGTCTGCGATTCCCGCATCCGGGCCAGCGCCGCATCCACCCGCGCCGGCGGCAACAGGTCGAGCAGCGGCGACAGCATCAGCACGCGCGGCCGCGCCAGCAGCGCCGCGGCCAGCTTCAGCGCCATCGTCTCGCCCACCGACAACGGCCATCCCGAACTGGACAGATGCGTGTCCAGCCCCTGAGGCAGTGCGCCGATCCGTTCGATCAGGCCAACGATATCCAGCGCCTCCATCATGCCCATCGCATCCTCCGCCGATGACAGGGTCAGGTAGTTGCGGATCGACATTTCCACGATGGTCGGCCGGTCCAGCACGCGGATGTCCGCGCGCAGGCGATACATGTCGAACGATGCGATATCCGCGCCGCCGACGGTCACGATGCCGCGCTCCGCCGTCTCGTGCCGGCGCAGCAGGAACGCGATGGTCCGGTCCAGCCCCGGCGGCGTCGCCACCGCCAGCTGCTTGCCCGCCGCCACCTCGAAATCCAGCGTCACGCCGTGATGCTGCACGCCCCGAAAGCGGATTGATCCATCGGCCGGGCCGCGCCCGTTGCCGCGCTGTTCCGGCTCCTGCGGAATGGCCCAGAACAGCGCCAGCTCCTCCAGCCCGGCGGCCAGTTCGTACAGCGACTCCAGGTAAAAGCCGAGCTGCGCGATGCCATAGAACACGCCCGACAGGATCAGTTCGGCCGCCACCAGCTGACCGATCGACAGCTGGTTCTGGATGATCAGCCATCCGCCCAGCGCCAGCAGCGCCGCACTGGCCGCGGCCCAGGTGAACAACAGGCACAGGGTCTGCACAAAGCTGTACCGGAAATGCTGCTTGTGCGCATCGACATAGGCCGCGGTCACCGCCTCCGACTTGTCCATGGCGAACGCCAGGTGCCGGCTCGACTTGTAGAACCCGTTCGATCCGCCGACGCTTTCCAGCCAGTGCGCCGCACTGTGCTTGGCGTGGCTCTTGCCCACCGCCGTGCGGATCGCGCCCGATGCCCAGATCTGCCAGATCAGGAACAGGACCAGCACCAGCACCATGTTGAACGCCAGAAAGAACGGGTGATAGAAACTGGTGACGATCAGGCCCACGGCCCCCTGCAGCACGATGGTGAACCCGCCGATCAACAGGCTGGGCATCGCCTTTTGCACGGTCATCATGTCGAAGAACCGGTTGAACAGGTCGCCGCGCCGCTCATCCCCGAAAAACGGGTTCTGGGCGTGCACCGCGCGCAGCGTGATTTCCGCCGTGATCCGCGCGAACAGCCGCCGCTCGAACAATGCCATCAGATGCACCCGGAACGCCATCAGCACGCCCGCGATCAGCAGCAGCAGGAACAGCATGGCCGACAGGGTGAACAGCGGCGCGGGCAGCGCGATGTTCGCCACCGAATTGATCAGCAGCTGCACCGAAATCGGCGTCGCCAGCGACAGAAGAGAGATCGCGATGCCATAAACCAGCGCCAGCCGCACGAACCCGCCGTCCGGTGTCATCACCAAACTGATCCAGCCCAGAAAGGCGCGCACACCGACGCGTTGACCCTGATCCGCCATTCCTGTCCCCGAAAAATTGTGCAGCTGCGTAATCGTGAGTCTAGGGCATTGATACAAGCATGGACTGTCTATCATAGTGATAGAAAATTCCTATGGAACTGTACCACACTCTCCGGTGACGCGCCATTGCGGCGATGCACGCGTAACGAACCGATGCCGGGGGCACGGCGCTTGCCGCCGCCCCGGCCCGTTCCTGTCGGCGCGCGGCTTGGTTACAGCGCCTTGAACAGGCCGCTCATCACGGCCCAGGCGCGCTCGGCCTCTGTCTGATTATAGGCCGCGCTGTCGATCACGGTCCAGCCATGGTCGGCGGCATAGACCTCGACCGTCGCGGGACGGCCGGCAGCATCGGCTGCGGCCTTGAACTCTGTCTTGTCGCCCGGTGCCTTGGCATCGTCATTCTGCGCGACGGCGATGTGATAGCTGGCGTCGGTCTTGCTCAGGATCTTGTGCGGGCTCATCGGCGTATCCGCGCGGACCAGCCCCCCGCCGTGCAGCGATACCGCCGCCTTCACCCGGCCCGGCTGTGCAGCGGCGGTGAACACGGTGAACGGCCCGCCCATGCAATAGCCATGGCTGCCGATGCCGCGCCGCGTGTCGACCGATGGCTGCTTGTCCAGCCACGCGATCGCCGCATTGGCATCGCGCATCACCGCCTCCGGCGTCAGCTTCGCGCGCCACGGGCCGACTTTCTGAAAGCCGCCACCGGCTGCAAAACCGGCAAAATCCTTGAACGCGTCGCTCGGCACGTCGCGGTAATAGGGGTTGATGACCAGCACGGCATGACCTTGCGCCGCCAGCCGCCGCGCCATCACGCGGAACGCCTCGCGCACGCCGGCAATGTCGGGCCAGGTGATGACGGCCGCGTGCCGCCCCGATGCCGGGCGGACGAAAAACGCATCCAGCGTGCCGTCGGCGGTGGGAAAGGAAACCATGCCCTCGCTCAAACCGCCCGCCTGCGCCGCACCGGCCTCGCCCGCGACGGGGGCACAGGCCGCAATCGCCGCCCCCGCGCCCAGCGCCGCGAACTGCCGCCGGTTCATTGCCCAGTCGAACGGCCCCTGCGCCGCCATGTCCCGATCACACATCGTCACTCGCTCCCGAAACCAGCCCCGCCGCCGCGCAAGGGGGATACGCTGCAAACCCCGCCCCGGCAACACGGGCCAAGGGACGGGGGGAAGGTCCGCGATCGACAGGCAGCGCAGCGATCCGCATCGATCGCTGGACAACCTTCGATATCCAGCAATCCCGTTTGCGCGATGCGCCGTTCCCTATCGCGGACCCAGAAAATCCATCTTGCCCACCGGCACGCCCTTCATTCGGAGGATCGCGTACGCCGTCGTGACGTGAAAATAGAAATTGGGGATGGCAAAGCTCAGGACATAATCGGTTCCGCGAAACGGAATGTCGCCGCGCGGCGTCTTCAGGATGACCTCGGCGTCTTCCTTGCCGTCAAATCCATCGCGCGGCACGGCATTCAGCACCGCAATGGTCCTGTCGATCCGCTCGGCCAGTTCGGCAAAGCTCGTTTCCTCGTCCGGCATCGCCACCGGCTCTGCACCACCGACACGCACCGCCAGAAATTTGGCGCTGTCGCTTGCCCGCTGCACCTGTCCGATCAGGGGCGCCATATCGGCATAGAGCCGCGCTTCGGTCAGCTCGGCCTCATCCCATCCCTGCGCCTCCGCATAAGCGCGCGCCTTTTCCAGAAACGCCTTCATCGCGGCCAGCGCGCGGATCATCGGTGGCACCGACACGTCGTACAGGTTGTGCATGATTCATCCCCCTTGGGTCAGCGCTGCACATGAGGCCACGCGTTTGACGCGACAAGGGCCGCGCCCCCCTCGCAACCGGCCCCTTCACCCCCTATCTCGCCTACTGGATTCCCCTCCAGAACAAAGATAGAACTGCCGGAATGAGCCTTACTCACATCTCCGTCCGCGGCGCGCGCGAGCATAATCTCAAGGGCGTGGACATCGACATTCCGCGCGACACGCTCACGGTCATCACCGGCCTGTCGGGCAGCGGCAAGTCCAGCCTCGCCTTCGACACCATCTATGCGGAGGGGCAGCGGCGCTACGTGGAATCGCTGTCCGCCTATGCGCGCCAGTTCCTTGAGATGATGCAGAAACCCGATGTCGATCATATCGAGGGCCTGTCCCCCGCGATCAGCATCGAACAGAAAACGACGTCGCGGAACCCGCGCTCCACCGTCGCCACGGTGACGGAGATCTACGATTATATGCGCCTGCTCTGGGCGCGGGTCGGCATCCCCTATTCCCCCGCCACCGGCCTGCCCATCGCGGCACAGACGGTCAGCCAGATGGTCGACCGCGTGCTCGCCCTGCCGGAAGGGACGCGCCTGCTCCTCCTCGCCCCCGTCGTGCGCGGGCGAAAGGGCGAGTATCGCAAGGAACTGGCCGAATGGCAGCGCGCCGGCTTCACCCGCGTCCGCATCGATGGCGAGCAATATCCGATCGAGGAAGCACCCGCGCTCGACAAGAAGTACAAGCACGATATCGAGGTGGTGGTCGACCGCCTGGTCGTGCGTGACGACATCGCCACGCGGCTGGCGGAAAGCTTCGAGACCGCGCTGAAACTGGCCGAGGGCCTTGCCTATGTCGACCTGGTCGACGGCGTCGTGCCCGGCCGGGAGGATGAGGCCGCGGACGCGGGTGCGATGAAGGGCGCAGGGATCCCGCCCAACCGCATCGTGTTCAGCGAAAAATTCGCCTGCCCGGTCAGCGGCTTCACCATCGCGGAAATCGAACCCCGCCTGTTCAGCTTCAACGCACCGCAAGGGGCCTGCCCCGCCTGCGACGGCCTTGGCGAGCGGCAGGAATTCGACGCCGACCTCGTCGTCCCCAACGCCGCGCTTTCCCTGAAAAAGGGCGCGATCGTCCCCTGGGCCAAGTCCAACCCGCCCAGCCCCTATTACATGCAGGTGCTAGCCAGCCTCGCCCGCGAATTCGGGTTCAGCCTCGACACCCCGTGGCAGGACCTGCCCGGAGAGGTTCAGCTCATCATCCTCCACGGCACCGGCGGCAAGCCGGTCACGCTCACCTTCATCGACGGTCGCAAGTCGTACGACGTGAAAAAGCCGTTCGAGGGCGTCATCGGCAATCTCAACCGCCGCCTCCTGCAAACCGAAAGCGCCTGGATGCGCGAGGAGCTGTCGAAATATCAGGCGGCTCAGCCGTGCGAGACGTGCCACGGCGCCCGCCTCAAGCCAGAAGCGCTGGCGGTCAAGATCGCGCAGCAGCCGATTTCCCACGCGACCCGCCTGTCCGTGGTCGACGCCCTCGCCTGGTTCCAGTCGCTGCCGGACGCCCTCACCGATCAGCAGCGGCAGATCGCGGCCCCCATCCTCAAGGAAATTCTGGAACGCCTCGGCTTCCTCAACAATGTCGGGCTGGATTACCTCAACCTCGATCGCACCAGCGGCACCCTGTCCGGCGGCGAGTCCCAGCGCATCCGCCTGGCCAGCCAGATCGGCTCCGGCCTGTCCGGCGTGCTCTATGTCCTCGACGAACCCAGCATCGGCCTGCATCAGCGGGATAACGACATGCTGCTCGCCACGCTCCGCCGCCTGCGCGACCTCGGCAACACCGTGCTGGTGGTGGAACATGACGAGGATGCGATCCGCACCGCCGATTATGTCATCGACATGGGGCCGGGCGCGGGCGTCCATGGCGGCACCATCGTCGCGCACGGCACCCTGCCCGAACTGCTCGCCACCCCGGGCAGCGTCACCGCCGAGTATCTCAACGGCACGCGCAGCATCGAAGTCCCCAAGAAACGGCGCAAGGGCAACGGAAAAAAACTCACCGTCCACAATGCCGTCGCCAATAACCTGAAGGGCGTGACGGCCAGCGTGCCGCTCGGCACCTTCACCTGCATCACCGGCGTTTCCGGCTCGGGCAAGTCCAGCTTCACGCTCGACACCCTGTATGCCGCCGCCGCCCGCACGCTGAACGGCGCGCGCGTGCCCATGGGCCGGCACGACAAGATCACTGGGCTTGAGCATCTCGACAAGGTCATCGACATCGACCAGTCGCCCATCGGCCGCACCCCGCGCTCCAACCCCGCCACCTATACCGGCGCCTTCACCCATATCCGCGACTGGTTCGCCGGCCTGCCCGAAAGCCAGGCGCGCGGCTACAAACCCGGCCGGTTCAGCTTCAACGTCAAGGGCGGCCGGTGCGAGGCGTGCCAGGGCGACGGCGTGCTCAAGATCGAGATGCACTTCCTGCCCGACGTCTATGTCACCTGCGACGTCTGCCATGGCCAGCGGTACAACCGCGAAACGCTGGAGGTGAAGTTCAAGGGCAAGTCCATCGCCGACGTACTCGACATGACGGTCGAGGATGCGGTGGAATTCTTCAAGGCCGTGCCCCCGATCCGCGAACGCATGGCCATGCTGGCCGAAGTGGGCCTCGGCTATATCAAGGTCGGGCAACAGGCGACGACCCTGTCCGGCGGCGAGGCACAGCGCGTGAAACTGTCAAAGGAACTCGCCCGCCGCTCCACCGGACAGACGCTCTACATCCTCGACGAACCCACGACCGGCCTGCATTTCGAGGATGTGCGAAAATTGCTGGAGGTGCTCCACGCCCTGGTCGAACAAGGCAACAGCGTGGTGGTGATCGAACACAATCTCGACGTCATCAAGACCGCGGACTGGATCATCGACCTCGGCCCGGAAGGCGGCGTGAAGGGCGGGGAGATCGTGGCGACGGGCACGCCGGAAGCGGTGGTGAAGGTGGAGGCGAGCTTTACAGGGCGGTATTTGGCCCCGCTATTGCGATAGCGATGCGGGGACAAATCTGTCCTGAGCGGAGTTCGAGCGCAGCCGAGAGCTGAGACGATGGGCAGGCGACCGAAGGTCAACGGCCGGAGCAGGTAGTGAAGGTGGAGGCGAGCTCTACAGGGCGGTATTTGAGGGGGGTTATTGAGGTAGGGGCGGTTAACTGAGAAGGATTTAGCGAGGTTATAGATAAAGGCGCAAAAATCCAGTAGAGGGATTGAATGCGGCCCAAAAGACCCACGATACGTAGCTCACTGCTCGGGATTCATAGGGTGATCTTGCAAATTCAACATTTGGCGAGCCGCGTATCGAATACAGTAGCGTTGTCAAATTTGGAGATGGTAGTCATCGCTTTGGAAGATCGTCGATTTTTCCTTCATGCTGGATATGATTGGCGATCTATATGTCGCGAATTGATTAAGGCTTTAATGTTTAGACGATTTGGCGGCGCTAGTACAATAGACATACAGTTGTTTCGTACTGTATCTAATCGATACGAGCGATCTACTCGTCGAAAAATACGTGAAGCCGTAGGCGCATTCGCCCTGCAGCGAAAAGTCTCCAAGATACACATTCTACGAGTTTATCTTGCTAACGCGTATTTCGGCACTGGTCTAACTGGAGCAGATTCAGCAAGCTTAGAGATTTTTCAAAAATTTGCGGATGAACTAACAATTGACGAAGCAGCTGTCATTGCTTCAATGCTCGTTTATCCCAAGCCTCGCCTCCCGAGCGCTAATTGGCATGCCAAAATCAGTCGGCGAGCGAACTACGGAGGATTCCTCGTGAGGTCCAGTAAAGAGCGCTTTTATAAGATCAACCGTTGAAAAGTGACGGATTTCGTCAAATTGATATCTTAACTGAACACCAAAGTGCATTTGTCGAAATACGTTATTAGCTTCATCAATCATGTCTTGTAGAAAGCTAAAATAGTCTCCTCTCAGGTTTTCTGCTGCACGAATAATTTCGTAGGCTGGTGGCGTATCAATCCCAGCGGATTCTAGATGACGACTTACATCATTAGTAAGAACTGCCAGCCGCCCTTGGAGATTTTCAAACTGGACGACAGCAGGACCGATAAACAGCGTACGAATGTCAAGATCCATTTGTAGATGCTGTCTATTCCACTCAATAATACATTCCCGATAATCTGCTATGGCTTCTTCAAAGTAAGCATTCGACTTTGATATCCGACAAATCCTGTGCGTTGCGTACAGGCGTTTGCCGATAAGCGCAGCGATATTGCGTGCCGCTTGTCGCATCAGCTCATGTTGAACCCTCGATGCTTCAAAAAACCTTGTTTCCTTGGCTGATCGCTGCTGCCATAAATAGGCGAGCCATGTCCCAAGCCCGGCTGTAATTAATACGCTAAGTATCGATCCCATCCGTCACCTCATACCTATCCTGCATTGAAAGTCCCGGTTTTTTCAAATCCATCGGCATCATGCGAATTGACGAGGATACGAATAGCACAGGCTTGGGCATTTCCATGGGTTGCGTGTTTACCGAGTAAGCCAATTGGCTCCTTTCACCGGACTACAAACCCCGCCCCACGCAACCATCCCGCCGCTCATGCGCTCCTCTCTGTATCCCCAACCGGAAACAAGGAGAGACGCCATGGCCGATACCAGCCACGATATCCGCACCCTCAATTCGCTGATCGCCACCACGATCGACAGCGTGGACGGCTATACCGAGGCCGCGAAGGATGCGGAAAACAGCCGCTATGTTCAGATGTTCAACAGCCGCGCGTCCGAACGGCGTCAGGCCGCGAGCGCGCTTCAGGCCGAAGTCACCCGGCTGGGCGGCGATCCGGAGGATGACGGCACCGCCCTTGCCGGCGCGCACCGCATGTTCCTCAACCTGAAATCCGCCGTCACCGGCCAGGACGATCAGGCGATCGTCAACGAGGTCGAGCGCGGCGAGGATCATATCAAGGCGAAGTTCGAGGACGCGCTGAAGGATGACGGCCTGTCCCCCGAAACCCGCTCGGCCATCGGCCACGCCTGGACCTCGGTCCGCGCCGGCCATGACGAAATGCGCGATCTGAAGCACGCGCTTCAGGGCAAGTAACCCGCTCTCGTCAGAGCGACGGCCCGAAACGATCAGGGGGCGCGGCAGGCTTCGGCTTGTCGCGCCTTTTGCGCTTGGGAGGATTGTCCGCGGGCCGCGGGCGGGGGTGGATCCCGGCTGGCGGCACGGGCTGGCTGATGCGACCAAGGGGCAGGCCTGACTTGGTAAAGGCCGTCGCGGCAAAGCCGCGAGCCTGCCCCGGCGAAGGCCGGGGTCGGACGTGTCGGTCGGCTGTGCCGCCCGCACGCCGGCCGGCCTGCGCTCCCGCGTGGGCACGCGGGCCTTGCGATTAGCTTGCGCTGATCGCTCGGGCGCTTGGCGCTGTCCTACAGCACCCTTCCCTGCCTATCCTCCCCGGCCCTGCCGCCCTGCGCGGCGCTTGCGGTCGGGCGATCATGGCACTTCTTCGGCACCCTCACATTCCGTACCCCGTCCCGGCGCCCCGCCGGGTGACGGGCAATGCCGCTGCGTGCCCGCGCGGTGTCGTCACCCCGCATGAAAACCCGTACAAAGTGTCCAAACTGTCAGCCAACCACCGACCCGACCGGCCGGCCGGGGGCTGCTCAGCGGGGGCGATTCCAGGGGGGACGTGCCGTCACCTTCGTCCCCTTCCGACACTTGCCCGGCCCGGCGCACCGGCCCTGCACCGGCCCCTCCCCTTGCGCAACGGGGGCCGCGTACCCATATCCGGGGGGCTACAGTCGCATATCGACGGTCTTCGGCGCTTTGCGGCTCCTTCTTCCTTCATTCCCTGCTCCTGCCAGCGCGAGGCTCCGCCCGCCTTGGGCGCGGCCGCCAACATGAAGGAAAGTCCCATGAGCATCACCGGAACCGTCAAGTTCTTCAATTCGGACAAGGGCTATGGCTTCATCGCCCCCGACGCGGGCGGGAATGACGCATTCGTCCACATCACCGCCGTCGAGCGCGCCGGGATGATCACGCTGCAGCAGAATCAGCGTCTGTCCTACGAACTGGAACAGGATCGTCGGGGCAAGACCAGCGCGGTCAATCTGGCCGCTGCGGACTGATCGACCCGATCGGCCGGGCGGCGGGCACCCCCTGCCGCCCGGTCCATATTCCCGGCTTTGCAGCGAAAGGATGATGATGGCCCAGCCGCCCTACCGCGAAAATGCCGCCCGCGCCCGCGCCGAAGCGGACGCAGCGATCCTCGACAATGTCCGCGACCGCGCCCTGCGATCCGAGGCCGCATGGCTCCACATGGCCGACCGCCAGGACCGCACCGACCGCGCCCGCGCCGAACGCGAACGCGCCGCCGCAACCGCTCCGGCCACTCCAACTGCTATTGCTGACGCCGATTAGGCAACACCCGCCCGCCCGCGCCGCCGCGGCTCTGGCCATCGTCAACGATGATCGGGAAAGGGAAGTGGTGGAGCCGAGGGGGATCGAACTTCCGGATCGTAACCACCTGAAAACGATTGGCTTTTAATGCAGACTGTAGCGGCTGTGACAGCCGGATGTAACACTTTCGGCTTGGACGCAAGCCCCCTGGTTAATGCTTCGCCCAGCGCTGCCGCTCGTCCCAAGGCAGCAATTCTTCCGCAGATGCTCTGAGCCGAGTGCTGCCTGTCGTTACACACTCGATCATCAGTCTTGGCTGGCGAGCACAGAAATTTATGACGCGCGAAATTCGAGACGACCTCGATAGCACCTTCTGCGCTGCTTGATGATCTAGTTGCAGTGTTTTAATTTCGCCAGGATCGATTAGATATGGAAATGAAAGATCGAATGGGTCGTCATAGGCCAGTGCCGTGCCTTCATGGACAGTTTTAATAAATACTCCAGTCAGAAAACGGACGCTACGTACCGCGATTTTATGCGGAGAACGATTGTGAATAGCAACGAATGGCCATTCATAGGGCCGGTCCTCCACATCGTCCCAATCGATTGTCCAACCCACGTAGCAGTTTACCTTTTCCCTATCTGCACGACGGGCCAAGAACACAGCGGTCACTGCCGCGATGAATGGCGAAGATAAGTTCCACCAATCTGCTGGCAACGGCCCCTCCTATATTGCAATTTTGCATCTATTTGACGGATTTTCTAGTTTACCTTTCATTAAACTTATATTCAGGCAAGATGCGATCTGCTGCTTCGGTTGCCAAATCAATCAAGATACTACGATCTGTTACATGGGGGTTATAACGGACGCGCGTAGTATTGCCTGCACCTGCATATGATACCGACGTTACGCCCGAAAGATTGTTCAAAGCGCCAGTTAAGTTTTCTCTATTGGGTTGAGACCACCCTGACGTATCGAAATCAACAAAAGGCTCAGAAGCTATTGCAAAGTTGGTTGTGCCCATAACATCACCTTTGAAGACGTTCATTGTCTGTTCTAAATCTAAGGCCCAAGGCGATAGATCGTCAATGACCTAATTTCGGCATACTCGTGCGAAGGGCCAACTCTGACCAACCTGATGCGTGATGTCCCCCATAGGCAGGCCTGCCCGCTGCAATTATGACACGCCTAGCGCAACCTGTATTATTGCGGGCGGTTCGTTCTCCCGGCGTGGCGTGTCACCAATGCCAAACCCAGCCCAGCCGGATTGCTGTCTCTGCCGATGCCCTGACTCACAACTTGTAGCTTATGAGGCACTCCGGATCGACGGCTCTAAGATACCTCATAAGATACTTGATTGTCTTATGAGTATCCCTCATAAGTCACGAATAACTTGTGAGGGATAAAGCCATGAGCCGTGTTGCCTATTACCGCGTATCCACAGACGCCCAGAGCATTGAAGCCCAGCGCCAAGCCCTTGGAGGCGGCTTCGACAGGGAGTTTACCGACGAAGGCATAAGCGGAGCGACACTTGCCGCTGACCGCCCCGGCTTTGCCAAGCTGCTGGATTACATACGGGATGGCGATACCCTGTTTGTCTATGCCTTGGACCGGCTAGGGCGCGATGCGCTGGACGTGCAAGCCACGGTGCGAAAGCTGCTGGATCGCGGGGTGACACTGGACGTTCGCGGGTTGGGGCCGATCGGTCGCGGCGTGGGCGAGCTGATCGTCGCCGTCCTGGCCCAGATGGCAGACATGGAACGCCAGCGGATCAAGGAGCGCTGCGACAGCGGGCGGGCAGCCGCCAAGGCATCGCTGGCAGCCACAGGCATGACGCACCGGGGGAAGGCTGGACTCGGCCGTCCATTTGCGGCCGATGCAAAGACCGTCGCGGAGTGGCGAAAGGCGAACGGGGCCAGCATTGCACAGACGATGGCGCATTTCGGCATCTCCAAGGCGACGGTATCCCGGTATTGCTCTGCATGATCCGGGCACTCAACGACCGCATGACGGGCAAATGACGCGCCGGGATCAGCGGCAATCCATGGGCATGCCATAACTTGCCCTAGGAGGGCCGCTCAGAGTCATCTGGGCCGGGGGGGCTGTTGGATAGCCAAAATCCCTCACCTGAGTCCTGCGGGCTTCCTAGGGCAAAATTGACACATTTCGAAAGCCGGGTTATGATTTTTGGTGCTCGCGGTGATGACGACCGCCACGAAAGCACCCCGAGGCGTGGCCCGCCTGGTCCGTTGGACCTAAAGCTCTGCCCTGATCCGGGTGAGCGATCAGCGAGTTTGCGGGCACCGTGATTAGCGGGGTAGGCCGGGAATACTGCGTCACCGGCTGAGCGGAGCGAGCCGTATTCCCCGAAACTAATTTAATGCTTTAGCCGCATAATTTCACACCTAAACTAGTTTTTGGGTGCCTCCAAAGCCATCCTCTTCTTTATTACCCGTGCTGTCATAACCTCACGAACTTGGGCCTTTAGGTTGGCAATCGGATCACCGTTATCCCCAAACGCCTGCTTATAGGAAGGTGCCCAGGCAGAACGCGCATCATCTTCCTGTTTTTGGCAAGCGCCGAAAGCCGCTGTCACAACTAAATCGGCCGCTTCTCGGCTAATTGCCATGGCCTCCGACTCATATGAGACACAGTGCATCCAAGCTACGGTTGCCTCTTTGGGATCAGGCGCAAATACAAGCAGGGTGGCTATCGTTAACGACATTATCCAGCGATAGCGTCGCACGGGTGCGTTGGAAACGAATAACGAAACGATACCGTCACGCATATGGAGCCGCAGCGGCTATCTCATTCGATCGTAATCAGCCAACCCTACTGCTTTGAGGGTCAAATACTGAAACGATACCATCGTCGAACAGGAAACACATTGGCATTGCCAAAGTGAGATGTTCGCCGCCGTTCGCCGGGCGTAAAACGGCATCGCGCTAGATAGGGAGCAATCCCGGAGTAGGCGTCGAGGCTTAGGTCTTGGCGGTGGCGCGACCGGGCAACACCTTCCGACGCTCATCCCAACTCAGGATCAGATAAGGCAGGCCGGGCATACCCTCAGATTGAATGGAAATTTCATCTATTTGATCGGGAGTAGCCCGGGCAGCCCTCCAACATCTTTCCCAATCTAGGATCAGTATATAATACTGGATATACTGATAGCATAACACAATACTTTATATGAGTAAGGGCTGAGAAACCAAGCGACCCTGACAGACTACCATGACTCAAAAACCAGATGATGCCGAGCAATTCTATCCGGTATCCCCCAAATAATTATCCTAGCTAATCCCGGATAATCCTCTCCCATCAAACAGGCATCACCTGTCCCTGCTCACGCATCCGGCTGATCCCGGTTTGCCTCCGGCTGCCCCGGCCATCCATCCGGGAGCTATCTCTCTTGCTCACGTGGACATAACTTCACCTCAACAGGATCAATGAACACCATCACCATCAATGCCGATGCGCTCTATAGCCCTCAGGCAGAACAGTATTTCACCCGCTCCGATCGCCGGATCATGACGGGTTTGCGGGCAACGCTCACCGTCCTTGGACTGCCCTTCCCCGACTATGCGCTCCGGCGCACGCCTGGCCCCAATCCGGCCGCAGCGGCGCTAGCCGCCTTCCACTCAGATAATCCCAACCTGCGGCCCCGCGCCGCCGTCCTTCCGCGCCGGGCCAATGCCACGCCGGAAAGGGTGGCCGCTGCCCGCGCTTCTTCCAACAGGAACCCAAATCAATGACCACCCGCACCACCTATGACATTCGCGACGACATGGCCCGCAATGCTCACGCCCTTGCCGCTGCCCGTGAGGATGTTGCCCTGTTCGACCGGCTGAACGCTGCGAAGGCAACCGCTGCCCGCCTGGCCAAGGAGGGCGAAAAACTCACTGCCGAGCTGAGCAAGGCGCTTGAAGAGGAAGCTAAGGCCTCTGTGGCAGCCTTCGAGAAGGCGAACCGGAACTTCAAGGTTGATCGCATCGGGCGCGATCAGCGCAGCGGCCTTGCCCATGACCGATTCGTCATCTCATGGGAGAGCCTGCGATATGACATGAACGCCCGTGAGAATGTCTGGCAGCAGCAATCCGTCGATGGCTTTGAGATGCTGCCCGATACCGTGCTGGGGCACCTGTTGCAGCATAAGCCCAACCTGATCCCGGCTGACATCCTGAACCTTGTTCCGGGCGACCCGTTCGCCGCGATCAGCAACTACCTGTCCGGCAAGCGCCGTGGCTATTTCCGCTGACCGCAAGCCAGCGTTGCCCCTTGCTGACACGGCATTCAACGGCCTGAAAATGCAATCCCGACACGCGGGCCTGCCAAGCTCCGCCATGACACAGACAAAGGCGTTCCATATTGCCTAGGCAGGCGACGCTCAAGGAACTGACGCGGAACGCGCCGCGACAGGATCGGCACCTTCCTCCGTTCCGCCGCCCGCCCGCTGGACCCTATCGGCATCCGCAGCGCCCGCGCTCCCTGGCGGAGTTACAGGAACGGCTGCCCGATCATGCGGACCTTGCATTCCGCGATGCCCAACTATGCGCCGTGCTGCGCTGGATCGACAGCCCGGAATATGAGGCAATGGCAGCGCCCGCCAATGTGGCGACCCTTGTGATGCAGTCCATGATCGACCGGGAGTTTTGCCGGGCGGGTCTGCCGCTTCCATCCGGCAAGGAGCGTATCGACATCCTGGCCCGGCTGTCCGTCGAAAGCCAGAAGGAGGCGCATCACGTCTATTGCGCCGTATTCAGGCAATGGGAGCAAGCGGGGAGCCCATGCCTCACCGGCGACATCATCGCCAAAGCCTATAGCTACACCCTCGCCTGTATCCGAAAGAAAGAACGAAACTCCAAAAATGACTACGCTTAACCAGAAGCAACGCGCCCAGATCAACGCCACCCTCTGCATCGCCCATGCGGCAGGGAAGGACGTTGCCGCCATCCAGCAACGGGCACGAACCATCATGGCTACCGGCCGCACCCCTTGGCACGCTCACAAGGCGGCGCTGATCGAGTTTGCGAAGGCCAATCCCGCGCTCGTTCCCACCATGAAGCGGGTGGATGCCCTGATCGAAGCCAGCGACTCCGCCAGCGTCGCCCGCTATGACACTGCGCTCAGGGAATATATCCGCACGGGCGACGAGGCAGCCGTTGCCGGGCTTGAACCGATGATGCGGGCGGACATGGCGGCGCTTGCCGTGCGGAACGGAGAAATCACCGCAGAGGACGCCGCAGCGGGCCGGGTCAACTGGTCGGCAATGGGCATGGGATGGGATGACGGCAAGCCGCAGCAATTCGCCTTCACCACAGCCGCTCAGAGCGCCCCTGAGAGGCAGGCCAATCCCGCCGCACCACAGCCAGCCGGACGCCCCGCAATTCCCCCTGGCGGGGCTGGAAAAGACGCCTGGAGCAATCAGGGTGGCGCATCCGCCCGACCGGCCGCCAGCATAGCCAGCGATGCCCGTGCTGAGCGGGCGTGGGAGGGCGCGGCAAGGCCGCTGGCAGGGTCACCCCTGCCCCGCGCTGAACCCTCTGCCCTGCCAGGCTGGCAGCGCCCTGCCGAAAGCCTCGACTGACTATCCGCCTCGATCCTGCCCCGCCTCCCAAGGTGCGGGTAGGGTGAGGCCGGGAATGCGGTATTGCGCCATGCCGGTGACGACCTGAAACAGCGGATAGCCGCTGCCATACTCATCGGCCACGTCGCCAGCACTGTGGCCCATTATCTGCCTCTGCACGCCTTCGATGATGTTGGACAGGCGGGCATATTGCTTGAACGTATGGCGGAAGGAATGGAATACCAGCCGCCTGTCTTTGACGCCAACGACCTCGCGGAGGTAGGGGCCAAACCATTCGCCCCACTTAGCGGTAAGCCTGCCATATTTGTCCGGCCTCAATCGGGGAAACAGCCGGTCAGAACCCTGGGCCTTCAACTGGTTGACAAAGGCTAGGAAGCCCAGCCGCACAAGCTCAGGATGCAGCGGCACGTCCCGTTCGCTGGCAGCGTTTTTCAGCTTAAGATTGTCCTCTGCATCCTCTGTTATGCGGATAAACCAGCTTGTTTGCTGAACCCCGTCCATATCCGGGTAACTGATTTCCGTTATGTCGGCCGGTCGAAGCTGGCCAAGCTCTTCCATTCGCGCGCCTGTGAACAATGCCAGCAAAGGCATCCAATACGCTGCCTCTCCTCTTCCTGCCGTAGGGCGACTGGCCGATGCGTAGACTGGGCTGGCAAAGATTGCATTGAGCGAAGCTAGATCGAACTCGCGCCGCTTGTTCCGGGCACGGTCGGGGTCGCGCATCGCTATCCCCTTGGCGGGGTTGCTCGCGGCAAGCTCATTATCCATGGCCCACTGCATAAGGGTAGCAAGCCTGCCAATGATCGTGTTGATGTTGGCAATGCTTTGCCCATCCTCGATCAGCCTATCCTTGAAACTGAGCACATCCCGGCGCGTCACCTTATCGACAGGCATACGGCCCATCTTGTTGTAGAAGCGGCGGGCTACGGATGCATGGGTATCCTTGGTTTTTGCGGCCACCTTACGCTCTGCCGCCCAGCGGGGGACGATAGTGTCATCCAGCATCACCCCGGTCTGTTGCTGCCCCTCGTTAGCCGCAATGGACATCGACGGCTTATTCGAGCGGGCAAGTGCATCCGGATCGCCAGCGGCTTTCGCTTCCCGTAGAGCTATGGTGAGGGAGGCGATCCTGTCGCGGGCAAGCTCAAGATCAAAGTCCTTTTGTGACAACAGGTCTTTGACAGCGGCTTCATTAGGCGAAAGTTCGCGGGTGGTGAAACGCATCCGGCGACGCCAATACTGACGTTCCTCCTCGCGGGCAGCCTGCCGGGCTTCCTGCTCCGCAATCTCGTCAGCTACGATTTGGTTGCCCACCTCATTATGCTCATGCATCGCCCGCATGAGTCGATCTGCTGCGCTTTCGCGCCTGTCGGCCGGGTCCATAGGCACAGCTTGGACTAGCGTCTCAGTTGCGACGGCTAGCGCCCTGTCAGTATCTATGGTGCGGGCAGGGATCAGACGCTTCGCCTGCTCCCGGTCCTTCGTGCGAAGGGACATCATGAACTCCGTCCGGCCATCAAAGGCAGGACGCAATTCGACCGGGATTACGCGGCGGAAATAATAGGTTGATCCGCGCTTGGCGAGGTATGTGCACATGGCTTTGGCTTCCTATTACAAATGTAACAGCCGCCTGTAAAAAGCCTTGGTTTTCCGGGATTTTTAAGCCACTTCAAGGGCTTAAAATCGATGGTGGAGCCGAGGGGGATCGAACCCCTGACCTCTGCAATGCCATTGCAGCGCTCTCCCAGCTGAGCTACGGCCCCACATGTCCGGGAAGGCGCCTCTAACGACGCCTTTCAGGGAATGCAAGCGCCCCGATGCAGGGGCGCTCGCTTAATCCATTAATTTTCGTCTTCAGCGTCGGTGGTATCGACACCCAGATCGTCGTCACCGCCCAGATCCACCTCGTCATCCGGCGAATCGGTATCGTCGTCCGCGATGTCCAGATCCTCGTCGGCACCCAGATCGCTGTCCGTCTCGACCTTCTCGACCGGCCCCTTGACCGCTTCGAACGGCAGCGGCTGCTTGGACTTCAGGATCGGCTCGGGATACCAGGTCGACCCGCAATTGATGCAGGTGACCGGCTCGTCCTTGGTCAGATCATAAAAGCGCGTCGCGCATTTCGGGCAGGTTCGCTTCGTGCCCCATTCCGGCTTGACCATGTGCCGCCTCTTGCCTTTCGATTCTGCTGGACCGGGCCGTGCGCTCTGGCCCGGCCTGTAAAGTGGGCGGCGCCTTGCCATAGCGCAAGCGCACTGTCAAAAGCCCGCCCGCCATGTCCGCCCACGCTCCCGCCCGCCCGCTCGAAATAGCCGCCGCCGGCCCGCTTCGCGGCACGGTCCGCGTGCCCGGCGACAAATCGATCAGCCACCGCTCGCTGATGTTCGGCGCGCTGGCTATCGGCCGCACCACCGTCGACGGGCTGCTGGAGGGAGAAGACGTTCTCGCCACGGCAGCGGCGATGCGGGCAATGGGCGCACGGATCGAGCGCGGCGACGATGGCCGCTGGACGATCGACGGTGTCGGCGTTGGCGGCCTGATGCAGCCGGAACAGGCGCTCGACATGGGCAATTCCGGCACGTCCACCCGCCTGTTGATGGGTCTACTCGCCAGCCACCGGCTGACCGCGACATTCATTGGCGATGCCTCGCTCAGCAAACGCCCGATGGGCCGCGTGATCGAGCCGCTGTCCGCCATGGGTGCCGAATTCACCGCCAGCCCCGGGGGCCGCCTGCCGCTGACGATGCGCGGCCTGGTTCCCGCGGTGCCCATCGAATACACCCTGCCCGTCGCCAGCGCGCAGGTGAAGTCGGCGATCCTGCTTGCCGGGCTTAACACCCCAGGCATCACGACCGTTATCGAACCGGTACCCACCCGCGATCACAGCGAGCGGATGCTGGCGGGTTTTGGGGCTGAACTCACGGTCGAGCCATCCCCGGCCGGCCGCGTCATCCGCATTCGCGGCGAGGCTGAATTGAAGCCGCAATCGATCGTCGTGCCCGGTGATCCTTCCTCCGCCGCCTTCTGGCTGGTCGCGGCCAGCATCGTGCCGGGGTCGGACGTCACCGTCCTGAATGTCGGCATGAACCCGACCCGGTCGGGCATCGTCACGGCACTGCGCCTGATGGGCGCGGATATCGAGGCGCTTGCGGAACGCGAGGTTGGCGGAGAACCTGTCGCCGATCTGCGCGTCCGCCATGCGCCGCTGTCGGCGATCGAGGTGCCACCCGACCTCGCGCCCAGCATGATCGACGAATACCCCGTCCTGTTCGTCGCCGCCGCCTTTGCATCCGGTCGGACCGTTGCCCGCGGAGCCGAGGAACTGCGGGTCAAGGAATCCGACCGGATTGCCGCGATGGCTGCTGCCCTGTCCGCCATCGGCGCGCGGGTCGAGGAGGTGGAGGACGGCATGATCATCGACGGCACCGGCGGGGATCCGCTGGCGGGCGACGCAACGATCACCACGCATCTCGATCATCGCATCGCCATGAGCCTGTCCGTCGCGGCCCAGCATTGCCGCGCGCCCGTCACGCTGGACGATGCCGCTCCGGTGGCGACCAGCTATCCCGGCTTTTTCTCGACACTTGACGCGCTGGCCGGCGCGGCGCTGAAGTGACGGCATGATCATCGCCGTCGACGGGCCCGCAGCGTCGGGCAAGGGGACCATCGCCCGTGCGCTTGCCCGGCATTATGGCCTGCCGCATCTCGACACCGGCCTGCTGTATCGCGCAGTCGCCGCACTGGTGCTGCGCGAGGAACTTGACCCCCGGATCGAAGCCGATGCAGTCGCCTGTTGCGACTTTCCCGATTCATTGCTCGCCGATCCCGAATTGCGCGACGATGCGGTGGGGCGCACGGCCTCCATCGTGTCGGCCCACCCGCTCGTTCGCCGCGCCCTGTTTCAGCGGCAACAGCGTTTTGCCCGCCAGCCCGGCGGCGCGGTGCTGGACGGACGCGATATCGGCACGGTCATCGCGCCGGATGCCGATGCAAAGCTGTTCGTCAAGGCAACGCCGCAGATCCGGGCCCGGCGGCGCCATGCCGACCTGAAGGGGATGGGCCGCGACGTCAGCTTTGACCGCGTGCTTGCCGATATACGCGAACGCGACGAACGCGACTCGGGTCGGTCAACCGCCCCGCTGGTCATGGCCGCCGATGCCGCACCGCTCGACACCAGCTTTCTGTCGATCGATCTGGCGGTGAAACGGGCGATCGAACTGGTCGAGGCACAGCGAAACCGCGAGGCGCCAGCCGGGCGCTGATCACCGGCGAAACCTTGCTTTCCGCAGCCATCGGCGCTATGCGCGCGCCGTCCGAAGGGTGTGGTGCCCGACGGGGTGCGGCGCAGGGTATTTTGCCCGGGCGCCCTTTTCGCTTTGGCGGACCCCAATCGATGCCGCGTTTTTAAGGATGTCGCGCCGGGCATTCGGCCCTCGCGACGGTTCGGCCAAAAGACCGCCGGAAACAACCGGCTGGCCGGAAAATGTTATTGTTAGGAACTTCGTTTTTATGGCCACTTCGGCAAATCCCACCCGTGATGATTTCGCGGCGATGCTGGACGATATGTTCGGCGGCTCCGACGGTTTTGAAGGCCGCGTCGTCATCGGCACCGTTACCGGCATCGAAAATGATCTGGCCGTCATCGACGTCGGCCTGAAGTCGGAAGGCCGCGTGCCCCTGCGCGAATTCGCAGCGCCGGGCCAGAAGGCTGACCTGAAGGTCGGCGATGAGGTCGAGGTGTATGTCGACCGCGTCGAGAATGCGAACGGCGAAGCGATGCTCAGCCGCGACCGCGCCCGCCGCGAAGCCGCCTGGGACAAGCTGGAAGCCGAATTTGCCAAGACCGCCCGCGTCGAAGGCGTGATCTTCGGCCGCGTCAAGGGCGGCTTCACCGTCGACCTGAACGGCGCCGTCGCCTTCCTGCCCGGCAGCCAGGTCGATATCCGCCCGGTCCGCGACGTCCAGCCGCTGATGGACATCCCGCAGCCCTTTCAGATCCTGAAGATGGACCGCAAGCGCGGCAACATCGTCGTGTCGCGTCGTGCGGTGCTTGAGGAAACCCGCGCCGAACAGCGTTCGGGCCTGATCCAGTCGCTGGCCGAAGGTCAGGTGATTGACGGCGTGGTCAAGAACATCACCGACTACGGTGCGTTCGTTGACCTGGGCGGCATCGACGGCCTGCTGCACGTCACCGACCTCAGCTACAAGCGCGTCAACCATCCGTCGGAAGTGCTGGAGATCGGTCAGACCGTCCGCGTCCAGATCATCCGCATCAACCGCGACACGCAGCGCATCAGCCTTGGCATGAAGCAGCTGGAAAGCGATCCGTGGGATGGCGCCTTCGCCAAGTATCCGGTCGGCGCCAAGCTGTCGGGCCGCGTGACCAACATCACCGAATATGGTGCGTTCGTCGAACTGGAAGCCGGCATCGAGGGCCTGGTCCACGTTTCGGAAATGAGCTGGACCAAGAAGAACGTCCACCCGGGCAAGATCGTGTCGACCAGCCAGGAAGTCGAAGTCGTCGTTCTGGAAGTGGATCAGGAAAAGCGCCGCATCTCGCTGGGCCTCAAGCAGGCGCAGCAGAATCCGTGGGAAGCCTTTGCCGAGGCGCACCCGGTCGGTTCGACCGTCGAGGGCGAAGTCAAGAATGCGACAGAGTTCGGCCTGTTCATCGGTCTGGACAACGACGTCGACGGCATGGTCCACATGTCGGACATCGCCTGGGGCATTTCGGGCGAGGACGCGCTGGCGCTGCACCGCAAGGGCGAAACCGTCCAGGCCGTCGTTCTGGCGATCGAGCCGGACAAGGAGCGCATCAGCCTTGGCATGAAGCAGCTCGAGCGTGGTGGCCCGGTCACCGCCGCTGCTGGCGATCGCCTGAACAAGAATGCGGTCGTCACCGTGACCGTGCTTGAAGTCCGCGATGCCGGCCTTGAGGTGCAGGCGGGCGACGATGGCGCAACCGGCTTCATCAAGCGGACCGACCTTGGCCGCGACCGGGACGAACAGCGTCCCGAGCGTTTCCAAGTCGGCCAGAAGTTCGACGCCATGGTCACTGGCTTTGACCGGTCCAAGAAGCCGACCTTCTCGGTCAAGGCGATGCAGATCGCTGAAGAAAAGCAGGCGGTCCAGCAATATGGTTCGTCCGATTCGGGCGCATCGCTGGGCGACATTCTGGGCGAAGCGCTGAAGGCGAGCCGCGAACAGAAGTAATTGATATGGTTGGCGGGTTTCTCGTTCGACACGGGAAACCCGCCCGCCAAATTCACCGCACAGGTTGGTTCGCTTGCTAGTGCGACCAGAAAATGCGAGAAAATCCGGGTTCGGCAGGACAGACGGCGCCATTTCGGGCTTATACTGATCCTGGCGGTTGCCCCGGAGGATGCTCATGATCCGATCCGAACTGGTTCGCCTGCTTGCGCAGGACAACCCTGAACTTTCGGTTCGCGATATCGAACGAATCGTCACGATCTTCTTTGATCAGATCACCAGCCGCCTGATGCAGGACGGCAGGGTCGAATTGCGCGGCTTTGGTGCCTTTTCCACCCGCGCCCGCGATGCCCGCACGGGCCGCAATCCCCGCACCGGCGAAACCGTTGCCGTTCAGGCCAAACGGGTTCCCTATTTCAAGCCCGGCAAGGAAATGCGCATCCGTTTGAACATGGCGGAATGATCGCCCGCGCTTGACGCGCGCGCCGCCATGCGCTTTCGCCTCCGCCATCACCGGCGCTTTCCCTTGATGCGGACGTGGCGAAATTGGTAGACGCACGGGACTTAAAATCCCTTGGGCCTTGGCTCGTGCGGGTTCGAGTCCCGCCGTCCGCACCAGGAATGCGCGGGGATCAGGTTGGCTTTGCCGGTTTCAGGGCATAGACCAGCGGGATGGCCCGGCTGTCCCCGACCCTGTTTGCGCTGACCGCGTTGCTGGCCGCATCCTGTGGGCGCCGCCCGGACGACATCCCCGTCAGCGTCAGCGTGATCGGCCCCCCGCTGGGCACGGCCAGCCCATATGGCACCCTGATGAGTGAACCACAGCGCGTGCTGGCCGCGGCGACGGCGCAGGGGCTGGTGCGGCTGGATGCCGCCGGAGCGATCGAACCGGGCCTTGCCGCCCGCTGGACCGTGATCGACGATGGCGGCAGCGTCGTGTTCCGCATCGGCGATGCCGAACGCCCCGATGGCCAGACCGTCACGGCAGACGACGCCGCCGCCGCCATCGGCCGTGCCCGACGGCTGCCGGTGGGCCAGTCACTGCTCGCACCGGTCGAAGAGGTCGTCGCCATGACGCCCCAGATCATCGAAATCCGTCTGCGCCGCCCGATGCCGGACCTGTTGCTGCGCCTTGCCCAGCCGGAATTTGCCGTGACCGCGGGGGGCGGCAGCGGGCCGATGCGGATTGCGGATCGGGTGCGCGGTGCCGTCGTCCTTGCCCCCGCCTATGACCCCGCACGGGCGGACGGCGCATCGGATGGGGAGCCTGCACCGGCCGACACGATCCAGTTGCGCGGCGAATCCGCGGCCATTGCGGTCGCCCGATTTGTCCAGCGCCAGAGCGACCTGGTCCTCGGCGGCAGCTATCGCGACTGGCCGCTGGTCGAGCGGATGGGGGCGGGCAACGCCAATATCCGCGTCGATCCGGCCCATGGCCTGTTCGGCCTGGCCGTGACCAGGCGCGAGGGGTTTCTGGCCGATCCAGCCAATCGGGAGGCATTGGCGATGGCGCTGGACCGGGCGGCGATCACCGCCGCCTTCCGCCCCGACTGGCCCGCGATCGACACCATCCTGCCGGCCCCCATGGACTTGGGCCGTGAGCCGACACGGCCTGCCTGGCTGGCGCAGAGCCTTGAGGAACGACAGGCGACGGCCCGGGCACGGGTCAGCATCTGGCGATCGCGCAATGGCGGGCGGAAACCGGTCATCCGGCTGGCCCTGACGCCCGATGGCGGCGGCAACCTGTTATGGGGCAGGATTGGCCCTGCCCTTGCCGCAATCGGCCTGCGCGTTGAGCGCGTTTCGCCCGATGCCGACGCCGATCTGCGCGTGATCGACCGGGTTGCCCCGTCCGATCAGGCGCGCTGGTTCCTTGAAAATGCGTGTCGCCCCTGTGGCAGCGCGGCGCGCGATGCGATTCTGGCCGCGCGGGACGCGGGTGACGCGCAAACCCACCGCGAGCGGCTGGCCGCGGCCGAACTGGCGCTGGTCGATGACCATGCCTATATTCCGATTGCGCGCCCGCTTCGCTGGTCGCTGGTCGCGCTCAGGCTACGCCGGTTTCAAACCAACCCCCGCGCCTGGCATCCGCTGGATCAGCTGCGCGAAGGGAAGTGACCGGACAATGGCTGGTGGCAAGGGACTGGGACGCGAAGAGTTCGCCCGCATGGCGGCAAAGCTGCCGGTCCGCACCGATCCCGCGTCCGTGCGGCGCCGGATCGAGGCGATGGAACACCTGCTCGAACGGTCGATCAAGATTCCCGGCATCAATTACCGCATCGGCCTTGACGTCGCGCTTGACCTGCTGCCCATCGGCGGCACAACCATCGGTGCGATCATGGGCGGTTATATGCTGTGGGAAGCGCGCAACCTGGGCATGGGCAAGGGGGCGATGGTGCGGATGTCGGCCAATGTCGGGTTCGACTGGCTGCTCGGCCTGATCCCGTGGATCGGCGCGGTGCCCGACCTGTTCTTTCGCTCGAACACCCGCAACCTGCGGATCATCCGGCGGCATCTGGACCGGCATCACCCCGCAACCGTGGTGATCGATCAGGATTGAGGTTTGCAGGCGCGGCCTGTGTGGCCGCGCCATGCATTGGCGTGGCAGGTCAGCCAAAGGTGCGGTCGACCGGCTCCTCGTCCCCGTCGCCCCGGAACCATGCCGTCGCATCGGCGCGGAACAGCATGACCGTCGCCGCCAGGGTCAAGCCGACGACCACGACATTGACGACGGTGTTCAGCACGCCGGTCTGCGCCATGTTGATGAACGCTAGCGGCAGCGACAGCACCGAAATGGCGCACAGGATAGTGATGATCCACTTGCCGACGGTGCTCGCTCGCTTGGACACCAGCCACCAGAACAACAGCGAAAACAACACGCCGACCAGCGTGACGCCGCCCAGAATGCCGGGGATCATCCCCGCCATTTCCGGATTGGCGGCAAAGGCCGGATTATCCAGCATCTGCTGATTGGCCGTTTGCCAGCCAAGCCCCACCCCGACGACCCAGACGGCGATCGAGGCCAGGTAGAAACGGTCAAACTGAACGATCGATGCAGGCTTCATGATGTGGATGTCCTCCCCGAAACGGATAAGGCGATCCTAGCGCCAGCCGTTCCGCGCGCAACCGTCCATCCGCCTCAGATCGCGGCAAAATCCAGCCCGATATCGGCGGCAGGGGCAGACTGGGTCAGCCGCCCGACGCTGATATAGGTGACGCCGGTTTCGGCGATCGCGCGAATCGTTTCCAGCCGAACCCCGCCGGATGCCTCGGTCGGCACCCGTCCGCGGACCAAGATCACCGCCCCGCGCAGCGTCGCCGGGTCCATGTTGTCGAGCAGCAAGTGGGTCGCCCCCGCCGCCAGGGCAGGCTCGATCTGATCCACCCGGTCCACCTCGACGATGATCCGCTCGACACCGGCGGCCACGGCGCGGCGCACGGCCTTTTCCACCGATCCGGCGACGGCGACGTGATTGTCCTTGATCATCGCCGCGTCCCACAATCCCATCCGATGATTGGTCGCGCCGCCCATCCGGGTCGCGTATTTCTCGACAATGCGAAGGCCCGGTATGGTCTTTCGCGTGTCCAGCAACGTCGCGCCCGTCCCCTCGATCCGGTCGACATAGCTGCGGGTCAATGTCGCGATGCCGGACAGATGCTGCACCGTGTTCAGCGCAGACCGCTCGGCAGTCAGCATCGCCCGCGCATTTCCGCGCAGCCGCATCAGGTCCGTGCCGGCCGCCACCCGGTCGCCATCCTGAACCAGCCGTTCGATCGCGACATCAGGATCCAGCGCGCGAAAAAACGCCTCTGCAATCGGCAGGCCCGCAACGATGATGGCATCGCGGCTGTCCATCACTCCTTCGAACCGGGCATCGGCGGGGATCACCGCCTCTGACGTCACATCGCGGCCGGTGCCCAAGTCCTCGGCCAGGGTCGCGCGGACAAAGGCGTCAAGGTCGAACCCGTCCAGGGTAAAGGTCGGCAGGGACATTGGCAGCACTCCTGAAACGGCGCGCCGGGTCATGCCGGTCCCCGCGCACACCTGCAAGCCGCTATGGCCGGGTGGCCTGCGACAGGCCGGTGTTTCCGGTCGCGCCGCCCCCGTGCCCATGCCCTCTTTCAGCGCGGTCAGAAACTTGCCACAACGGCAGCATGACAGGCGTTGACGGCGGCATGATCCCGCGCACCCGGGTGGTGGTGCTGGGCGGCGGAACGGCGGGGTGGATGACGGCGGCGGCGCTCATCCGCCATCTCGGCGGCATTGCCGATGTGCACCTGATCGAATCGGCGGAAATCGGGATCGTCGGGGTTGGCGAGGCGACGTTGCCGCACGTCCGCGAATTCGTCACCGGCCTTGGCATTGACGAGGCGGCGTTCATGGCCGCCACCAATGCGACGTTCAAGCTGGGCATCGATTTCCAGGATTTCGGCGCGATCGGCGAACGCTATATCCACCCCTTCGGCACTTATGGTCAGGATCTGGCCGGGGTCGGCTTTCACCATTTCTGGCTGCGCGCGCAGGCAACGGGGGCGAATGTGCCGATCGGCGCCTATTCCATGGGGGTCCGGATGGCAGAGGCGCGGCGCTTCGCCATCCCCGATCTGCGCGATGGCAGCGTCGCTTCGACCTATGGCTATGCCTATCAGTTCGATGCCACCCGCTTTGGGCCGTTCCTGCGCGACTATGCGGTAACGCGCGGCGTGGTGCGGACCGAGGCAAAGGTGGTGGAGGTGATCCGCCATGGCGACAGCGGCGACATTGCTGCGCTCCGGCTGGACAACGGGTCGGTCATCGAGGGCGATCTGTTTGTCGACTGTTCCGGTTTCCGCAGCCTGTTGCTGGGCGAAACCATGGGCGCGGCGTGGGAGGACTGGAGCGGCTGGCTGCCCTGCGATCGTGCCGCCGCCCTGCCCTGCACTTCGCCGCCGGGCGAGATCGAACCCTATACCCGCGCCGTCGCCATGCCCGCCGGGTGGCGCTGGCGCATCCCGTTGCAGCACCGGGTCGGCAATGGCTATGTCTTTTCGTCCAGCCATGTGTCGGAGGATGAGGCGTGCGCCGCGATCCTGGGGGCGGTGGAGGGCAAGCCGCTGGCCGATCCCCGCATCCTGCGCTTTCGGGCCGGACGGCGGCGCGAAAGCTGGGTCGGAAATGTCGTTGCCATCGGCCTTGCCTCCGGCTTTCTGGAGCCGCTGGAATCGACCAGCATCTATCTGGTGCAGATGGCGATCACGCGCCTGATCGACCTGTTCCCGGCCGATGGCATGCACGATGCCGACCGCGCCGAGTTCAACCGGCTGGTCGACATGGAATATGACCGCATCCGGGATTTCCTGATCCTGCATTACAACGCCACGCGCCGCACCGATTCCGATTTCTGGAACCATGTGCGCACCATGGCGCTGCCCGACAGCCTGGCCGACAAGCTGGATCTGTGGCGCCGGGCAGGCCGCGTCAGCAAATATGGCGAGGGGTTGTTTTTCGAGCCGAGCTGGATCGCGGTCTATCTGGGCCAGGGCATTGTGCCCGATGCCTATGACCCCCGTGCCGACCTGCCCCCCGCCGCCGGTCTGAAGGCCGCGCTGGGCGGGCTGGAACGGGAAATCGAGGCGACGGTCGCGCGGATGCCGGGGCACCGTGCCTATCTGGAAAAAGAGGCGGAGCGGCTGGCCGCAGCATGACCGGAACGGGTGCAGCATCGCGGCCTGCGCTGGCACGCATCGCCATTTTCGGTGGCGGCCCGGTGGCGCTGTCGGCCGCGCTCGTGCTGGCGCGCACGCTGCCCGGTGCACAGATCCGGGTGATCGTCCCGCGCGAACCGCAAGGCGCGATCGCCGACATGGCGCATACCGGCCTGCCAATGCTTGGCCGGTTCTTCGAACGGGTCGGGCTGGACGAGGATATGCTGCTCACCCGGACAGGGGCGACGCACCGGCTTGCCTGCCGGTATCGCGGCTGGGGGCCGAACGATCCATGGTTTACGGGCCATGGCGCTGCACCCAATCCCGCTCTGATCGGCGGGTTCGTCGGGCAGGGATCCGGCCGGGCAGGGGCAAGTGCGGAGATGGACCGGCCGGCGGGTCCGGCGGCGGCGTTGGCGGCACTGGGCCGTTTTGCCGAACCGTCCGACGATCCCGCCTCGCCGCTCAGCGACCTTGATTATGCGCTGCGCATCGATCCCGGAGCCTATGTGCGCCTGTTGATGAGTGCTGCACAACAGGCCGGTGTGACGGGCGGGCCGGGCGAACCGGTCGCGCTCGACCGCGATCCGGCGGGCATGATCCGCTCGGTCCGGCTGGCCAATGGCGAGGGGGTGGCGGCCGACCTGTACCTCGATTGCACCGGACCCGGCGCCCGGCTGTTCGCGCTGGCTCAGGCAGACCAGCGGCAGGACTGGACCAGCCAGCTCGGCTGCGACCGGTTGATGCTGCCCGCCCGCCCCGCCCAGCCGATGACAGCGCCCGTCGATGACTGGGTCGCCGTGCCGGAGGGGTGGATTTCGGTTTCGCCGGGGCGCGATCGCACGCATCTGATGCTTGGCTATGCCAGTGCGGCGACGACAGACGACGCCGCTGCGGCCGCGCTTGCGCGCACCACGGGCGCAGAGCCCGGCCCGATCGTTCCCGTCCGTCCCGGCCGGCTGAACGACCCGTTTCAGTTCAATCTGGTGGCGCTTGGCGATGCGGCCGCGTCGCTGGAGCCGCTGGGCTGGACCAACCTGCATCTGGCGATGGGCCAGATCGACCTGCTGGCCGAATTGCTGCCCGGCCGGGACATCATTCCTCAGGAACGGGCGGAATATAACCGGCGCGCCGGGATGCTGGCCGACCGGGTGCGCGATTATGTCGCCGCCCATTACGCGCTGCCCGGCCTGCCCGCCGGCCCCTTCTGGACGCGGGTGGGCACGCTTGACCGGTCGGAAAGCCTTGCGCGCACCCTGGGCGAGTTCACCCGCCGTGCCCGCCTGCCCTATTTCGAGGAGGACAGCGTTTCGCGCGACCTGTGGCTGCAACTCCTGCTCGGCATTGGCATGACGCCGGGGGCCAATGGCAGGCTGCTCGGCACGCCCGATGCGGAACGCCAGGCGGCACAGCAGGCACACCGGCTGGGCGTGGAGGCGGCGATCGCATCGGCCCGCCCCTATTCCGCATGGCTGCAGGACCGGCTGGCCCGTCAGACGGGGTGATCGGCAACCGCGATCATCGGCGATTGCTAAAACCGGGCGGGCTGGGCTAGATCGCTGCGGGATATTATCAGACAAAAGGACGGCGCCCTCGCGCTGTCCAGGATTGCTAGGTGGAGGGATGATGAACCAGGTCGGCACCGGACGCGGCATGCCCATCGCGCGTCGGCACCTGCTGGGACTGGCGGCCGCGCTGCCGCTGACCGGTGTCGCTGGCGCAGCGCAAGTGGGCGATACGGTACCCGGCGAAAGCTGGGACGCGCGCTGGCAGCGCCTGATGCGAGAGGATTATCCCCACCTGTTCCGCTATCGCGCCGAAAATGCCGAAGTGCTGGCGGCCGGAAAGCCCGTGGGCATCGTGTTCATGGGCGATTCGATCACGGAAGGATGGCGCGGCAAGCGACCCGCCTTTTTCTCGGCCGGACGCATCGGACGGGGGATCAGCGGCCAGACGACGCCGCAGATGCTGGCCCGGTTTCAGCAGGATGTGGTCAACCTGAAGCCGCGTTACGTGCATCTGATGGCCGGCACCAACGATATTGCCGGCAACACCGGCCCGATGTCGGCAGAGGACACCCGCAATAACTTCCGCGCGATGGCCGCGATTGCCAAAGTGAACGGCATCGGCCTGATCCTGGCATCGATTCCGCCTGCATCGGCATTTCCATGGCGACCCGGCCTCGACGTGCTGGGGCCCATCGCTGCGCATAATCGCTGGCTGCGTCAGTTCGCCGCCGAGCAGAAGGCGACCTATATCGATTACCACCCCGCCCTTGCCGGGCCGGATGGCGGGATGAAACCGGGCATGGCGGATGATGGCGTCCACCCGACGGATGCAGGCTATGACGTGATGGCCGGCGTCCTGTCCCCGGTGCTCAAGCGGCTGAAGGTCTGATCCGATGGTTGACGCACGCCAGCCTGTCGGGACGGCCGCTTCCCCGCTGCGCATCGGTCTGGTCGGGATCGGCAAGATCGCACGCGATCAGCATCTGCCCTCGATTGCCGATATCCCGGAAATCAGCCTGCTCGCCGCAGCCAGCCGCAGCATGCCGGCCGGCGATCCGCTGATCCGGTATCCCACGCTTCAGGCGATGCTGGAGGGTGAACCGGATCTGGATGCGGTATCGCTGTGCACGCCGCCCCAGGGCCGGTTCGATCAGGCGATGCTGGCGTTGGCGGCCGGAAAGCATCTGATGATCGAAAAACCACCCGGCGCCACGGTGCGGGAGGTCGAGTTGCTGGCCGAGGAAGCGGACCGGCGCGGCGTCACGCTGTTCGCCACATGGCATTCGCGTGAGGCAGCGGGCGTTGAGCCCGCCCGTGCGTGGCTAGCGGACAAGGCTGTGCACAGCGTCTCCATCCGCTGGAAAGAGGATATCCGGGTGTGGCACCCCGGACAGGACTGGATCCTGCAGCCGGGTGGCCTTGGCGTGTTCGATCCCGGCATCAATGCCCTGTCGATCCTGACCCGCATCCTGCCGCAGCCTGTGCGGGTCGAGGCGGCACGGCTGGATTTCCCCGCCAACCGCTTTGCCCCGATCGCCGCCCGGCTTGCCCTTCGTTCAGGCGACACGCCAGTCGATGCCGATTTCGATTTTCTGCAGACGGGGCCGCAAAGTTGGGACATGGTCGTCAGCACTGATGCCGGCGATCTGACGTTGTCGATGGGCGGATCGGTGCTCAGGGTCGGCGATGAGGCGGAACAGCACGCCCCCGATCATGAATATCGCCGCCTGTATCGCCGCTTTGCGGAACTGGTGCACACGGGCGCAAGCGATGTCGACCTTTCGCCCATAAAGCTGGTTGCCGACGCCTTTCTGCTGGGCGAACGGCGCAGCGTCGAACCATTTCAATTCTAGGATTGTTAGCGCAATCATTTATACTTGTGCGGACCTGAAGAGCGTGCGAACCGCCGGGTGGAACACCGATCCACGCTGGCCTGCCAACAGAAACGGGAAAGGGAGAGGACGGATGCGGAAGGGTTTGTTGATGGCGATGGCATTTGGCGTGACGGCGGCAGGATGCTCGGGCGGCGGGGATGCGGGCAATGGCACCGAAGCGGCCAGCGCGCCGGCCGATACGGGCATCACCATCACGGACAAGGCGATGGAAAACCTGCCGGACGGCCGGTTCGTCACCAAATGGGAATTGCGCAACAAAAGCGGCGCGGGCCTGACCATCATGGATCTTGGCGCGACCATCCTGACGCTGGACGTGCCGGATCGCGACGGCAAGCTGGCCGATGTCAATTTCGGCTTTGACACCGCAGCGCCCTACCTGACCGACAGCCCGTATTTCGGCGCGGTCGTCGGCCGCTTTGCCAACCGCATTGCCAAGGGGCAGTTCACGCTGGACGGCAAAAGCTATCAGCTGGCGACCAACAACGCGCCCAATCACCTGCATGGCGGCGAGGTCGGGTTTGACAAGTCGCTCTGGTCCGGCCGCCGCGTCGATACCGCCGATGGCCCGGGCGTCCGCTTCACCCTGGTCAGCCCGGACGGGGATCAGGGATATCCGGGTCAGGTGACGGCCACCGTCACCTATGTCTGGACCGACGACAATCGGCTGATCGTCGATTATGGCGCCGAAACGACCAAGGCGACGCCGTTCAACATTTCCCAGCACGCCTATTTCAACCTGGCTGGCGTCAACGCAAAGACGGTGCTGGATCACACGCTCAAACTGAATGCCGACCGCTATCTGCCCACCGATCCGACGGCGATCCCGACGGGCGAGCTGGCTCCGGTCGAAGGGACACCGTTCGATTTCCGCACCGCCAAACCGATCGGCCGCGACATCGGGGCCAAGCATCCGCAGATCGTGATCGGCAAGGGATATGACCATAACTGGGTGCTGAACGGTTCGGGAATGCGCGAGGCCGCAGTGCTTGCTGATCCGGGTTCCGGCCGCGTGCTCACCATTTCGACCAACGAGCCGGGCATCCAGTTCTATTCCGGCAATTTCCTGGACGGCAGCGTGACGGGCAAGGGCGGCAATGCCTATCCCTTCCGCTCGGCAGTTGCGCTTGAAACCCAGCATTTCCCGGATTCGCCGAACCAGCCCGGCTTTCCCGACGCGATCCTGCGCCCGGGCAAGCCCTATGCCAGCCGCACGATCTTTGCGTTCTCGACCGCAAAATAGGGCCGGGACGCCCGCTTGCCGTCAACGGTCATGCGCCGTAACACAGGCGACATGACCGCTGATATCGAGACTGCGCTGGATTTTGCTGAGCCTGGTCTCGGGCGTCGCACCCGCGCCATTGTCGAGGGGATGGGCACCGCCATCGTCACCGGTGTCCATGCCCCCGGCGAATTGCTGCCGGTGGAGGCGGAACTTGGCGTCCGATACGGCGCCAGCCGGTCCGTGCTGCGCGAGGCGATCAAGGTGCTGAATGCCAAGGGGCTGGTCACCGCCCGGCCCCGGCTGGGCACGTCCGTCACTCAGCCTTCGCAATGGAACCTGTTCGATCCGGATGTGCTGCGCTGGACGCTGCGCCGCAATTTCTCGCTGCCGCTGCTGATCGAGTTCACGATGGTGCGGCTGGGGATCGAGCCGCTGGCAGCCGCCATGGCGGCCCGCCGGGGCAGTGCAGAGGCGCACGAGCGCATCCGTGCCGGCTTTGCGCGAATGTCGGCCGCTCATCGCGGGGCCGATGATCCGCTGGCCGCCGATATCGCCTTCCACCTCGCGATCCTCGATGCCAGCGGCAACAGCTTTTACTGCCGCCTGAAGCCGCTGGTATCGGCGGCACTGCACTTTTCCATCCGCTACACTGACAATATCGCCAGGGATGAAGAGGCAAAGCTGGCGCAGCACCGGGAGGTGATGGAGGCGATCCTGTCGCGCGATGCGGATCGGTCCGAACAGACGGCCCGTACGCTGCTGCTTGATGCCAAGGCGCTGATGGAAGGGGGCCTGGACCCCATGCAGATCGAGGGTGCTGCGGCGTAAAAAACCCCGCCGCCTGGGTCAGGCAGCGGGGCTTTTCATGGTGGGCGTGGCAAGGATTGAACTTGCGACCCCTGCGATGTCAACACAGTGCTCTACCACTGAGCTACACGCCCGCCGGGATGCGGGCTTTAGCCAGCGAACAAGCCGCTGGCAAGCGGCATCTTGATCAAATCGCCCCGCTATCGTCCCGCGCGAACAGCCGGTCCACCTCCAGCACCAGATCGCGCAGGTGAAACGGCTTGGACAGGATGCGCGCATTGGGCAGCGCCTTGCCCGCCTTCAGCGTCACGGCAGCAAATCCGGTGATGAACATGACCCGCAGGTCAGGCGCGATCACGCCCGCCCGCTGCGCCAGTTCGATGCCGTCCATTTCCGGCATGACGATGTCGGTGAGCAGCAGGTCGAACGGCTCATTTTCCAGCAGCGGGATCGCGTCGGTCCCCCGATCGACCGCCGAAACGGCATAGCCGGAGCGCTCAAGCGCACGCGTCAGATATTCGCGCATGCCGCGATCATCCTCGGCGAGCAGGATACGGTACATGGTTTCTCCGGTGTCAGGCGGCCCTATTCGCCCATTTTATGCGGCAAGCCCTTAAGATTTTCCAGCCCGTCCCTGCCGTGGCGTTCTTTCGGGGGGTTGGCGCGCGGACAGCCCGCGGGCTAGCATTCGCGCCGTGCAGCCCGGCGAGTCGTCCCATAGCCATGATCTGATCGGTCCGGTTGATCCGGAAACGCCGCTGGTGCTGTCGGTTCCGCACGCTGGGCGCGATTATCCGCCATCGCTCTGCGCTGCCCTTGGCGTGCCGCTGGCGGCGCTGATGCCGCTGGAGGACCGGTACGTCGATGCCGTGGCGCTGGCCGTGCGGGTTGCCGAAACCCTGGTCATCGCCCGACGCGCCCGCGCCTGGATCGACCTTAATCGCGGGGAGGACGAACGCGATCCGTCGATCGAGGAGGCCGGCATTGCCCAGCGCCTGCCGAACCGGTCGCCCCGCGTCCGCAGCGGCCTTGGCCTGGTGCCGCGCCGTGCGGTGGGCAGCGGCCCGATCTGGCGCCGCCGCTGGCTGGCGACAGAGATCGAGGCAAGGATCGAGGAGGACCACCGGCCCTATCACCGCACGATTGCCACGCTGCTGGCCCGGGCGCGACAACGATTCGGCGTCGCCGTGCTGATCGACCTGCATTCCATGCCGCCATTGATGCCCGCCGGCAGCGCGCCGCAACTGGTGATCGGCGACAGGTTCGGTCGTTCCGCCTCGCCCCGCCTGGTGTCGCGAATCGAGGATGCGGCGCGATCGACCGGGCTGCGCGTTGCGCTGAACGCACCCTATGCCGGCGGGCATCTGCTTGATCGGCACGCCGCACCGGCGTCCGGCATCCAGGCGGTGCAGATCGAGCTGGACCGGACGCTGTACCTCGATCACCGGCTGGATCAGCCGGGACCGGGGCTGGACCGAACGACCGCCGCCCTGCGCGCTTTGCTGGATGCCGTGCTGGACGAAGTGATGCCGCAGCGGCTCGCCGCCGAATAATCCCGACGGCACATAAAAAACCACCTCGCGCAATGCACGAGGTGGCCAAGGTTCAGGGAGGAGACACGCCAAGGCGTGCCACGCAGGTCCGCGAAAGGGGGAACACGGAACCGCTGCGCAAGACCAACATAGGCAAGGCTGGATTGCTGTTCAAGGGGGCGGCTCGGCGCGCTTTGCGGCGCTTTCGCTCCCATCGGTCGTCGCGAACGGGCCACGAATCAAATGGGCGGCAGATGATCGCTCATCCGCCGCCCACGTTTAGAGTGTCAGCGCGGTCAGGCCTGGGCAGGCGCCGGATTGGCCGTGAACTCGACGCCGGGGATCTTGCCCTGGATCGCCTGACGCTCGAACAGCTGCTGCGCGTGACCGAGCGAGAAGAGATGCGCGTAAACGAGCGGCAACATGCCGTTCTGCGACATTTTGCGCAGCTGATCGCCGCGCAGGTCAGCAAGCTTGCGCTCATCGACCATCTTGAACCCGCGATAGATAAATGGCTGCGGCGCGCCTTCGGGCTGGATGGAAATCTCGCCGTCCATCAGCAGATCGAGCGCCTTCAGCTCCTGCATGAAGGCGTTGGTCTTCATGCCCGCCTGTTCGAACTGCTCGTTGAACTGCAGCACAGCCTCGGTCAGCTGGCTTGGCTTGCCATCGGTGAACAGCGGTTCGCCATCCTCGAACGCGCCGATCGTGTCGGTCGTCGGATCGAAGCAGAGCGACAATTCATCGGAATTGGGACGAAGCCGGGCCAGCAGGAACGGATAGCGACGGACATAGGCCGGGATGTACAGGCCCTGCTCGGTCACCTGACCCTGTTCGTCGAAGAACAGGTTCACGCCCTCGTTCAGGCCGTACAGCGCCAGCGGCACGGGATCGTCGCCGACCGAAAACACGATCGGCTGGCTCCGCTGCACCAGCGGAAATTCCTCGACCGTCAGCGGGACGGCATGGGTATTGACCATGAACCGCGCACCGGGCGACCGGCGCAGCTTGAACGCCGCATGGGTCTCGCTCGAAAGCGGGGTCAGCTCATTATAGAACAGCGGCAACGACTGGTTTTGCGGCGCGGTGGCCATCCCGATCTCCTGAATCAACGTTCCCGCGCGTCTATGGCACCGGGGCCTCGCCCGCAAGCCTGACCAGTTTCCCCGGATTGAACAGTCCGGCCGGGTCCAGCCCCGCCTTGATCGCCCGCATTGCCGCCAGGCGCGCCGGGGGGGCCAGCCGCTCCAGTTCGGCGATCTTCATCTGGCCGATGCCATGCTCGGCCGAAATCGATCCGCCCGCCGCCGTCACCAGATCATGGACGAACCGGGTGATGACGGGCGCGTCCGTGGCATACCAGCGATCCCGATCCGCACCGTGCGGCGCGCGGACGTGAAAATGCACATTGCCGTCGCCCAGATGGCCGAATGCGGTGGCGTGCGTCCCGGGAAAGCGCGCTTCTGCCGCAGCCGCCGCCTCAATCATGAAGCGCGGCATGACCGGCACCGGAACCGAAATGTCGTGCTGAACCGCCGGTCCGGAGGCACGCTCCGCCTCCGACAGCGAATCGCGGATGCGCCACAGCGCGTCTGCCTGCGCCTCGCTCGCCGCGATCATCGCGTCGCGGATCAGGCCGCCCGACAGCGCGTCGGCCAGCACGGGTTCCAGCACGGCCGCCGGATCGGGCAGCACGGCAAGGTCGGTCGACACCGCCTCGATCAGCACGTGCCAGGGGTGCGTTCCGGCGATCGGCGACCGCGTTCCCGGAATATGCCGCAACACCAGCGCCAGCGAATCGCCGGGGATGATCTCGAACCCCTCCACCGCCTGCCCCCGCGCCTCGCACGCACGCAGCAGCGTGAGTGCCGCATCCGGACTATCCAGCCCGACCCAGGCGACCGCCCGTGCCGCGATTGCGGGCACCAGGCGCAGGGAAGCCGCCGTGATGACGCCCAGCGTCCCTTCGGCCCCGATCAACAGCTGATTGAGGTCATATCCCCGATTGTCCTTTTTCAACGGGATCAGCCCGTCATGCACCGACCCGTCGGGCAGAACCGCCTCGACCCCCGCGGTCAGCGCGCGCATCGTGCCGAATCGCAGCACCTGCGTGCCACCGGCATTGGTGGACACCAGGCCGCCGATCGTGGCGCTGCCCCGCGCGCCAAGCGTCAGGGGAAAGCGCCGGCCCGCGGCGGCAGCGGCATCATGCAGGTCAGCCAGGATCACGCCAGCCTCTGCCACTGCCAAGCCCGTTTCCGCATCCAGCGACCGGATGGCCCGCATCCGGCGCAGCGACAGGATCAGCGCCGACCCGTCGGGCGGCGGCGTTGCCCCGCCCACCATGGACGTATTGCCCCCCTGCGGCACCAGCGGAACGCCGTGATCGGCAGCGGCGCGGACGATCATCGCCACTTCCGCCGTCGTGGCCGGCGACAGGATCGCCGGTGCGATGCCGTCATACCGGCCGCGCCAGTCATGCAGCCAGGGATCGATGGTCAGCGGATCGGTGATGATCGCCTGCGGTGGCAGCCGCGCTGCCAGCACGTCCAGCAGCGCCGCCTGTGCCGGGGTCGGGGCGGCGATTTCCGCCGATGCCGGTCGCGCATTCATAGCCATACGTCAAAACCCCTAGCATGGCTTTCGCCCTTGCGGCCAGTTCATCCGCAGTTCAAAACCCCCGCTCCATGATGTCAGAGGTATGACGATCTCGAACCCGTTTACATGGCTGATGATCGCGGTGACGGGCGCCCTGCTGCCCGGTGCGCCGCCCGATCCGCCGGTTCAGGGCCAGCGCCGCGTCGTCACGACCACCATGAGCATCCAGCGAATCGTCATCCGGGTGCCGAACACCACCGCATTGGCCGCCAGCGTCAGCCCGGCATCCTCCCGCGCGCCCGCCCCGCCGCCGATCACCTGGGTGGAAAAGCGCGCGGGCCGCTGTCTGCCGCTGGGAGAGATTGCCGCTGCCACGATCACGCGTCCGGATAGCGTCGACCTGGTGATGAGCGGCGGCAAACGGGTGCGCGCGCGGCTGGGTAGCGATTGCCCGGCACTCAATTTCTATTCCGGCGTCTATCTAAAGCCGGCCAGCGACGGCAAAATCTGCGCCGAGCGCGATTGGGTGCGTTCCCGCTCCGGCGGGCAGTGCCAGATCAATTCCTTTCACGCCCTGGTTCCCGCGCAATAGCCACCGAACACCCTCAACGCTTGACATTCAGGCATAAATCCGCGAGCGCCGATGCGGCGGCGCGACCATTCGGCGTGCCCATTTTCCGGACATTTGCATGAGCTTTGCCGATCTCGGCCTCTCCGATGAACTTTTGAAGGCGGTGTCCACGGCCGGCTATAGCGAGCCGACGCCCATCCAGGCACAGGCCATTCCGTCCGTGCTGATGATGCGCGACCTGATCGCGATCGCGCAGACGGGCACCGGCAAGACCGCCAGCTTCGTCCTGCCGATGATCGACATCCTGGCGCAGGGCCGCACCCGCGCGCTGATGCCGCGCAGCCTGATCCTGGAGCCGACGCGTGAGCTTGCCGCTCAGGTGGCGGAGAATTTCGAGAAGTACGGCAAGAACCACAAGCTTTCGATGGCCCTGCTGATCGGCGGCGTTCAGATGGGCGATCAGGTCAAGGCGCTGGAGCGCGGCGTCGATGTGCTGATCGCCACGCCGGGTCGCCTGATGGACCTGTTCGAACGCGGCAAGATCCTGCTGACCGGCTGTTCCATGCTCGTCATCGACGAGGCGGACCGAATGCTCGACATGGGCTTCATCCCGGACATCGAAACGATCTGTTCGAAGCTGCCGGTCAATCGCCAGACGCTGCTGTTTTCGGCAACGATGCCGCCGCCGATCAAGAAGCTGGCGGACAAGTTCCTGTCGAACCCCAAGACGATCGAGGTCGCCCGCCCCGCGACGACCAACACGAACATCACGCAATATATCGTGCAGACCAGCGCGATGAAAAAGCGCGACGTGCTGCGCGGCCTGCTTCAGTCCGAAGACGTGCAGACGGGCATCGTGTTCTGCAATCGCAAGACGACCGTCCGCGAACTGAACAAGAGCCTGAAGCGGCACGGGTTCCGATCCGGGGAAATCCATGGCGACATGGATCAATCCTCGCGAATCGCCGAACTGGACCGGTTCAAGGCGGGCGAGATCAACATCCTGGTCGCCAGCGACGTCGCGGCACGCGGTCTGGACGTCAAGGGCGTCAGCCACGTTTTCAATTTCGATGCGCCCTGGCATCCGGACGATTATGTCCACCGCATCGGCCGCACCGGCCGGGCGGGCGCAAAGGGCACCGCCTATACCTTCGTCACGGCGGAGGATGCGGAAAACATCGCCAATATCGAAAAGCTGACGGGCCAGCAGATCCCGCGGCTCGACCGGACGCCAGCAACTATCGCTGATGCGCCCGTCGGCAGCGAAGCGGACAAGCCGGCCGAGGGCGACGCCCCGCGCCGTCGCCGATCGCGCGGCAAGGGGGCCGATGCACCGGTCAAGGCAGCGGCACCGGAACCAGCAGAACGCGCAGAGCGAACAGAGCGGGCACCGCGTCCTGCGGCGCCGCGCCGGCAGGAACCGGCCGCGCGCCCGGAACGGCGCGATCACCGCGCGGCCGCTGATGACGGCCCCGACGATGGCTGGAACGGCCCGTTCCCTGCGTTTCTTGAGGTCACGCTCGGCCGCTGAGCCGGAGCGCCTGCCATGCAAGCAGACGATGACTTTGCGGACTATGTGGCGCCAGAGGGGGTGATGAGCCCTTGCACGGGGGTTTGCCGTCTTGATCCGGCAACCGGCTGGTGCCTTGGCTGTGGCCGGACCGGTCAGGAAATCGCCGTCTGGCGCGACGCCGGTGACGATGAACGCCGTGCGATCCTGAACCGGCTGAATCATCGACTGACGGTTCTGGCGCAAGCGGGCTCGCCCGCCGGCCTGAACTGATCACAAGGCAAATGGGGCGACTTGCGCCCCGCCTCGCGCTATTCTGATCGTCGACCCGCGATTCCGCGCCAGAAGAAAGATATCCGATGAGCGACTGGACCGATTTCGGAGCCGATGCGGCTGCCGACAGCCTGATTCATCAGGTGATCCGCCCGACCAGCCATGACCTTGGCGGGTTCAAGGTGCATCGCACCCTGCCCTCCCGTCCGCGGACCATGGTGGGTCCGTTCATCTTTTTCGACCAGATGGGCCCCGCCCGCCTGCCCAAGGGCGAGGGAATCGACGTGCGGCCGCATCCGCATATCAACCTGTCGACCGTCACCTATCTGTTCGGCGGGGCGATCGACCATCGCGATTCGCTCGGCACCTTTGCCACGATCGAGCCAGGTGCGGTCAACCTAATGACTGCGGGGCGCGGCATCGTCCATTCCGAACGCTCGCCCGGCGCGGAACGCGCGCATGGACCGGAGCTGTCCGGCATCCAGACCTGGCTCGCCCTGCCCGATTATCTGGAGGAGACGGATCCCGCGTTCCAGCATGTGCCGCGCGCCGAATTGCCGGTGCTGGAGGATTCGGGCGTGCGGGCGCGCATCATCATGGGCACGCTATGGGGTCGCACCGCGCCGACCACGACCCATGCCGGCACCATCTATGCCGACATCCTGCTCGGCGCCGGGGCCAGCGTGCCGATCGATGCCGATGCGGACGAACGCTGCATCTATGTGGCGATGGGCGATGCGACGCTGGACGGCATGACGCTGGAGCCGCAACTGCTGTATGTGCTGCGCCCCGGCATCGCCGCCACGCTGACCAGCAGCAGCGGCGGCCGCATCATGCTGGCGGGCGGCGAAGCCTTTCGCACCGAGCGCCATGTCTGGTGGAACTTCGTTTCTTCCAGCCGCGACCGGATCAACGAGGCAAAGCGCGCGTGGAAGGCCGGAGAGTTTCCGACCGTGCCCGGTGATGACAAGGAATATATCCCCATCCCGGAAGTGCCCAAGACGGTCAGCTATCCGTGAGCACCGGGCAGCACCGGATCGCGCTTGCCACCGGCGTTGCACTGGATGTGTGGACGGCGGGCGATCCTGCCGCCCCCGCCATGATCTTTCTGCACGGCTTTCCCGAATCGCACCGCACCTGGCGGCATCAGATGGCCGAATTTTCCCGCGACCATTTCGTCGTCGCGCCCGATCAGCGCGGCTATGCCCGGTCGGACAAGCCGGTGGACGTCGCAGCCTATGCGCCCGAACATCCCGTTGCCGACCTGATCGCTCTGGCCGATCATCTGGGCATCGGCCGGTTCACTTTGGTGGGGCATGACTGGGGCGGTGCTATCGCCTGGATGGCCGCATTGCGCCATGCCGACCGGATCGAACGGCTGATCATCGCCAATGCGCCGCACCCGCTGATCTTTCAGCGGACATTGTTCGACGATGCGGACCAGCGCGCCGCCAGCCAGTATATCACTGCGTTCCGCAATCCGGGGATCGAGGCGCATCTGGATGCGATTGGCCTGTCCGCGTTTTTCGACACCAGTTTTGCCCGGCATGCCGATCCCGCGCTGCTGGTCGGGGAAAAGTCGGCCTATCTCGACGAATGGTCGCAACCGGGCGCAATCACCGCCATGCTGAACTGGTATCGGGCCAGTGCGATCGAGGTGCCGGCAATCGGCGAGGCGCCCGCGCGACCCGCCTGGCTGGACGGCCCGTTCCCGCCGATCGCCATGCCGACCCTGGTCATCTGGGGCATGAAGGACAGCGCGCTGTTGCCCTGTCAGCTTGACGGTCTGGACGCACTTGTTCCGAACCTCCGCATTACGCGGATCGAACAGGCGGGCCATTTCGTGCCGTGGGAGGCACCCGAGGCCCTCAACGCCGCCATCCGGGACTGGTTGACCGCAAGCTGAGCAGGGTCAGCCGGTCCAGTCGACCCAGGCGCCATGGGCATGGCTGGTCCCCAGCACCCGCCGCGTTCCATCCGGCCACAGCGTCAGGGCGATTTCCACACAGGATCGCCCCTCGTCCCATTCAAAGCTGATCCAGACCAGCGGCCGCGCAGCCGTTGCCGCCCGCCCGGCCGCAGCCATTGCCCGCGCCACCCGATCCCGCCTGGCGGCGTCCAGATACTGCAGGACGATGGAATGAAACACCGCGCGGCCAGTCCCTTCGGCCTGCGGCAGGGCAAGCTGCGCCTCAAGCCAGTCGGCGGCATCGCCCCGGTCGATGCGCGGTGGATATACGGCGGCCATCGCCAGCGCCGCCTCCAGCCGCGCCATCCGTTCCGTCTGATCGGGCCAGCAATAGGCGCGCAGCCGCTCCTTTGTCCCCTCGTCCAGCGGATCGAGCGGGTCGCGATCCACCCCGCGCGTCTGTGTCACCTGCACCAGGGCGGCCGGTGGCGGCGGCCCGCGCCATGACGGCGCAATGCGGAGCAGGCTGAGCGCATTACCGGCGCGAACGCCGCCAAGATCATAGGCAAAACGATGCAGATTGAGGTTGAGGCCAGCGCTCGATCCCAGCTCCAGCAGCTCGAACGGCATCGGAAATCGCGCTGCCGCACACAACAGCGCGGCCATGATCGGCCCTGCGCGATACACTTCGTTCGTCTGGGGCGGGGACTGCATCCATTCCGCGACCCAATCGTCATGCGCCGCCAGCGTCGCCCCGATCACGGCATCGAAATCGCCGTCCAGTGCGTGATAGAGCGCAACCAGCGCCGGATTGACCCGCCTGCGGGCAAGCGCGTGCATGGCCCCCGAAAAGCGCAACGCAACCGCCGCCTCGCTCCGGCTACCCGGCCAATCGGCGATCATCTGGGCCGTCCGCGGGCCCTGGAACAGGATCCGCGCGCCCGCCTCCAGCACCGATGCGGTAAAGGGCGACTGCATCGTGCGGCAGATCGCTGCCTGCCGCTGGAATTCGCCACCATCGCCGCTCGTCATCCCAGCGTTTCCAAGCCCCTTGTTGCGCGCCAGCCATACCCCAGATAAAGCGCCGCAGCCAATGACCCAGCCATTGATCATCGCCGTGCCCAAGGGGCGCATTCTGGACGAGGCCCTGCCCGTGCTGCGCGCGGTCGGCATCGAACCGGAAGCCGCGTTCAGCGACGATGGCAGCCGGGCATTGCGCTTTGCCACCAACGATCCGGCAATCGACCTGATCCGGGTGCGCGCGTTCGACGTCGCCACCTTTGTCGCGCATGGCGCGGCGCAACTGGGCATCGTCGGTTCGGACGTGCTGATGGAATTCGATTATTCCGAGCTTTACGCGCCCGTCGACCTTGGCATCGGCCATTGCCGCCTGTCGATTGCGGAGCAGGCCGATCTCGCCGCGACCGATGATCCGCGCGGGTGGAGCCATGTGCGCGTGGCGACCAAATATCCCGGCGCGACCCGCCGGCATTTCGAGGCGCGCGGCGTTCAGGCCGAATGCGTGAAGCTGAACGGCGCGATGGAACTGGCGCCCAAGCTGGGGCTGGCGCCGCGGATCGTCGATCTGGTGTCATCGGGCCGCACCTTGCGCGAGAATGGACTGGTCGAGGTTGAAGTGATTGCCGAAGTGTCGAGCCGCCTGATCGTCAATCGTGCCGCGTTCAAGACGAACCCGCGCGTCGTTCCCCTGATCGATGCGTTCCGCCGGGTGGTCAGCGAAAGCCGCGCGGCATGATCCGGCTGGATACCAGCGATGCCGGCTTTGCCGATGCGTTTGACGCACTCGTCAATGCCCGGCGCGAAGCGGACAGCGACGTGTCGCGCGATGTCGCCGCGATCATCGCCCGCGTCCGTGCGCAGGGGGACGATGCGGTCCGGACGCTGACCGTCGATTTCGACCGGCACGACCTTGATCGCACCGGCTGGCGCATCCCGCGCGAGGCGTGTGTCGAGGCGCTGAACGGACTGGAGCCGGGCCTGCGCCAGGCGCTGGAACTCGCCCGCGATCGCATCGCCGCCTATCATGAAAAGCAGCGGCCGCAGGACAGCGTGACAGAAGAGCCGAACGGCATCCGCACCGGTGCGCGATGGAGCGCGGTTTCGGCGGCTGGCGTGTATGTGCCGGGCGGCCGGGCGGCCTATCCGTCCTCCGTCCTGATGAACACCGTCCCGGCCAAGGTCGCGGGCGTCGACCGGCTCGTAATGGTGACGCCGACGCCCGGCGGCGAAGCGAACCCGCTGGTGCTGGCCGCGGCTGCACTTGGGGGCGTGGACGAGGTTTGGCGGATCGGCGGGGCACAGGCGGTCGCCGCCCTTGCCTATGGCACCGAGCGCATCCGGCCGGTCGATGTCATCACCGGCCCGGGCAATGCCTGGGTCGCGGAGGCAAAGCGCCAGGTGTTCGGCGTGGTCGGCATCGACATGGTGGCCGGACCCAGCGAGATCGTCGTCGTTGCAGATGGCCGGAACGACCCCGAATGGACCGCCGCCGATCTGCTCAGCCAGTCGGAACATGATCCGACCAGTCAGTCGATCCTGTTCACCGATGACGCCGACTTTGCCGATGCCGTCGCCGCCGCCGTGGATCGTCAGATCGACACGCTGTCGACCGCGCGCGTGGCGCGCGCCGCATGGGACGCCAACGGGGCGATCATCCTGGTCCCGTCGCTGGCCGATGCGATCCCGCTGGTCGACCGGCTGGCCCCGGAACATCTGGAGCTGGCCTGTGACGATGCGGACACCCTGTTTGCGCAGGTCCGCCATGCCGGTTCCGTGTTCCTTGGCCGCCATACGCCAGAGGCGGTGGGCGATTATGTCGCCGGGCCCAATCACGTGCTGCCCACCGGCCGGCGCGCGCGGTTTTCCAGCGGCCTTTCCGTGCTGGATTTCATGAAGCGGACCAGTTTCCTCTCGCTTGGCCCGGCCGGCCTTGCGGCGATCGGCCCGGCCGCTGTCGCGCTGGCCGAGGCGGAGGGCCTGCCCGCCCATGCCCGATCGGTTGCGCTGCGCCTGTCGAGCTGACCACTATTCGTTGGTGTCGCGACCCGTCGCGATGCCTTGATCCATCCCCCGTTTCTCGGCTTCGCCTGAACCGAACGGGTTGCTATGCAAGTGATACCCATGCCCAGTCCCACGTCGAAATCCCGAACCCAGGCCCGCGCCGCCGCCCGTCTTGGTGCCGTCCAGGCCCTGTATCAGCAGGAGATGGAGCGCACGCCGCTGGTCCAGCTGTTGTCGGAATTTCATCAGCACCGGTTGGGGGCCAGCATCGAGGGCGTCGATTATGTCGATGCCGACGTGCAATTCTTTGATGATGTGGTGAAGGGCGTCGATGCCCGGCGGGAAGAGATCGACACGCTGGTCGCGTCCAAATTGTCGGCGGGCTGGTCGCTCGACCGGCTGGACAAACCGATGCGGCAGATCCTGCGCTGCGGCACCTATGAGCTGCTCGCCCGGCCCGACGTGCCGACCGGCGCGGTGATCAGCGAATATCTGGATGTCGCCGACGCCTTTTACGACAAGCGCGAAAAGAATTTCGTCAACGGCCTGCTCGATGCCGTGGCCAGGCAGGTCCGCGGCTGATCCCCATGGGGGATGTCGTCAACCTTCGGGCGGCACGCAAGGCAAGGGCGCGGGCCACCGCCGAAGCGACAGCAGCGGCCAATCGCGCGCTGCACGGGCGGACCCGGGCGGAGCGGGAGCGCGACGCTGCGGAAGCTGCGCGGCGCGAGCGGTTGCTGGACGAGGCGCGGCGCGACCCTTGATGTACCGACAGGCCTAAAAGGCAAAAACCCCGGCGGCGTTGCGGCCACCGGGGTTTTCCTGCCCTCCGCTAGGGAAGGCGACTGCGGTCCGGCCCCACCCGCTATTGGGGGGGCGGGGGGACCGGTACGCGTCAGCTTAACGCAGCAGCGACAGCACGCCCTGCTGGCTCTGGTTCGCCTGGGCCAGCATCGCGGTCGACGCCTGGCTCAGGATCTGCGCCTTGGCGAGCGCCGTCGTTTCGGCGGCGAAGTCCGCGTCCTCGATCCGGCTGCGCGCGTCGGTCAGGTTGGTCATGTTCTGCGTCAGGTTGTTGACGACCGACTGCAGGCGGCTCTGGCTGGCACCCAGCGTGGCGCGGCTGGTCGAGATCGACTCAATCGCGGTGTCCAGGGTGTCGAGCGCGTCCGAAGCGTCCGTCGCGTCCGAAATGTCGACGGCAATCGCGTCGTCCAGATCGATTTCGGACAGGTCGAGCGCAACGGTCTCACCGGCGTTCGCGCCGACCTGGATCGAAACGCTGCCGCCCGAACCGGCGGTGCCGTCGAACAGCTTCACGCCGTTGAACTCGGTGTTCGCCAGGATGTCCGTCAGCTGACCCTGCAGTTCGGTGACTTCGGCCTGCAGGTTGGTGCGGTCTTCGTCCGAATAGGTGCCCGACGAGGACTGCACGGCCAGTTCACGGACGCGCTGCAGGATGTTGGTCACTTCGTTCAGGCCACCTTCGGCGGTCTGAGCCATCGAGATGCCGTCATTGGCGTTGCGGACCGCCTGGTTCATGCCGCGGATCTGCGAGGTCATGGACGTGGCGATGGCGAGGCCGGCGGCGTCGTCCTTCGACGAGTTGATGCGCTTGCCGGTCGACAGACGCTCCATCGAGGCCGACAGGGCGTTGTTGGCCGATGCCGACGCGTTGCTGGCGCGCAGGGCGCTGATGTTGGTTCCGATTACAGTCATGGTCCGATCTCCATCTACTTCCGGCTGTTCTGTCCCCCCAAACAGTGGGAGCGGTGAGTAGCCGTCAGGGTGAACGACAGGCTGTCCCCGACATTAAGCATTTTTTTCGGCAGCCCCGCCGACAGCGCCCCAGACCGCGGAAATCCGCGGGGAATACCGGCACGTGCGCGCCCCGCCCGGCCGTGCCCACGCGGGCGCGGGGATCAGGGCGGTCGATTTTCCGCATGGTTTACGCTTCGTTTACCACATTGGCGGCATCACCCTGTTGAACAGGGGGTTTCCAATGACCGTGATCCACGCCACGCCAGCCGTTCTCCAGTCGAAATTCACGCTGGTTTCGCAGTTGCGCGCCCAGGGCTTTGTCCTGGCCAAGGCCGGGGACCGGAACAGCGCAGGGGCGATGCACCTGGTGCTGGAGGGCGAAACCCCGGCGGTTCCCGCACGTACGCTGATCCTGGGCGATGGCCCGCTGGAGGCCCGCCCCTTTCATGACGGGCAAAGCGCGCTGCTGCGATTTACCGCAGAGGATGGCGCGCTGGCGCAGGGCTATGCCGCGGCGCTGCTGAAGGGCGGCATGGCCCCGGTTGCCGCCGATCCCGAAAGCCTGGCGCTGTTCGCGCTGGCCGAACGCGTCGCCGGCGCGGATATCACCGTCCTGATCAACGGGCCGACCGGCACGGGCAAGGAAGTGATGGCCCGCACCATCCACAACCGCTCCGCCCGCCGCGATGGCCCGTTCATTGCGATCAACTGCGCCGCGTTGCCCGAAACCATGCTGGAAGCGATGCTGTTCGGCCATGTGAAGGGCAGCTTCACCGGCGCATCCTCGGGCGGCGAAGGCTTTTTCCGTGCCGCCAATGGCGGTACGCTGCTGCTCGACGAAATCGCTGAAATGCCGATTGGGCTTCAGGCAAAGTTGCTGCGCGCGCTTCAGGAACGCGAAGTGGTGCCGATCGGCGCGACTGCGGCCGAACCCATTGACGTGCGCGTCATCGCCTGTGCCAACCGCGACCTTCAGGCCGAAGTGGCCGAGGGCCGGTTCCGCGCCGACCTTTATTACCGGCTGAGCGTCTTTCCGCTGTCGACCCGCGCACTGGCCGACCGGCCGGGCGACATTGCCGCGCTGGCCGCCGCAATGGTCGTCCGTCATGCCAGCACGCGCCAGATGCTGCCCGCGATCAGCGCGGACGCACTCGACCTGCTCGTCCGCCACGATTGGCCCGGCAATGCCCGCGAGCTGGAAAATGTCATCCAGCGCGCCCTGTTGCTGGCAACGCTCGACCGGATCGAGGCTGGCGACATCATTTTCGACCGCCCGATGGTTCAGCAGTCAGCGCGGGTCGCCGCGCCTGTCCCGGTTGCGGCCCCTGTGCCCGCGGCCATCCCCACGGACGGTGCGGTGCCGCTGAGCAACATCGTTCAGATGAGCGAGTTTCAGGCGATCCGCGAAACGCTGAAGGCGTGCGGCGGCAGCCGGATCGAAACGGCCCGCCGACTTGGCATTTCCGAACGGACGCTGCGCTACCGGCTGGCCCGGCTGCGCGAACAGGGTGACGACAGCGCCCAGGCGGTGTCGGCATGAGCGCGATCCGCGGTGCCGGGGATGCGATGGGCATCGACCGGGTGATGCAGCTGCGCGCCCAGATCCTTGAGCGCAACCAGGCGCTGGCCAGGGCCAATCAACAGGCGGCAGCGACGCCGGTGGATCAAGCTCCACGCCCCGCCAGCTTTGCCGATTCGATGCAGACCGCGCTGGCGCAGGTGAATGCCACCCAGACCCAGGCATCGGAACTGTCCGCCCAGTATGAACGCGGCGAAACCATCGACATCGCCAAGGTGATGATGGCCCGCCAGCAGGCATCCGTCGCGTTCGAGGCGACGATGCAGGTCCGCAACAAGCTCCTGTCCGCCTACAAGGACATCATGAGTATGCCGGTGTAATCCATGGAAAACGCGATCACTCCCGCCACCATCGATACCGCGCCCGTCCCGGCCGGCAATCGCCTTGCGGACCCGTTCCGGCAGATTTCCGGCTTGATGGATCAGCCCGCGGTTAAACGCGCGCTGCCGTTTCTGTTTCTGCTCGGCCTGATCGGCGCTGCCGCCCTGGCCTGGGCCGTGCTGGCCAGCCCGCCGCAGCGCGTGTTGTTCCAGAACCTGCCCGACAGCGACAAGGGTCAGGTGGTCGAGGCGCTGACCGCTGCGGGGATCGAAAGCCAGCTCGACGGAACCGGATCGGTGACCGTTGGCGAGGATGATTATCACCGCGCCCGGATGCTGCTGGCCGCCCAGGACCTGCCAAAGGCAGCGCCGGGCGGCTATGCCCTGCTGGATCAGCTGCCCATGGGCGTCAGCCGTGCGGTCGAGGGCGAGCGGCTTCGCCAGGCGCGCGAGACGGAACTTGCCCGTTCCATCGCCACCATCGACACCGTTGCCGAGGCGCGCGTGCATCTGGCCATGCCGGAGGCAAGCGTGTTCGTGCGCGACAAGGCGGCGCCGTCCGCCTCTGTCATCGTCAAACTTCAGCCTGGCCGCACGATGAGCGATGCGCAGGTCAAGTCCGTCATCAACCTGGTCGCATCGTCCGTGCCGGGCATGAAGCCGGAATCGGTGACCATCGTCGATCAGATGGGTGCCCTGCTCAACCAGCCGGGCGGCAAGGACCCGACGGGTTCGGGCGGCGATGCCCGCATCGAGTTTCAGGGCCGGGTCGAGGAAAAGTACCGCGAACAGCTGGCCAAGCTGCTGACGCCGCTGCTGGGTGCCGGCAATTTCTCCGCCGAAATCCAGGCCGATGTGAACCTGGATGAAAATCAGGCGACCCGCGAAACCTATGACAAGGAAAATGCGGTCGTCCGTGCCGAACAGGGCAATTACACCACGCCGCAGGGCGAGGGTGCGACGCCCGGCGGTATCCCCGGCGCGCTATCCAACACCGTGCCCGCTCCGGCCACGGTTGAGCGGCCCAATCAGCAGCCACAGCCTGCAACGCCGCCCGGCCAGACTGCCGAAGCCGGTGCAGCCACGACCACGGCGGCCACCCCGCTGGTCAAGGCAAGCGAGAACTTTGCCCGCAGCTATGACGTGAACCGCGAAGTGTCGGTGACCCGCCAGATGCCGGGCCAGATCCGCCGCCTTTCCGTCGCCGTCCTGCTGCGCGAACCCGATGGCGGCAAGCCGCGCAGCCCGGTGGAAATTCAGCAGATCACCCAGCTTGTCCGTGCGGCCGTCGGCTATAATCAGGAACGCGGCGACCAGGTGACCGTGATCAGTCGCAAGTTTTCCAGCGAGGTGACGGCCAAGGTCGAGCCGAAATGGTACGAGGCCGAATGGGTGCCGATGGCAATGCGCCACGGTACGGCCCTGATCATCGCCCTGCTCGTCCTGTTCTTTGGCATCCGTCCGATGGTCCGCGCCATGACCCGCAAGCGGGAAGCGGTCGCCAGCCCGGCCGCGGCTCGTCCGGCGGGTACCGGCAGCGCGCTGGGCGACCCCGACAGCCCGGCCGGCACAGGCGATGCTCCGCAACGTCCACCAGTCAGCGTTGAGATGTTGGAAACCGCACACAGCTATGAAGAGCGCGTCGGACTCGTCCGGGGCTTTACCCGCGACAACCCGGCCCGCGCCGCGCTTGCGGTGCGCGACATGATCCAGGCGGACGCCAAGCAATGACGGAAGAACCGCGCAGCTATTCGGGCGTAGAACGGGCCGCCGTGCTGATGATGCTGGTTGGCGAGGCAGAGGCCGCCGCCATCCTGCAGAAGCTGGAACCCGAAGAGGTCCGTCAGCTTGGCAAGGCGATGTTCTCCGTCGCCGATGTCAGCGAGATCGAGGTCGAGGCGGTGCTGGACGATTTCGTCGATCGCGCCCGTGAACGCACCTCGGTCAGCTTTGACCCGCGCCCTCGGATCGAGGGAATGATGAACCGCGCGCTCGGCCCGGAAAAGGCCGAAAGCGTGCTGGCCCGCATCACGCCGCCTGCCGCCGCCTGTGCCATCGACCTGCTCGACTGGCTGGACCCGAGCGAGATCGCCGCGCTGATCGAGGATGAACATCCCCAGATCGCGGCGGTCCTGATCGCCAACCTTGACCCCGCCGTTGCGGCTAAGGTGCTGGAAATGCTGCCCGAGGCGATTCAGCCCCAGGTGCTGCACCGCATCGCCAAGCTGGGCCCGATCACGCCTGAGGCGATCGACACGCTGAAACAGATGCTGGCCAAGCGTGCCGGTCAGGCGAGCGGCGGGTCGGGCCTGCAGATCGGCGGCACGCGCGATGCGGCAAAGATCCTGTCCTCTGGCCGCAAGGCGACGGAAACCCGCGTCATGCCCAAACTGGCCAAGATCGACCGCGATGTCGCGCGCGCGATCGAGGAGGCGATGTTCGTCTTCGACAATCTGCTCGACCTCGACGACAAGAATCTGGGCACGCTCATCCGCAATGTCGACAGCGACACCCTGGTCCGCGCGCTCAAGGGCGTGGACGAAGCGGCCCGCAAGCGGTTCCTGGGCTGCATGTCCAGCCGCGCCGCCGACCAGATCCGCGACGAGATGGAATCGCGCGGGCCAATGCGGCTGTCCGAGGTGCTGGAGGCGCAGAAGGCGGTCATCACGCTTGCCCGCCAGCTGGCCAAGGACGGTACGATCATGATGGGCGCTGGCGAGGACGACTATGTCTGATTTCGCGCCCGGCTTTGTCAGTCGGCATCAGATGGCGGCGGACGCACTCGCCCGTGCCTTTGCGCCGCCCGCCGGATTTGCCGAGCGGCCGATCGCGCCGACGCCGGCAGCGGCGGCCCAACCGCGCAGCTTCAGCCCGGAAACGCCCGGCCCGCGGCATTTCCGCCCGGCCGACCCGGATCGCAACCCGACCGAGGGCTGGGATCCGCTGTCCGCCAGTGTCGAGCCCTATCCGGCCGAATCCGCACTGGACGCAATCGATGCTGCCCGCGCCGCCGGCTATGCCGAGGGGATGGCTGCTGCGCTGAGCGAAATCGGCCAGGCAAGGGAACGCGGCGATTCGCTGGGCGACCGGATCGCGGCCGCGCTTGCCAGTGGCGCTCAGGTCGACCGCGACCGCATGGCTGCCCGGCTGCGCGCAACCGTCCAGAAACTGGTCCACCGGATCGTGGGCGATACCGGCATCGATGCCGATCGCATGAATGCACGCATTGCCGCCGCGGTCGAATTGCTTGCCGATGGCGGCGAATCGGCGCTGCTGCGCCTGCATCCCGACGATATGCCGCTGATCGAGGGGCAGTTGCCGAAATCCGTCTTTGCCGTGGGCGATTCGGGCGTGGATCGGGGCGGCTTCGTCCTTGAATCGGCGTCGACCCTGATCGAGGACGGCCCGGCGCTCTGGCTCGAACAGCTGGATGCCGCGATCAACCGTGCGGCGGTGCCGAACTGATGCTCGGCCGTTTTACCGACCAGTATCTGGACGCCATCGATCAGGTGGATTTCACCCCGCAACCGCGCGTCGCGGGACGGCTGGCCAGCTATGACGGCCTGTTGATGGAGGCGGTGGGCCTCTCCCTGCCCGTCGGTACGGTGTGTGCCATCGGCGAGGGTGCCGGGCTGGTGCAGGCCGAAGTCATCGGCTTTCGCGGCGGTCGCACCTTGATGATGAACCTGGGCGGGCCCGCGCCCCTGCTCCCCAATGCGCCGGTTCGGCCGATCGGTGCACCGGGTGAGGCAGAGGTGGGCGCTGCCCTGCTTGGCCGCGTCGTCGACGGCGCGGGCAATCCGATCGACGGCCAGGGCCCGATCCGCGGCGCCGGCCGCTGGCCATTGGCCGGCAGGCTGCAAAACCCGCTGGACCGGGGCCGGGTGCTGAAGCCGCTGGACGTCGGCGTCCGGGCGATCAACGGCCTGTTGACCATTGGTCAGGGCCAGCGCGTCGGCATCATGGCCGGATCGGGTGTCGGCAAATCGGTGCTGCTCGGCATGATGGTCCGCGCGGCAAAGGCCGATGTGATCGTGGTCGGCCTGATCGGCGAGCGCAGCCGCGAGGTTGCCGATTTCCTGGAAACCAAGGTGTCGGGCGATGCCCGCGCCCGGTCGGTCGTCGTCGCGGTGCCGGCCAATCATTCGCCGGTGCTGCGCATCCGGGGTGCGCTGCGCGCCACGGCCATTGCCGAGGCATTCCGTGCAGAGGGCAAGCAGGTACTGCTCATCATGGATTCGCTGACCCGCGTTGCCCATGCCGGGCGAGAGATCGGGCTGGCGCTGGGCGAACCGGCCAGCGCGCGCGGCTATCCGCCCTCGGCCATCGCCATGCTGCCCGGTCTGATCGAACGGGCGGGCACGGATGTGGTCAGCGGCGGATCGATCACCGCCATCTATACCGTGCTGGCGGATGGCGATGACGGGAATGATCCCGTGGTCGATTCGGCCCGCTCGATCCTTGACGGCCATATCGTGCTGTCGCGTCAGCTCGCCGAACGCGGCGTCTATCCCGCCATCGACCTTGGCCCCTCGGTCAGCCGCGTGATGACCGACATCACGCCGACCCAGCATCAACAGGCGGCCCGCATTCTGCGCCGTCACCTCGCCACCTATGAGGAAAACCGCGATCTCGTGCTGATGGGTGCCTATCGCACGGGGACGGATGCGGCGCTGGATCTTGCCATCGCCTGCCACCCGGCGATCATGGACTATATCCGCCAGGATTCCCACGCGGTGATCCCGCTGGAGGAAGCCGCCGCCGAACTGATCGGCGTGTTCGGCGATGGATAGCAAAAGCGCTCGGCTCGCCCGGCTGCACCGCGTTCGCGGCCTTCAGCTCAGCCTGGTTCAGGCAGAGGAGGCGCAGGCGCAGCGCCGGCTGAACGAGGAACAGGCGCTGCGTACCCGCATCGCCCAGCTTGCCGCCGAAGTCGCGCCCGTACCAACCCCCGCGCCCGATGCCGCGCTGACCATGATCGCGTCGGCCCATTATCGGGACCGGCTGAACCAGACGGCGATGGCCGCCGAACAGCGCGTGGCCGGTGCCACCCGCCAGCTGGATCAGGCCCGCGCCCGCACGGTCGAGGCGCGGCGCGATGAAACCGCGATGGAAAAGCTGATGCAGCGTGCCGCCGGAGAAGCCGCCGCCCGCGCCCGGCGCGCCATGGAATCCCTGCCACCGGGCAAGCCGCCAAAACGGCACGATCCTTGCTGAATGGATCGGCATGGGAATTGAACCGATGCCGACCATGCTGCCTTCCTTCGCTGCCCTGCCCGGCAGCCCAGTGCCCGGAAGCGTCTCCGCGCCCGGACCGCTGGCCGTTTCCGCCGGTTTCGGCGCGATGCTGGCCGGGCTTGCCCCTACGCCGGTCAAACCCGTCATCGCAGCCCTGCCCGAAACGCTGGCGATCGCTAACCGGCAAAACGGTGCCGCCATCGGCAAAACCCTGCCGGTCGAGCCGCTGCTCACCGCCCCGTCCGATTCGATCGAAATGGATGCGGCAGCGCCCAAAACGTCGCCCGACTCCGATGCCGACCAGCCTGCATCGGTTGCCGAAATGCCATTCTGGCCGATGCCGTCCCCCGTTGTTCAGCCATTGGCCGCAGCGGTAGCGGTACCGGCACCGGCACCGGCAGCCGCACCGGCGCCCCTGCCCGACCAAGGACAGGGATTGCAGACTATCGCATCACCCGTGCAGCCGGCCCAGAACGCCGTCCTGCCGGTGGTGAGCGATAGCGAGCCCGCAAACCCGGCGGCCGTGTCGGTCCCGCCCGCCCTTCAGCCCGCCGAGCCGCGGACAGGTCCGGCACCATTGCCGGTCGCAGCGCCAGCGGCACCTGCCCGTGCAGCGCCGATGTCCTCACTCCCCTTTCCGCCAGCTGGGCTGGGCGCAATTTCCGACGGCAAGCCTTTGGCGGCCGCGCAGCCAGTGCCGATCGGCATGGGTCAGGCTGGACCGCCCATCCCTGCCGACACCAATCCCGTGCCGCAGTCGCAGTTGCAGCCGCAACCGCAGCCGCTGCACACCGCCGCCCCGCCCGCCCGCGCCGAACCGGTGCCTGCGGCACAATTGTTCATCGGTCAGATCGCGACCGCGCTGGATGACCGTGCCCAGCGCAGCGGCGCCCGCCTGATCGACCTGGCCGTCGATCTTGCCGCAACCGGCCCCGCGGGTGCTCAGCACGCCGAGCTGCCCGGCATCGCCGTCGCTGCGCCTGCGGCTGCGGATCAGGGCCGGCTCGACATGGAACGGCGCGAATGGATGGCGACAATGATCGACCGGATTGAAACGCTGCGCGCCGATGGGCGTCAGGACGTACGCATCCGCCTGTCGCCCGATGCGCTGGGCAGTATCGAGATCCGCATTACCGAACGCAGCGGCGTCGCGGATGTCCAGGTGACCGCCGAACAGGCCAGCGCCCGCGCGATGCTGGCCGAGGCTGCGCCCCGCCTGAGCGAACTCGCTGAAAGCCGGGGGCTGCGCCTGACCGCCCAGTTCGATGGCAGCGACCGGCAGTCGCCGGGCCGATCCCCTTACCAGCCGGAACAGGACGCGCCGTCGCGGCCGCGCCCTGCATCCTCCGTTTCAACCACCGCCGACGCCGACGCCAAGGCTCGGCCCGATGACCGCATCGCGTGACTTGCAAGGAACCTGACCAATGAGCGACGCAAAAACCGACGAAGCAGCGCCCAAGAAAAAGGGCGGCAAGATGAAATGGATCCTGATCGGCCTGGGCGTCCTCGTCCTGGGCGGCGGGGGCGCGGGCGCCGGCCTGTATTTCGGCGGCGTGATCGGCGGCAAGGCTGATGGCCATGCCGAAGCATCCGGCCCCAAGTTGGTCCCTCACTCCGAACAGAAGCGGGCCGAGGCCGGCAAGGAAGGCGGCGGCGAAGGCGAGGGCAGCGAAGGCGGCTCCGAATCGGCCGGCAAGCCGACACCAAAGGGCGAAGGCGGCGATGAATATGCCAGCAACTATTATGCCCTAGAAAAAGAGTTCACGTCGAACCTGCGCGAAAGCGTCCACTTCATCCAGGTCGGCGTCGCCGTTTCCACGCCCTATGACGACACGGTCATCAACAATCTGAAAACGCACGAGATTGCGGTGCGTTCGGCCATCCTGCTCGCGCTGAGCGAGACCGAGGAGGAAGAGGTGTTCACCGCCGATGGCAAGGCGAAACTGCAGCGCCGGCTGACCAAGGCGGTGAACGACACGCTGAAGCAAAAAGAGGGCTTTGGCGGAATTAGTAACGTCTATTTTACCAATTTTATCGTTCAGTGAACGCCGATGGTTAACACGGCTTCAAACACTCCGGACACGGAACGGCGCGCACAGCCCCGCGGCAAGGCGGAACATGCGCTTGCGATCGGCGTGTCCAACGTCAACCCGTTCGGCGATCTGCATACGCTGCAGCATCTGTCGGCGCGGTTTGCGCGTTCGCTGCGCGGGGTGTTTGAACCGATGCTGCGGCGCGCGGTGCGCAGCTGGGCCGAACCGGTCGAGGTCGAACGGTTTGCCCAGTATCGCGCGCAGCGCGAACCGGGGCTGACTGCTTGGCTGCCCGTGGCGATGAGCCCGGACGGCGGCCAGGCGATCATGGTCGTCCCTGGCCGCTTTGCGCTCGAACTGCTCGATCTGTTCTTTGGCGGCTTCGGCGAAGCGCCGCACAGCCTGCCGACGGAGTTTTCCCCGGCGGCCGAAGCCGTGATCCGCCGCATGGCCCAGTCGATGAGCGGCCCGTTGGCCAATGCCTGGGAACCGGTCGCCCGGATCGGCTTTGCCCCCGGCAACATTGAAACCAATGCCGCGATGCTTTCCGTCATCGATGGCGATGATCCCGTGATCGTCACCCGGTTCGGCATTGCCGCCGATGGCAGCCATCCGGCGATGATCGACATTCTGTATCCGGTCGCCGCGCTGAAGCCGCACGGCCCGTCGCTGACGGCCAAGGTGCATGGCAAGTCGTCGGAACCGGATCCGCGCTGGCTGGCCGGGCTGACCCGCGCCGCGATGAGCGTGCATTTCCCGGTCCGCTCCGTGCTGGCGGAACCCACCCTGTCGCTGGGCAAGCTGCTGGAGCTGAAGGAAGGGGACATCATCCCGATCAGCTTTGGCCCCAACGTGCCTGTCATGGTCGGCAATCGCCGACTGGGCACCGGCACGGTGGGCACGGCCAACGGCCATGCCGCCATCCGCCTCACCTCAATCGACCCTTTGCCTGAAGAGGATTTCCAATGAACGCGATCACCGGGGATCTGCCCGTGGACGGCGCCGTCGCAGCCAATTTCCGGCTGTTGCAGGACGTGGACGTCCGGCTGACGGTGGAGATCGGATCGACCCATCTGACGCTACGCGAACTGCTTGCGCTCGGCGAATCCAGCGTCATCGAACTGGACCGTCAGGCCAATGAGCTGCTCGACGTGTTCGTCAACGGCACGCTGATCGGCCGGGGCGAGGTGGTGACTGTCGGCGACCGGTTCGGCGTGCGCATGACCGAACTGGTGTCCCCCGAAAAGCGGGCTGCCCGCTGATGATGTGGGAATATATCCTGAAGCTGGTGGTGCTGCTGCCGCTGGTCTGCGGCCTTCTGGTCGGCAGCCTGTGGCTGTGGCGCAAGCTGGAGGCGCGGTTGCCCGGCCAGCAGGCGGACCGCCGTATCCAGGTCAAGGAAACCATGATGGTCTCGCCCGGCACCCGCCTTGCGGTGGTCGAGTTTGAAGGCCGCACCCTATTATTGTCCGTCGCGCGCAGCGGCGTGACCCTGATCGATCGGATCGAGCGGTGATTGCCGCGGCGCTGCACCGGTTCCGGGAAACGCCCGCGTGGATTCTCACGCTGGCGACGTTCCTGTTGACGGCATCGCTGCTGCTGATCGCCGATCCGTCGCACGCGGCCGGCATCGCCGTCCCCGCCCCCGTCCCGCCAGCCGCGCCTGCGGCGCCGGGTGCGGGCGATGCGATCGATCGGGCGCTGGGCGACCTTGGCGGCGGCGATGCGCCGCTGAGCCTGTCGCTGCAGGTCCTGATCATCATGGGCCTGCTGACGATCCTGCCCAGCATCCTGTTGATGATGACCAGCTTCACCCGCATCCTGATCGTGCTGTCGATCCTGCGCCAGGCGCTTGGCCTGCAACAGACGCCGCCCAATCAGGTGCTGATCGGCCTGTCGCTGTTCCTGTCCTTTTTCGTGATGGCGCCCACCATCGAACGGATGAACACCACCGCGATCCAGCCCTATGCCGCCGGACAGATCGGCGCGACCCAGATGATCGAGTTGGCGGGCAAGCCGCTGCACGGGTTCATGATGGCGCAGACGCGTCAGAAGGATATCAAGCTGTTCGCCGACATGGCCAAGACGGGGCCGTTCCAGAACGCGGCCGACGTGCCCTTCTCGGTCCTGCTGCCCGCCTTCATCACCAGCGAGCTGAAGACCGCGTTCCAGATCGGTTTCCTGATCTTTCTGCCCTTCATCATCATCGACCTTGTCGTGGCGACCGTGCTGATGAGCCTGGGCATGATGATGCTGTCGCCCACCATCATTTCCCTGCCGTTCAAGCTTCTGCTGTTCGTGCTGGTCGATGGCTGGATGCTGACGATGGGCAGCCTGGCCAACAGTTTCGTCACATGAGCGCGCTCGACCGACACGACCTATCACCCCTTTGCCGGATGACCTGACATGGACGCCGATTACTTCCTTTCTGTCGCGCGCGAGGCGCTGTGGGTGCTGGCGCTGGCCGCCACGCCCATCCTGATCCCGGCGCTGTTGTCGGGCCTGATCCTCGGCATGATCCAGGCGGCAACGTCGATCAACGAACAGACGCTCAGCTTCGTGCCGAAACTGGCGATCGTCGGCGTCTCGCTGGTCGTGTTCGGCAGCATGATCCTGTCGCTGCTCGGCGATTTCACCATCAGCATCTTTGAACGCATTCCGGAGCTGGTTCGATGACACCCTGTCCCGCCGTCGCGCCCGCGCCGACTGGCGCGCTGCGCTGGCCGTCCCGGCCGCGCGCGATCACCCTGCCACCGCTGACGGCGCCGTCCGGCGCCGGGGATCGCCGGACGCTGCACTGACATGCTCGGCTTCGGCCTCTCGATCGAACCTCAGCTCTGGGCGCTGGTCTTCACCATGGTGCGGATCGGCGCGGCGTTTCTGGCCGCCCCGGTCTTCGGTGCAGTCGCTGTCCCGGTACAGGTGCGGGTCATCCTGTCGGCCGCCATCGGCATCCTGACGCTCAACGTCACGACGGTTCAGGCCCCGGCAGAGATTTTCTCGCTGACCACCTTTCTAGCGATCGGTGCAGAGGCGCTGATCGGCCTGGCACTCGGCTTTGTCCTGCAGATCGCATTTGCCGCTCCGCTGGTCGCGGCTGAAACTATCGGCATGTCGATGGGCATCGGTTTTGCGGCCGCGGTCGATCCGCAGAACGGCCAGCAAAGCCCTGCGCTCGGCAATTTCCTGTCGGTCCTGCTGACCCTGTTGTTCCTGTCGGTCGACGGGCACCTGATCCTCGTCGACTTGATCGTGCGCAGTTATCAGGTGATGCCGCCCGGTGCCTCATGGCTGGCGGCAGAGCGGCTGCGCGACATTGCCATGTTCGGCGGCTATGCCTTTGCCGCCGGGCTGCTGCTCGCCCTGCCGGTCGGGTTCCTGTTGCTGTGCATGAACGTGGTTGTCGGGATGCTGTCCCGCTCGGCCCCGTCGCTCAATCTGTTCGCCGTCGGCCTGCCGGCCAGCTTGCTGGTCGGCGTCGTCGCGCTGTTCGTCGCGCTGCCCGCCATGGGCGATTACATGCAGGTCATCGTCCGCGAAGGGCTTGATGCCACGCAGAACCTGGTGTTCGGCTGATGGCAGAGACCGCCGGCGAACGGACAGAAGCACCAACCCAGAAACGCCGCCAAAAGGCGCTGGATGACGGCGATGTCCTTAAATCCCAGGATTTTAGCGCGGCCATTGTCATTCTGGCCGGCTGTCTGTGGATGGCGACGCTGGGACCGTCGCTGCTGGGCGCGTGCAAGGAACTGATGCGCGCCAGCTTTGCCTTTGGGCGCGGCGAGATCGAGGATTTTCAGCCTTGGCAGCCGATTCTGGAGGCGGGGTGGAAAATCGCCCCGTCGCTGGGCGGCCTGCTGGCGATGACCGCAGCGGCGGCGCTGTTCGCGCAGGCGGGGATCGGCGGCCTGCGCTTCAATGGCAAGCTGTGGGCACCCAAGGCCAGCCGGATCAATCCCGGCGCGGGCCTCAAACGGATTTTCGGGCCGCAGGGCTGGATCGAGCTTGGCAAGGCCATCCTGAAGGCGATCCTTCTCGGCGCGATCGGCGGGTCGATCCTGTGGTCTGCGGCGCACGACATGACGGGATTGATGGCGTCCGACGTGCCCGGAGCGATGGGCGCGCTGGGTGACACCTTCATCTATCTCGTCTTCGCCATGGCAGCGGGCCTTGCCGCCATCGCCGCCATCGACCTGCCCATCGCGATCATCCGCCGCATGAACCGGCTGAAAATGTCGAAGCAGGAAATCAAGGACGAGCACAAGGAATCGGAAGGCAATCCGGAGAACAAGGCCGCCCAGCGTCAGCGCCAGCGCCAGATCCTGAAGGGCGGGTTCCGCAAGGCAGTGGCAGAGGCGCACGTCGTGCTGACCAACCCGACGCACTTCGCCGTCGCGCTGCGCTATGTGCAGGGTCAGGACATGGTGCCGGTCGTGGTAGCAAAGGGGCGCGGCGACACCGCACTCGCCATCCGCGAACTGGCCGCCGAAATGGGCAAGCCCGTGCTGGAATATCCGACGCTCGCCCGCGCGGTCTATTACACCAGCCGCGAGGGGCAGGAGGTGCGCGACGACCTGTACATGGCGATCGCCACCGTCCTTGCCTTCATCTTCAACATCAACGCCGCGGCGCGTCCGGCGCTGCCCGACATCGATGTGCCGAGCACCGCCTGGTTCGACGAAAATGGCAATCAACTCAGCCGAAAACCCTAAAGCCGGGCGGACGTTCGGTCGTTTCTGGTTGGGAATAGCGCAAGGCGATACGGACCATGGTTGAATCGATCACCAAGACGCTGGGCACCGGCTCCGGGATTGACACGACCGCGCTGGTCAACAGCCTGGTCGAGGCGCAGTTCGCGGCCAAGAACGCCCAGCTTGAACAGCGTCAGGAAACGCTGACGACGCAGCTGTCGACGGTCGCGCAGCTGAAAAGCGGCATCAGCGGCTTTTCAACTGCCTTGTCTCAGCTCGTCAGTGGCGGCACGCTGACCACCCAAGCGACCAGCAGCAACACCAGCATCGTGCGCGCCACCAGTCTGAACGGGGCGCAGATCACGTCGTTGAACGCGGATGTGGAGGTGCGCCAGCTTGCCGCCGCACAGGTTGCCTTTGCCAATCCGGTAACGGATCCCGCCGCCGCGATCGGCACGGGCGTGCTGTCCCTTCAATTCGGCACGGCGACCGTGTCCGGCACGACGATGACCGGCTTTACCGCCGGCGCTTCGGCCGCAATCGACATCACGATCGACGAAACCAACAACAGCCTGACCGGGGTCCGCGACGCGATCAACGCTGCCAAGGCGGGGGTCACCGCCTCCATCGTGGCCGACAGCGAAGGCGCGCGCCTGGTTCTTAAGGGGGCGAGCGGTGCGGCACAGGCGTTCCGGCTCACCGCGACGGAGGATGAGGCCGCCCCCGGCCTGTCGGCGCTTGCCATCGGCGTGGGGGCGACGGGCACGAACATCGGCACCGCCGCCGCTGATGCGGTTGTGGCGGTCGATGGCGTTGCCGTTCGCCGGTCGACGAACAGCATCTCCGATCTGATCCCCGGCGTCCGCCTCGATCTGGTTTCGGCCAGCACGGGCACCACGATCAAGATCGGCGCGTCGCAGCCGACCGACAATCTGCGCCAGGCGGTGAACGATGTTGTCACCACCTATAACGAGCTTTACTCCGCGCTGCGGGAGGCGACGGACCCGATTTCCGGTCCGCTGCGCGCTGATCCCGGCGCCCGTTCGATGATGCAGGCGATGCGCGAATTGTCCCTGCGCCAGCTGATCCCGGCGGATGGCAAGGCGCCGCGCACCCTCGCCGAACTTGGTGTCGCCACGGCCCGCGATGGATCGCTCAGCGTCAACAGCGCCCAGCTGAACCGCGCGCTGACCAGCTATCCCGAGGCGGTCGGCCGGATGTTTGCAGCCGGAACCGGTGGTTTGTCGGGCGCGCTGTTCGCCATCTCGACCGCCGCGACCAGCCGGTCCACCGGCCTTGGCGCATCGGAACAGCGATATAATCGCCAGCAAAGCGACCTGACCGATCAGCAGGCAAAGGCGACCGAGCAGGCAGAGGCCGCGCGTACCCGGATGACCCGGCAGTTTGCCAGCATGGACGCGCGCGTTGCCGCCTATAAATCGACGCAGAACTTCCTGACCCAGCAGATCGACGCGTGGAACGCCCAGCGTTGAACGCGATGACCAAGCCATCCCGACTGGCGAACCCGGAACGCGTCTATCGCGCGGTCGATCTGGCCGGGCGGACAGGCGGCGCGGATCCGCATGCGCTGGTCACGCTGCTTTATGAAGAGTTGATCCGCGCACTCGCCACGGCCGCATGGGCGACGGAAAACCGCAATTTCAAGATGAAGAGCGATCGGGTGACCCGCGCCATTGCCATCCTGTTCGCGCTGGAGGCGGGGCTGGATTTCGATCGCGGCGGCGATGTGTCCCGCACGCTGGCCACGCTCTATTCCGGCCTTCGGAAACAGGTGATCGACGCCAGCCTTGGCGGCGATCCGGAACCATTTCGCCGGGTTGGCGCCGATCTTGCCGAGATTGCAGAGGCGTGGCGCTCCGTCCGCGTCTGACGCAGGCGGCCGTAAATCCTTCTGGAAAGCGGTGCAGCCATGGGCTAGCGCTCCACCGCATGACCCAGCCGCATATCGTTGCCATCGGTGGCACGCTCCGCCCGTTGTCGGGTACGGCCGCCGCCCTGTCCCGCGCACTGGATGCGGCTCAGGCGGCGGGCGCGCGCACCACCTTGCTGACCGGTCCGGCGATCGATTTCCCGAATTTCGACCCGGAATCGGCGATGGACAATGATCTGATCCGCGCCTTTATCGATACGGTGCGCTCGGCGGACGGACTGGTTATCGGATCGCCCGGCTATCACGGCACCTTGTCCGGCCTGGTCAAGAACGCGCTCGATCATATCGAACTGACGCGGGGCGATGCCCGCCCCTATCTGGACGGATTGCCGGTCGGCGTGATCGCCACAGCGGCTGGTTGGCAGGCGGCGGTATCGACCATGCAAGCGCTGCGGACCGTCGTTCACGCCCTTCGCGGTTGGCCGACGCCAATGGGTGTTGCAATCAACACGGTCGGCAACAGCGACTGGCTGGCGGAATCGGCGGGCGGGATCGATGTGATGATGCAGCAGGTGATGGCGTTCGCTGCCAAACGCTGATCGTCCGGCTCGCCGCGGGTCAGCGACGCGTTGTCGGCTGACAGATGTGGTCGACAACCGCCGGATGCAGCGCGACATCGAACAGGACACCGGCCTGACCGTTCTCGATCCACACGATTTCGCCGACAAATGCCTGAAATCCCGGCAGCCGCACGAACACACGCTCGCCGACGTGCATCGGGGTGGATGTGACGATTCGGCATCCGGCAACCGACAGGTCCTGAAGCACGGCGCCGAAGCGTCCCTGGCCCGCCGTGCGCATCGCCGCGCCTACCGCAACCTCATGGCGCGGATGGCGACGGCCATCCACGGCTGGGGGCGGCACGACGCCGATCTGGCACACCATATTCAACATGATGCCCTGTGGATACCGCACCAGGGCTGAAAATCTGGTTAATCCCGGTCCGGCAGTTTCTGGGCTGCCGGACCGGGCCGTTTTCGC